>NZ_JBFTEF010000010.1:0-195355 GCF_041023745.1 Massilia sp. X63
AGCGTGCCTTGTCCACGATCTTCGCCTTCGATAAAGCGCTTCATTTGGCACCCCAGTGATGAGATACTTCCTCAACGTTTACCCAGCCGGGTTCGTTTACACGGTCCAACGTTTTTACACAGCCTGGACCCATAGCAGACCTTCGGCATGCAACCGTTTAGGCTCTTGACCGCCGTAGCAGAAAAGATAGCGGAGATTGGCAAAACGCTACTGCATGGGACGAAGCCAAAGCAGAAGCCAATGAACTGCGATCGGCTTGGAACAGTCCGCCCGTTGCCGGATCAAAGAGCTTGCCACGTAACTCACGCGTAAAGTGGCAAACAGCATCGAGGTCGGCCTCTGTCGCTGACGCACCAAGACGAATGCGGATTTCCACCTCGTCTGCCTCGTTGAACATGAGGTCAATGCGAGTGCTCTCTTCGTTCCCGAAGACCACCCAGTCATCCATCATTAACCACGGATCGCCCATCGAGCCTGTCAAGGCATCTTGTGCCTTTAGCGTTGACGCTGCAGGAAGTTGAGCAAGCTCCCAACCATCATCCTTCAAAAGCGGAAGAGTGGATCCCTCACCGACTAAGAACAGGTCGTACTGCCAAACGGCCATTAGTTCTCCTTAGATGCTTTCGCTATGTCCGCTCTTGGCCGAACTCGGCCCTTGTTCGTCCAGCAATCAGTGCTTAATCCCGTCTCTCCATTTACCCGCAGAACGTTTGAGCATGTCAATATCATACGTTGCCAAGTTTGCCGGTCTACTAAGGGGTGATGCTGTGATTTCAAACGGCGGCGGTTGTGGTCCCGGCCCTGGCAATACTGGCGATGGAGTGAAATAGATGAGCCAACGTTTTGGGTATTCCGAATTGTGGGGCCGTAGGGGAGTCCACTCGCTGTCCAAGACGCCACGAGCACAGGACGAAAAGCCAGAGTCGATCTGGAACGTATCCCCCGGCTTTAAGCTTCCCTTGAAAGCATGTGCTACACGAAACCTTGCTCGTTCTACTTCTGTCCAGAAATCAGAACCGGCGGGAGACTCAACAGACACTTTCTTAACATTAACGACATCAGCGGTCACCACGAACTGCGCATCATCGAAATTTGACTTCACGCGGTTCGCTGACGCTTCCCAGAATTTAGGGTCGGACGGTTGACATGCGATCGAAACCGTCGAAGTAAAGCACAGCATAAAACAAAAAACTTTTATTTTTTGCATAACTATTTGGTCGCGAAGTCTGCGTACGTCTGCTTGTGGGCCGAAAGCGGACGGTCGGCACGGCTCAGTGTACTCGGCTGTTGCCTGCAGAGTAATTAGCGGGTTTTGTCAGGCGTCTTCATCGACAGATTTATTCCGTCAGCCGCCGCGATAACGCTCGAGGATGCCGAAGCAATCAGAAGAAGTGGCGCCAGTCTTCCAGCCAGCCCGGGAAGGCGGCCGCTTCCATCGGGTTGGCGATGTGGTAGCCCTGGGCATAGGTGCAGCCGAGGTTTTGCAGGAAGTCCCAGTCCTGGCGGGTTTCCACACCGACCGCGACCGACATGCGGTCCAGGCTGCGCGCCAGGCCCAGGTAGGAGCGCAGCACCGTGCCCAGCGGCCGGCGCTTGGAGGCGCCGTCGACGAAACTGCGGTCGATCTTCAGTTCGCTGAACGGGATGCGCGCTAACAGCTGCAGGTTGGAACGGCCGGTGCCGTAGTCGTCGATCGCCAGGCCGAAACCCATCATGCGCAGGCGCACCAGGCGCTCGATGAAGGCGGGGTCGGTGTTCAGCACCGAGGACTCGGGCATCTCGAAGGTCAGGTATTCCGGCAGGATCCGGTGGCGCTGGACGCAGGCCGTGATCTGGCGCACGAAGGACGGATGCGCCAGCGTCTCGGGGGCCAGGTTGATCGAGATCGGGACCGGGATGCCCTGGTCCTGCAACCAGCGGCAGCGCTCGCTTGAGAGTTCGATCATGCTCCAGTCGAGGAAGTCGACCCGGTTGTTCTGCTCGAGCGCATCGATGAAGGCGCCGGGGCCGAGCACGCCGTGCTCGGGATGGCGCCAGCGCGCGAACGCCTCCAGGCCCTTCACCTGGCCGGTGGCCAGCTCGATCTTGGGCTGGAAGAAGGGTTCGAACTGGCGCTTCTGCAGGCCGATGCCGATTTCCTGGAAGCTGAAGCGCGGGCCGGCCACGCGCTCGGGCTGTTGCGCGAGCGGCGTGTAGTTGTCGAGCAGGGACTTGAGCTTGGCGGCCGTGACCGGCTTGCCGATGGTGCCGAGCAGGTCGACGCCGTAGGCCTGGGCCAGGGTCTCGACCGAGAACAGCAGGCCGGCCGGCTGGGCGCCGGTGACCACCAGGCGCAGGCCGGTGCCCGGCGCTGCGGACAGCGCCCCGACATGGCGCAGCAGTTCCAGGCCATCCATGCCCGGCAGGGCCAGGTCGACGATCGCGACGTCCACCCTGGGCGTGAAGCCGGCCTCCAGCCGCTGCAGCGCCAGGTGCCCGTCCGGGACGTCGGTGACGCGGCTCGCGCCCAATTGGCCAAGCAGTTCCACCAGCGCCTTGCGCTGGGCCGCGTCGGCTTCCGCCACCAGGAAGTGCAAATGCGCGATGTCCATCTCTACTCCATTCTTACGTCTCAACACACTCGCGCCAGATTAACCCGAGGCCGCGCCCGCGTCTATGCCTGGGTTTGCCGCAGCTGCTCGAAAAAGCACACCGCGGCGCAGGCGGCCACGTTGAGCGACTCCACCTTGCCGGCATGCGGGACGGCGACCCGGTGCGTGGCCAGGTTCAGGAGCGCGTCGCTGACGCCCTGCCCTTCGTGGCCCAGCACCCAGGCGACCGGCTGGCGCAGGTCGAGATCGTAGAGGCGCTCGGCCGCGTAGCCGCTGGTGGCCAGCACCGGCACCTTCGCCGCGCGCACCAGCGGCGCAAGTTCGATGTTCTCGAAGATGTCGAGCACGAAGTGGGCGCCCATCGCGGCGCGCAGCACCTTGGGCGACCAGCAGAAGGCGGTGCCCGGGCTGCAGTAGACCTGCTTGATGCCGCTGGCGGCGGCGCTGCGAAGGATCGAACCGACGTTGCCGGGATCCTGCACGCCGTCCAGCAGCACGCTGGATTCCACCAGGGCGGGGGCCGCCGCCGGTTCCGGCGAGCCGATCACGAACACCACGTGCACGCCGTGCTCGACCTGGCTGACGGCGCCGAACAGCGCGTCCGGCAGCGCGGTCACGGGCGCATGCAGCGCGTCGGCGCGCGCGACGATGGCCGCGACTTCCGGATTCGCCAGGGCGCCTTCGGACACCACGCAGTGCTCGGGCGCGCCGCGCAGTTCGAGCCAGCTCTGGCACAGGTGGACGCCGTCGAGCAGGCTGCGCCCGGCCTTGCGCCGTGCCTGCGAACTGGTGGCGAGCTGCTTGAGCTCTTTGTAGAACGCGTTGTCGCGCGAGGAGATGTGTTTCACGCGGCCGACCTCATGCCGCAAACAGGTCGGGCTGCAGCAGCTCGCGCACCGGGGCGAACGAGCGGCGGTGTACCGGCGAAGGGCCGTGCAGGCGCAGGCGCTCGATGTGCAGCGCGGTCGAGTAGCCCTTGTGCTGGTCGAAGCAGTACTGGGGATACTGGGCGTGCAGCTGCACCAGCGCGGCGTCGCGCGCGGTCTTGGCCAGGATCGACGCGGCCGAGATCGCGTTGACCTTGTCGTCGCCTTCGACCACGGCATGGGCGCGGATTTCCATCGGCGGACAGCGGTTGCCGTCGATCAGGGCGATGGTCGGGATCATCGAGAGCGCTTCCACCGCACGGCGCATCGCCAGCATGGTCGCGTGCAGGATGTTCAGGGTGTCGATCTCTTCGCAGGAGCACTCGGCAATGGCCCAGGCCAGCGCGTGTTCCTTGATCAAGGGCGCCAGCTCGTCGCGGCGCGCCTCGCTCAGCTTCTTGGAATCGCGCAGGCCCTCGATCGGCCGTTTCGGGTCGAGGATCACGGCGGCGGCGAACACCGGCCCGGCCAGCGGGCCGCGGCCGGCTTCGTCCACGCCGCACACGATGTCGGCGTCGGTGAACGGCCGCAGCCGTGGCGGCAGGCCGGGATACAGGTTGACCTTCTTTTTGCTCACTTCGTTGACTTTCTACGTCCAATGACGCGCAGCACCGCGTCCGCGCTCGCCTCGGCACTGTTGCGCAGCAGGCCATGATGCATGTCCAGGAAGCGCCGCGCCAGCGCCTCCCTGCCGGCCGGGTCGTCCAGCTGGCGCTGCACGGCGTCGGCCAGGGCCGCCGGCGTAGCCGCATGCTGAAGATACTCCGGAACGACGAATTCGCGCGCCAGGATGTTCGGCAGGCCGATCCAGGGCTGGTAGCCCATGTGCCGCATGATCTGCCAGGACGCTTCCATGACCTTGTAGGCGATCACCATCGGCTTCTTGAACAGCGCCACTTCGAGCGTCGCCGTGCCGGAGGCCACCAGCACCGCGTCGGCGGCGGCGATCGCCGCGTGCGACCGGCCCTCGCCCTCCACCAGGCGCACCGGCACCTCGGCCAGGCCGGCCTTGTTCACGATCTCGGTGTAGTAGGCGCGCTGGCGCTCGCCGGCCATCGGCGCGATGAACACCAGCTTCGGGTCGCGCCGGGCCAGCAGCTGCGCGGCCGCCACGAAGGGCGCGGCCAGGTACTTCAGCTCGCCCATGCGGCTGCCCGGCATGATGGTCACCACGCGCGCGTCCGGCGCGATGCCCAGCGCAGCCCGCGCCGCCGCAACATCCGGCGCCAGCGGTATCATCTCGGCCAGCGGGTGCCCGATATAGGTCACCGGCACGCCGGCCGCGCGGTAGATCGCTTCCTCGAAGGGAAAGATCACCAGCATGTGCGAGACCGCGCGCTTGATCTTCTTGATGCGGCCGCCGCGCCAGGCCCAGATCTGCGGACTGACGAAGTGCACGGTGGGGATGCCCTCGGCGCGCAGCTGCTCTTCCAGCCCGAGGTTGAAGCCCGGGTAGTCGGCGCCGATGAAAGCGGCCGGCCGCTCGGCCAGCAGGCGGTCGCGCAGGCGGTTCTGGATGCCCTTGATCTCGCGGTAGCGCGGGATGATCTCGAACAGGCCGCGCACGGTGAGCGTCTCGATCGGGACGTCGGACACCAGGCCCTGCTCGATCATGCGCGGGCCGCCGATGCCGTGGAAGCGTACGTTCGGCAGCTGCGGACGCAGGCCCGCCATCAGGCGCGCGGCGAGCATGTCGCCGGACACCTCGCCGGCGACCATCGCCAGCGACACACCGGGCAGCGCGATGCCCGGATGCGCGCTGTCAGCGGACGATGCCACGGGTGGCGGTGAGCAGGAATTCGCGCATCGCGCCGATATCCGCCGCCGCGGCGGCGTGCTGGGATTCCAGCTCCTGCAGCGCGGCCTTGGATTCTTCCAGCGTCAGGCCGGAGCGGTACAGCAGCTTGTAGGCGGCGCGGATGCCGTCGATCTGCTCGCGCGAGAAGCCGCGCCGCTTCAGGCCCTCGATGTTGATGCCGCGCTGGCCGGCCGGATTGCCGGAGACCAGCACGAAGGGCGGCACGTCCTGGGTCAGGCTGGTGTACATGCCGATGAAGGCATGGGCGCCGATCTTGCAGAACTGGTGCACGCCGCAGTAGCCCGACAGGATCGCGTGGTCGCCCACGTGCACGTGCCCGGCCAGCTGGGCGTTGTTCGAGAAGATCGTGTGGCTGCCCACCTGGCAGTCGTGCGCCAGGTGGACGTAGGCCGAGATCCAGTTGTCGTCGCCCAGGCGGGTGATGCCTTCGTCCTGGGCGGTGCCCAGGTTCATGGTGACGAATTCGCGGATGGTGTTGCCGTCGCCGATCTCGAGACGGGTCGGCTCGCCCTTCCACTTCTTGTCCTGGGGCGCGGCGCCGATCGAGCAGAACTGGAAGAACCTGTTGTCCTTGCCGACCGTCGTATGGCCTTCGATGACCACGTGCGGGCCCACCACCGTGCCCGCGCCGATGCGCACGTCGCGCCCGATGATCGAATACGGCCCGACCTCGACCGAGCTGTCCAGCTCCGCCCTGGGGTCGACGATCGCGCTAGGATGGATCTTGCTCATTTCACTGCCCTGCCGGTGCTGCGTTGTCGTTCGCGCGAATGGTGCACATCAGTTCACCCTCGACCGCGACCTTGCCGTCGACGCTGGCGACGGCCTTGTACTTCCAGATGCCGCGCGACACGCGCAGGATCTCGACTTCCATCTTGAGCTGGTCGCCCGGCTCGACCGGACGCTTGAAGCGCGCGTTGTCGATGCCGACGAAGTACACCACCGAATTCTCGTCCGGCTTGACGTTCATGGTCATGAAGGACAGGATCGCCGCGGTCTGCGCCATCGCTTCGATCATCAGGACGCCCGGCATCACCGGCTTGTGCGGGAAGTGGCCGTTGAAGAATTCTTCGTTGACGGTGACGTTCTTGATGGCGGTGATGCGCTTGCCCAGCTCGACGTCCAGCACGCGGTCGACCAGCAGCAGCGGATAGCGGTGCGGCAGGTATTCCTTGATGCCGTTGATGTCGAGGGTCTTCACTTCCTTGGTGGCTTGGACTTCGGTATTCATTTTTGTTCTGTCAGTGTTTTGATGGTTTTTTCAAGCGTACGGATCTTCTCGCGCATCGATGCCAGGTTGCGCACGATGGCGGCGCTGCGTTCCCACTCGGCGTTCTTGGCCAGCGGGTAGAAGCCGGTGTACTGGCCCGGTTCGAGCACCGAGCGCGACACCATGCTGCCGGACGAGATGTGGACGTTGTCGGCGATCTCGAGGTGGCCCAGCACCATGGCGGCGCCGCCGAAGGTGCAGTGCTTGCCGATCCTGGCGCTGCCGGCCACGCCGACGCAGCCGGCCATGGCCGTGTGCGCGCCGATGTGGCAGTTGTGGCCGATCTGGATCTGGTTGTCGAGCTTGACGCCGTCCTCGATCACCGTATCGGCCAGCGCGCCGCGGTCGATGGTGGTGCTGGCGCCGATGTCGACGTCGTCGCCGATCAGCACGCGCCCGGTCTGCGGGATCTTGATGTACTTGCCGCCCTCGACGGCGAAGCCGAAGCCGTCGCCGCCGATCACCGCGCCGGACTGGATCGTGCCGCGCGCGCCGATCACGCAGCGCGCATGGAAGCTCACGTTGGCGAACAGGTGGCTGCCCTCGCCGATGCTGGCCTCGCGGCCGATGAAGCAGCCGGCGTCGATCACGGCATGGGCGCCGACCACGGCGCCGGCCTCCACGATCACGTGCGGGCCGATGTGGGCGCTGGGGTCGATGCGCGCCTCGGGCGAGACCACCGCGCTCGGGTCGATGCCGGGCGGCTTCGGCGTCTCGCCGAGCGAAACGAAGTACTGCGCGGCGCGCGCGAAGTAGGCATACGGGTTGGTGGTGACGATGCGCGCGCCTTCGTAGGTCGCGGCCACCGTCGGGTCGTCCAGGGGCGAGAGGATCAGCGCCGCGGCCTGGCTCTGGGCCGCCAGCGCGCGCAGCTTGCTGTTGCTGAGGAAGCTGATATGCGAGGCGCCCGCGCTGTCGAGCGGCGCGATGGCCGAGACGGTGATGTCCGGGTCGCCCACCAGCTGTCCGCCGAAGCGCTCGACCAGGTCACGAAGTCGAATGCGCATGTTGGAGTGTCGGGTGTCAGTCAAAATGTGCTACGTCTTTATGTATTGCGCACGTGGCGCATGCGGCCGGCGTCTTACTTGTCCAGCAGCTTCAGAATCTTGTCGGTAATGTCGATGCGCGGGCTCGACCATGCGGCCTCGGCCAGCACGGCATCGAGCTTTTCCTGCTCGGCCACCTGCTCGATGATCTTGTAGGCGCGGGTCGCGATCGCGGCGCGCTCTTCGTTCTTGCGCTGCATGAGGTCTTCCTGGAACTCGCGCTGCATGCGCTGCACGTCCTTCTCCATGTTCAGCAGCTCGCGCGCGCGGCGGGTCCGCTCGACGTCGTTCAGGCCGGCGGCCTCGTTGTCGAACTTCTCGGACGACTGCTTCAGCTTCATGACGGTTTCCTCGACCACCTTCTGGCGCTTCGAGAACTCGGCCTGGATGCGGGCATCGGCCGTCTTCGCCATCTTCGATTCGGTCATCAGGCGCTCGGTGGCGACGAAACCGATCCGGCCCGAGCCCATCTGGGCCTGGGCGTGGACCTGGGCCAGCGGCGCCAGGCACAGCGCAGCCAGCAGCAGGGTCCTTGGCAACGAGGCTATCAGCGTTTTCAACATCTTTCTCCGTAAAATCCAGGTGGCCCGCCAGCGGCCGGGCCGTTCCGGCCGGTCAGAAACCGGTACCCATCTGGAACTGGAAGCGTTCCAGCCTGTCGCCCGGCAAGGCGTTCAAAGGCTTAGCATAACTCAACTTGAGCGGACCCACCGGGGAAATCCACGACAGGCCGATACCGGCCGAGTAGCGCATCCGGTCGAGGCGGATCTTTTCCTGCTCCTGGTAGACCTGGCCGCCGTCGACGAAGGTGAACCAGCGCAGGCTGCGGTCGGTGCCGCTGCCCGGGAACGGGAACTGCAGTTCGGCGTTGGCGATGATGCGCTTGGAGCCGCCCACCGCGTCGTAGTAGTTCGGATCGACCACGCCCAGCGACGAGCTTTCGTAGCCGCGCACCGAACCGATGCCGCCGGCGTAGAAGTTCTTGAACACCGGGTAGTTGCTGCCGCCGATGCCCTTGCCGTAGTCGAATTCGCCGCGCAGCGCCAGGGTCATCCAGCGCGTCAGCGGACGCCACCACTGGTGCTCGTACACCATGCGGTAGTACTTCGAATCGCCCAGTGCGTCGATCTCGAGGTTGGCGCGCTGGTAGCGGCCGCGGGTCGGCGTCACCGCGCTGTCGCGGGTGTCGCGGCCCCATGCCGCGGTCAGCGGGATCGCATTGGTCTGGGCCTTGCCGATGCCGCTCGACGGTCCGCCGTTGTTCGCCACGAAGGTCTTGTACAGCTGCGGCGAGGTGATGTCGGTCTCGATCTGGGTGCGTTCCAGGCCGGCGCCGAAGAACACGGTGTCGGATTCGGAGAACGGGACGCCGAAGGTCATGGTGCCGCCGGTCTGGCGCACCGTGTACAGGCCGAGGTTGACCGCCGGCGGGCGCATGGTGCGCAGGTAGAGCTGGAACGAGCGCGAGATGCCGTCGTCCGTGAAGTACGGATTGGTCTGCGAGAACGCGATCGTGCGGTTGTACTTGCTGGTGTTCAGCTCGAGGGCGACGGTGTTGCCGCTGCCGGCGAAGTTGGCCTGCGAGATCGAGGCGGTGAAGGTGAACTTCTCGGACTGCGAGAAGGCGCCGCCGATCATGAAGTTACCGGTCGGTTTTTCTTCGACCACCATGTTCACGTCGACCTGGTCGGTGGTGCCCGGCGACTCCGGCGTCTCGACCTTCACGTCCTTGAAGTAGCCGAGGCGGTCGACGCGGTCGCGCGAGAGCTTGACGCGGTTGGCGTCGTACCACGAGCTTTCGAACTGGCGGAACTCGCGGCGGATGACTTCGTCGCGGGTCACGGTGTTGCCCGAGATGTTCATGTGGCGCACGTAGGCGCGCTTGCCCGGATCGATGAAGAAGGTGAAGGCGGCTTCGCGCTTCTCGCGGTTGATCTCCGGGTTGGCGGTGACGTTGGCGAAGGCGTAGCCGAAGGTGCCGAGGCGGTCGGCGATCAGCTTGTTGGTGGCTTCCTGCAGCTCGCCCGAATACGGCTTGCCCGGCTGGAGCAGGATCAGGCGACGCAGTTCTTCCTCGCGGCCGAACATCTCGCCTTCGAGCTTCACCGCCGAGACGGTGTACTTCTCGCCTTCGGTGATGTTGATGGTCAGGTAGATGTCGCGCTTGTCCGGGGTGATCGACACCTGGGTCGATTCGACGTTGGCTTCGAGGTAGCCGTTGTTCAGGTACAGCGACTTGATCGCTTCCAGGTCGCCGGTCAGCTTCTGCTTCGAATACTGGTCGGCCTTCGAATACCAGGTGAACCAGCCCGACTTGGACAGCTGCAGGACCTCGCGCAACTGCTTGTCGCTGAAGGCCTTGTTGCCGACGAAGGAGATCTGGCGGATCTTGGCGATGTCGCCTTCGTCGACGTTGAACATGATCGTCACGCGATTGCGCTCGATCGGGGTGACGGTGGTGGTGATCTTCACGCCGTACAGGCCGTGCGACAGGTACTGGCGCTTGAGCTCCTGCTCGGCGCGGTCCACGGCCGCCTTGTCGAAGATCTTGGTCTCGCCCACGCCGATTTCGCGCAGCGCCTTGACCAGCATGTCTTTCTCGAATTCCTTGGTGCCGGTGAAGTCCACCGAGGAGATCGCCGGGCGTTCCTCGACCAGCACCACCAGCACGCCGTTTTCTTCTTCCAGGCGGATGTCCTTGAAGAAGCCGGTGGCGAACAGCGCCTTGATCGCGGTGGTGGCCTTGGCGTCGTCGAAGGTCTCGCCCACGCGCACCGGCAGGTAGCTGAACACGGTGCCCGCTTCCGTACGCTGGATCCCTTCGACCCGGATGTCCTTGACCACGAACGGATTGGCGGCGTAGGCGTTGGCGGCGCAGACTGCCAGCACGGCTGCGCCAATCATGCTGCGACGGATGAACGGCAAGGCAAAACGATCAGGTTGTGGATTCATTGGCTGGATCAGAGTCATTGGACAACATACATATTCTCGGCATCTCGAATAAGCTACTGCGCGTTGCACTGGCGGTCTGCGATGCTCGCTGTACTAGCGTACAGCTGCGCTTCTCGACCACCATTGCCGCCGCTCGCTACGCTTATTCGAGCGCCATTCTTTGCCGGTGCGCGGGCCGCTGGAGGGCACCGCTATAGCAACCGCACCAGGTCATTGAAGACGGCGAGCGCCATCAGCATGAACAGCAGGCCGACTCCGAAGCGCTGTGCGAACTCTCCGACTCGCGCAGGCAGGGGGCGCCCGGTCAAAACTTCCAGCGAATAATACAGTAAATGGCCACCATCCAGAACCGGAATTGGTAACAAATTCATTACGCCTAAGCTAATACTAATAAATGCGATGAACTGCAGATAGGTGGTCAGGCCGATGCGCGCGGTCTGTCCCGCGTAGTCGGCAATCGTGATCGGACCGGTCACGTTCTTCCACGAGGCTTCGCCGGTGATCATCTTGCCGATCATCTTGATCGTCATCACGCTGGTATCCCAGGTGCGCTCGGCGCCCTTGGCCAGGGCCTCGAACGGGCCGGAACTGACGGTGATCATCTCCACCGGCTGCGACAGCAGCACCTTGGCGACGCCGCGGCCGCTGGCGGCATCCTTTTCCGGCGTCACGGCCAGCGCCAGCACGCGGCCGGCGCGCTCGACCTCGAGCTGCACCGTGCGGCCGGCCGCTGCGCGCATGGTCTCGGTAAAGGCCATGCCGTCTTCGACCGGCTTGCCGTCCGCGCGCAGGATCAGGTCGCCGGGCTGCATGCCGGCGCGCTCCCCTGCCCCGCCCGGCAGCACCTTCTCGATGCGCGCGCGGGCGCGCCACAGGTCCAGGCCCAGGCCGCCGGTGACGTCGCCTTCGACGTCGAGTTTCGCGATCGCCTGCGCCGGGATGGTCGCATCGTACGAGCCGCCGCCCTGGGCGCGCAGCTGCAGGCGCGCCTCGCCCTTGTCGACGGTGGCGTGCACGATCTGCCAGCGCAGCTCGGACCAGGACTGGACCGGGTTGCCGTTGACGGCGACCACGGTGTCGCCGCCGCGCACGCCGGCCAGCTGCGCCGCCGAGCCCTGCGGGGCCGCGCGCAGGCGCGCCGAGGGCTCCTCGACGCCGTGCATGAACAGCGCGGCCATCAGGCCGATCGCCACCAGGAAGTTGGCGACCGGGCCGGCCGCCACGATGGCGATGCGGCGCCACACGCTCTGCTGCGTGAACTCGCGATGCAGTTCGGAGTCGTCCTTCGGCGCGGTCTCGGGGTCGCGCGCGTCCAGCATCTTGACGTAGCCGCCCAGCGGCAGCGCCGAGATCGCCCATTCGGTCTGGTCCGGCCCGAAACGGCGCGACCACACCACGCGGCCCATGCCGATCGAGAAGCGCAGCACCTTCACGCCGCAGGCGCGCGCGACCAGGTAGTGGCCGAGTTCGTGCAGCACGATCAGCGGCCCCAGGGCCAGCGCGAAGGCCAGCACGGTATAGAGCAGGCTCATGTCAACCCCGCTGGCGCGCCAGGCCGTCGACCAGCGCCTGGGCGGCGGCGCGCGCGCGCGCATCCTGCGCCAGCACCTCGTCGATCGAGGTCGCCGGGCCGTGCGGCACGCTGTCCATGACCTGGGCGATGACGCGGTCGATGTCGCGGAAGCCGATCGCGCGCTCGAGGAAGGACTGCACCGCCACTTCGTTGGCGGCGTTCAGCAGGGCCGGCGCGGTGCCGCCCGCGCGCAATGCGTCAAAAGCCAGTGCGAGGCAGGGGAAGCGCGCGAAGTCGGGTTTGTGGAACTGCAGCGCGGCCATGTCGGTCAGGTCGAGCTGGGGCACGCCCGAGGCGATCCGCTCCGGGTAGGCGAGCGCGTGCGCGATCGGGGTGCGCATGTCCGGGTTGCCCAGCTGGGCCAGCACCGAGCCGTCGGTGTACGAGACCATCGAGTGGATCACGCTTTGCGGATGGATCACCACCTCGATCAGCTCGCTCGGCGCGCCGAACAGCCAGTGGGCCTCGATCACTTCCAGGCCCTTGTTCATCATGGTGGCCGAGTCCACCGAGATCTTGCGGCCCATGACCCAGTTCGGGTGCTTGCAGGCTTCCTCGGGCGTGACCGCCCCGAGGGTCTCGACGGCGCGGTTCAGGAAGGGGCCGCCGGAAGCGGTCAGCAGGATCTTGGCGACGCCGGCCGCCTGCGGATCGCGCTGGTAGGCGCCCGGCAGCGACTGGAAGATCGCATTGTGCTCGCTGTCGATCGGCAGCAGGGTCGCCTTGTGCTCGCGCACCGCGTCCATGAACAGCTGGCCCGACATGACCAGGGCTTCCTTGTTGGCCAGCAAAACCTTCTTGCCGGCGCGCGCGGCAGCCAGGGTCGGGGCCAGGCCGGCGGCGCCGACGATGGCGGCCATCACGGTGTCGGTCTCCGCACCGGAAGCCACCTCGCACAGGGCCTGCTCGCCATGGTCGACCTGGATGTCCAGGCCGTCCAGCAGTTGCGCCAGGCGCTGCGCTGCCTCCGCGGTGCCGACCACGGCGCGCGCCGGCGTGAAGCGGCGGCAGGCGTCGGCCAGTTCCTCGACCCGGCCGTGCGCGGTCAGCGCGTGGACGCGGTAGCGGTCCGGATGGCGGGCGAGTACGTCGAGGGTCGAGGCGCCGATCGAGCCGGTGGCGCCCAGGATGGTAATGCGCTGCATTGTGGTATTCCTTTGCTTGGCTTCAGAGCCAGGCGCCGATCAGGGCCGCCAGTGGCAGGACCGGGACGAGCGCGTCCACGCGGTCCAGCACCCCGCCGTGGCCAGGCAGCAGGTTGCTGCTGTCCTTCATGCCGGCGCGGCGCTTGAGCTGGGATTCGAACAGGTCGCCGACCACGCTGGCGGCGACGATGAGGATGAGCACCGCGTACAGCACGGCCCAGCCGAGGCTGGCCTGCACGCGCGCGGCAAAGGTGCCGGCCATGGCGTCGCCGCCGAGGACGATGCTGAGGGTGGCCAGCACCAGCACGGCGATGCAGCCGCCGATCGCGCCTTCCCACGATTTGCCTGGCGAGATCGACGGCGCCAGCTTGCGCTTGCCGAAGGCCTTGCCGGAAAAGTAGGCGAAGATGTCGGCGGCCCAGACGATGGCCATCACCGACAGCAGGTAGAGCGGAGACAGGCGGTACATCTCGACGATGGCGGCGAAGCAGCCGACCACGGCGATGGCGTAGACCAGGCTCAGGAAGGTGTTGGCGCTGCTGTTCAGCGGCGGCAGGCCGAGCTTGAGCGAAGGCGCGAAACGCAGCGCCCATACCAGCACGCTGATGGCGAACCAGAACACGGGGTTCGGGCTCGGCGCCAGGAAGAAGCCATACACGAAGGCCGCGGTCCAGAAGGCCGCGATCAGCGGCGCCCTGGCGGTGCCGGGGTTGAACAGGCGGAAGCATTCCCAGATGGCCGCCCCGAAGAAGGCCGATGCAACGACCGCGAACGCCTTGTAGTTGTTGAAGTACAGGACCGGCAGCAGGACTGCCAGCAGTGCGAGCGCGGTGAGGATCCGGGTTTTCAGCATGTTCGGTCTTGTAGTTCGTCTTTTGATTGGCGTCTTGTCGTGGGCACCTGCCGTTCGCGGCCTCAGGCCTTGGACGCGCTGCCTGCCTTCTTGGCCACCTGGTCGCCGGTCTGGCCGAAGCGGCGCTCGCGTTCCTGGAAGGAGGCGATCGCTTCGTCCAGCGAAGCCTTGGAGAAATCGGGCCAGAAGGTCCTGGTGAAGTACAGCTCGGAATATGCCAGCTGCCACAGCAGGAAGTTCGAGATGCGCTCTTCGCCGCCGGTGCGGATGAACAGGTCGGGCTCGGGCGCATAGGCCATGGCCAGGTGCGGCGCCAGCATCTCTTCGGTGTACTCGGTGACGCCGGGATTGGCCGCCACCATCTTGCTGGTGGCCTGCATGATGTCCCAACGGCCGCCGTAGTTGGCGCAGACGCTGACCGTCAGGCGCGTGTTGTTGGCGGTGCGGCGCTCGGCCGCGCTGATCATTTCCTGCAGCTTCGGGTCGAAGCGGCTGAGGTCGCCCACGACCTTGAGGCGGATGTTATTGGCGTGCATCTTCGCCACTTCGCGCTCGAGCGCGGTGACGAACAGCTTCATGAGGAGCGACACTTCCTCGGCCGGACGGCGCCAGTTTTCGGAGGAAAAGGCGAACAGGGTCAGGTATTCCACGCCGCGCTCGACGCAGTGCTCGACGACGCCGCGCACCGCCTCTACGCCCTTGACGTGGCCGGCCACACGCGGCAGCAGACGCTTGGTGGCCCAGCGGCCATTGCCATCCATAATGATGGCGATGTGGCGCGGCACGGCAAGCGCTTCGGGAATTGCGGTGGTCGAACTTTTGAACATCTTTGCTTCCAGCAGGGCTGCTGCCGCATCGTCAGGCCGATGGGACGACAGCCGGTCTTAAAGGGAGTCGGACCGGCCGCGGCTGCTAGCCGGGGCCGGTCCGCCTGGGCACGGGTTCGACAACCCGCGATCCCCGGTCTTGGAGCGTCTGACAACACCCCGATGCAAGGCCGCCATCGGGGGAATCGCCAGGCGCTCTTACACGGTCATGATGTCTTTTTCTTTGTCGGCCAGCAGCTTGTCGATCTCGGCAACGAACTTGTCGGTCAGCTTCTGGATTTCGTCGGCCGAACGACGCTCGTCGTCTTCCGAGGCGGTCTTGTCCTTGACCATTTTCTTGACTGCTTCGTTGGCGTCGCGGCGGATGTTACGCACGGCAATCTTGGCGTCCTCGCCTTCCGATTTGGTCAGCTTGACCATTTCCTTGCGGCGCTCTTCGGTCAGCGGCGGGGTCGGCACGCGGATGGTGTCGCCCTGCGACGACGGGTTCAGGCCCAGGTCGGAGTCGCGGATCGCCTTTTCGATGGTGCCCGCCATTTTCTTTTCGAACGGCGCCACGCCGATGGTGCGGGCGTCGATCAGGGTCAGGTTGGCCACCTGCGACAGCGGCACCGGCGAACCGTAGTATTCGACCATCACGGAATCGAGGATGCCGGCGTGGGCGCGGCCGGTACGGACCTTGGCCAGGTTGGCGCGCAGGGTCTCGATGGACTTGGCCATGCGTTCCTGGGCATTCTTCTTGACGTCAGCTAAGGACATGCTGCTCTCCTGTTTCTTTTGGATGTTGATGCGAGACTCTCGTCAACGAGAATCTCGAGATTTACTAAATTCAAACGTGTACCAGTGTACCTTCGTCTTCGCCCATGATCACGGCTTTCATCGCGCCGGGTTTGACGATGGAGAAGACCTTGATCGGCAGCTTCTGGTCGCGGCACAGTGCGAACGCGGTGGCGTCCATCACCTGCAGGTTCTTGGCGATCGCTTCGTCGAAGGAAATCGAATTGTAGCGGGTCGCGTTCGGATCCTTCTTGGGGTCGGCGGTGTAGACGCCGTCGACCTTGGTGGCCTTCAGCACGATCTCGGCCGAGATCTCGGCGCCGCGCAGCGCGGCGGCGGTGTCGGTGGTGAAGAAGGGATTGCCGGTACCGGCGGCGAACACCACGACCTTGCCCTCTTCCAGGTACTGCAGGGCCTTCGGGCGGACATAGGGCTCGACCACCTGCTCGATGCTGATCGCCGACATCACGCGCGCGGTGATGCCCACGTGGCGCATCGAATCGGCCAGGGCCAGGGCGTTCATGACGGTGGCGAGCATGCCCATGTAGTCCGCGGTGGCGCGGTCCATGCCCTGGGCGCCCGGGGCCACGCCACGGAAGATGTTGCCGCCGCCGATCACGACCGCCACCTGCACGCCCAGCTTCGCCACTTCCGCCACGTCGGCGACCATGCGGTCGATGGTGGCGCGGTTGATGCCGAACTGGTCGTCACCCATCAGCGCTTCGCCAGACAGTTTGAGGAGGACTCGGTGGTAGGCTGGTTTTGTCATGATGAAGCGGCTCCTAAGTTGTGTTTCGAATTCGGGTCCGACCGCTGGTTGGCGGTCTCATCTGCAACGACAGATGGCTGGCGGGTGGCGGCGCGTGCTCGTGGCGCGGACCAGTGGCCGCGCAGCCAAGGGCCCGCGCGGCACCACCCTACAAAAACGGGCCTTACGGCCCGCTTTGTTGATTACTGCTTGTTGGCAGCCATCTGGGCTGCGACTTCTGCTGCGAAGTCGTCCACCTTCTTCTCGATGCCTTCGCCGACGACGTACATCGTGAATGCCTTCACGCTGGCGTTCGAGGCCTTCAGGTATTGTTCGATCGACTGCTTGTCGTTCTTCACGAATGCCTGGTTCAGCAGCGAGACTTCTTTCAGGTACTTCTGCACCGAACCGTCGATACGCTTGGCGACGATCTCGGCCGACTGCGGCTGCTTGCCTTCGGCGACGGCCTTGTCGGCGTCTTCCTGGGCTTTCAGCTGGGCAACCGAACGCTCTTTCTCGATCAGTTCAGCAGGCACCTGCTCTGCCGACAGCGAGACCGGCTTCATTGCAGCGATGTGCATGGCCACGTCCTTGCCGACCTGGTCGTCGCCTTCGAACTCGACCATCACGCCGATACGGGCGCCGTGCAGGTACGAAGCCAGCTTGGCGGTGGTTTCGAAGCGCTGGAAGCGGCGAACGGTCATATTCTCGCCGATTTTACCGATCAGTGCCGTACGCACGTCGTCGAAGGTCTTGCCTTCGTGCGGAAGGGCTGCCAGGGCGGCGACGTCGGCCGGGTTGTTTTCGGCGATCAGCTTGGCTGCCAGGTTGCACATGGCCAGGAAGTCGTCGTTCTTGGCGACGAAGTCGGTTTCGCTGTTGACTTCGACCAGCGCGCCGACGTTGCCGGAGATGTAAGCGGCGACCACGCCTTCTGCGGTGATGCGCGATGCTGCCTTCGATGCCTTGCCGCCCAGCTTGACGCGCAGGATCTCTTCGGCACGACCCATGTCGCCTTCGGCTTCGGTCAGTGCCTTCTTGCATTCCATCATCGGCGCGTCGGTCTTCGCGCGCAGTTCACCAACCATCGCTGCGGTAATAGCTGCCATGTTGAATTCTCCCAAATATTTGATGTAGAGGCCCGCATGTCCCACGGACATCCGGACGATAATTTAATGCTAAGCGTCGTGCTTAAAAAAAGGGGCGCTCGTGCTATGGCTCGGCGCCCCCTCAATACTCAGGCAGGTCTCACCTGCCCTGCATTATGCCTGCTCGGAAACTTCGACGAAGTCGTCGCCAGCGGCCTTGACCATCTCAACGACTTCGTTGGTGGCGTTGGCGCGGCCTTCCAGGATCGCATCGGCGACGCCGCGTGCGTACAGGGTGATCGCCTTCGACGAGTCGTCGTTACCCGGGATCACGTGGGTGACGCCTTCCGGCGAGTGGTTGGTATCGACCACGCCGATGACCGGGATGCCCAGCTTGCCGGCTTCGGTGATGGCGCCCTTGTGGTAGCCGACGTCGACGACGAAGATCGCGTCAGGCACGCCGCCCAGGTCCTTGATGCCGCCGATCGACTTCTGCAGCTTTTCCAGCTCGCGCGAGAACATCAGGGCTTCTTTCTTCGACAGCTTCTCGACTTCGCCCGATTCGATCTGGGCTTCCATGTCCTTCAGGCGCTTGATCGAGGTCTTGATGGTCTTGAAGTTGGTCAGCATGCCGCCCAGCCAGCGCTGGTCGACGTACGGCACGCCTGCGCGCTGTGCTTCGGCGGCGATGATGTCGCGGGCCTGGCGCTTGGTGCCGACCATCAGGATGGTGCCGCGGTTAGCCGAGATCTGCTTGATGGTCTTCATCGCATCCTGGTACATCGCCATGGTCTTTTCCAGGTTGATGATGTGGATCTTGTTGCGATGACCGAAGATGAACGGCGCCATTTTCGGGTTCCAGAAACGGGTCTGGTGGCCGAAGTGGATACCGGCTTCCAGCATTTCGCGCATAGTAACGGACATAGTATTCTCCAGGGTTGGGTCTTGAACGCAGCCAGTCACCTCTCAGTGAATTACTGTCGGGCACCCTTTGGCGGCCACGTTCGCGATTTCAATTAAAAAGATGTTTTTTATAACATTGCTCGATGCGAATACGAGCAACCCGAGATTCTAGCGGGATTCGGTCCGCTTTTCAAGGGTTTCCTCGGGCCGGCGGCGCCCCCGGCCACCCGGCGAAACCCTTATAATGGCGCAATAACTTACATTCGCAGGAAAAGAACATGGCCTCCACCCCCAAGACCCTGGAAGAAATCGAAGGCATGCGCATCGCCTGCCGGCTCGGCTCGGAAGTGCTCGACTACATCACGCCCTTCGTCAAGCCCGGCGTCACCACCGGCGAACTGGACCGCCTGGCCAAGGACTACATGATCAACGTGCAGGGCACCGTGCCGGCCACGCTGAACTACGCGCCGCCGGGCTACCCGCCCTTCCCCGGCTCGATCTGCGCCTCGGTCAACGACGTGATCTGCCACGGCATCCCGGGCGACCGCGTGCTCAAGAGCGGCGACGCCCTGAACATCGACATCACCCCGATCACCAAGGAAGGCTTCCACGGCGACAACAGCCGCATGTTCCTGGTCGGCGAACCCTCGATCCTGGCCCGGCGCCTGTCCGAGGTCACCTTCGAATGCATGTGGCTGGGCATCGCCAAGGTCAAGCCGGGCAACCGCCTGGGCGACATCGGCCACGCGATCCAGCAGCACGCCGAGAAGCACGGCTACAGCGTGGTGCGCGAGTTCTGCGGCCACGGCGTGGGCCGCGTGTTCCACGAAGAGCCGCAGGTGCTGCACTACGGCCGTCCCGGCACCGGCGAAGAGCTGGTTCCCGGCATGATCTTCACCATCGAACCGATGATCAACGCCGGCCGCCGCGAGATCCGCGAAATGCCGGACGGCTGGACCATCAAGACCAAGGATCGCAGCCTGTCGGCGCAGTGGGAACACACCGTGCTGGTCACCGAGACCGGCGTCGAGGTGCTGACCATGTCGGCCGGCAGCCCACCGCCGCCCGCCATCGTGCTGCCCCTGCTGGACCAGGGCGCGGCCGTTCCCGCCTGAGGCCGGGAGAGCGATAGCACCATGGGCCAGCCCGCGCTTCTCGACGGCTCGCGCAGCGAATTGCGCCAACGGCTCAAGTCCGAGCGCCAGGCCCTGATCGACGCCTTTCATCAGGACGGCAAGCCGGAGAAGCTGCTGCGCGGCCTGCGCACCTGCGTCGACGGCGTGCTGACGAGCGCCTGGCAGGCCGCCGGCCTGCCAGCCAACACCGCGCTGGTGGGCGTCGGCGGCTACGGCCGCGGCGAGCTGTTTCCGTATTCCGACGTCGACCTCCTGATCCTGCTCGGCCAGCCGGCCGACGCCCTCACCCAGGCGAAACTGGAAGGGCTGGTCCAGCTGTTCTGGGACCTGGGCCTGGAGATCGGCCACAGCATCCGCACCGTCGACGAGTGCCTGGTCGAATCCGGCGCCGACATCACGGTGCAGACCAGCCTGCTGGAAGCGCGGCTGGTCACGGGCGACGAAGCCCTGTTCGCCGAACTGCGCCGCCGCTACCGCGCAGCCCTCGACCCCCAGGCCTTCTTCCAGGCCAAGACCGCCGAAATGCGCCTGCGCCACGCCAAGTACGAGTACACCGCCTTCGCGCTCGAGCCGAACGTCAAGGAAAGCCCGGGCGCGCTGCGCGACCTGCAGGTGATCATGTGGGTGGCCAAGGCGGCCGGCCTGGCCGAATCGTGGAGCCAGATGGCGCGCGCCAAGCTGATCACGCGCGCGGAGGCGCGCCAGCTGATGGAAAAGGAATACGCTTTCAAGGACATCCGCGTGCGCCTGCACCTGCACACCAGACGGCGCGAAGACCGCCTGGTGTTCGACGTGCAGACCGCGATCGCCAAGACCTTCGGCCTGGAGAACGCCGACGGACGCCGCGCCAGCGAATTCCTGATGCAGCGCTATTACTGGGCGGCCAAGGTCGTCACCCAAATGAACACCATCATGTTGCAGAACATCGAGGCCCAGCTGTTCCCGCGCCCGGCCAGCCCGGTGCCGATCGGCGGCGACTTCGGCCGCCATTTCAACGAAGTCAACGGCTTCATCGACATCGCGGCCGGCGACACCTTCGAACGCTTCCCCTCGACCGTGCTCGGGATCTTCGTGGCCATGACCGAGCGCCCCGACATCAAGGGCATGACCGCGCGCACCATGCGCGCCCTGTGGCATGCGCGGAACGTCATCGACGACGGGTTCCGCGCGAACCCCGCCAACAAGGCCCTGTTCCTGCGCATCCTGAAGGCCCCGGTGGGCCTGCTGCATGCGCTGCGCCGCATGAACGACATGGGCGTGCTGGGACGCTACCTGCCGGCCTTCCGCAGCATCACCGGCCAGATGCAGCACGACCTGTTCCACGTCTACACGGTGGATCAGCACATCATGATGGTGGTGCGCAACCTGCGCCGCTTCACCATGACCGAGCACGCCCACGAATACCCCTTCTGCAGCCAATTGATCGCCGACTTCCGCGACCGCTGGCTGCTGTACGTGGCCGCCCTGTTCCACGACATCGCCAAGGGGCGCGGCGGCGACCATTCCGAGCTGGGCATGCAGGACGCGCTCGACTTCTGCCGCGGCCACGGCCTGACCGAAGAAGACACCGAGCTGGTGGTTTTCCTGGTCCAGCAGCACCTGACCATGTCGACCGTGGCGCAGAAGCAGGACCTGTCGGATCCGGACGTGATCGCGCATTTCGCCGCGCTGGTCAAGGACGAGCGCCACCTGACCGCGCTCTACCTGCTCACGGTGGCCGACATCCGCGGCACCAGCCCGAAAGTGTGGAACGCCTGGAAGGCCAAGCTGCTGGAAGACCTGTACAAGGTGACCCTGCGCGTGCTGGGCGGCGAGCCGCACAGCGCCGACCGCGAACTGCGCGCGCGCCAGAAAGAGGCGCTGGCGACGCTGCGCCTGTACGGCCTGTCGGCCACCGCCCACGAGGCGCTGTGGCAGCAGCTCGACGTCGCCTACTTCCTGCGCCACGACGCCTCCGACATCGCCTGGCAGACGCGCGCCCTGCACGACAAGGTCGACAGCCCCAGGCCGGTGGTGAAGGCGCGCCTGGCGCCGATCGGCGAAGGCCTGCAGGTGGCGGTCTACCTCAAGGACCAGCCCGACCTGTTCGCGCGCATCTGCGGCTATTTCGAGCGCAAGAACTTCAGCATCCTGGACGCCAAGATCCACACCACGCGCCACGGCTACGCGCTCGACTCCTTCCTGGTGACCGAAGAGAATTTCGTCGGCAGCTACCGCGACATCATCAACCTGATCGAGCACGAGCTCGGCCTGCAGCTGGCCTCGCAGGAAGCCTTGGGCCCGCCCACGCGCGGCCGCCTGTCGCGCCTGTCGCGCACCTTCCCGGTCACGCCGAGCGTCGATCTCAGGCCCGACGAGCGCGGCCAGTTCCACGTGCTGTCGATCGCCGCCAACGACCGCCCTGGCCTGCTGTACGCGATCGCCAGCGTGCTGACGCGCTACCGCATCAACCTGCACACCGCCAAGATCATGACCCTGGGCGAGCGCGTCGAAGACGTGTTCCTGATCGACGGCGCGGCGCTGAGCAACCCGCGCACCCAGGTGCAGCTCGAGACCGACCTGCTGGACGCCCTCAAGATCTGATCCGCACGATTCAACCACTTTATTTTTTCGTTTTCCCGATGACCGAACCTGTCCGCCTCTCCAAACGTATGTCCGAACTCGGCCTGTCCTCGCGCCGCGAAGCCGATGACTGGATCGCCAAAGGCTGGGTGCGCGTGGACGGCAAGGTCGTCTCCGAACTGGGCAGCAAGGTGCTGCCGCACCAGAAAATCACCGTCGAGCGCCAGGCCGCCGCCGAGCAGTCCAAGCGCGTCACGGTCCTGATCAACAAGCCGGTGGGCTACGTCAGCGGCCAGGCCGAGGACGGCTACAAGCCGGCCGTCACCCTGGTCAAGCCCGAGAACCGCTGGCCCGACGACCCCTCGCCCGAGCAGTTCCACCCGACCCAGCTGCGCAGCCTGGTGCCGGCCGGCCGCCTCGACATCGACTCGGTGGGCCTCCTGGTGCTGACCCAGGACGGCCGCATCGCCAAGCAGCTGATCGGCGAGAGCACCTCGATCGAAAAGGAATACCTGGTGCGGGTGCAGTACACCAAGCCCGGCGCCCTGCCGGAGGCGGACCTGAGGAAACTGAACCACGGCCTGTGGATGGACGGCAAGCCCCTGCTGCCGGCCAAGGTGCGCTGGCAGAACGACGACCAGCTCAGCTTCACCCTGAAGGAAGGCCGCAAGCGCCAGATCCGCCGCATGTGCGACATGGTGGGCCTGAAGGTGATCGGCCTGAAGCGGGTGCGCATCGGCAAGGTCAAGCTGGGCGACCTGCCGCCCGGTCAGTGGCGCTACCTGCGGCCGGACGAGCAGTTCTGAGTCGCCCGCTTTCCTAATACAGCGAATCGCGCTGGCGCTGCGGCAAGGCGCGGTCGTAGGCTTCCCCATCCATGCCGCCTCGCGTGAGCGCCGCCAGCATCGCACCCGGCGTGGGCACGCCCGACCTGTCGTGTTCCTCCGGGCGCCACAGGCGCGAGCGCAGGGTGGCGCGTGCGCACTGGAAGAACACCTTCTCGACCGCGATGCGCAGCACGCAATGCGGCCGCTTGCCCTCGACGGCGAATGAGGCCAGCAAATCGGGATCGGCATCGATCTGCGCGCGGCCGCGAACGCGCAGCGTTTCGCCCACGCCCGGAATCATGAACAGCAGCCCCACGCGCGGGTCGACGATGAGATTGCGCAAGCTGTCGATCCGGTTGTTGCCGCGCCGCTCGGGCAGGAGCAGCGTATGCTCGTCCACGATCCGCACCAAGGGGCCGGCGTCGCCACGCGGCGATACGTCCGGGCCGTCGGCGCCGCAGGTAGCCAGCAGCGCGAAGCGCGCCTGCGCAATCCAGCGCGCGTAGACCGGATGCAGGCGACCGGTTTCCTTGGCAAGCGAGGGCGGCGCCACCTCGCCGAACAGAGCCTCGAGCGCCGCGCGGTCGGTAATGAGATGCGCGCTCATGATGCCTTAGTGCGCGCGGCCATCGTAGTGCTGCACCGGGATGGCAGAATGACCCAGAGCAGCGAGCCCTTGCGCCTGCAGATCGAGCAGTTGCAGGCAAGCGCGCCGTCAATCTCCCCTTCTGCTTCGAATGCCACTTGCCCGCAGTGGCAGCTTCCTTCGTAGACCATCCCGGCCTCCTGATGATTGTTATCGCGAAGACCATACGCTAGCACAAACGCAATGCGGCACGCAGCGGCGCGCCACGTCGCGCGCCGCTGCGCGACAATGCCGGGAACCGTCGAGGAGGAGTCCGGATGAAAACGGTCTACACCATCGGCCACTCGAACCGGCCGATCGAAGAATTCCTGGACCTGCTGCGCGAGCACGGGATACAACGCGTGCTCGACATCCGCACCGTCCCCAAGTCGCGCCACAACCCGCAGTTCGGGCAGGACCAGCTGCCGGCCTCGCTGGCCCAGGCCGGCATCGGCTACGAATACATCCAGGCGCTGGGCGGGCTGCGCAAGGCGCGCAAAGACACCCCGAACGGCGCCTGGCGCAATGCCTCCTTCCGCGGCTATGCCGACCACATGCAGACCGAGGGGTTCAGGGAGCACGTCGACCTGGTCGCGCGCATGGCGGACGACACGCGCTGCGCGCTGATGTGCGCGGAAGCGGTGCCGTGGCGCTGCCACCGCTCGCTGGTGGCCGATGCGCTGGCGGTGCGCGGGGTGCCGGTCGAGCACATCATCAACAAGGGCAAGACCAGGCCGCACACCATGACGCCCTTCGCCCGGGTCGACGGCCTGCGGATTCTCTACCCGCCGGAGGCGGTGCCGGAAGAATGAACCCTAGCCGCGCCGGCGGTCGGCCAGGAACTGCTGGGCGCGCGGATGCTGCGGCCTGGTGAAGAACTCCTCGGGCGTGGCGCGTTCCAGGATGCGCCCTTCGCTCATGAACACGATGCGGTCGGCCACCTCGCGCGCGAAACCCATCTCGTGGGTCACGCAGACCATGGTCATGCCCTGCCCCGCCAGCGAGCGCATCACGCCCAGCACCTCGCCCACCATTTCCGGGTCGAGGGCGCTGGTAGGCTCGTCGAACAGCATCACGGGCGGACGCATCGCCAGGCTGCGTGCGATCGCCACGCGCTGCTGCTGGCCGCCCGAGAGCGCGTTCGGATAGGCGTCGCGCTTGTGCGCCAGGCCCACCTGCTCCAGCAGCTGCATGGCGTACTCGCGCGCTTCCTTCGGCGTGGCGCGCTTCAGGTTGACCGGCGCCAGCGTGCAGTTCTCCAGCACCGTCAGGTGCGGGAACAGGTTGAAATGCTGGAACACGAAGCCGATGCCGGCGCGCAGCGCGTTCACATCCGTGCCCCGGGCATGGATGTCGCGCCCGTCGATGCTGATGCGGCCGGCGTCGATCTCTTCCAGGCGGTTGAGGGTGCGGATCAGGGTCGACTTGCCGGACCCGGAGGGGCCGCACACCACCACCACCTCGTTCTTCTTGACGGCTTCGCTGATGTCGACCAGCGCATGGTATCTGGACGAGCCTGCGCCGTACCACTTGTTGACGTTATCGAGAACGATCATCGTTCATGCTTCCTTTTCTACGACGCCTGCACGGCGCGCCCCTGCAGGCGGCGCTCGAGCAGGAAGGCCAGGCGGGACAGGCCGAAACACAGGATGAAATAGCTCAGCGCCAGGATCAGGTACACCTCCACCGCCTGGGTGAACACCAGGGTGTTGACCTGGGTGGCGATGAAGGACACTTCCGACAGGCCGATGATGTAGCCCAGCGACGTCGCCTTGATGGTCGAGACCAGCTGGCTGACGATCGAGGGCAGGCCGTTGCGCAAGGTCTGCGGCAGCACCACCAGGCGCAGCGCCTGCGGATAGGACAGACCCAGCGCACGGGCGCTTTCCAGCTGCCCTTTGGGCAGCGCGCGGATGCCGCTTGCGACGATCTCGGCCAGGTAGATGCCGTCGAACAGTACCAGCACCATCAGCATGGTGGTGGCCTGCCCGGTCTTGACGCCGGTGACGGCCGGCAGGAAGAAGTAGACCCAGAACACCACCAGCAGCAGCGGCACCGCGCGCACCAGCTGCACCAGGCCGGCGACCGGCCAGCGGATCGCGGGGTGGCTGCTCACGCGCGCCACGCCCAGCAGCAGGCCGAAGGGCATGGCCAGCAGCAGCGCCCCGGCCGACAGCAGCACGGTCAGCGCCAGGCCGCCCAGCGGACCGTCGGGATACTGGCCGACCAGGAAGTACAGCCAGTAGGTATCGATGAGCTCGATGATCGAATTCAGCATGGGCGCCTCATGCCGGACGGACCGGATAGCGCCGCTGGAACAGCCAGGCGGCGAAGGAAATCAGGAGCGACACCGCCAGGTACGCCAGGGTCGCGAAGCTGAAGGCTTCAACGCTGCGGAAGCTGCTGGTCTCCACCCGCGCGGCCTGGTACATCAGTTCGGCGGCGCCGATCACGGTGGCCACGCTGGTGTCCTTCCACAGGTTGACGGTCTGCGACAGCAGCGGCGGAACCGATGCGCGCAAGGCCTGCGGCAGCAGCACCAGGCGCACGGCGGCAACCCGGCCCAGGCCGAGCGAGCGCGCCGCCTCGAGCTGGCTGGCGGGCACCGCGCGGATGCCGCTGCGGATGTCTTCCGCCATGTGCACGCCGCTGTACAGCGCCAGCGCGATCACGGCGCACACCGCTTCCGGATTGTGCGCGTACAGGAATTCGCGTGCGTTCTCGGGCAGCAGCTCGGGAAAGGCAAAGTACCAGAACAGCAGGTGCGCCAGCAGCGGCACGTTGCGAATCGCTTCGATAATCGTTGAAGCGACGGCGCGCGCCGGCGCGAAGGCCGAGGTGCGCATCACCGCAAGGACCGCGCCGAACGGCAGGGCAATGACGAAACTGCTTGCCGTCAGCTGGAGCGACAGGATGAGGCCCTGCACCAGCCAGTCGTGGTACTGGCCGGATTGCAGGATGCCGGGATCGAAGAACTGCAAGGCGAGGACTCGGGGACGGCTCAGATCTTGTCGGTGCTGATTTTGAAGCTGCGCTTGGCGATGTTGGCGCGGGTGCCCGGGCCGTACCACTTGTTGAACAGCTTTTCGGCTTCGCCGCTGGCTTCCAGGCCGCGCAGGGTCTCGTCGACCACGGCCTTCAGGTTCTTCTCGCCCTTGCGCAGGCCGAGCGCGATCGACTCGATGCCGATGCTGGTCGGCAGGATGGTGAAGCCCTTGGCGGCCGGGCCCAGTTTGCCGTAGTCGGCCAGCAGCGAGGATTCGTCGTTGACGTAGGCGACGCCCTTGCCCTGGCGTAGGGCCTGGAAGGCCTGCTGGGTGTTCTCGAAGGTCACCACTTCGGCGGTCGGCACCGCCTTGCGGATGTTGGTTTCCTGGGTGCCGCCACGCACCGTGACCACCTTCTTGCCGGCCAGCTGGGGCAGCGCGCTGATGCCGCCGGCGGCGCGCACCATGACCTTGGAGCCGGTGACGAAGTGGGTCAGCGCGAAGTCCACCTGCGACTCGCGTTCCTTGTTGTGGGTGAGCGTGGCGGCCAGCACGTCGACCCGCCCTTGCTGCAGCTCGGGGATGCGGCTCGACACCGACATCTGCTTGAACACGGGCTTGACCCCGATCTTCTTCGCGACCGCGGTGGCGATGTCGATCTCGTAGCCCACCAGCTGGCGGGTTTTCGGGTCGATGAAGCTGTTCGGCTCGTCGGTGCCGAGCACGCCGAACACCATCTCGCCCTTCTTCTTGATGTCCGCGAGCTGGTCGGCGTGCGCGGCGGTGGCGGCGGCGAAGTTGGCGCCCAGGGCGAGCGCCCCGATGAGGATGTGACGGCGGGTGAACATGTTCTTCTCCAGACTGCAAAATATTCGATCACGGCAGTATAGAGCATGATCTTGCATGGCCGAACGATCAATTAGCCATAAGAAAATGCGCTCCTGACTATAAGCACCAAGTAATATTCATTCGATAAGTTCATTTCTGCAAGCAGCCCGTGTTGTCGTTCGCGCATGCTAGAGTAGCAAGCAGATCATGGACATGCTGGAGACAAGATGCTGATCGTTACCTACAACGTCAATGGAATCGGCGCCCGCATTGGCGCCCTGCTCGACTATCTCGAAGAACGCAAGCCGGATGTGGTTTGCCTGCAGGAGCTGAAGGCGCCGCAGGAGAAATTCCCCGAGGCCGCCATCCGCGACGCCGGCTACCATGCGATCTGGCACGGCCAGAAGAGCTGGAACGGCGTCGCCATCCTCACCCGCGACGGCCCGGCGCAGGAGCTGCAGCGCGGCCTGCCGGGCGACCCGACGGACGAGCAGAGCCGCTACATCGAGGCGGTCTACCGGGGCGTGGTCGTGTGCGGGCTCTACCTGCCGAACGGGAACCCGGCCCCGGGACCGAAATTCGACTACAAGCTGGCCTGGTTCGAGCGCCTGATCGCGCGTGGCGCCGAGCTGATCGACGCCAAGGTGCCGGTCGTGATGTGCGGCGACTTCAACGTGATCCCGACCGAGCTCGACGTCTACAAGCCGGAGCGCTGGGTCGACGACGCCCTGTTCCGCCCCGAGTCGCGCGCCGCTTTCGAGCGCCTGATGGCGCAGGGCTGGCTGGATGCGCTGCGCAGCATGTACCCGGACCAGGTGATCTATACCTTCTGGGACTACTTCCGCGACGCCTTCGGGCGCGACGCCGGCATCCGCATCGACCACCTGCTGCTCAGCCCCGCGCTGGCCCCTGCCCTGCGCGGCGCCGGCGTCGACAAGTTCCAGCGCGCCAAGGAAAAACCGAGCGACCACGCGCCGACCTGGGTCGAGCTGGACATGGAAGCGGTCGTCCTGCCCAAAGCCTGAAGCAGCTGTAAGTTATCGGGGTGCAAATTTTGCGCTAGGATACTGGTCCGTTTCCCCGACCAGTTTTTCTCATGCTCACACCCGAACAGTTCCTTGGCTTCCTCACCGCCGCGATCCTGATCACGCTCTCGCCCGGCCCCGACAACATGATGGTGCTGGGAGTGGGCATCGCCAAGGGCCGGGCGCGCGGCATCGCCTTCGGCCTCGGCTGCGCGCTGGGCTGCCTGAACCATACGCTGCTGGCGGTGATCGGCGTGAGCGCCCTGATCGCGGCCTCGCCGACGGCCTTCACGGCGCTGAAGATCGCCGGCGGCCTGTACCTGATCTGGATGGGGATCGGGGCCCTGCGCAGCCGCGGCGGCGCCCGGGCCGCGGGGGTGGCGCCCGACAAGGCTCACGAAGAAAGCGCGCGCCAGCTGTTCTTCAAGGGACTGCTGGCCAATGCCATCAATCCCAAGGTGGTGCTGTTCTTCCTGTCCTTCCTGCCGCAGTTCGTGGTGGCCGCGCGCGGCGATGCGAACTGGCAGATCGCCTGGCTGGGGCTGACGTTCACCCTGCAGGCGGCGCTGCTGTTCGGGCTGCTGGGCTATTTTTCGGGGGCGATCGGCCAGTGGCTGAACCGCACGCCGCGCGCCGGGATGTGGCTGGACCGGATTGCCGGCGCCATTTTTGTCGGCCTCGGTTTGCGCCTGATCGTGGCGCGCTGATACCGCATCGGTCCTGCACGACGCCGGTCGTCCCGGCGCAGGCCGGGACCCGAGTTTGCCGCGGTTCGGCGGCCCACCCCGGGTTTCCGCCTGCGCGGGAACGACGGACGGTCTGCGGGCCGCTTGTCCTTACAGCGTAATGCTGACCTTCGCCGACGGCTGCTTGCGCGCCGCCACCGGCACTTCCAGCAGCTGGTGCTTGCCGTTCCAGCTGAACGCCACCGCGCGCCCGTCCACCGTCACCGCACGCGGCTTCCTTGCCACGTTGTGCACCTTGAGCGCAAACCCGCGTTCGCTCGGGGCCTGGGCCTTGCCGGTCTCGGTCTGCAGCTCGACGTCGAGCCTGCCGTCCGCATGGCGGCTGGCGAAGCGCACGATCTCGTACTTGCCCCTGGCGTAGGCATCGACGGTCTCGCCGTCGTCGTCGTACATGCTGCCCTCGCCCTGCGCGACGCTGGCGTCGTGGTAGTAGTGCAGGTCGATGCTGCGGGTGCTGTAGTCGCGCGTGGTCTGCACCACCTTGGCCATCGGCACGAAGGCGCCGGCGCGCACGTACACCGGAATGTTCGCCTCGACCGGTTTCACCACCTCGGTGATGCCGCCGCGGTGCTTCTCGCCGGTGTGGAAGTCGAACCAGACGCTGTCCTTGACCGGGAAGTGCACTTCCTGGCGGGTCGCGCCCGGTTCCACCACCGGCGCCACCAGGAAGTCGCGGCCCCACAGGTAAGTCGAGGACATGCCGGTGGCCTCGTCTTCCTCGAACAGCACCGGGCGCATCAGCGGCATGCCGGTCCGGCTGTTCTCGAAGGCCAGCGTGTAGTTATACGGCAGCATGGCGTAGCGCAGCCACACCGCCTCGCGCGCCAGCACCTTGGTGCGCTCGTTGCGGAACACCGGCTCCGGCGCCACGTCGTCCTGGGCATGCGGGCGGAACACCGGCTGGAACACGCCGTACTGCAGCCAGCGCACGTACAGCTCGTCGTCCAGCACGGCGCCGGCAAAACCGCCCAGGTCGGAGTGCATGTAGGCCAGGCCCTGCATGCCCATCTGCAGCGAGATCTCCATCTGCGACTGCAGGCCGCCCCAGCCGCGGCTGACGTCGCCCGACCACGGGATCATGCCGAAGCGCTGCGAACCCGAGTAGCCGGCGCGCATCAGGATGAAGGGGCGCTCGTTCGGGAAATCCTTCTGGTAGCCCTCGGCGATCAGGCGCGCCCAGTCGTGGCCGTAGACGTTGTGGACCTGGTCGGCGCTTTTCACACCTTCTTTGTTTCCACCGTGGCGCACCCAGGACGGATGCACTTCCGGCTCGCCCAGGTCGCCCCACCAGCCGGCCACGCCGCCGTTCTTGAGGCCCTTGTAGATGTCCCAGAACCAGTCGCGGCCCTGCTCGGTGTACAGGTCGACCAGGCCGGTGTTCCCGAAGTAGAAATCGTAGGTCGCCGGCTTGCCCGTCTCATCGGTGGCCAGCACCTTGCGCTGCACCGCCTCCTGCCAGCGCTTCGAGGTCGTCAGGACGAAGGGCTCGGTGATGACGATGGTCTTCACGCCCTGCTTGCGGAAGTCGGCCATCATCTGTTCGGCGTGCGGGAAGCTGTCGCGGTCCCAGGCCAGGTTGCCCATGGTGCCCTTGACCTCCTTGCCGAACCAGTACAGGTCGAGCACGACGGCGTCGAGCGGAATCTTCTCCTGCGCGAACTTGTCGACCACGGCGCGGGTCTGGGCTTCGGTCTTGTAGCCGAAGCGGCTGGCGAAGTTGCCGAAGGCCCAGCGCGGCGGCAGCGGCTGGCGCCCGGTCAGGCCGGTATAGTTGGCCATGACGTCGGCCCAGCTGTCGCCGGCCACCACCTGGTAGGTCTTGCGCCCGCCGATCACTTCGTAGCGCAGGGTGCCGTCCTTGCGGCTGTCGAAATCGAGGTAGCCGACCTGCGGGTTGTCGAAGTGGATCGCGTACTTCTTCGACGACAGCGCAACCGGAATCGTGTAGTTCAACAACTGCGAGGTCTTGCCGTAGCCGTAGTCGGCCTTGTTGTAGAGCTGGAAGCGCTTGCCGCGGCGGTTCATGCCGACCGCGCGCGCGCCGGCGCCGTACAGCGCCTCGCCGTCGTCCAGGGCGAATTCGATGCTTTCCATCTTGTCGCTCCGGGCGTAGCCGCCCTTCTCGGCCACCAGCGGCTTGCCCTTGTACAGGTAGCTGATGCGGAAGGGCTGCCTGTCCACCACCACGGTGATGCCCGGGGTCGCGAATTCGATGCGCCTGGCGTCGCTCTTGAGCGTCGCGCCCACGTCCGCCGGCGCCAGCACCACCGCGTGCGAGGCCGGCTCGAACTGCTCGCCCTTCGGAATGAAGGTGGTCTCGACGACATGGGCCGAATACGGCTTGATCAGGTAGCGGCCGTCGCTGGTCGCCAGCTCCAGGGTGTTCTGGTTGCGGGTAACGCCCTGCAGCTGGCGCTCGGCGTTCTGGGCAAGGGCAAGCGGGCTGAAGGCGGGGGAAGCGGTGAACAGGCACAGCAGCAGCCGCGCAATCGTCGTTTTCGTCATGGCTCTCGGTTGTCAATGGGACAAGCGAGAGCATGACAGAATTCCGTCAACTGAAAAAGTCTCTATGTAATAAAGTTACATATTCTCTTCGCCGGCGCACCGCGGCTGCTCAGCGCAGGTAGGACATGACGTTGTTGGCCACGCGCGCGGTCTCGGCGTCGGTAAGCGGCAGGCGGCGGAAGGCCGCCCAGGCCTCGCGCGGACGGATGTCGGCGCCGACAACGGCGTCGGAACCGTAGAGCACCCGTTCCATGCCGACCTGGCGCAGGCGCCGCACCAGCCGGCGCGCGTCGGCTGCCGACAGCCCGGGACGCGCGAAGGCGGTGACGTCGACCCACACCTGGCGCATGCGCGGATCGTGGCGGGCGGCGGCATCGGCCAGCACCGCCAGCGCCGCCAGCTGCGCGGCGGCCTGGCGCTCGCCGGAATACGCCACCTGCACCGGGACGTCGGGCGCCTGCGACAGCAGCTGGTCGATCAGGAGGCGCGCCTCGCGGGTGCCGGTCTCGCCCAACTGCAGCACGATCGCCATGCCGCGCGCATTGGCCGAACGGAACACGCGGCGCAGGCGCTCGACCTGTTCCGGGTCGTCCAGCTGGACGCCGCCAGCGGCCGGCTGCAGCTTGATGCCGCGCCCGAACTCGGGGCTGGCGGCGCAGCGCGCCAGTTCGGCCAGCGCGTAATCCTTGAGCGGATCGACGCTGCACAGCGCCACCAGGCGGCCGGGGAATTCCGCGGCCTGGCGCGCCGCCCAGTCGTTCTCGGCGCGCACCCGTGCGTACTCCGCGCCGGCGGAGCGCAGCGGCTGGCCATACACGTAGGCCACCGAGAGCAGCGCGGCGCGTTCGATGCCGGCGGCGTCGAGCTGGGGGATCAGGTCGCGCGCCGATACCGGCTGCACCAGCACCCTTTCCGCGCCGGCCGAGGACATGAAGGCCGCCGCGGCCGGGCTGTAGACGTATTGGTGGTGGTCCGCCAGGGGCGCCGCCGCGGCCGGGGCGCCAAGGGCGCCGGGAGCGGCCGGCGCCGCCACGGCCGGGGCGCCGGACACGGCCAGCGCGGCGCACAACAGAACGGAAAGACACCTCATACATACACCTCACGCAGTAGTCCGGCAGGCCGGTTTGCGGCCGGCCAAACCGCCATGTTATCGCATTGGCACGAACGCCTGTCAAGATTGCATCTTGCATGCCGCTCGCGTAGCATCGCCTGGTGCGCACCGTCCGCGATCCGGCCAGGCGGCAACCAATACAACCAGGAGAGACATGAAGAACGACATTCCGCCGCAGGTAGGGCAGCCCATGAGCCAGACCCGCTCCTTCCTCACGGTGGCGCTGATCGAGCTGTGGGAGCGTTTCGGCTACTACGGCATGCAGGCCCTGATCGTGTATTTCATGGTGCAGCGCCTCGGTTTCGAAGACAGCCGCGCCAACCTGGTATGGGGCGCCGCCGCGGCCCTGATCTACGTGGCCCCGGCCATTGGCGGCTGGATCGGCGACAAGGTGCTCGGCACCCGCCGCTGCATGGTCCTCGGCGCCCTGATCCTGACCCTCGGCTACGCCCTGATGGCGGTGCCGACCACCAATACCTGGATGACCTTCTCGGCGCTCGGCGTGATCGTGGTCGGCAACGGCCTGTTCAAGCCGAACACCGCCAACCTGGTGCGCAAGATCTACGAGGGCGACGATTCCAAGATCGACAGCGCCTTCACCATCTATTACATGGCGGTCAACGTCGGCTCGACCTTCTCGATGCTGGCCACGCCCTGGATCAAGGACCACGTCAACGCGACCTACGGCGGTGAACTCGGCTGGCACGTCGCCTTCGCCGTGTGCAGCGTCGGCCTGGGCATCGGCCTGCTGACGGTCGGCGTGCTGCGCAAGACCATCGCCCACGTCGGCTCGCCGCCGGACGCCGAGCCGCTGCGCGTGAAGCGCCTGCTGGCGGTGCTGGCCGGCGGCCTGGTGGCGGTGGCCGGATCGGCCGTCATCCTCGAGAACCAGGGCCTGGCGCGCGCCTTCGTGTACGTGGCCGGCATCGTGGTGCTCGGCATCTTCGCCCACCTGATCCGCACCAGCCAGCCGAGCGAGCGCGCCGGCCTGACGGCGGCGCTGGTGCTGACCCTGCAGACCGTGTTCTTCTTCATCTTCTACCAGCAGATGTCGACCTCGCTGTCGCTGTTCGCGCTGCGTAACGTCGACCTCGAGTTCACCGTGCTGGGCGCCCGCCTGTGGACCTGGTCGCCGGCCCAGTTCCAGGCCCTGAACGCGATCTGGATCATGGTCCTGAGCCCGGTGCTGGCCTGGATCTACACCCGCGCCGGGTCAAGCGGCAAGGACATCTCGATCGCCGCCAAGTTCGCGCTCGGCTTCGCGGTGGTGGCGGCCGGCTTCTTCACCTACGGCGTGGCCGGCGCCTTCGCGGTGAACGGCCTGACCTCGTCCTGGATCATGATCGCCGGCTACGGCCTGTATTCGCTGGGCGAACTGCTGGTGAGCGGCCTCGGCCTGGCCATGATCGCCCGCTACGTGCCGGCGCGCATGGGCGGCTTCATGATGGGCGCCTATTTCGTCGCGGTCGGCATCTCGCAATACCTGGGCGGGGTGGTGGCCAACCTGGCCGCGGTGCCGGAAGGGATGAACAATGCGGTGGAAACGCTGCCGGTGTATACCAGCCTGTTCAACAAGCTGGGGGTGGCGGCGATCGTCTGCACCCTGATCGCGCTGGCCGCGCTGCCGCTGATGCGCCGCCTGACCGCGACGCACCACGCGCACCAGTAGGAATGGCCGGTGGGCGGCAAAGCCGTCCACCGTGCGGTAAGATGCTCGGATCAGATTTCACGGATCCCGGCATGACCCTCTCCACCTCTCCCGAAACCCGGGCCGCACGCGCCCTCCAGGTCGCCCAGCGCGTCCACGCCATCGAACCCTTCCGCGTCATGGAAATGGTAAAGGCCGCCGGCGAAATGAAACGCAGCGGCATCGACGTGATCAGCATGAGCGTCGGCGAGCCCGACTTCACCGCGCCCGACATCGTCGCCCACGCCGCGATGGACGCGATCAAGGCGGGCAGCACCCAGTACACCGACTCGCTCGGCCTGCGCGAACTGCGCGAGGCGATCGCCGGCCATTACGCCGCCGTGCACGCGCTCGACATCGACCCGCGCCGCATCGTGGTCACCGCCGGCGCCTCGGCCGGCCTGCTGCTGGCCTGCGCCGCGCTGGTGGCCGACGGCGACGAAGTCCTGATGCCGGACCCCTGCTACCCGTGCAACCGCCATTTCGTCTCCGCCTTCGGCGGCAAGCCGGTGCTGGTGCCGGCATCGAGCGAGGACCGCTACCAGCTGAGCGCCGCCCACGTGGACGGGAACTGGAGCGAGCGTACCCGCGGCGTGCTGGTGGCCTCGCCCTCGAACCCGACCGGCACCTCGATGACGCCGGCGCAGTTGCGCGACATGCTGGGCGCCGTGCGCGCACGCGGCGGCTTTGCCATCATCGACGAGATCTACCAGGGCCTGTCCTACGACCACCAGCCGGTCAGTGCGCTGGCGCTCGACCCCGACGTGATCACCGTCAACAGCTTCTCGAAGTATTTCAGCATGACCGGCTGGCGCCTGGGCTGGCTGGTGGTGCCGGATAGCCTGGTGCCGACCTTCGAGAAGCTGGCGCAGAACCTGTTCATCTGCGCCCCCACCGTGGCCCAGCAGGCCGCGCTGGCCTGCTTCACCCCGGAAGCGCTGGCCATCTACGAGGAGCGCCGCCGCGAGTTCCAGCGCCGCCGCGACTACCTGGTGCCGGCCTTGCGCGCGCGCGGCTTCCAGGTGCCGGTGATGCCCGACGGCGCCTTCTATGTGTATGCGGACATCACCGCCCTGCCGCACCGCGACAGCGCCGACAGCACCGCCTTTGCCTGGTCGGTGCTGCGCGACGCCCACGTGGCCATCGTGCCGGGGGACGATTTCGGTTTTGCCGCGCCGCGCCGGCACGTGCGCTTCTCGTACGCCACGCGCCTGGAGCGGATCGAGGAAGCGCTGGCGCGCCTGGGGCGCCTGCTGCCCGGCTGACCGCGGCGCGGCTCAGCCCTGGCGCACCGCGCGCGCTTCGCCGACCAGCTCGAGCAGCAGGTCCGGCGTCACCGGCTTGACGAGGTAGCGGTCGAAGCCCGCCTCCATGGCGCGCTCGCGGTCCTCGCTCTGCCCGTAGCCCGACAGGGCGATGGCGAAGGGAGCGGCGTCCGGCTGGTCCTGGCGCAGCCGCGCCACGATCTCGAGGCCGTCCATGCCGGGCAGGCCGATGTCGCAGATCAGGATGTCGGGGCGGCGCGCCTGGGCCGCCGCCAGTCCCGCCCGTCCGTCATAGGCCACCGCCACGTCGTGCCCGGCCAGTTCGAGCAGGGTGCGCAGGGTGTCGCAGGCATCGACGTTGTCTTCGACCAGCAGGATGCGGCAGGCGCCTCCGGCCGCGCTCGGGCCGGCCGGGATCTCGGACACGGGCGCCGCAGCGCCGGAGAACGGCAGGCGCACCGTGAAGGTGCTGCCCTGCCCTTCGCCGGCACTGTCGGCCGTGACCGAGCCGCCGTGCATGCCGACCAGGTTGCGCACCACGTTCAGGCCGATGCCCAGGCCGCCTTCCGAGCGGGCCAGCGAACGCGGACCCTGCATGAACAGGTCGAACACCTGGGGCAGAATCTCGGGCGCGATCCCGGCGCCGTTGTCGATCACCTGCACCACCACCTCGTCGTCGGCGCGCCAGGCGCGCAGCACGATGCGCCCGCCCTCGCCGGTGTACTTGGAGGCATTGCCGAGCAGGTTGGCGAACACCTGGGTCAGGCGCACCGGGTCGCCTTCGATCACCAGGGGCTCCGCGGGCAGCTCGACCACGAGCGACTGGCCGCGTTCGCGCATGCGCGGCGCGACCGTCTCCATGGCCTGGTCGAGCGCGCCGGCCAGCGCCAGCGGGCGCACCGAGAGGGTGATCTTGCCGCTGCTGATGCGCGCGGCGTCGAGCAGGTCGTCGAGCAGGTGCGCCATGTGGTCGACCTGGCGCCGCACCACGCCGGCGACGTGCGCCAGCTTGGACGAGCCGCCGCCCAGGTTCTGGAGCAGGCTGGCGGACATGCTGAGCGGCGCGAGAGGATTGCGCAGCTCGTGCGCCAGCATGGCGAGGAATTCGGTCTGGCGCCGGTTGGTGGCTTCGGCCAGGTCGCGCAGCGACTGGGCGCTGACGGTGGCCATCACCAGGTGCTCGTTGGCTTCGCGCAGCTGCTCGACCTGGGCCTCGAGCCGGGCATGCTCGCGCGCCAGCACGCGCGCCTGCGACAGCTCGGCTTCGAGGAAGGCGATGCGTTGCTGCAGTTCCTGCTCGCGCAGCAGCTTGCCCAGTGGGTTGGTGTCGTCAGCCATCAGGGAACGTTGTTCAGAGCCAGGATTTGCTTCATTAAACGTCCCCATGCTGTCCTCATTCGTCGGCGGTCGTGCCGTCGACCCGGCCGTAAAACACCCCGTTCACCTGCGCGGGGATGGTGTCGATCTCGATACCCTCGTCGGTGATCCGGTACTCGCGCAGGTCGTGGCTGTGGGAGGTGCCGCGCACCTTGACCACCGAGATGAAGCGCCGCACGTGCCCGTCGGTTTCGGCGTAGCGCATGGCGACGATGGCGTCGGTCAGGTAGGCCATGTCGGCGCGGGCGTAGTTCATGTCGACCGAACGGTCGTCCAGCCCGACCGTCACCAGCGTCGACACGCCGCGCTTGGCCAGGCTGCTCAGGATGCGGAACACGCCTTCGCGCAGGTCGCGCCGGCACTCGGGCGCCAGGTAGAGACTGAACTCCGACAGCGAGTCGATCACGACGCGGCGCGCGCCGCTGCGGTCGATCGCGGTCAAGAGGTCGTCCTCGAACTCCTCGGCGGTCATGTCGATCTGGCGGCTCTCGACCACGCTCACCTGGCCGGCCTGGATCATGGCCGCCATTTCGGCGTTGCGCAGGCGCGCCGTGCCCTTCTCGAAGCACATGATCACGCCCTTGTCGCCCAGCTCGACGCCGGCGCGCAGGAACTTCGATCCCATGATCGTCTTGCCGCAGCCGGTGGGCCCGATCGCCAGCAGCGAATGTCCCTGGGGCAGTCCGCCGTGCAGCATGTCGTCCAGCCCCGGGGTGCCGGTGGGGATGCGGCGCGGCTCGCGGTCCACCGGAACGCCGGGCTCGCGGTCTTCCGCCAGCGGCGGCAACAGGCGCGGGTAGATGCGCAGGCCGTCGTCGGTGATGCGGAAGGTGTGCGATCCCCCCATGTGGGCCTGGCCGCGCATCTTGACGACACGGATCTTGCGCACCACGGCATTGCGGTCATGGATCTGGCTCAGGGCGATCATGCCGTCGGCGACGGTCGTGATCGGATTGGCCTCGACCTCGTTGTGCTGGTATTCGCCGATCAGGAAGGTGGTCGCCATCCAGCTGGTCATGCGGGTGCCGAGTTCCTGCACGAAGAACTGCAGGTCGCTCATGCCTTCGATGCCGCCCTTGCCGGTCTGGATCACGGAGCGGAAGGAATCGACGAACACCAGGCTCGGCGCGAAATCCTCGACTTCCTGCGTGATGCGCTCGAGGACGCCGCTGAAATCGCCGGCGCGCAGGTCGGTTGCCAGGTTGACGTAGCGGATCGAGGTGCTCACCTTGTCGGTATCGAAGAAGGAATACTGCTGCTGGTAGCGCAGCATCTTCAACGGCGGCTCGCCCAGCACCGTGAAGAACAGGGCGCGGCGATCCGGGTTAGCCAGCGCGAACATGATCTGGTGCGCCAGCGTGGTCTTGCCACAGCCGGGCGCCCCGGTGATCAGGTTGAACGAGAACTCGTTCAGCCCACCGCCCAAGAGAACATCGAGCCCCGGCACCCCCGTGGCCAATTTTCCCAAGCTTACTTTGTCGGTCATTTATTTCTGCTCCTGTGCATTCTTCTGCTGGCCTTGCGCCGGATCGACGGCGGCGGTGGCCGACTCCAGCAGGCGCTGGGTCAGTCTTTCACCGATGAGTGTGGAAAGTAATTGGGTGAAGGTCCGAAGCAGGACTTCGTTGGCGGCGGCGGCGCGCTCGGCGTCGACGCGGGCCATGCGTTCCTCCAGGGAGGTAAAGAGCTGTTCCGGCGCGCGGCAGGGCTGCTGGGGCGCGAGCCATGCGTGCTCGGGGCCGATCACGTGGACGGCGCGCCCGAACAATGCGCAAAAGCCGCTCTCCCCGATCAGCGGGCAGAGATGCTGTGCGATGCGCCGCCATGGTTGCAGCAAATGCCTGCTCCCGTCGGATGGATCCCGCGCATCCGTACTATTCGTCATGTCTTCGTCGTTGAACAATGAATGCCGCTGGTGGTTATGTCGAGCTGCTGGGCTGACGCTGTCTGGCAGCGGGAGAACATCAAGTGCTTTCCCGGTGCAGCGCGCATTATAGCTGCTTGTTCCGGCAAATCGGCGAAAGCACCCTGGCTCATCCTGAAACATTTTCATTGGTGTCAATTTAGCCCATCCCCGCTAAGATAGTGTCGCCGAGCAATGCTGCTCATCATTCATTCGCGGGGAACCATGGAAAAGAAGCTGGGTGCTGTACTGTCGACCGCGTGTATCGTGCTGGTGTGCACGATCACGCAGGCGAGCGCCGCTACGAGCGCGGATACGCGCTTCAAGACAATTTACACGAAAGAATGGCAATGGCGCGTCGCGGAGCGCCTTGCGCGTGCCGAGGACGAGCGTGGCGTGAGCCCGGTCCTGGCCCGGGTCGACGCCCCGGCGCAGGAGGCGCGCCGCCGCTACTGGGAAGGCATCCTGAAGGAACTCGACGGTATCAGGGCAGCCGAGCTGTCGCCTGCCGAGCGCGTGAACTTCGCCGTCTACCGCGCCCAGATCGCCGCGCTGCTGGACGCCCAGCGCTTCCGCGAATACGAGCAGCCGGTGAATGCCGACAGCGCCTTCTGGACCGGCGTTACCTTCACGGCGCGCCGTCCGTTCGCCACGCTGGACGACTACCGCAACTACCTGAAGCAGCTGGCCGCCCTGCCCGACTATTTCGCCCAGGAGACCGCCAACATGCGCGCCGGCCTGGCGCGCGGCTTCACGCCTCCGCAGGTGACCCTGCAGGGCCGCGACGTCGCGCTGGCGCCGATCGCCGAGGCCAGGACGCCCCAGGAAACGGTGTTCTTCCAGCCCTTCCGCACCATGCCGGCCTCGGTTCCCGCCGCCGAGCAGGAGGCGCTGAAGGCGCAGGCCGCCAACCTGATCCGCGACGCGGTGCAGCCGGCCTACGCCAAGGTGCTGGCCTTCTTCCGCACCGAGTACCTGCCGAAGGCGCGCACCACGCTCGCCGCCGAGAACATGCCCGGCGGGAAGGCCTACTACCAGTCGAAGATCGTCGAGTTCACCACCACGAACCTGACGGCCGAGCAGATCCACGCCATCGGCCTGGCCGAGATGGCGAAGATCCGCGCCGAGATGCACGAGGTCATGAAGCAGGTCGACTTCAAGGGGGACTTGCCGGCCTTCCTGGCTTTCCTGCGCACCGACCCGCAGTTCTACGCGAAGACGCCCAAGGAACTCCTGATGCATGCGGCCTGGACCGCCAAGAAGTTCGACGCCAAGGCCGACCAGTACTTCGGCTACCTGCCGCGCCGCCGCTTCGCGATCATCCCGGTGCCCGACGACCAGGCGCCCTTCTACACCGCCGGCCGCGGCGGCCCCGGCTCGTATTGGGTCAACACCTACAACCTGCCGGCGCGTGCGCTGTACAGCCTGCCGGCGCTGACCCTGCACGAATCGGCGCCCGGCCACGCCTTCCAGATGCCGGTGGCCCAGGAACAGAAAAACGTCCCGCCCTTCCGGCGCGCGTACATCTCGGCCTTCGGCGAAGGCTGGGCGCTGTATGCCGAACGCCTGGGCGTGGAGATGGGCATCTACGAGACGCCCTACGAGCACTTCGGGATGCTGAGCTACCAGGCCTGGCGCGCCTCGCGCCTGGTGGTCGACACCGGCATCCACGCCAAGGGCTGGACGCGCGAACAGGCACAAGCCTACCTGATGGAGAACACCGCGCTGGCCAGGCACGAGGTGGAAACCGAAGTGGACCGCTACATCTCGTGGCCGGGACAGGCGCTGTCCTACTACCTGGGCCAGATGGCGATCCAGGAAGCGCGGGCGCGGGCGGAGAAGGCCCTGGGGCCGAAGTTCGATATCCGCAACTTCCACGATACCGTGCTGCAGCTGGGGTCGGTGCCGCTGCCGGTGCTGCAGCAGCGCATCGATGCGTTCATTGCGGATGGGGGGAAGAGTCCGTACCCGAAAGAGTCGTAATGCTCGTAGGGTGGGCGGGAAATCCGCCCACCCTACAACAGCTTGAACTTGAGCTGGAACGAAATCCCGCCATACAGGCGATCCTTGTAGGTCGGGATGATCCCCACATTCAGCCCCACCCGCCGGTATTCATAGGTCAGGGTCGGGATCGCCGCCGGGAACCAGCCGCCGTCGCGCATGTTCGGATAGCCGTCGAACGCCGCCAGCGCCAGTCCCAGGCGCACGGGACCGAGCGCATACGGCTGCCAGATCACCCCGGCGTAGTTCGACCAGCGCCGGTCGCTGTTGTAGAAGCGCCCGGCCGTGGCCGCGGTGGTCCCGTTGAAGCGGTACTCGGCGCCCAGGCCCTTGTTGGCGCCGTTCAGGTCCTTGTCGCTGTCGAAGTGGGCGGTGGCGAAGCCGGTGTCGAGCCAGAACTCGCTTTTCGGCGCCGCATCGATTTTCGTGAACAGGCCATCGGTTTGCGCCTGCGCCAGCGGCGCCGCCAGCAGCAGCGCGAGAAGAATCGAACGCATCAGTCGTCGGCCTTCGGATCGAGATCGGGGAACATCACTTCGGTGAAGCCGAAGCGGGAAAAGTCGCGGATCCGCATCGGGTACAGGATGCCGTGCAGGTGGTCCACCTCGTGCTGGACCACGCGCGCATGGAAGCCCTCGGCGTCGCGCACAATCGGCTTGCCGTACTGGTCGACGCCCTCGTAATGCAGCCGGGTGTAGCGCGGCACGCTGCCGCGCAGGCCGGGCACCGACAGGCAGCCCTCGAAGCCCTCTTCCATCTCTTGCGACAAGGGCGTCAGCACCGGATTGATCAGGACCGTCTGCGGCACCGGCGGCGCGTCCGGGTAACGCTGGTTGCTGGCGAAGCCGAAGATCACCAGCTGCAGGTTGACGCCGATCTGCGGCGCCGCCAGCCCGGCGCCCTGGGCGGCATGCATGGTCTCGAACATGTCGGCAATCAGGGCGTGCAGCGCGGGCGTGTCGAAGTCTTCGACCTTCTCGGCCACGCGCAGCAGGCGCGGATCGCCCATGCGCAGGATCTCGCGGACGGCCATGATCAATTCCCTCGCATCTGTTCCGCTTCCAGCAGCGCGGCCAGGCTGGCGCGGAAGCCTTCCGCGGTCTCGGGGTGCTTCAGGCCGATCGCCGCGGTGGCCTGCAGGTAGCCGAGCTTGGAGCCGCAGTCGTAGCGCTGGCCCTTGTAGCGGTAGGCCAGCACCCGTTCGTCGCGCATCAGGGCGGCGATGCCGTCGGTGAGCTGGATCTCGCCGCCGGCGCCGGTGCCGAGGTTCTCGAGGTAGCCGAAGATCGAGCCCGACAGCACGTAGCGGCCGACCACCGCCAGCGTGGACGGCGCCACTTCCGGCGCCGGCTTCTCGACGATTCCGGAGACCAGTTCCAGGTTCGGGCGGTAGCTCGACGCGCTGACGATGCCGTACTGGCGCGTGTTCTCGCGCGCGACGTCCTGCACCGCCAGAATGCTCGAGCGCTCGTAGGCATACAGGTCGGTCATCTGCGCCAGCACCGGCCTGGTACCGGCATCGGTGTCCATGAAGTCGTCCGCCAGCAGCACCGCGAAGGGCTCGTCGCCGATCACGGGACGGGCGCACAGCACCGCGTGGCCCAGGCCCAGCGGCGCCGACTGGCGGATGTAGATGCAGTTGACGTTCTTCGGGATGACGTTGCGCACCAGGTCGAGCAGGGCCTGCTTGCCATGCGCTTCCAGCTCGGCCTCGAGCTCGTAGGCCTTGTCGAAATGGTCCTCGATGGCGCGCTTGTTGCGGCCGGTGATGAAGACCATCTCGGTGATGCCGGCCGCCACCGCCTCCTCGACGGCATACTGGATCAGCGGCTTGTCGACGATCGGCAGCATCTCTTTCGGCTGGGCCTTGGTGGCCGGCAGGAAGCGGCTGCCGAGGCCGGCGACGGGGAATACGGCTTTGCGGATCAGGGTCATGCGGTTTCCTTTGATTGCCCGAGCAGGTCGAGCAGCCCGGCTTCGTCGAGGACGGTGACGCCGAGTTCCTCGGCCTTGGCAAGCTTGCTGCCCGCCTCGAGCCCGGCGACCACGTACGAGGTTTTCTTCGATACCGAACCGGACACCTTGCCGCCCGCGGCTTCGATCAGGGCGCCCGCGGCATCGCGGCTCATGGTCGGCAGCGTCCCGGTCAGCACGAAGGTCTTGCCGCTGAAAATCCCTTCGGCGGCCGGCGCTTCTTCCGGCAGCTGGGCCAGCAGTTCGGCGCGCAAGGAGGCCAGCGCGGCCAGGCGCTCGCGGTTGGCCGCGCTGGCCATCCACTCTTCCAGTGCGGCGGCGACGGTGCCTGGCAGGCCGAACACGCCGAACACGTTCAGGTGCGCCAGCGACGCCAGGGTCTGGCCGGCGGCGAGCAACTGGCGCGCGCGCGGCTCGGTCAGCTTCGGAATGCCGAGCGCCGCCAGCAGCTTCGTTTCTTCCAGCTTCTCGCGCAGCTGCGCCCTCGGCGCATGTTCGCCCCGCGGCGTGACGCCGGCCGCCAGCAATGCATCGATCTCGCGCTGGTTCTTCTCTTCGGCAAAGAATTCGGCGATGGCCTCGGCCACGGTGCCGCCGATGTCCGGCAGCACGCGCAGCAGCGCTTCCGGCGCATGACGGACCAGTTCGAAGCGGCCGAGCCAGTCGGCCAGGGTCTTGGCGGTCGACTCGCCCACGTGGCGGATGCCGAGCGCGAACAGCAGGCGCTCGAGCGGCGGGTTCTTGCTGTCCGCGATGGCCTGGAGCAGATTCTCGGCCCACTTGGTGGCGACCTTGCCCTGCTTGACGGTTTCGGGGGTGGTGCCGTCACGCTCGTCGGCCATGCGCTTCATGGTGAGCAGGTCGTCGAGCGTGAGCTTGTACAGGTCGGCCACGCCGTGGATCAGGTTGCACTCGACCAGGCTGTCGATGTAGCGGTCGCCCAAGCCTTCGATGTCCATCATGCGCCGGCCCGCAAAGTGCCGGATCGCCTCCTTGCGCTGGGCCGCGCAGGTCAGGCCGCCGGAGCAGCGCGCGATCGCCTCGCCTTCCTCGCGCACCACGTGCGAGCCGCACACCGGGCACGCGTCCGGCAGCTTGTAGCGCATCGGTTCCGGATCGGGGCGGCGCTCCAGCACCACCGCCAGCACCTCGGGGATCACGTCGCCCGCGCGGCGCACGATCACGGTGTCGCCGACGCGCACGTCCTTGCGCAGCACCTCGTCCTCGTTGTGCAGGGTCGCGTTGGTGACCGTGACGCCGCCGACCGACACCGGTACCAGGCGCGCCACCGGCGTGATGGCGCCGGTACGGCCGACCTGCACGTCGATTGCCGATACCACCGTCAGGGCTTCCTCGGCCGGGAACTTGTGGGCCAGCGCGAAGCGCGGCGCGCGCGACACGAAGCCCAGCTGGGCCTGGTCGGCGACGCGGTCGACCTTGTACACCACGCCGTCGATCTCGTAAGGAAGCGCGCCGCGCTTTTGCCCGATATCGCGGTAGTAGCCGAGCAGGCCTTCGCAGCCGCTCACCACTGCCCGCTCCTTCGAGACCGGCAGGCCGAGGCGGTCGAACCAGTCGAGCACCGCCGAATGCGACTCCGGCAGTGCGGCGCCCTCCAGGCGGCCGATGCCGTAGGCGAAGAAGCGCAGCTTGCGCTGGGCCGTGATGCGCGCGTCCAGCTGGCGCAGGCTGCCCGCGGCCGCGTTGCGCGGATTCGCGAATTCCTTGTGCCCGGCCTCGCGCTGGCGCTGGTTCAGGCGCGCGAAGTCGTCCTTGAACATCAGGACTTCGCCACGCACTTCCAGCACGCTCGGCACCTCGCTGCCGTGCAGGCGCAGCGGGATCACCCGCACGGTGCGGATATTGGCGGTCACGTCCTCGCCGGTGTAGCCGTCGCCGCGGGTGGCGGCCTGCACGAACACGCCGTTCTCGTAGCGCAGGCTGATCGCCAGGCCGTCGAACTTCAGTTCGGCCGAATACGCCACCTGCTTCGCTTCCAGCCCGTCGCGCACGCGGCGGTCGAAGTTCTCGACGTCTTCGTCGGCGAAGCCGTTGTTCAGCGACAGCATCGGCACCGAGTGCGTCACCTGCTTGAATTCGGGGATCGGCGCGGCGCCGACGCGCGAGGTCGGCGAGTCGTTCTTCACGGCCTGCGGGTGGGCGCTTTCCAGCTCCTGCAGTTCCCTGAACAGGCGGTCGTACTCGGCGTCCGGAATGGTCGGGGCGTCGAGCACGTGGTAGTTATAGATATGGCGGTTGAGTTCCTCGACCAGCCACGCCATGCGCGCCAGGGCATCCTGTGGGACCGTCATGCCGAGGCCTCAGACGAACAGGCGCAGCGCGCGGGTGGAACCGGCCGGGATATCGGAGGCTTCCATCTCCTGGTAGAACTCGGCGACCTGGCCCTTGATCTCTTCCAGCGCCGGATCGAGCAGCGGCTGCTCGAAGTCGTCGACGATGGTGGCGTCCAGGCGCGCGGTCAGCTCTTTCGCGCACTTGACCATGGCGCCGAAGCCGTCGCGGCTCGGCGCCACGCAAGGCACGTCCAGCAGCAGGGTCAGGCGGTTGGTGGTGTCGGCGCCCAGGGTGACGTTGGTGGACAGCGTGAACAGCACGCCGCCTGCCCCATCGGGCATGGCGAAGCGGCCGTCCGGGCGCACGTCGAATCCCTGGTTTTCCAGCGCCCCGATCAGGGTCGAGATCGCCCACGGGGCGCCGTTGGCGGCCAGGTTCACGCCCAGCTGGGCGTCGTGGCCCGCCACGAAGCGGTGCAGGGTGCGCGCTTCGCTCATCACCTCGATCATGTCCGGCACTTCCGGCTCGGCGCCGATCTCGTCGGCCACCGCGCGCAGGCGCGTCACCAGTTCGGAATATTCGATCTCGTTCAGGGCCGTGGTGCGGGTGGCCATCTGCACGCCGGCCTGCAGCTTGGTGTACACGCCGCCGTGCACGATCGGTTCCCAGTCGCCGCTGACGGCGAAGCCCACGTAGTGGATCGGCTTGTTGCCGACCCGGCGCAGCTTCTGCAGCGCGGGCAGGATCTTGTCGCCGCGCAGGGCGCCTTCGAAGTTCAGCGGAATGATGCAGTCGATCAGCGGGTCGACCAGGCTTTCGGCCAGCTCGGAAGGCGGCGTGTCCGGCGTCGCGCCCGGCAGCGGCGCGGCCGGCGCGAGCGCGGCCACCGTGGTCGGGGTGCGCGGCGCGCCTGGCGGCGCGGGCTGGGCCGGGGCGGCCGGCGCCAGGTCCGGGGCCGGCGCGGCAGCGTCCAGCTTCGATTCGCCCGGCTCCACATCGAGCGGCGCAAGCGAGGATTCCGCACCGATGTCCAGCACCGGCTCCTGGCGCTCGACGGCGCTTTCGTCGCTGCGCATCAGGACGTCGTCATGGTCCGATGCGAATGCGCGCTCGACGCTCTTGCGGGCCTTGTACTCCTGCCACTTGTTGTACGAGAAGACCCCGGCGACGAATACGCCGGCGGCTGCGATCAGGCTCATTTGGAAATCAGTCATGCTGCTTGTGCCTCAGTTGCGAAGTTCGCGGCGGACTCCATGTCCACCGCCACGATGCGCGATACGCCCTGCTCCTGCATCGTCACACCGATCAGTTGGTTGGCCATCTCCATCGCGATCTTGTTGTGCGAGATGAAGAGGAATTGGGTATGGTCCGACATGCGCTTGACCATGCGGCAGAAGCGCTCGGTATTGGCGTCGTCCAGCGGCGCGTCGACCTCGTCGAGCAGGCAGAACGGCGCCGGGTTCAGGCGGAACATCGAGAACACCAGGGCCGTGGCGGTGAGCGCCTTCTCGCCGCCGGACAGCAGGTGGATGGTGGCGTTCTTCTTGCCCGGCGGCTGGGCCATCACCTGCACGCCGGAATCCAGGATCTCGTCGCCGGTCATCACCAGCCTGGCCTGGCCGCCGCCGAACAGGATCGGGAACAGTTCCGAGAAGTGGGTGTTGACGCGATCGAAGGTGTCCTGCAGCAGGTCGCGGGTCTCGCGGTCGATCCGGTGGATCGCATCTTCCAGCGTTGCGATGGCCTCCTGCAGGTCGTTGTTCTGCGCGTCGAGGTAGCGCTTGCGCTCGGTGGCCTGGGCCAGCTCGTCCACCGCCGCCAGGTTGACCGCGCCGAGGGCGCCGATGGCATTGGTCAGGCGCGTGACCTCGCCCTGCAGGTATTGCGGCTTCATGTCCGGCGTCAGCTTTTGCTCCAGCTCGGATTCGACCGCGCCGGTACTGGCCAGCGCTTCGGCGAACTGTTCCTGGTTCAGGCGCGCGGCCTGTTCCTTCAGCTGCATCTCGGTGATGCGGTCGCGCTGCGGCTGCAGGCTGCGCTCGTTCCCCATGCGCATCTCTTCGAGCTGGCGCAGCTGCTGGGTGATCTGGTCGAGCTCGTGACGCGCGTCGGCCAGCGCGCGCTCCTGCGTGCTGCGGCGCTCGAGCAGCTCCTGCAGGCCCTCGTGGGCGGTGCCGGCCTCCAGCGCCTCGAGTTCGAGCCTGCCGGCGCCCAGGCTGGCCGCGACCTGCTCGGCCTGTTGGGTGGCGGTGGCGATGCTGCGGCGCAGCTCCTCGATTCTGGCGCGCTGGGCGCGTTCGGCGAATTGCGCCTCCTGGGCGCCGCGCTCGAGGTCGCGCAGCTTCTGGCGCGCGTCGTTCAAGGCCTGCTCTTTCTCGATGAAGGCGGTCTGGCCATCCTCGTGGCTGCCCTGCAGCTCGGCCAATTCCATGTCGAGCTGCTCGAATTCCTGTTCCGCTTCGGCGGCAGCCTGGCGCTGCTCGGCTTCCTGGGCCGCGATCTCGGACAGATCGGCGGCGATCTGGCCGCTGCGCTGGTTGAAGCGCGCCTCGATCTCGCTCTGCTTGAGCACCTCGATCTGCAGCGCATGCACTTCGCGCTGCAGCGTGCCCGAGCGCTGGCGCGCATCCTGCAGGCGCCGCGTCAGGTCGCTCACCGCCGCGTCGGCGCGGGTGGCGCGGCTCCTGGCCTCGTCCAGCAGCAGGGCCTGCGCGCGCAGCTGCTTACCGATGTTCTCGATGTCGTGCTGGCGCGCCAGCATGCCGTCCTGCTCGGCGTCCGGCGCGTGGAAACGCACGCTCGACTGCGACACCAGGTGGCCCTGGCGGGTGACGAAGCTGCCGCCCTGCGGCAGGCGCGCGCGGTTGGCGAAAGCCTCGGCGGCATCCTGGGCCACGTAGACGTGGTGCAGCCAGTCGTTCAGCACCCCGCGCAGGCCCGGGTCGTTCAGGCGCAGCAGGCTGGCGAAGGGTGTCAAGCCCGCCGGGTCGCTGGCCGCGGGCGCACCCGGCGTCGGCGCATACAGGGCCAGGCGGGCCGGCGGCGCATCGCCGAAGAAGGCCTTGGCCCAGTCGAGGTTCGACACCTCGAGCGCGCCGGCACGTTCGCGCAGCACGGCTTCCAGCGCGGCCTCCCAGCCCGCTTCGATGTCGAGCTTCTGCCACAGGCGCGGCAGGCCGCCCAGCTCGTGCTTTTCCAGCCAGGGCTGGACCTTGCCCTGGGTCTGGACCCGGTCCTGCACCTGGCGCAGCGCGGCCAGGCGCGCTTCCAGCTGGGCGTTGGCGCCGGACTCCTGCTGCACCTGGGCGTGGGCATCCTTGCGTTCCTGCTCGACCGCGTCCTGGCGCGCCGTCGCTTCGTCGAGCAGCATGCCCTGCTCTTCCAGCGCCAGCTGCTTTTCTTCGAGTTGCAGGCGCAGGTTGTCGAGGGTGGCGCTGTCGGGCAGGTTCAGGCCGTTGCGCTCCTGTTGCAGGCGCTCGCGGCGCGCGGCCAGACTGGTGAGGATGTTGGCGGCGTTGCGCTGGTGGGCGCTGGCCAGTTCGATGCGCTGCTGCACCTGCATGATGCGGGCGCGCGATTCGTTGGCGCGCTCCTGGGCCTGGCGCCACGCGGCTTCCAACTCGGGCACGCGCTCCCCATGGGCTTCAACCGCGATCTGGGCGCCCTCGGCGCGCGCGCCGAGTTCTTCCAGCGTGAACTCGGCCTCAAGCAGCTGTTCTTCGACTTCCTGGCGCTGCGCCAGCCACTGGTCCCGCTGGGCGCCGAGCGTGCCGAGCTGGTTCTGCAGGCGGGTGCGCGACTCGACCACGAACTTGATCTGCGCTTCCAGGCTGCCGATCTCGGAATTGGTCTGGTACAGGGCGCCCTGCGCCGTATGCAGGCGATCGCCGATGGAAAAGTGCGCCTGGCGCATGTTCTCGAGTTCGAGCTCGACGTTGCGCAGCTTGGCGGTCTGGGCCTCGAGCGCGGTCTGCGCTTCTTCCACTTCGCGGAAGTAGCGCAGCTGCTCGGCCCTGGCTTCGTTCTTGCGCAGCAGCCAGAGCAGCTTCTGCTTCTCTTCCTGGTCGGCCTGCAGCTGGTGGAAGCGCCTGGCCACGGCGGCCTGGCCTTCGAGCTTTTCCAGGTTGGCGTTCAGTTCGCGCAGGATGTCCTCGACCCGCAGCAGGTTTTCGCGCGTGTCGGACAGCCGGTTCTCGGTCTCGCGGCGGCGCTCCTTGTACTTGGAGACGCCGGCAGCTTCCTCGAGGAACACGCGCAGCTCTTCCGGACGCGATTCGATGATGCGCGAAATCATGCCTTGTCCGATGATGGCGTAGGCGCGCGGCCCCAGGCCGGTACCGAGGAAGATGTCCTGGATGTCGCGCCGGCGCACCGGCTGGCCGTTGATGTAGTAGGTGGAAGTGCCGTCGCGCGTGAGGGTGCGCTTGACCGCGATCTCGGCGTATTGCCCCCACTGCCCTGCCGCCTTGCCCATGCTGTTGTCGAACACCAGTTCGACCGAGGCGCGCCCGGACGGCTTGCGGTGGGTGGAGCCGTTGAAGATCACGTCCTGCATCGACTCGCCGCGCAGCTCGGAGGCCTTGGATTCGCCCAGCACCCAACGCACGGCGTCGATGATGTTCGACTTGCCGCAACCGTTGGGGCCGACCACCCCAACGAGCTGGCCGGGCACCTGGAAATTGGTGGGATCGACGAAAGACTTAAATCCCGACAATTTGATGGATGAAAGGCGCACGTTGAGTCGGCTGGGCTAAAGAGTCGTCAAAGGCCCAATCATACCATCTGTTGATTGCATTTCGGCCAAGTAGCGGGCTTGCAGGCCCGACAATCCGCCATGCCGGCGCCGTTTCGGGCCTCAGGCGACCCCGGCGGCGTGCATGGGGTCGTTCATGGCGGCCGCACCGACCGCTTCGGTCAGCACCCGGCCGACCACGCCCTCGGGCGCAAGCACCCTGATGCTGCCGGTGCGGAAGGCCTCGGCCAGGCGCTCGGCCGGCAGCGAAAAAGCTTCCTGGCGGTTGGCGCCGGAGAAGATGAACAGCGTACGCAAGGGGCTGACCCAGGCCAGGCGCAGCTTGCGCACCCCGGCCGCACCGCTGAACTCGACCCGCATGCCGCGCTCCAGGGCGGCCAGCGCCGCCGCCGCCGGATCCGCCGGCGCCTCCTCCGGGACGGCGACCTGTTCCTGGGCGATGCGGCGCAGCGCGTCCTGCTGTGCGGCCTCCACTGCCAGCTCCAGCTGGCGTTCCGGCGACAGCTCGATCGGCGCCCGCACGATGGTGGCGTGGCATTCGGCCAGCTCGGCGAAGAACTGAAGGCGCTCGGCGTCCTGCCACTTGACGGCGTCAAGCCACTTGTTGAGGGTGGTGAGCAGCGCCGGCAGGCGCTTGATGAGCGCCTTGCGCTCTTCCTGGGTGACCTTGGGCTTGACGCTCCAGACCAGGTCGTCCATGGCGCGGGTGGCGTTGTCCACCGCACCCGGCTTGCTGTCCTCGATGGTGTAGGCCAGCGTGAGCACCGGGGTCCAGCGCTGCTCCAGGAAGGTGGCGACCAGCGCCACGACCTGCTCGCCGCCCAGGCGCAGCGCGACCGCCTTCCTGGCGGAACGGCTGGCCGCGGCCTGCTTCTCCTGGCGCGTGGCCTGGGCGATCGGGCCGGCGATGGCGGCCTGCGCGGCCTGTTCGCGTGCGGCGATGCCCGCTTCGAGCTCGGCCACCGCGGCGGCAAAGCTCTCCGGCTGCGCTTCCGCACGCAGCCGGTCGACCCCGCGCCGCATGGCACGGAAGACCGGATCGTCCGGGCTGGCGGCCTGCTCCCAGCCGGCGTTCGACAGTAGGTCGAGCATGCGCCGGGCCGGGTGCGCCTCTTCGAAGAAGAAACTGCGGTCCTGGAGCGCGGCCTTCAGCACCGGCACCTGCAGGAAGGCGATCAGCTCGCGCGTCTCCGGCGGGATCGATTCGTCCAGCAGCACGGTCTCGAAGATACGCGACAGCAGGTCGAGGGTGGTCTCGTCGCCGCGCGACAGGCTGCCCTGGGGCAGGCTCTGCTTCAGGCGCGGCAGGTAGAACACGCCGTGCGCGCCGGCCGCGCCCCCGGCCTGCAGGTCAAGGCCGGCCCCCCCCGCGGCGGCCAGGCCGCCCAGCCTGTCGAGCATGTCGATCAGGGGCGCCGGAGGCGCCGGCCGCGCCGCGGCCAGGCCGGCGGGACCCGCGCCCCGCGCTCCGGCCATGGCGCCGGCATGGCGCGTCACGCCCGATACTGCTTCGGACCGGGCTGCCGCGGGCAGCGCGTCCTGGTCGGCCGCGAAGCCGGGCGCGAAGCCGGGGGCCGCGCTCGGGCGCCAACCGCCGCTGCCCTGCGGCAGGTCGGGGATCAAGGGGATACCCAGCTGCGCGAGGTCGGCGCCTGCCGCCGCTTCGGCCGCGCCGAACAGCTGGCGCAACTGCTGGGCGACGGCTGCGTCGCGCCGTGCCCGTGCCGCCCTGGCGGCGGCACTGTCGTCGGTCTTGGCGAAGCGCTCGTCCTGCTGCTGCGCCCGGGCCGGCTTGAGCTTGTCGTTCAGGGCGTCGAGCACGGGTCCGAGTTCGAACATCACGCCCGGACGCAGCAAGGGCACGACCAGCGCATGCGACGCCTGGTCGGGTTCGAACTCGCACCAGGCCTCCTGCAACGCGCGCAGGAAGACCTCGGGACGGAATGGATTGTGGCCGGCGCGCACCAGTTCGCGCCCGAGCAGCAGGCCCAGGCGCACGCCCAGGCTGGCCAAGCGTTCGGCGTGCAGGATATCGAAGGGCCGGCTGACTGCGGCAAAGGCAAGCTGGCTGTCCATCTCCTCGAGCGGCACCAGGCTCAGGGTCAGCGGCGCCGGCGCGGCCGGCTGCAGCCCGGGCGCGAGCAGCGCGACTTCCTTGCGCAGCGCCAGCTCGATGCCGGTCGAGGCCAGGTGCACGAAGGCGTAGGCATTGTCCCGGAGCAGGTTGCCGGAGCGGATACGGCGCGCGGCCTGCTGCGGATCCGGACCGGCGGCCGTCATGTCCAGCAGCACGGCGCTCATGCGCCCGACCATGTCGACCAGGCCCTCGGTGGCAGCCGCCGCCGCCGTGGAGACGAGCTCGTCCAGCGTCGCCTGCTGCGCGCGGGCGGCCTTGCGGACGGCGGGTGTCTGGGCAGTGTTCACGGCCATGTGTGGGACGGAGTCGATGCTTCTATTGTGCCACATTATTTCCGCGAGGCAATAGAAAAAATGCATACGAGCTTGATCCTGCCCTCAAAGTCGCTTTCGCGTCTCACGCAGTCAGAAAGAATTCCTTGAGAACGTCGGTAGCTGTCCTACACTGGATCACGACGTGTTCCGATACCGATTCATCAATACGGACAGCATGATGGCTCGACCGGAAATGCTGCGGTAAGGTTCCACAGCTCGGCAAGCAGGGCATTTTTCCATATGAAAGGAAATGATCATGGCCTCGAATCAAGGTAAATCGACCCGCGGCGGCACCCCGCAACAGCACGCGGAAGCTGGCCGCCAGAGCCACAAGAACGACGGCAACAAGCAGTCGGGGGCGGGCTCGGGCTCGCGTTCCGGCAGCGGCAGCGGCAGCGGTAGCGGCGGCACCAGCGGCGGCACCCGCGGCGGCACGCCGGAACAGCACGCCGAAGCCGGCCGTCAAAGCCACAAGAACGACAAGAAACGCTGATCGGATGGCAGGCCCCGCCTGCCCTCTTGCATCGCGCTTGTCGCCGGCCCACCGCATGCGGTGGGCTTTTTTTCGTGTCTCAGATATTGCGCAGCATGCCGCCCTTGGGTGGGCGGAAATCGCGGATGTCGTTGACCAGGCCGGCGGTCTTGGCGTCGCGCGAGTTCAGGTGCAGGTCGGAATACTGGTGGATCGCCCACTGCTCCGGCGTCAGTTCGATGCACTTGCGCAGGATCGACTCGGTGCGCGCATCGTCGGCGCGCAAGCCTTCGACAATGATGTTGAGCGCATCCGGGCGCGAGCCCGGCGAAGCCGTCGCATGCGACTTGTGCACCATGAAGCGCGCTGTCTCACTGCAGTAGCGCTCGCTGCCGGACAGGTAGAGGATCACCGCGATCGAGGCCACCGCCCCGCCGTTATACATGACGAACTTGATCGGCGAATTCGCCAGGAAGTTGTACAGGCACAGGCCATCGCTGACGTAGCCGCCGTTCGACTGCACCAGCACGTGGGCCGTCTCGATGCCGTCCTCGGTCATCATCGACACCGCGTCGAACATGCGGTGCACCATGTCGCTGTTGACGTCGCCCGATAGCGTGAACCAGGCTTCCTTGGTTTGCCGGGTTTCCCGGGTTTCCTGTCCCTGCTGCTGTGCTTTGTCTTCGCTCATAGTTTTTCCCACTGCAAAGTGTGTGGCACAAGTGTAGCAAAACACGTCCGAAGGCCCCGCCGGGCGGCCCGCCAATAGTGCGCGGCAATTCTTTTTGGCAAGCGCCATTCTCTCCATCGACAGCGTCCATTTGGTTGACACCAATCCAATGCTGGCATATCCTCCGCAGTCTTGACCGGGAGAGCGCAGAAACACCTGCCGCCGAAGGGGCACTACCCACAAACTCTCAGGCAAACGGACTGGTCAGGGAGCGGCAGCGCACGGCGCGGCGGCTCACACTCTGGAGAGCGGCCCCGCACACACGGGGCCCACCGAAGGGGCAGGCGGCGCATGCCGCTATCTCTCAGGTACCAAGGACAGAGGGGATACAGGCACCCGCGAGGGTGCACGCACCCCTATTCACTGCCCGAGGATTCCATGACGCTCAAAGCGACCCCGCTCAATTCCGCACACCGCTCCCTCGGAGCCAAGATGGTCGACTTCGGCGGCTGGGACATGCCGGTCAACTACGGTTCCCAGATCGAAGAGCACAACGCCGTCCGTACCGACGCCGGCATGTTCGACGTCTCGCACATGTGCGTGGTGGACCTGGAGGGCGCGAACGTGCGCGCCTTCCTGCGCGGCCTGCTGGCCAACAACGTCGACAAGCTGCAGGTGCCGGGCAAGGCCCTGTATTCCTGCATGCTCAATCCGGAAGGCGGCGTGATCGACGACCTGATCGTCTACTATTTCAGCGAAGACTGGTTCCGCCTGGTCGTCAACGCCGGCACCGCCGAGAAGGACGTGGCCTGGATGAGCAAGCAGAACGAGGCCACCGGCGCCGGCGTGAGCATCACCCAGCGCCGCGACCCGAGCGAGGAAAACCGCGATCCGATCGCCCTGATCGCCGTGCAGGGCCCGAATGCCCGTGCCAAGGTCTGGCAGGTGCTGCCCGGCGTCCAGGCCGCTTCCGAAGCGCTCAAGCCCTTCAACGTCGTGATCGTCCCGGATACCCCGTTCGGCGAAGTCATGGTGGCCCGCACCGGCTACACCGGCGAAGACGGCTTCGAGGTCGGCGTCCCGGCTTCGCAGGTGGAAGCCCTGTGGAACGCCTTCGCCGCCGCCGGCATCAAGCCGGCCGGCCTGGGCGCGCGCGACACCCTGCGCCTGGAAGCCGGCATGAACCTGTACGGCCAGGACATGGACGACAACATCAATCCGCTGGACGCCGGCCTGGGCTGGACCATCGACCTGGCGTCCGAGCGCGACTTCATCGGCAAGGCTGCCCTGCAGGCCAAGGGCCAGCAGGCCAACTTCGTGGGCCTGATCCTGCGCGAAAAAGGCGGCATCCTGCGCGCCCACCAGAAGGTGGTCGCCGCTTCCGGCAACGCCGGCGAAATCACCAGCGGCACCTTCAGCCCGAGCATGCAGCAGGCGATCGCCCTGGCGCGCGTGCCGCTGGACGTCGCCGTGGGCGACACCGTGCACGTCGAGATCCGCGACAAGAAACTGGCGGCCAGCGTGGTGAAGCTGCCGTTCGTCCGCAACGGCAAGGTTCTCGCTGTCTGAGCAAGAAAAATCAATTACAAGCTTTATACTACCGCCTCACCCTCTATTGGAGCCTTATATGAACATCCCAACCGACCTGAAATACACCGAGTCCCACGAGTGGGTGCGCCGCGAAGCTGACGGCAGCCTGACCGTCGGCATCACCGAGTACGCACAGGACGCGCTGGGCGACATCGTGTTCGTCGAGCTGCCGCAGGTCGGCAAGGCATTCACCGCCGGCGACGACGCCGCGGTGGTCGAGTCGGTCAAGGCCGCCAGCGACATCTACGCACCGGTGTCGGGCACCGTCACCGCCGTGAACCAGTCGGTCGCCGATGCCCCGGACTCGATCAACCAGGATGCCTACGGCGCCTGGCTGTTCAAGCTGGCTCCGAGCGACGCCGGCGCGGTCGACAAGCTGATGGACGCCGACGCCTACGGCAAGTCCACCGGCAACTAAGCTTGAATACGGGTGCGCTTTCGGGCGCACCTGTTGTTTGACGGTTTCATCCCGATCTACCGATCTCCTTTACCCCCGGGGCCCCAGCGTAGCAACGCGCCTTGCGCCCGATCTCTTCAGACTTTGACCATGACCCGCACCAGCCTCACCCAACTCGAAGCGCGCGATTCGTTCATCCCGCGCCACATCGGCCCGTCCGAATCCGAACAGGCAGCCATGCTGTCGACCCTGGGCTACGCCTCGCGCGCCGCCCTGATCGACGCGGTCGTGCCTGCGAACATCCGCCGCCAGGACACGATGGACCTGGGCCAGTTCGTCGAACCGCGCAGCGAAGAAGAAGCGCTTGCAACCCTGCGTGCGCTGGCCTCGAAGAACAAGGTCATGAAGTCGATGATCGGCCAGGGCTACTACGGCACCCACACCCCGAAAGTCATCCTGCGCAACATCTTCGAGAACCCGGCCTGGTACACCGCCTACACCCCGTACCAGCCCGAGATCTCGCAGGGCCGCCTGGAAGCGATCCTGAACTTCCAGCAGATGATCACCGACCTCACCGGCATGGGCATCGCCAACTCGTCGATGCTGGACGAAGGCACCGCCGCCGCCGAAGCCATGACCCTGCTGCAGCGCGTCGGCAAATCAAGCTCGAAAGTCTTCTACGTGGCCGACGACGTGCTGCCGCAGACCCTGGAAGTGGTGCGCACGCGCGCCGAGCCGATCGGCGTCGAAGTGCGCGTGATCGCCGCCGGGGAGATCGAGAAACTGGCAAAGGGTAACGAAATGAGCTGCTTCGGCGTGCTGCTGCAGTACCCGGGCGTGAACGGCGAAGTGCGCGACTACCGCGCCGCCGTCGAACACCTGCACGCTGCCGGCGCGATGGTGGTCGTGGCCGCCGACCTGCTGGCCCTGACCGTGCTGGAAGCACCGGGCACCTGGGGCGCCGACGTCGTGGTCGGCAACAGCCAGCGCTTCGGCGTGCCGCTCGGTTTCGGCGGCCCGCACGCCGGCTACCTGGCCACCCGCGACGAATACAAGCGCAGCATGGCCGGCCGCCTGGTCGGCGTGACGGTCGACGCCCAGGGCAACCAGGCCTATCGCCTGGCGCTGCAAACCCGCGAGCAGCACATCCGCCGCGAGAAGGCGACCTCGAACATCTGTACCGCCCAGGTGCTGCTGGCCGTGATGGCCGGCATGTACGCGGTCTACCACGGCCCGCAGGGCCTGAAGCAAATCGCCACCCGCGTGCATCGCCAGACCGCAATCCTGGCCGCCGGCCTGAAGCAGCTCGGCGCCGAGGTGCTGAACGCCACCTATTTCGACACCCTGACCGTCAAGGGCGATGCAGCGGCACTGCACGCCGCCGCCGAAGCGGCCGGCATCAACCTGCGCCGCATCGACGACGGACACGTCGGCATCTCGCTGGACGAAACCACTACGCGCGACGACCTGGCCGCCCTGTTCGCCATCTTCGGTGGTGGAAAATCGGTGGACATCGATGCGCTGGACAGCGACGCCCAGGACGCCTTCCCGGCCGCACTGGCCCGTACCACCGACTACCTGACCCACCCGACCTTCCACCGCTACCACGCCGAGCACGAGATGCTGCGCTACCTGCGCTCGCTGGCGGACAAGGACCTGGCGCTGGACCGCACCATGATCCCGCTCGGTTCGTGCACCATGAAGCTGAACGCGACCTCGGAAATGATCCCGGTCACCTGGCCGGAATTCTCGAACATCCACCCGTTCGCACCTGATGACCAGACCGTCGGCTACCGCGAAATGATCGGCCAGCTGGAAGCCATGCTGTGCGCCGCCACCGGCTACGCCGCGATCTCGCTGCAGCCGAACGCCGGTTCGCAGGGCGAATACGCGGGCCTCCTGGTGATCCAGAAGTACCACCAGGCGCGCGGCGAAGGCCACCGCAACATCTGCCTGATCCCGTCCTCGGCGCACGGCACCAATCCGGCCTCGGCCAGCATGGTCGGCATGAAGGTCGTGGTCACCGCCTGCGACGAAAACGGCAACGTGGACCTGGCCGACCTGAAGGCCAAGGCCGAGCAGTACAGCAAGGACCTGGCCTGCGTCATGGTCACCTACCCGTCGACCCACGGCGTGTTCGAAGAGGGCATCAAGGAACTGTGCGAGATCGTGCACCAGCACGGCGGCCAGGTCTATGTGGACGGCGCCAACATGAACGCGATGGTCGGCGTGGCCGCGCCGGGCGCCTTCGGCGGCGACGTCAGCCACCTGAACCTGCACAAGACCTTCTGCATCCCGCACGGCGGCGGCGGACCGGGCGTTGGCCCGATCGGCGTCGGCGCGCACCTGGCGCCGTTCCTGCCGAACCAGCTGTCGACCGGCTACGTCCGCAACGAAGCCGGCATCGGCGCGGTCAGCGCGGCGGCCTACGGCTCGGCCTCGATCCTGCCGATCTCGTGGATGTACATCGCGATGATGGGCGCCTCGGGCCTGACCGCAGCGACCGAAGTGGCGATCCTGAACGCCAACTACATCGCCCGCCGCCTGGCTCCGCACTACCCTGTGCTGTACACCGGCCACGATGGCCTGGTCGCGCACGAGTGCATCATCGACCTGCGCCCGCTGCAGGACAAGACCGGCATCTCGAACGAGGACGTGGCCAAGCGCCTGATGGATTTCGGCTTCCACGCCCCGACCATGAGCTTCCCGGTGCCGGGCACCCTCATGATCGAGCCGACCGAGTCGGAATCGAAGGCGGAGCTGGACCGCTTCATCGAAGCGATGATCACCATCCACGCCGAGATCGTGAAGGTCGAGCGCGGCGAGTACGACAAGATGGACAACCCGCTCAAGGGCGCTCCGCACACCGCCGAGGTGGTCACCGCCGACGAGTGGGCCCACACCTACTCGCGCGAAGTGGCGGCCTTCCCGGTGGCCTCGCTGCGCAAGAAGAAGTACTGGCCGCCGGTCGGCCGCGCCGACAACGTGTACGGCGACCGTAACCTGTTCTGCGGCTGCGCGCCGATCAGCGACTACGAGTAAATGCAGGGTGGGCCGCTCGTGATCTGGTCCGCTGGACCAGATCACCCCACGCGGTGATAAATTGCGGCAAGGTCATCCGGCACGAGAGCGGAGCCGTTAGCGATCACCGCGTGGGCGCTTGTCGTTCCGGGCATTGCCCAGAAAGACCCCGCCCACCCTACTTGCGGCTCGAAGCGAGCCGCAAGTGAGCGCGATCATGACGGCGGCGTTCCCTGGGCAGGTCCCGGGTGACGCCGCTTTCCTTTTGCGCCTCCGGTTCCGGCTGCGCCGGGGCCGGCGCCGTCTCCGGCTCGCCGAGCCGGAATGCCGCCACCGCGCGCGACAGCGCCAGCGCCTGCATCTGCAGGGTGCGCGCTGCCGCCGCCGCTTCCTCGACCAGCGCGCAGTTCTGCTGGGTCACCTCGTCCATCCGCACGATCGCCTGGTTGACCTTGGCCAGGCTGCCGGCCTGGCCGGCGCTGGCGCTGCCGATACGGCCGACCGCATCTTCCATCGCCCGCGCCGCGCCGGCCGCGTCCTCGATGCTGGCGCCGGCCTGCAGCGCCCAGGCCGCGCAGCCGTCGATCTCGGCAATCGAACGCGCCGCCAGTTCGCGTACCTCGCGCGCCGCGCCGGCCGCGCGCTGGGCCAGCGACCGCACCCCGTTGGCGGCGTCGGCAAAGTCGGCGCCGCCCTCGCCCTTGCGCGCCGCGGCCAGGGCGGCATTCAGCGCCAGCGCACCGGCCTCGCTGGCGAAGGCATCGATCGCACCGGCCACCTCGGCCGCCCGGGCGGCGCCCTCCTTCACGGCGGCCAGCGTGGCCGCCATCCGTTCCACGGTCTGTCCGCCGTCACGGACGCTGCTCGACGCCGACTGCGCCAGCCGGTTCGCCGCCAGCGCGCTGGTGGCGGTCACGGTGACGGTTTCCGCCAACTGCTGCATGCTGGCCGCCGTGTCTTCCAGCGAACGGCTGCGGAACACGGCGCGGCTGTGCATGCTCAGCTTGCCCAGGCTGATGTCGCGCGAAGCGCTGCCGATGCTGCGGGCCGATTCCAGCACGGTGCGCAGGGCGCCGTTCAGGTTGCGGATGCCGGCATCGAGCGCGCGCGAGGTCTCGCCGATCTCGTCGTCGCCATAGGTGCGCTCGGCCACCGTCAGGTCGCCGCTGGCCAGGCCCAGCGCCGCCGCGCCGATGCCGCGGATTTGCTGCAGCAGGGCGCGCCGCACGGCCATGGTGATGGCCAGCGACACCCCGACCGCCAGCAGCACCACCACCGGCATCATGCCGGCCGTCAGCCGGAAGTCGGCGGCGGCGCCGTTGGACGCCTCTTCGGACAGCTCGCGCTCGAGCCTGGCCAGCATCGTCATGCGTTCCACCAGCGTCGAGAACGCGGCTTCCGGCTTGATCATGGCATTCGCGCCGATGGTCTGGTCGGCGTGCGCCAGCTCGACCACCTCGCGCGCCGCGCGCACGTACAGCCGGTGCGCCTGCGCCGCCTGCTCGACGTGGCGCCGTTCCAGTTCGTCGGACGCGGGCTGGCGCGCCAGCTCGCCAAAGGAACGGGCGATCGCACCGTGCTGGCGGTGGATGTCGGCGATCAGCAAGTCGATGCGGGTACGCGAAATGCTGCTGCCGAGCCAGGTGAGCAGCTTGTAGGTGTCCGCATGCACGCGCTGGGCCTGGGCAACCAGCTCGGTGGCGCTGCGCATCTGCACCGCGCGCGGGCCGACGATGGCCTGCAGGGACTGGTGCTGCCGCACCATCGCATAGTAGGCGCCGCTCGAGAGCAGCACCAGCAGCAACAGGACGACGCCGGGCGCGAGCAGCAGCTTGGGACCGATCTTCAGGCGCGACAGCATGGCTCAGGCGCCGCGCGAAGAAGTGTGGACGTGGGAAGGTTGCGACCGAACCAGCATGATGCCTCCCTGGGGATGAATGTTCAGTGCTGTATTCAATTTCCTAAATGCATTTGATGAATCTACGCGGTTCAATCTGGGCCGGTTTGCGGTCGCTCAGATCGGCCCCCGTCTTCGTGGTCAAACCAACAGACATATGCATTGTGTAACAGAAACTTACCAATTCAAGACAGTTGGCAGCCTGGCATCTTGTATCCTTCAGGTCGATCCGAACAAGCAGCTCACGAAGGAGATTCGCATGAACGCCAGAGTCATCGTCTTGGCTACCATACTTCTTGTCGCCGCCAACGCGCAGGCACAGCTGGCCGAGACGCCGGCTCGGCTCGAAGCCGAGCCGGGCGGACGCTTCGGTCCGCTGGCAAAGGGCTTCAAGCGCTACTCGCCGGTCTACGGCGGCAACGAGACCGCCAATCCCAACGACCGCCTGTTCCCGGGCTTCCGCACCGATCCCAGGCTCGTGCTCGGCTACGCCATCAATCCCTACCTGTCGCTGGAAACCGGCTACGCGCATCTACGCGACCAGGGCTTCCACAAGCTCGACACCTTCAACCCGAAGGCGGCCGCCGCCGATGCCGCGATCGGCGCCGGCGCGCTGGGCGCCGCCAGCAACACCACCTATGTGGCCGCCAAGATCACGCTGCCGGTCAACGAACGCCTCAGCGCCTACGGCAAGTTCGGCATCGCGCACAGCCGGGTGAACAACGATGGATTCATCAGCCCGCAGCAGGTGGCGGACCGGGTCGCCGGCAAGCCGGTCGGCGAGTTCGGCAGCGAGACCAGCACCGGACCGTACGGCGCCGTCGGCGCCCAGTACAAGCTCGACGACAAGACCACCGTCAAGGGCGAATACATCATGAACGGCAGCGCCAGCCAGTTCGGCAAGGCTTCGAACGCCAGCGGCTTGCGCGGAAGCGTCGGGATCGGCTTCTAATAAAAAACAGGGTGCGCCGCCGTCCGGCGGGCACCCTGGATGACACGACGGACCGGGGAATCAGGCCAGCTTGGCGGCGTGCTCACGGGTCGCGTGGAAGGTCAGCTTCGGCCAGCGCTCCTGCGTCAGGCGCAGGTTGACGCCGGAGGTGGCCAGGAAGGCCAGGTTGCCGGCCGCATCGTAGGCGACCTGGTGGCCGAGCTGATTTTCGAAGTCGGACAAGGCCTTCTTGTCGTCGCTCGACACCCAGCGCGCGCTACTGATGCTGCTGCTCTCGAACACGGCGTCGACCCCGTATTCGTTCAACAGGCGGCTGGCCACGACTTCGAACTGCAGCACGCCGACCGCGCCCAGGATCAGGTCCGATCCCAGCACCGGCTTGAACACCTGCACCGCGCCCTCTTCGCCCAGCTGCTGCAGGCCCTTGTGCAGCTGCTTCACTTTCAGCGGATTACGGATGCGCACCGTGCGGAACAGGTCCGGCGCGAAGTAGGGAATGCCGGTGAAGGTGAGCATCTCGCCTTCCGAGAAGCTGTCGCCGATCTGCATGTTGCCGTGGTTCGGCAAGCCGATGATGTCGCCGGCATAGGCTTCTTCCACCTGCTCGCGGCTGGATGCCATGAAGGTCACCACCGAGGACAGTTTCACCTCGCGGCCGAGCCGCAGGTGCTTGACCTTCATGCCCTTTTCAAAACGCCCCGAGCAAACGCGCAGGAAGGCGATACGGTCGCGGTGGGCCGGGTCCATGTTGGCCTGGATCTTGAAGACGAAGCCCGAGAACTTCGGTTCGGTCGGCGCGACCGCGCGCACGGTGGCGTCGCGTTCGCGCGGGGCCGGCGCCCAGTCGACCAGTGCCGACAGGATCTCGCGCACACCGAAGTTGTTGATCGCCGAGCCGAAGAACACCGGGGTCTGCACGCCCGACAGGAAACGCTCCAGGTCGAACACGTGCGAGGCGCCGTGCACCAGCTCGACTTCCATCTTGAGTTGCTCGATCTCGAGCGGGAACATCTCGGCCAGCTTCGGGTTGTCGATGCCCTTGACGATCTCGAAGGCGCCGTCGGCCTTCTCTTCGCCGGCCTTGAACAGCATGATCTCGTCCTTCAGCAGGTGGTACACGCCGCGGAAGTTCTTGCCCATGCCGATCGGCCAGGTCACTGGCGCGCACTCGATCTTCAGCACCGACTCGACCTCGTCGAGCAGTTCGAGCGGGTCGCGGGTCTCGCGGTCGAGCTTGTTCATGAAGGTGACGATCGGGGTGTCGCGCATGCGGCAGACGTCGAGCAGCTTGATGGTCTGCGCTTCCACGCCCTTGGCGGCGTCGATCACCATCAGGGCCGAGTCGACCGCGGTCAGCACGCGGTAGGTGTCTTCCGAGAAGTCCTGGTGGCCCGGGGTGTCGAGCAGGTTGATGACGTGATCGCGGAATTCGAACTGCATCACCGAAGACGCGACCGAGATGCCGCGCTGCTTCTCGATGTCCATCCAGTCCGAGGTCGCGTGGCGGCCGCTCTTGCGGCCCTTGACGGTGCCGGCGAGCTGGATCGCACCCGAGAACAGCAGCAGCTTCTCGGTCAGCGTGGTTTTACCCGCGTCGGGGTGGGAAATGATGCCGAAGGTGCGGCGGCGCGCGACTTCGCGCGCGATCACGGCGGCCGGCTTGCCTGCCGACGCAGCGGAAGCGGCATCGAGGTTGGATTCTTCTGGCGTTACTGCTGCGGTATCGGTGGACATGGTCTCGGCCAATCTGGGTTCTGCAAAACCGGCGATTTTACCGGTTACAGGCCGCCTTGTGTGGACGGCGCGCATCGTTCTCCCCGCAGCCAGCGCAGCTTGCCAGCAATTTGTCAGCACTTTGTCAGCTTTGATTCAGCAATTTGACAGCTTCAGTGTTTATACTCGGCAACATTAATGATTCCATGAGGAAACTATGTTTTCCCGAGCTATCCGGCGCCAGCCCGGCTTTACCCTGGTCGAACTGATGGTGGCGGTAGCCGTCGTCGGCATCCTGGCCGCGATCGCCCTGCCCGCCTACAGCCAATATATCGTGCGCAGCAACCGCACCGCGGCCCAGGCCTACCTGATGGACCTGGCCCAGGCCCAGGCCCAGTACATGGCGGACAGCCGCAGCTATGCGTCCTCGGTCGACGACCTGAACCTGCCGGTGCCGGACAATGTCGGCGCCAAGTACGAGATCGCCATCGAATTCGAGGACGGCCCGCCGCAGGCCTATACCATCACCGCCACCCCGCGCGAGGGCTCGGCCCAGGTCGAGGATGGCGAACTGAGCATCAACCAGGCCGGCACCCGCACGCCGGGCGACAAATGGTAAGCATGAAAACGCCGGCGCGCGGCTTCACCCTGCCCGAACTGATGACCGTGCTGGTCATCATGGCGGTGCTGGGGGCGATGGCGGCGCCGGCCTACGGCGACTGGGTCGCCTCGAGCCGCGCGCGCAGCGCCGGCACCGACCTGCACATGGCCCTGAACCTGGCGCGCAGCGAAGCGATCAAGCGCAACGCCGAGGTCACGCTGGCCGCGAACGAGGACGGCTGGCAGGCCGGCTGGCAGATCGCCGCACCGGGCGACGCCGACCGCCTGCTGCACGACCACCCGGCGCTCGCCGGCGTGAGCATCGACGGCCCGGACAGCGTCACCTACCTGCCGAGCGGCCGCATCCGGGGCAGCACGCTGCCTGCCTTCGATATCGCCGCCGCGAGCGGCGACGAACGCCGCTGCGTGAAGGCAGACCTGTCCGGCCGCCCGAACCTGACCCACTCCCGCTGCTGACGCCATGCTGCCCACGACGCCATCATTCCCCCCAACCCGGCATGCCCGCGGCCTGAGCCTGGTCGAAGTGCTGATCACCCTGGTGGTGCTGGCCTTCGGCCTGCTGGGCCTGGCCGCCTTCCAGGCCAAGGCCCATGTGGGCACGCTCGAGTCCTACCAGCGCGCCCAGGCCGCGGTGCTGCTGCAGGACATGCAGTCTCGCCTGTCCGGCAACAGCGCGCATGCCGCCGACTACACCACCGACGAGCCACTCGGCGCCGGTAGCGAGGTGGGCGAGGACTGCAGCGCCGAAGCGGCCGGCAGCGCGCGCGACCTGTGCGAATGGAGCGCCGCCCTGAAGGGCGCGGCCGAGCAGCGCGGCACCGGGACCAGCACCAGCAATGTCGGCGCGATGCAGGACGCGCGCGGCTGCATCGCCGAAGTGCAGGCGAAGAACGAAGCCGCCGGGGTCTGCACCCCGGCCGTCTACCTCGTCACCGTCGCCTGGCAGGGCATGCACCCGACCCGCGCCCCGGCCCAGGCCTGCGGCAAGGACCTGTACGGCGAAGACACCCACCGCCGCGCCGTGTCGGTGCGCGTGGCCGTCGGCCTGCCGGGCTGCATCTGATCTGCGCACCAGGACCCCGCATGCCTACCCTGCCTTCCCTCCCCTCCCGCCACCGGGCCCGCGGCTTTTCGCTGGTCGAGCTGATGGTGGCCTCGGCCATCGGCCTGGCCATCCTGGCCGCACTGTCCACCATGTTCGTGAAGAATACCCGGGCCCAGCAGGAGATCGAACAGGCCCACCGCCAGGTCGAGAACGGCCGCTACGCGATCGACCTGCTAACGGTGGACCTGCGCAATGCCGGCTACTATGCCGAGTTCGATCCCAGCGTGCTGGCCAGTCCCGCCGCCCTGCCGGCGTTGTGCGCCGCCAACCTGGACGGCCTCAAGGCCGGCCTGGTGCTGCCGGTGCAGGGACTGGACGGCGGCGCCGCCATGCCGGCCTGCCTGGCCGACCTGCGCGCCGGCACCGATGTGCTGGTGGTGCGCCGCACCGCCACCTGCGTGGCAGGCATCGGCAACTGCGCCGCGACATCCGCCGGGGGTCCGTTCTTCCAGGCCTCGCTGTGCAACAACGCCACCGAGCTCGATTCGCCGAACGTGGCCGATTTCTATGCGCTCAGCCTGTCGACCGCCAACCTGAACCGCCACGGGCGCGACTGCAGCCCGACGCCCGCCAGCGGTACCCTGGCCGACGTGCGCCGCTACCGCACCCATATCTATTACATCGCCAACAACAACCGCGCCGGCGACGGCATTCCGACCCTGAAGCGCCTGGAGCTGGGCAGCACCGGAACGGCGCCCACCTGGCCGGCGGTGCCGCTGGCCGAAGGCATCGAGAACCTGCAGCTCGAATACGGCCTGGACCTGGCCAAGGACGGCGTCGCCGACCTCACGGCCGCCGACCCGGCGACCGCCAACGGCTGCACCGACGCGGCCTGCGCGGTGGGCAACTGGCGCAGCGCGGTCGCGGTGCGCATCCACCTGCTCGCTCGGAATACCCAGGCCACCCCCGGCTACACCGACACCAAGAGCTATACCCTCGGTCTGGATGCCGACGGCGAGGAGCACCGCATCGAACCCGCCAACGACGGCTACAAGCGCCACGTGTTCCAGACCCAGGTGGAGCTGCCCAACCCGGCCGGACGGAGACTACCATGAACCACGTACATCCCGGGCGCCAGCGCGGCGTCACCCTGGTCACCGCCCTGGTGATGCTGGTGCTGCTGACCCTGATCGCACTGACCACCTTCAATGTCGGCAAGTCGAACCTGCAGATCGTCAGCAACATGCAGCAGCGCGACGAAGCCGCCGCCGCCGCGCGCGAAGTGATCGAGGAAGCGATCAGCACCACCCGCTTCAGCGCCACCCCCGACCACGTGCTGGCCGACCCCTGCGGCGCCCCCAACCAGCGCTGCGTCGACAGCAACGGCGACGGCCGCGACGACGTGCGCGTGCGGATCGCGCAGCGCCCGAAATGCGTGAAGGCGCCGGTGATCAAGAACACCGCGCTCGACTTGGCCAGGGCCGAGGACCAGGTGTGCAGCATGGGCAGTTCGCAGAGCTTCGGCGTGGCTGGCGCGGTGGACGGCAATTCCGCCTGCGCCGACAGCATCTGGGAAATCCGGGCCGAAGCCACCGACATGGAGACCGAAGCCCAGGTCCAGGTCACACAGGGCGTGGCCGTGCGTGTAGCGCGCGACGACGTCACCAACAATTGTCCGACCACCTGAGCAGCCCAGAAGGATTCCACCATGTTCCGCATCTCCCGCTCCGCTTCCTTCCGTGCCCGCGCCCCGCGCCTGGCGCTGGGTCTCTCGTGCGCCCTGCTGGTCCTGTCGCAGCCGGCCGGCGCCGACGACATTGACATCTTCACCGGCGCCTCGGCCGGGACCAACGTCAATCCGCGCATCCTGATCGTGCTCGACAACACCTCGAACTGGGCGCGCCAGAACCAGAAATGGCCCGGCGGCGTCACCCAGGGCCAGTCGGAAGCGAATGCGATCAAGCGCGTCCTTGCCGATCTCAATGGTTCGGTCAGCCTGGGCCTGATGGAATTCGTCACCGGCGGCAACGCCAACGACAACGGCGGCTTCATCCGCCGCACGATCCGGCCGATGACGGCCGACAACAAGGCCGCCTTCAGCGCCGAGCTGACCACGATCTACAACAACATCAACGACCCGAACGAGAAGCGTAACTCGAACACCCCGTACGGCAACCTGATGTACGACGTGTACAACTACTTCGCGAACGAGAATTCCTACTCGCCTGCCGGGGTGGTTGCGAGCAAGGCCGATACGAGCGGCTACACGACCCCTTTCACGAAATTCAGGTCGCCCCTGACCACCGACAACCTGTGTGGCAAGACCTTCGTCATCTTCATCGGCAATCCGAACGCCAGCGGCCCATCCGCGGATAGCTCGGCCAATACCGCCCTGCTCAACACCCTCAACGGCGCGCCGGTCACCCAGCTCGGCCTGCCGAACTTCAGCAGCCGCACCGTGAGCACGCCGACCACGATCGGCAACACGGCGGCCTGCTACGGCAGCGCCACCGCCGCCGAGGCCGGACTGGCCGCTTTCAGCGCAACCTGCGCCGACTACACCGACGGCTGCAAGATCGGCAGTGCCGTCCCCAGCGCGGCCGGCGTGTGCACCGCGCCGAACAGCCAGTACAGCGTGATCGCCACCGACACCATCATCACCAACGTGCCGACCGGCAGCTACAGCACCGACACCGGCCCGCGCAACGCCGACGAATGGGCGCGCCTGCTGCATGACCGCGGCGTACCCCTGGCAGGCAGCACCATCCGTCCCAACGTCACCACCTATACCATCGACGTCTACAATGCCCAGCAGAACGGCACGCATACCTCGCTGATGCTGAGCATGGCGCGCGCCGGCGGCGGCAAGTACTTCGCCGCCAAGAACGAGGAAGCGATCGTCGACGCGCTCAAGGAAATCCTGGTCGAGATCCAGGCGGTCAACACCACCTTTGCCTCCACCAGCCTGCCGGTGAACGCGACCAACCGTTCGCAGAACGAAAACCAGGTCTTCATCGGCATGTTCCGCCCCGATCCGGACGCCAAGCCGCGCTGGTTCGGCAACCTCAAGCGCTACCAGCTGATCGACAGCAACGGCAACATCGACCTCGGCGACGCCGCCGGCAAGCAGGCCGTGAACTCGGTCACGGGCTTCGTGACGCCCTGCGCCACCAGCTACTGGAGCAGCGACAGCGGCACCTACTGGAGCGGCCTGGGCCTGACGCCCGACCCGGCCGGCACCTGTACGACCAGCGGCTTCGACCCGTATTCGGACGCCCCCGACGGCCCCTTCGTGGAAAAAGGCGCGGCGGCGCAGATCCTCAGGCAGGGCAACGTCGCCGCCGGCACCTCGACCTCGAACGCCGTGAACCGCAAGGTGCTGACCCACGTGGCAGGGGTCGGCCTGACCGACCTGAGCCCGGCCAACAGCGGCATGGACGCCAACCTGGTGAAGTTCATCCGCGGCGAAGACACGAATAACGAAAAAGGCGGCGGGCCGTCGACTACCACGCGGCCCTCGATCCATGGCGACGTCATCCATTCTCGTCCGCTGCCGGTCAACTACGGCAGCGACAAGGGCGGCGTGACGGTGTTCTATGGCGCCAACGACGGCACCCTGCGCGCCCTGAACGCCGCCACCGGGGTCGAACGCTGGGCCTTCGTGGCGCCGGAATTCAACGTGCGCCTGTCGCGCCTGAAGAGCAATTCGCCGCTGGTCGCCTATCCGAACATGCCGGACCTGGACATCACCCCGACCAAGAAGGACTACTTCTTCGACGGTTCGACCGGCCTCTACCAGGACGCCACCAGCTCGACCGTCTGGATCTACCCGACCATGCGCCGCGGCGGCCGCATGATCTACGCACTCGACGTCAGCACCGTCGGCAGCCCTGCCTTCAAGTGGAAGGTGGGCTGCCCGAACCTGACCGACGACACCGGCTGCACCGCGGGGATGTCCGGCATCGGCCAGACCTGGTCGACCCCGAGCGTGGCCTTCATCAAGGGCTATGAGCAAGGCACCAAGCCGGTGCTGGTGGTGGGCGGCGGCTACGACAGCTGCGAGGATGCCGATACCCGGACCCCGAACTGCGCCAATCCCAAGGGCGGCGTAATCTACATCCTCGACGCCGATACCGGCGCGATCGTACGCTCGTTCCCGACCACCCGTTCGGTGGCGGCCGACATCGCGATGGTCGACATCGACAACGACGCCATGCCCGACTATGCCTACGCCGCCGACACCGGCGGCAACCTGTACCGGGTGGACTTCGTGGGCAGCAACCACGCGGCCCTGGCCAGCGCTTCCTGGCGCAGCCGCAAGGTGGCCTACACCAGCGGGAGCGGGCGCAAGTTCCTGTTCGCGCCGGCATTGCTGCCGGCGCCGGACAACGTCTACGTGGCGATCGGCAGCGGCGACCGCGAGCATCCGCTGGCCAGCAATTATCCGTTCACCGGGGTCACCAACCGCCTGTACGTGTACAAGGACAGCCTGCTGGCCGCCCAGGACGCCGAGCCGGTCAACCTCGATGCGCTGGAAAACTACAGCGCCAGCAGCACCAATAGCTGCCAGAACGCGCCGGTGCTGCCGGCCGGCACCCTGAAGGGCTGGTTCATGGACCTCAACCAGAACGGCGCGGGCGAGCAGGTCGTGACCTCGGCCCTGATCGCCGGCGGCATGGTCACCTTCAGCACCAACCGCCCGATCCCGCCGGCGGCCGGTACCTGCTCGACCACGCTCGGCGAGGCGCGCGGCTACTGGGTCAACCTGCTCAACGGTTCCGGCGCGATCGGCGTGGGCGGCACCTGCGGCGGCCAGCGCTCCTCGCCCTTCGTGGGCGGCGGCCTGCCGCCCTCCCCGGTGCTGGCCAACGGCGTACCGATCGCCGGCAAGGCCACCACGGTGGTGATCGGCGCGGTGCAAAAGGGGTCGAACGGCGCAGTCGGCGCCAGCGTGCCGATCGCGCCGCAGAAAATCCGGCCGGCGATCAGCTCGAAACGCAAGCGCTCCTACAGCTACACCTCCGGCGCCGAATAAAGCCGGGAAGCGGACTGCGCCCCGCACAGTCCGCACCCGTTGCGCCTGCCCAACGTTTTCTCGAGAAATAGGTTTATCTAAAGAATATTTTTCCGATTGGAACCAAATTTCCTGTGGGAGACTATTTGTTCCATTTCTCGATGAAAACACAGGAGTAGCAAATGTCCAGCCGTGGTCGCACCATGATGTCCCTGCCTTCCCTGCGCCAGTCGGTCGCCGCCGCCGTGCTGATGTGTTCCGCCGCCGCGGCCCCATCCTTCGCCGCCACCTTGACGGTGGGCGCCGGCAAGGCCTTCGCGACGCCTTGCAAGGCCTTCGCTGCCGCGGCCGCCGGTGACGTGATCGAAATCGATGCCGGCACCGCCTATGTGGGCGATGTCTGCGGCATCTACCCCAGCAACCTGGTGATCCGTGGCGTCAACGGCCGTCCGAAGATCGACGCCGGTGGCGCCAATGCCATGGGCAAGGGCACCTGGGTGGTGGTCGGCAACGGCATCACCATCGAGAACGTCGAGATGTTCGGCGCGCGCGTGGCGGACCGCAACGGTGCGGCCCTGCGCCTGGAAGGCACCGGCTTCACCCTGCGCCGCAGCTTCCTGCACGATAACGAGAACGGCATCCTGTCGGGCGCGAATACTGCCTCGGACATCGTGATCGAAAACTCCGAATTCGGCCACAACGGCTACGGCGACGGCTACTCGCACAACCTGTACATCGGCAACGTCCGCAGCCTGACGTTCCGCTACAACTATTCGCACGACGCCAACGTCGGCCACAACCTCAAGTCGCGCGCACAGACCAACACGATCGCCTATAACCGCTTCTCGAGCACCCCGGTGGGCCAGCCGAACACCACCGCCAGCGGCCAGCCGAGCTACGAGGTGAACCTGCCGAACGCCGGCATTGCCTACGTGATCGGCAACGTGATCCAGCAGCCCTCGGCCAACCAGAACCCGGGCATGCTCACCTTTGGCGAAGAAGGCGCGACCAATCCGGGCCAGAGTCTGTACGTGGTCAACAATACTTTCCTGAACGACGACGGCTCGCGCGGCACCTTCGTGATGGTGGGCAGCGGCGTCAGCACCCCGGTCCTGCTGCAGAACAACATCTTCGCGGGCACCGGCACGATGAGCACCCAGGCGGCTGCGCTCGACAAGAGCAACTACCGCTCGCTGGCCCCGAGCTTCGTCGACCGCGCCAACTACGACCTGCGTCCGGCCGCCGGCGCGCTGATGATCGACGCCGGCACCAATCCCGGTACCTCGCTGACCGGACTGTCGCTGGTCCCCAGCGCACAATACAAGCACAGCGCAGGCAGCGAACTGCGGCCGGTGAGCGGCGCGCTCGATATCGGCGCCTACGAAGCGGTCGCCACCACCGCGCCGGCACCGGCCCCGGCTCCCGCCCCGACCCCGATCGCGGATGTCACCCCGCCGACGGTGCGGATCGCCAGCCCGACTGGCGGGCGCGTCAGCGGCACGGTCACGGTCATGGTGCAATCGTCCGACGACAGCGGCGCGGCGGGCATCACCAACCAGCTGTATATCGATGGCGTACTGGTTGCCAGCAACCAGGGAGCGAGCCTGTCCTACAAGTGGAGCACCCGGAAGGTGGCAAAAGGGACGCACACCGTGAAAGCGCTTGCCAAGGATGCTGCCGGTAACGTGTCCACCACCTCGGTGCAGGTCAGCAAGTAAGAACGGCGCAGCATCCCGCACGGCTGCATGAGGAAAGCCCCGCGTCGCGGGGCTTTTCCGTTGGCGCTACAGCGCAGGAAACCGGAGCGCGACCCGCAGCCCCCACCCGCCTGCGCCATTGGCCAGGCCATCGCCCAGTTCCACCTGGGCGCCATGCGCGGCGGCGATCTCGCGCACGATCGCCAGGCCCAGGCCGGAGCCCTGGCTGTGCTGATCGAGGCGCACGAAGCGCTGGAACACCCGGCCCCGCTTCTCGAGCGGGATGCCGGGCCCGGAATCCTCGACCGCGAACAGCACGCCGTCCGGCGTCGGTTGGCAATGTACGGTGACCGTGCCCTGTGACGGCGTGTAGCGCAGCGCGTTGTCGACCAGGTTGTCGACCAGGTCGCGCAGCATGTGGCGCTCGCCGCGTAGTTGCGTCGGGCTGAGCTCGAAGCCGAGGTCGATGTCCTTGCGCAGCGCCTGCTCGACGAAGCCCTGGGCCGCCTCGGCCACGAGCGCCGACAGGTCGAGCGGCACCAGCGCCGCCTGCTCGAAGCGGTCCGGTCCGGCGCGTTCGAGCGAGAGCAACTGGTTGGCCTGGCGGATCATGCGCTCGTTGGCCTGCAGCAGCAGTTCGACCGTGCGCACCGTCTCGGGATCGTCGCGGTGGCGGCCGGCCAGCCACTCCAGCTGCAGGCGCAGCCCGGCCAGCGGCGTGCGCAGCTGGTGCGCGACGTTGGCGCGAAAATCGTCCTGGGCCCGGGCGCCGGCCGCGATCCGTCCCAGCAGCGCATTGAAGGCGCTCACCAGCGGCGCAATTTCGCGCGGCATGGCGCTGTCGTCCAGCGGCGCAAGGTCATGGCTGCCGCGTGCGTCCAGGCGGGCGCGCAGGCGCGCCAGCGGCGCCAGGCCGTTGCCGACCGAGAACCAGACCAGGCCCACCAATGCCAGGCTGAACAGCACTTCCAGTAGCACCAGGGCGCGCACGATGGCCGAACGGACCTGGTGGCGCTGGCTCAGGGTGCGCGCCACGCCGACCTCGACCGGGCCGCTTGCACCCGGCACCAAGAGGCTGGCGATGCGCACCGGCTGGCCATGCATGCGCGCGTCGCGCACCGGCTCCCCGGCCGTGCGGCGCGGAAAGGCCGGATCGCCGGCCAGCACCCGGCCATCGGCCGCACGCACCACGAACCAGCTGGCATCGGGCGCAGCGGCGCCGAGCGCATGGACCGCGGGCAGTTCCAGCCCCATGGCCGGGCTGCCGGGCCGCAGGCGCGCGGCCAGGCCGGCGGCGGCGTCCAGCAAGCCCTGGTCGAAGGCCAGCTGGGCCGGGGTCCAGGCCAGCAGGTAGGTCAGGCTGGCGGCCAGCAGGTTGAACACGAGGATGGGAGCGACCAGCCACTTGAGCAGGCGCAGGCGAATGCTGGTCATCGCGCTCAGTGGGCGGGCGGCGTTGCTTCGAGCAGGTAGCCGAAGCCGCGGATGGTGCGGATCGCCACCCCGGCGCCTTCCAGCTTCAGGCGCAGGCGCGAGACGTAGACCTCGACCGCATTCAGGGTCAGGTCGTCGCCCCAGGGAGCGATGGCGTCGATGATCTGCTGCTTCGACACCACGCGCCCCACATGCTGCAGCAGATATTCGAGCACGCCCCACTCGCGCGCCGACAGTTCGAGCGGGCGTTCGCCTACGCGGGCACGGCGGGTGGCACTGTCGAGGCTGAGGCGCCCGAGCCCGACCTGGCGGGGCGCGGGCGCCACGCGCCGCGCCAGCGCACGGATGCGCGCCACCAGTTCCGCCGTGGCGAAGGGTTTGACCAGATAGTCGTCGGCACCGCTTTCCAGCCCACGCACGCGGTCCTCGACCGCATCGCGCGCGGTCAGCAACAACACCGGGATGGTGGCGCCGCGGGCGCGCAGGCGGCGCAGCACTTCGAAGCCGTCGATGCCGGGCAGGCCGATATCGAGCACCACCAGCGTGGGCAGGCTGCCCTGCAGCCGGGCGTCGGCGCCCAGGCCGTCGCGCAGCAGTTCGACCTGCATCTCGTGCGCCTCCAGCGTGCGCACCAGGCCGTCGGCCAGCAGGGCGTCGTCTTCGACCAGCAGCAGGGACAAGGACATGTCGTGTCAGGAAAATAGGAAAGTCACATTATGCGGGAATTCCGCGCACAGGCGTTTCCTTGGCAAAACAAAAGGCCATGACAGAACGACATCTGCCTAGTAGGACTGGACTGACAAAACCGCCTGCGCCAAGCCTACACAGGTGCGACTGCTAATCTTATGTTCGGCAGCGGACTATAGCTTTAATGTACACACATCGCGATGAGGAAACGAAAACAAGACCTCAAACAATCGCAAACCGACGCATGTTAGAGATAAGAGGACAGAAAATGAACAACACTCAACTTGGTGGTACGCACAAAGCGCAGCACAAGATCCCAGCCACGAGTGAGACTGTGAAAGCCGCGTCCCGCCCCGTTGTCAGCTACAGCGGCACCCAGCAGAACGAACTGCTCGCCGCCCTGCCCCGCCAAGACCTGGAAAGCCTGTTCGAGCAACTGGAACTTGTCCCACTGCCATTTGGCAAAGAGTTATTCGAGTATGGCAGCAAATTGGAATACGTGTATTTTCCGACGACCGCAATCGTGTCGCTGCTGTATGTGATGGAAGATGGCGCCACCACCGAGATCGCGGTGGTCGGCCACGAAGGCGCGGTCGGCGTATCGCTGTTCATGGGCGAGCGCGCTACCTGCAGCGCCGTGGTGCAGAGCGCCGGCTACGGCTACCGCCTCAAGACCCAGTTCCTGCGTGACGCCTTCAACAAGGGCGGCGCCCTGCCGCAGCTCCTGATGCGCTACACCAACGCCCTGTTCGCCCAGATGGCCCAGAACGCCGTCGGCGGCCGCCACAGCTCGATCGAGCAGAAACTGTGCCGCTGGCTGCTCGACCGCCTGGACCGTTCGGCCAGCAACGAGCTGAAGGTGACCCAAGAACTCATCTCGATCATGCTGGGCGTGCGCCGCGAAAGCATCACCGCCGCCGCCGGCAAGCTGCAGGACGAAGGCCTGATCCAGTACCGCCGCGGCAACATCACCGTCCTCGACCGCGCAGGCCTGGAAGAATACGCCGGCGAATGCTACAAGGTCGCCAAGTCGGAATACGATCGCCTGCTGTCGGATGTGGCGCGCTAAGAACTGACCCGGGCCCCGTCGGGCGCCTTGCCCGATTGCCCTTCCAACGCCGTTCCCGCCATCCGGGACGGCGTTGTCGTTTCCACGCTCGCCATGATCGGCGCTACCCCATGGGCGCCGTCGCCGCCCGGCGCCGCCGCCGGAATCCAGGCCTGCACGCAGGTGCCGACCCCATTCACGCCGCGCTCGACGCTGAGGGTGCCGCCCAGCAGCAGCGCCCGTTCGCGCATTCCGAGCAGGCCGTGCGATTTCGAGCGCGCCATCGCGTCGGCGGGAATGCCGATGCCGTCGTCCGTTATTTCCAGTTCCCAGCCGCCCGGTTCGCGCGTCAGGTTGACGATCACGGTGCGCGCCTGGGCGTACTTGGCGATGTTGTTGAGGGCTTCCTGGGTGATGCGGAACAGCGCGATCGCCTGCATCGGGCCGGCACGATCGGCCTCGGCGTCGATCAGCGCGTCGCAGTCGAGCGCGGTGACGCGCGCGTAATCGGCGCAATAGCTCTGCAGCGCGGCCGACAGGCCCATGTTGTCGAGCAGGCTGGGGCGAAGGTTCTCGATGATGCGGCGCTTCAGCTGGACGGTATCGACCAGGGTCCGGCGCGCCCGCCCCAGCATGGCCACCAGTTCCGGATGCGAAGCCCTGAGCTGTTCGCTGACCGTGGTCATGTCCATGCCGATGGCGGTCAGGTTGGCGCCCATCTCGTCGTGCAGTTCGCGCGCCAGCCGCGATTTTTCTTCTTCCGATACCTTGATCAGGTGACGCGACAGGACCGACAGCTGTTCGGTACGCTCGGCAACGATGGCTTCCAGGCTGTCGTTGGTCAGCTGCAGCGCGCGCTCGGCCTCCAGGCGCAGGCCGAAGCTGCGCTGCACCAGGTTATGGAACAGCAGGATCACCAGGATCGCGGCCGCATTGATGCCGACGCCGAGCAGCACGGTGCGGCGCGACTGTTCGTAGAAGGCATGGGTGCGCGCGGCCAGCAATTCGTTCTGTTCGCGCGTCATGATCACGACCTGCAGGCGGATCTCGTCCATCTGGCCGCGCTCGTCGGCCGCCGCGGAAATGGCCACGATGTCGACCAGCCCGCCGCGGCGGTAAACCTCGAGCGCCTGGTGCATCAGGCCGAGCTTGCGCTGGACCAGGCTGCGCAGTTGGTTCAGGTTCCTGGTCTGCGAGGGATTGTCGGCGAGCAGCACGCCGAGGGCGCGCAGCTGGTTGTCGATCTGCTGGGGCGCCGCATGCAGCGGGCCCAGGTTCACTTCCGAGCCGGACAGAAAATAGCCGCGCAATCCGCTTTCGGCGTCGGTCACCAGTAGGTTGAGCAATTGAAGCTCGTCGGACACGCGCGCGGTCTGGGCCTGCAGCGCGTTGGCCGAGCGCAAGTCGTCCAGGTTGCGGATCAGGAACACCGCGTTGATGACCAGGATGACCACGCAGGCCACGCACAACAGGGTCTTGGAGAGCGGCAGGCCGCGCAACCGCTTGCCATCGAAGGCAGTGGAAAAGTACATGGGCTTCCTTTCGCGCAACTTATGCCGTCCGCGCCGATTATAGTCGCGTTAGCGCGACAGTGCAGCGCAGTCAAAACCCGTGAAACGTTACGCGCATGCCAGCCTCGATGAATGCGCAAATGCTGGGTGGCCGACGCCTGCAAGTGTGCGCGCATACGGGGCGGTATGCAATACAAATGTTGCACCGCAGCGAAATTTTTGTAAGGTTTGGAAACAAACGGCGAGCTCGGCTGGCGAGTTCAGCTGCGGTGCGGACGACCGGCGGCGGGAGGACAGTCAACGCGCCGGCAGGCCGGCGCGTGCGGAAGGCAACTCAGTCGAGCAGGTTGTTCTTCATGGCGTAATAGGTCAGGTCGCTATTCGACTGCAGGCCCATCTTTTCCATGATGCGGGTGCGGTAGGTGGAGACGGTCTTGATCGACAGCGACAGCGCATTGCCGATGTCCGACACGGTCGCCCCCTTGGCCAGGCGCAGGAAGACCTGGAACTCGCGGTCCGACAGCTCGGTGTGCAGCGCCGTGTTCGGATCGCGGTCGAAGCTCTGCGCCAGCAACTCGCCCACGGTCGAGCTTACGTAGCGGCGCCCCTGGTACACGGTGCGCACCGCGGTCTTGAGCTCGTCGGCCTCGCATTCCTTGTTCAGGTAGCCGTTCGCGCCCATCTTGAACAGGTTGAGCGCGTACTGCTGCGCCGGATAGCCGGACAGGATCAGCACCGGCAAATTGGGCTGGCCCTGGCGGATGGTGCGCAGGATGTCGATGCCGCTCTGGTCGGGCATCGCGATGTCGAGCAGGAGCACGTCGCAGATCTCGCGACGGGCGATGTCGAGGGCTTCGCGCCCGGTAGCGCCTTCGGCGACGACTTCGAATTCGCCCGACGACGAGAAAATCTGTTTGAATCCTGCTCGAACTATTTGGTGATCGTCACAAATGGCAACGCGTATCATTGTCTTCCCTTAAATTTTCCCTTGTCAGGAAAGTGCCAGGTCCGTGCTAACGCCCCGGCTTGCATGCGTTGATGTCAGCATGACCGCAGGTGACATTCTATCACTATGGCGCGGGGCATCAACAGCACACACTTGCTGAGTTATGCGCGGCGTGTGAAGACAGGCCGCACAGGGTCGAATCGATGAATTTGACGAGGACAAACGCGACCAGGCTTCCGCGCACCCACACACCGAACGGCACGCGGGCGCCCCGTCAGGCGGCGCTGGCGCTGCTGCCGTGCTTGAGAAACGCGAGGATGTCCAGCAATTCGGCCCGCACCGCCTCGATGTCGACGGCAGGCGCCGGCGGCGGCAGTTCGGCTTCGTGCGCACTGGCCAGTTCATGGACGCGGCCGTCGAGGCGATTGCGTGCACCGCTGATGGTGAAGCCCTGCTCGTAGAGCAGTTCGCGGATGCGGCGGATCAGCAGCACCTCGTGGTGCTGGTAATAACGACGGTTACCTCGGCGTTTGACCGGCTTTAGCTGGGTAAATTCCTGCTCCCAGTAACGCAGCACGTGCGGCTTGACGCCGCATAAGTCGCTGACTTCACCGATCGTGAAATAACGCTTCGCCGGAATCGGCGGCAGGACAACAGGTTCAGGCTTGTTCGGTCGGTCGCTCATCTAATCTGGCACTCAGGCAGCTCGGGCCAGCGAGTTACTTGGAGGACTGGTCTCCTCGACCATTCCCTTGAGCTTCTGGCTGGCGTGGAAAGTCACGACGCGGCGCGCCGTGATGGGGATCTCTTCCCCGGTTTTCGGGTTGCGGCCGGGCCGCTGCGGCTTGTCGCGCAACTGGAAGTTGCCGAAGCCGGACAGCTTGACCGCTTCGCCGCGCTCGAGCGCGTTGCGGATCTCGTCAAAGAAAGTCTCGACCATGTCCTTGGCTTCGCGCTTGTTCAGGCCGACCTGCTCGAACAGCAGTTCCGCCAGCTCGGCCTTGGTCAGGGTCGGCAGTTCTTTCTCAGCTTCCTTCCGCATCCGCGCCACTTGCGTCGCGCGATGCAGATCGGCCGCCAGTGCTTCCTGGAACACGGCCGAATCAAGGTCGTTGTTATTAATTTTGAAGCCCTACCTTCAAGAAACGATGTTTTGGAACGATGTGAGGCGCTCCGGGGAGCGCCCTTTCAGCACATCATGCACGCAGCTTTGCGCCGACTTTTTCTTGTGCCGCACGGGCCACGGCCGCCATGATGGCGTCCACCGCGTCGTCCTGCAGCGTCGATTGAGTATCTTGCAAGCCAAAGCGGAAAGCAAGGCTTTTTTCATCCGTCTCCAGGCCCTTGCCGCGGTATTCATCAAACAAAACAACGGCTTGCACGATCTTGCCGCCCGGATGCGCGGCGATTTCGGCATGGAAGGTGTCCAGCACTTCCTGGGCCGACACGCCCTGCTTCACCACCAGCGCCAGGTCGCGGGTCGCGCCCGGGAACTTGGAAATCTCGGTGTAGGCAGGCACGGCGCGCAGGCAGAGCGCCTCGGCGTCGACCTCGAACAGGACCGGCGCCTGCGGCAGGTCGTACTTCTGCAGCCAGCGCGGGTGCAGTTCGCCGATGAAACCGATTTGCTTGCCGCCCAGTTCGACGAAGGCGCTGCGGCCCGGGTGCAGCGCCGGATGCTCGCCCTTCACGAAGCGCAGCACGGCCGGGGCAAACAGCGCCTCCAGGTCGGCCTTGACGTCGAAGAAGTCGACCGCACGGGTCTTCTCGCCCCACTGCTCGTCGACGAAGGGGCCATAGGCGATGGCGGCGACGCGCTTGGGCTGGTCGAAACCGGCCACCGACAGCGGGCCGTCCTGGGCTTGCGGGTTACGCTTGAATACCGCGCCGACTTCGAATACGCGCACACGGCCGGCCTTGCGGTTGACGTTGTAGCGCACGTTGGCCAGCAGGCTGCCCACCAGGTTCGAGCGCATCACGCTCAGCTGGCTGGCGATCGGGTTCTGCAGGCGGATCGGATCGGCGTTGGCCGCGAAATCCTGCTCCCACTGCGCTTCCACGAAGCTCATGTTCACCACTTCCTGGTAACCCAGGTCGGCCAGCTGGTGGCGGATCGCGAACAGCGAACGGGTGTTTTCGGGCTCGATCAGCATCGCCGTCGGCGCCACCGGCGGACGGGTCGGGATGTTCTCGAAGCCATACACGCGCGCCACTTCCTCGATCAGGTCTTCCTCGATCTCGATGTCGAAGCGGTACGAGGGCGAGGTCACGTGGAACACGCCTGCTTCAAAGGTGAACGGCAGCTGCAGGCGGGTAAAGATGTCGGCCACGACTTCGTCGGTGAGCGGCACGCCGATCACCTTGGCGGCGCGGGCGGTGCGCATGGCCACCGGCTGGCGCTGCGGCAGCTTGACGGCCTGGTCGTCGACCGGACCGACGCGGGTAGCGCCGGTGCCGCAGATCTCGACGATCAGGGCGGTGATGCGCTCGAGGTGCTCGACCGTGGTCGCATAGTCCACGCCGCGCTCGAAGCGGTGCGCCGCGTCGGTCGAGAAGTTGTACTTGCGGGCGCGGCCCTGGATGGCGTTCGGCCACCAGAACGCGGCTTCCAGGTAGATGTCGGTGGTGTCCAGGGTGACGGCAGTGGAATCGCCGCCCATGATGCCGGCCAGCGATTCGATTTCCTTGTCGTCGGCGATCACGCCGACCCACTCGTCGACCTCGACGGTATTGCCGTTGAGGAGCTTGAGGGTGTCGCCCTTCTTGCCCCAGCGCACGTCCAGGCCGCCGTGGATCTTGTTCAGGTCGAACACGTGCGAGGGACGACCGACTTCCAGCATCACGTAGTTCGAGATGTCGACCAGGGCCGACACCGAACGCTGGCCGCTACGCTCGAGGCGCTGCTTCATCCAGTCCGGCGTCGCGGCGCGCGCATCCAGGCCGCGGATGACGCGGCCCGAGAAGCGGCCGCACAGGTCGGGGGCCGAGATCTTCACCGGCAGGACCTCATCGGTGCTCACCGCCACCTGCTTGGTGGTCGGTACGTGCAGCGGGGTGCCGGTCAGGGCCGCCACTTCGCGCGCCACGCCCAGCACCGACAGGCAGTCCGCCTTGTTCGGGGTCAGCTTGATGGTGAACTTCAGGTCGTCCAGGCCGAGGTAGTCGCGGATGTCGGCGCCCACCGGTGCGTCCGCCGGCAGTTCCATCAGGCCGCTGCTCTCTTCCGAGATCTTCAGTTCCTTGGCCGAGCACATCATGCCCTGCGACTCGACGCCGCGCAGCTTGCCGACCTTGATCGCGAAAGGCTTGCCGTCGGCGCCCGGCGGCAGCACGGCGCCGGCCTTGGCGCAGATCGCCTTCATGCCCGCGCGCACATTCGGCGCGCCGCACACGATGTTGAGCAGGGTGCCGCTGCCGACGTCTACCTGGCAGACGTTCAGGCGGTCGGCGTCCGGGTGCTTGGCGACTTCCTTGACCTCGGCCACCACCACGTTGGTGAACGGCGGCGCGACCGCTTCGACTTCCTCGACTTCGAGGCCGGACATGGTCAAGAGGTGGGACAGTTCATCCGAAGTCATCTTCGGATCGACCATGGAACGGAGCCAGTTTTCGGAGAATTGCATGTTCTTTTTACCTCGTCAGCGCGTGACTTATATTTATGACTGAGCGTACTGAATCAGCACCCGGATTAATTAAACTGCTTCAGGAATCGCAGATCGCCCTCGTAGAACAGGCGCAGGTCGTTGATCCCGTAGCGCAGCATGGTCAGGCGCTCGAGGCCGGAGCCGAACGCGAAACCGATGAACTTTTCCGGATCCAGTCCGAAGTTGCGGACGACGGTCGGGTGCACCTGGCCGGCCCCCGAGACCTCGAGCCAGCGGCCCTTGAGCGGACCGGAGCCGAAGGCGATGTCGATCTCGGCCGACGGTTCGGTGAACGGGAAGTAGGACGGGCGGAAGCGCACCTGCAGGTCGTCGGTCTCGAAGAAGGCCTTGACGAAGTTCAGGTACACGCCCTTGAGGTCGGCGAAGCTGATGTCCTCGCCGATCCACAGGCCTTCGACCTGGTGGAACATCGGCGAGTGGGTGGCGTCGCTGTCGACGCGGTAGGTGCGGCCCGGTGCGATCACCTTGATCGGCGGGGTGTGGGTGCGCGCGTAGCGCACCTGCATCGGACTGGTGTGGGTGCGCAGCAGCAGCGGTTTGCCGGTGCTGTCCTTGCCTTCGATGTAGAAGGTGTCCTGCATCGAACGGGCCGGGTGGTTTTCCGGGCTGTTCAGTGCGGTGAAATTGGTCCAGTCGGTCTCGATCTCGGGGCCGTCGGCCACGTCGAAGCCGATCGAGCGGAAGATCTGTTCGACGCGCTCCCAGGTGCGCATCACCGGGTGGATGCCGCCCTTTGCGCGGCCGCGGCCCGGCAGGGTCACGTCGATGGCCTCCAGATTCAGGCGCGCTTCGAGCTGGGCATTGGCCAGGGCGTCGCGGCGGGCGGTCAGTGCCTGTTCGATTTTTTCTTTGGCGGCATTGATCAGGGCGCCCTGCGCCTTGCGCTGTTCGGGGTCGAGCTTGCCCAGGCCCTTCATCAGGTCGGTGACCTGGCCGGTCTTGCCCAGGTATTTGGCTTTTGCATTTTCGAGCGCGGCGGCGTCCGCGGCGGCGGCGAAATCGGCCTGTGCGGCGGAGACGAGATCTTCCAGCGATTGCATGCTTGTTCTTTTCCTGTTTGGGTGGTGGCAGGAGCCACAATCAAAAACGGGGCACAGGTTGTTCAACCGTGCCCCGCTCTTTTTGCACCAGACCCGAAAGTCCGGCGCTGGTCTTGCTAGCTAACTGACTGATTAGGCAGCCAGCTTGGCCTTGGCGGCGGTGACAATCGCGGCAAATGCCGGCTTGTCGTGCACTGCCATGTCGGCCAGGACTTTACGGTCCAGTTCAATCCCGGACTTCTTCAGGCCGTTCATGAAGGCGCTGTAGGTCATGCCGTGCGAACGCGATGCCGCGTTGATACGGGTGATCCACAGTGCGCGGAAGACGCGCTTCTTGTTGCGGCGGTCGCGGTATGCGTACTGGCCAGCACGCATGACTGCTTGCTTGGCAATACGGAATACCTTGCTGCGGCGACCACGGTAGCCTTTGGCAAGTTCAAGGACCTTCTTGTGACGGGCACGTGCAGTAACCCCACGTTTTACTCGAGGCATATTAGCTCCCTTTGTAGATGATTAGTGAGATTAAGCGGAAGGCATCATGCGGTAGACGCTGGTGACGTCCGACGCATTGATGTTACGGGTGCCGCGCAGTTGACGCTTGTTCTTGGTGGTCTTCTTGGTCAGGATGTGACGCTTGAACGCCATACCCGACTTGACGGTACCACCCGGACGCACGCGAAAACGCTTCTTCGCGGAGCTTTTGGTTTTCATTTTTGGCATAGTATTCTGCCCTGTTACGGACAGCCTCTATACGACAGGATTGCAGGTGGCGGCAACGCTGCTCTTGGATGCCTGCTTTCACTTGTCTTGCAGCCGACGCCACTACCTGCCGACTACAACCTGCTTGTTAAAAACAGGAACCGCAGATGATAGCACAGTTTCTGCCGAAATGGCCCAAGCTTGCCGCGGGTTTTGCTGCACACCCACATCACCGGCGGCGCGGCTTCGAAGCCCGCGTTCCGGCCTGCGCCGGAACGACGCGCTTGCACGGACCGACGCGAGCCGTACAAACGAACAAAGGCCGGGCCCAGGCCCAGCTTGCGCTGGAGCCCGGACCCGGCCGGCCAATCTGACGTCGGCGAAGTATCCCTGGGGATTACTTCTTTTTCTTCGGCGCAACCACCATGATCATCTGGCGCCCCTCGAGCTTCGGGAACTGCTCGACCTGGCCAAATTCTTCCAGGTCGCCGCGCAGGCGCTCGAGCATGCGCATGCCGATGTCCTGGTGCGCCATTTCACGGCCGCGGAAGCGCAGCGTGATCTTGGTCTTGTCGCCCTCTTCCAGGAACTTGATGAGGTTGCGCAGCTTGATGCTGTAGTCGCCTTCATCGGTACCCGGACGGAACTTGACTTCCTTGACCTGGATGATCTTCTGCTTCAGCTTGGCTTCGTGCGCCTTCTTCTGCTCGGAGTACTTGAACTTGCCGTAGTCCATCAGGCGGCAGACCGGCGGGACCGCGTTCGGCGCGATCTCGACCAGGTCGACGTTCTTTTCCTCGGCCATGCGGAACGCTTCCGCCAGGCTCACGATGCCCAGTGGTTCGTTATCCACACCGTTCAGGCGCATTTCGGGATGGGTGATCTCGCCGTTGATGCGATGCTGTTTGTCAGTAGCTATGTCGTTTCCTTTGAAAGTATGAAAGTAGACCGGCGGTATTATTTCGCCTTGGCGGCAACTTCGCCAACCAGGCGCTCCACGAGCGCGTCGACCGGCATCACGCCGAGATCGACATTGCCGCGGGCACGCACGGCCACGGTGTTTGCTTCACGTTCTTTATCGCCAACAACCAGAATGTACGGCAGTTTTTGGACAGAATGCTCGCGAATTTTATAAGTAATCTTCTCGTTCCGCAAATCAGCGTGAACACGGATGCCGGCCGCGCGCAGCTTGGCTTCGACCTGCTTCACATAATCTGCCTGCGCATCCGAGATATTCAAGACCGCCACCTGCACCGGCGCCAGCCACAGCGGCAGCGCACCGGCGTAGTTCTCGATCAGGATGCCGATGAAGCGCTCCATCGAGCCGACGATCGCGCGGTGCAGCATGACCGGCACCTTGCGGGTGTTGTCTTCTGCAACATATTCCGCACCGAGGCGGCCCGGCATCGAGAAGTCGACCTGCATGGTGCCGACCTGCCATGGGCGGCCCAGGCTGTCCTTCAGGTGGTACTCGATCTTCGGGCCGTAGAAGGCGCCCTCGCCCGGCAGCTCGGTCCATTCCACGCCGCAGCCGCGCAGCGCCGAACGCAGCGCCTCTTCGGCCTGGTCCCACACCTCGTCTGAACCGATACGGTTTTCCGGACGCAGGGCGATCTTGACGTCGATGTTCTCGAAGCCGAAGTCCTCGTACACCTTCATCGCCTGGGCGTGGAAGGCGACCACTTCCGGCGCAATCTGCTCTTCGGTGCAGAACACGTGGCCGTCGTCCTGGGTGAAGCCGCGCACGCGCATCAGGCCATGCAGCGCGCCCGAGGACTCGTTGCGGTGGCACTGGCCGAACTCGCCGTAGCGCAGCGGCAGGTCGCGGTAGGAGCGCAGGCCGGCGTTATAGATCTGCACGTGGCCCGGGCAGTTCATCGGCTTCAGGGCGTAGGTGCGGTTCTCGGACTCGGTCGTGAACATGTTTTCACGATAGTTGTCCCAGTGGCCGGTTTTCTGCCACAGGGTGACGTCGATGATCTGCGGCGCCTTGACTTCGTTGTAGCCGGTGGTCTGGTAAGTCTTGCGCATGTACTGCTCGACCTGCTGCCAGATGGTCCAGCCCTTCGGGTGCCAGAAGATCAGGCCCGGGGCCTCGTCCTGGAAGTGGAAGAAGTCCAGCTGCTTGCCGATTTTCCGGTGGTCGCGCTTTTCGGCTTCCTCCAGCATGTGCAGGTACTGCTCCTGGTCTTCCTTCCTGGTCCAGGCGGTGCCATACACGCGCTGCAGCATCTCGTTCTTGGAGTCGCCGCGCCAGTAGGCGCCCGCCAGCTTCATCAGCTTGAAGACCTTCAGCTTGCCGGTCGATGGCACGTGCGGGCCGCGGCACAGGTCGGTGAAACCGCCCTGCTCGTACAGCGACACGTCCTCGCCCGCCGGAATCGAGGCGATGATCTCGGCCTTGTAGTCTTCGCCGATCGACTTGAAGTAGCTGACCGCCTCGTCGCGCGGCAGCACCTTGCGGGTGACCGGCTGGTCCTTCTTGGCCAGTTCCGCCATCTTCTTCTCGATCGCCGCCAGGTCATCCGGGGTGAACGGGCGCTTGTACGAGAAGTCGTAGTAGAAACCGTTCTCGATCACCGGGCCGATGGTGACCTGGGCTTCCGGGAACAACTCCTTGACGGCATGGGCCAGCAGGTGGGCGGTCGAGTGGCGGATGACCTCGAGGCCGTCCGGATCGCGGTCGGTGACGATCGCCAGGTCGGCGTCCTCCTCGATCAGGAAGGAAGTATCGACGACCCTGCCGTTGACCTTGCCCGCCAGCGCAGCCTTGGCCAGGCTCGGCGCGATGTTCTGGGCCACTTGGGCGACGGTGACAGGGCCGTCGAACTGGCGGCTGGAGCCATCTGGAAGTCGAACGTTGAGCATTGCTGTTCTCCAATGTGGCGCAGCGCGCCGTGAAATGTTGAAAATATTGAAAGCCGGACGATCTGGACGAAAAAAAACGCGCTCCAGGCGCGTTTTCTTCAGTGTTGTCGAGCTTCTTTGGACAAAAGACCACCGTACCGCGTCTAGCGATTCCCCCACAACATAGTCGTAGTTCGCGGTGTCATAACCGTCGATGCCTTTCTCGCTCTTACCAAATCTTACTGAGTGTTCTGGTGGGCGGTGCAGAATTCGAATCTGCGACCCCTTGGATGTCGACCAAGTATTCTAACCAGCTGAACTAACCGCCCGATGCCGCCATTATAGGGAGCGCGCCCGCCTTAAGCAAGGCTTGTCACAGAAAAAGTTTCCTGGCGAGCCTGCCAGCGCCTCCGGCAAGGCTTTGCTTTACACTGGAAGCTTGTATAAATCGCCATGCCACATGATGCCTACCAAGCAAGCCGAACCCTCTTCCGAGCACCTGCACGCCCACCTCGACGGCGACGCCAGCCATACCCACGTGATCGAGGGGCGCAGCCAGGCGGCGCTGGCGATGGCGCTCGGCCTGACCATGCTGTTCGCCGTCATCGAAGTCTTCACCGGCTTCATGTCGAACTCGCTGGCCCTGATCTCGGACGCCGGCCACATGGTCACCGACGCCGCCGCCCTCGGCCTGGCGCTGCTGGCCCAGGCCATTGCCAAGCGCCCGCCGTCGAGCCGCCATTCGTTCGGCTTCGTGCGCGCCGAAGCGCTGGCCGCGTTCGTCAACAGCCTGGCGATGCTGGCGCTGGTGGCCTGGATCGCCTGGGAAGCGGTGCAGCGCCTACTGCATCCGGAAGACGTGCAGGGCGGCGTGGTGCTGGTGGTGGCCGCCATCGGCGCCTCGATCAACCTGCTGGTGGCCTGGATCCTGTCGCGCGACAACCACAGCATCAACACCCGCGCCGCACTCATCAACGTGATGGGCGACCTGCTCGGCTCGATCGCGGCGATCGCCTCCGGCGCCATCATCTACTTCACCGGCTGGGTGCGGGTCGACCCGATCCTGTCGATCTTCGTGGCGCTGCTGATCCTGCGCTCGACCAGCGGCATCCTGCGCGAGTCCTACCATTTCCTGATGGAGGGCGTGCCGCACGAGATCGACTACATGGTGGTGGGCGCCGACCTGAAGGCGGTCGAGGGCGTGCTCGACGTGCACGACCTGCACGTATGGGACATGTCGCCGGGCCACCCTGCCCTGATCGGCCACCTCGAAATCGCCAGCCTGGAACGCTGGCCGGCCGTGCTGGACGAGGTGCGCGCGATGCTGCGCGAAAAGCACGGCATCGACCACGTGACCCTGCAGCCGGAAGCGGCCGGCGGCAAGTCGCTGTAGCCAGCGCAGCCTTCTTGTAAGCCCGTTCTTACCTGCGGCAGGCCGGCACGCCGATACGCGCGGGCCTGCGCGGCCAGCATAATCCCTCCCATGGATTGCTCCCGCACAGTATTCGACACCCTGATCATCGGCGGCGGCCCGGCCGGACTCACGGCCGCGGTCTACCTGCGCCGCTTCACCCGCCATGTCGCCCTGGTCGACAAGGGCAATAGCCGCCTGTCCTGGATTCCGGTCTCGCACAATTACCCGGGCTTCCCGGAAGGCATCAACGGCATGCAGCTCCTCGAGAACCTGCGCGCCCAGCTCGCCAACTACGGCGGCAGCGTGATGCCCGGCGAAATCCTCGACCTGCGCCTGGAGGACGGCGTCTTCGTGGCCGACTATGCCCCGGCCGGCGACGCCGCGCCCTGCCAGATCCGTGCCCTCACCGTGCTGCTGGCCAGCGGCGTGGCCGACGCCGGCATGCCGGTCGAACGCTGGGACGAGGCGGTGCGCTGCGGCGCCGTGCGCCTGTGCCCGGTGTGCGACGGCTGGGACGTGATCGACAAGCGCATCGGCGTGGTCACTTCCGAGGCCAACCCGGTCGGCCACGCCCTGTTCATGCGCACCTTCAGCACCGACGTGCTGCTGTTCGAGCGCGGCCCCGAACCGACGCTCAACGACGAGGACCGCCAGCGCCTGGCGGCCGCCAATGTGCGCTACATCGATTCGCCGCTGGCCGGCGTGACCATGAGCGAAGACATGAAACCGATCCTGCACACGCGGGACGGCGAAGACTACCGCTGCGACGTGTTCTACCCGATGCTGGGCGAAAACGCGCGCTCCGACCTGGCCAGCTCCCTGGGCGCGGAAACAGTGGAGTGCCGCAAGCTGCTGGTGGACGACCATTGCCGCACCACGGTGCCGGGCCTGTTCGCGGTCGGCGACGTCACCCGCGGGCTGAACCAGATCGCCGTGGCGACCGGCCAGGCGGCGCTGGCGGCGACCACCATCCACAACATGCTGCCATGGGCGCTGCGGACCGCGCCCGATCAAGCCGCGGCGCGCCAGGCCTCACAGGGTCAAGACTCGCAGGGTGCAGTCTCGCAGGGTCAAGTCTCAGTGTCGCAGACCTGATCGCGCCCGGCCGACTTGGCCTGGTACAGGCGGCGGTCGATCCGGTCCAGGAACACCGCCGGATCGTCCTTGAAGCCGGGCACGATCGTCCCTGCACCGATACTCACCGTGACCAGCCGCCCCACGCCCGAGCGCGCATGCGGCAACTTCTTTTGCGCCAGCAGCTTGCGGCAGCGTTCCGCCACGGTGCGCGCCGATTCGGCGTCGGTGGCCGGCAGCAGCAGGACGAACTCCTCGCCGCCGAGCCGCGCACACAGGTCGCGCGTGCGCGAGGCGCCCGCATCGAGCGCCGCCGCCACCTCGCGCAGGCACTCGTCGCCCTGCATGTGGCCGTAGTGGTCGTTGTACTGCTTGAAGTAGTCGATGTCGACCATCAGCACCGACAGGGGTGCGCCGGTGGCGCGCGCCTTGGCCCATTCGACCGGATACAGGGTGTCGAACATGCGCCGGTTGGCTACGCCGGTCAGGCTGTCGCGGTAAGACAGTACTTCGAGTTCGCGCTGCAGCTGCAGGATCTTGTCCTCGGCCTGCTTGCGCTCGGTGATGTCGAACATGAAGCCGACCAGCGCCTCGACGCTGCCGTCCTGGCGCCGCAGCACGTGCACGACGTCGCGGATCCAGACGACATCCCCGTCCGGCCGCAATGCCCGGTAGTCGGCCTCGTGGTCCGCCCCCGCCTGCGACTGGGCCACGCAGAAGTTGACGGTCTTCTCGCGGTCATCGACATGGATGCGGTCGGCCCAGTCGTGCACCGTCTGCCAGCTGGCCGGGCTCCAGCCGAGCAGCGCCTCGATCTGCGGCCCGATGTAGGTAAAGCGCATGGTGGCCCAGTCGATGCGCCAGGGGATGGCCTTGGTCGACTCGAGCAGGGTGCGATAAACGCCGGGATCGTCGCAGGCGACCGGCGCGGAGACGGGAGCAGTCATGGCGCGTATGCGTAGTGGATACACTTGCATTGTGCACCGGAAACTATCGCTTGGGCCGAGGAAGACGCTGTTTATTCCGGCCGGCCCCGGCTCACTTCCGGTTCAGCCCGACGCCAGCGCGATCCGGCGCCGGATGCGCTGCACTTCCTGTGCATCGCCGGCGGCTTCGGCGCGCTGCGCCTGCACGCCCAGCCAGGCCAGCAGCGGACGGCGCCAGCCCTGGCTGGAGGCGGTGTCGATCGCCTGCGTAATGCCGTCGGGCGTGATGCGCCCGGCCTTGAAGGCCGCCCCGGCCGCCACCAGGCGCGCCAGCGGATCGGCCACGGCCGCCACCTGCCCCGTGGCGAGCACGGGACGGTGCTGCTCGGGCAGGAGCGTCGCATTCAGGCCCTGCCAGCGACCGTACAGGTAGTCGGCGTAGGCGCGCTGTTCCGGCGTCGCATCAGGGGCCAGCGCGGCGTAGCCGGGGCAGTCGTCGAAATCGAGGCTGGCCACTTGGGCCGCGCAGCGCACCAGCTCGACCTGGGCCACGTAGTCGGCCCGGCCGGTGCTGGTGGTGGCGCTGCGCGCGCTGCGGAATTCGGCGGCGGCCGCGGCGCTGCGGCCCTTCAGGTAGTCCTCGACCGAGCCGTCGAGGGCGCCCTTGGCATCAAGCTGCCAGTCGGGCGGCAGGGGTTTGCTGGCGCAGGCGGACAGGGCCAGCAGCGCAACCAGGCTCAGAATTCTCATGGCAGCTTGATCTCCTCGTTCTTGCGGGCGAACGGCCACTTGCGGTTGATCTCGTCGACCAGGCGGTTCACCTTGCGCAGGCTGGCGTCGACCTCGGCGCGCAGCGCGCCCAGGTCCTCGGTGGCCATGCGCGCGTTCTTGCCCACGGCCTGGGCCTCGACCAGCACCGCGTCGGCCTTCTTGAGCGTGGTGCTGGCGTCCTGCAGCACCACGTGCAGCTGGCGGATCGCGGCCTGGGTGTCGTCCATGACGCCGTCCTTGCCATAGACGCGCTGCTCGGTCTTGCCGAGCAGGGAATTGATGCGGTCGAGCGCCTCGCGCAGCCTGCGCGCCTCGGCATCGCCGCCCATCACCCCGCCCAGCACGCCGCCGGGACCGTTCATGCGGCCTGTGACGGCATTGATGTTGGCCAGGCTGGCGTTGATGTCGGAATCGTTGGCCGTCATCGTTTCCAGGTTCTCCAGCAGCGCCCGGGCGGTGGCGACGATGCGCGGGATCTCGGCGGTGGCGTCGCCGCGCAACACCTGGCGCGTGGCGCCGGCGGGGAGCGGCGGGTCGTTCAGCAGGCCGGTGAAGGCGCGCAGCCGGGTCTCGCCGACGATGCTCGACTCCAGCGTGAACACGCTCGAGGTGCGCAGCCACTTGGCGTCCTTGCTCTGCACGTCGACCAGGATGCGCACCTTGCCTTCCGGGGACAGTTCGACCTGGCTGACGCGCCCGATCGGGAAGCCGGCGAAGCTCATGTCCATGCCGGGGATGACGCCGGACGAATCGTCGGTCTCGAGGATCAGGCGTTGGGTCGGCTCGAACACGCCGCGCGCGTGCATCACGTAGCCGAAAAAGGCGGCGACCAGGATGCCGATCGCCACCAGCAGGATCATCGCCTTGAGTTCGACATGTTTCGGTTCGTCCGGCAAAGCTTCGGTCATGGTGTCCTGTTCTTGTTGTTTGGGTTCAGATGTACTTGAGGGCGAGCGAGGCGGCCTCGATCACCAGGAGCACGAACAGCAGGCGCAGCGCGCCCGGCTGCACGGTGGAGTTGACGCGGCGCGGATAGCGCTGCAGCTCGAGGATGGCGGCGGTCGGAATCAGGGCCACGGCCAGGCCGAAGAAGACGGTCTTGAGCACGAAGCCGATCGTCACCGTGGGCGAGAACACGCGGCCGACGGTACGGGTATAGTCCGCGATCCCCCAGGGCAGCAGGCCGTACACGTTCAGGTAGGCCAGCACCAGCACGATGGTGCTGGTGACCATGGCCAGGCTGGTCACCGCCACGGAATTCGCCAGCAGTTGCGGCACCATGTCGCGCCGCAGGCGGCGCAGGGCTTCGTCGTTGGCGGCCTGCGGCGACAGGCCGGCGCGCGCCAGGCCCAGGGCCGAGGCGTCGAAGGCCATGCTGGCGCGCAGGGCGACGAACATCGCGGCCGACAGCGGAATCAGTTCCAGCACCAGCACCCGCACCACCATCTCGAGCGCGAAGTGCGACAGCCCGTAGCTCTTGGCGGTGACCAGCACGATGCGGATGATGACCAGGCTGATCAGCGTCGAGGCCAGCGAGAATCCGGGCAGCACCTGCCAGGTGCTGGCGTAGATGTGGCGCGCCGCCGCCAGCCGGTTGCCGCGGTTGTAGGTCGACGGCGACAGCGCCATCACCAGCGCCACCGCGCCCAGGTGCACCATGTACCACCAGCTGCGCAGGTAGCGCACGACGGCAAGGCCCCACAGGCTGGGGCGGGCGTAGAGGTTGAGGGTTCGGCGCATGGTGTCGATATGATACAAATTTTTGTGCTTGTGCCCGGTTTTTGTATCAAATTGATACTGTCGTGCTTGCTCTGCGAACCAATGTCGGATGCCGCCCACGCGCGTCACTGCCGCCGCGCCTCCATCACCCCCTTCACCTCCGCGATCGCCGCCAGCGCCTTCTGCAGCTGCCCGGTCGACCCGATCTCGGCCGTGAACACCATGCGCGCCTGCCCCTTGCTGCTCTGGGTATTCACCCCGATCACATTGATCTTCTCGCGCATGAACACGTCCGAGATATCGCGCAGCAGGCCCTGGCGGTCCATCGACAGGATGAACAGGTCGACCGGATACACGGTCTCCAGCCCGGCCGCGCCCCATTCGGTCTGGATCACCCGCTCGGGCGCCTTGGCGCGCATCTCGGCGAAGTTCTTGCAGCTCAGGCGGTGGATCGAGACGCCCTTGCCGCGCGTGACGAAGCCGCAGATCGGATCCGGCGGCGCCGGCTTGCAGCACTTGGCCAGCATCGTCATCAGGCCCTCGGTGCCGACCACCAGCACGCCCGACTTGGCGCCCTGCTCCACGCTCGAGGCGCGGCTCTTGTTGACCACCGCCTCGTCGACCTGGGGCGCGGCCTCGGGCGTGTCGTGCAGGGCCGCTTCCACGTGGCGCAGGCTGAACTTCTCCTTGCCGACCTGGATGAACAGCTCGTCCACCTTGGGGAAGCCCAGCTTCTGCGCCAGCGCTTCCAGGTTGACCGCGGTCTTGCCCTCGCGCTGCAGCGATTTTTCGACCAGCGCGCGCCCCTGCGCCAGGGTCTCGGCCTGTTCCTGCGCGTGGAACCAGGCCCGGATCTTCGAGCGGGTCCGGCTGCTGACCGTGTAGCCGGGGCTGAGCCAGTCGCGCGACGGACCCTGGCTGCCGACCGGTCCCTTGGCGGTGATGATCTCGCAGGTCTGCCCGTTTTTCAGCGGCGTATTCAGCGGCACCATCACGCCGTCGATCTTGGCGCCGCGGCAGCGGTGCCCGACCTCGCTGTGCAGGTGGTAGGCGAAGTCGATCGGCGTGGCGCCCTGCGGCAGTTCCAGCACGCGCGCCTGCGGCGTCAGCACGAAGATGCGGTCGTCCAGGGTGGTGGCCTTGAGCTTCTCGACCCATTCCTTCTGCAGGTCTTCCTGGCCGGCGACCACGCCGGCCACGTCGCTCTTCCAGGCCAGCAGCTGGCGCAGCCAGGCGATCTTCTCGTCGTACTTCTGGCTCTTGAAATTCGAGCCGCCTTCTTCCTTGTAGCGCCAGTGCGCGGCGACGCCGTACTCGGCGAAGTTGTGCATCTCCTGGGTGCGGATCTGCACTTCCAGCGGCCGTCCGTCCTCGGCGGTGACGACCGTGTGCAGCGACTGGTAGCCGTTCGGCTTCGGGCGCGAGATGTAGTCGTCGAATTCCTTCGGGATCGGGGTCCAGATGTTGTGCACGATGCCGAGCACCGTGTAGCAGGTCTTGACGTCGGGGACGATCACGCGGAAGGCGCGCACGTCGTACAGCGAGCTGAAGTCCAGCTCCTTGCCGCGCATCTTCTTCCAGATGCTGTAGATGTGCTTCGGCCGCCCCGAGACCTCGGCCTTGATGCCGGCGTCGTGCAGCTCGGACTGCAGGCGCTCGATCGATGCCTCGACGAAGCCTTCGCGCTGCATGCGCTTCTCTTCGAGCATCCTGGCGATCTGCTTGTAGGTATCCGGTTCGATGAAGCGGAAGGACAGGTCTTCCAGCTCCCACTTGAGCTGCCAGATGCCGAGCCGGTTGGCCAGCGGCGCATAGAAGTCGAGCACCTCGCGTCCGTAGGCGCGGGTGACCTCGTCGAAGCGCTTCTGCTCGGCGAACCAGCGCAGGGTGGCGGCGCAGGAAGCCAGGCGCATCAGCACCACGCGCATGTCGGAGGCCATCGCCAGCAGCATCTTGCGCAGGGTCTCGACCTGGGCCGCGGCCTGCTGGGCGGCGTTTTTTCCCGCAGTCTTCGCGCCTGCGAGGTGTTCCTTGCCGGCCGTGAGGTCGCGCAGCTTGACCAGCTGGTACACGCCCTGCACCAGGTCGGAGACTTCCTTGCCGAAGCCTTCCTCGAGCGAGCCGGCCACCTGCGGGTCTACCATCGCCAGCTCGAACAGCAGGCCGGCGATGCGGGTCTCGGCGTCGGTGCGCAGGTAGGACAGCGTGCCGGCCACGGCGAGCGAGAACTCGAACGCGTTCTGTCCGGTGGCGGCGATGCGCTCGCCGTAGGCGCTGCCGGCGTAATCGAGCGCGGCCCGGACCCGCGCGCCGTCTTCCACGCTGAGTCCGTGGACCAGCTGGGTGCTGGCGTCACCCAGTAAAGCGGTTGATACCATGTATGTCGACTAGCGCAGTGCCGCGGTGACGCAGACCTCGACCAGGCATGCGGGGTTGGCCAGCTTGGCTTCCACGGTAGCGCGCGGCGGGGTGTGGCCCTGGGGCACCCACTCGTCCCAGACGCTGTTCATGCCGGCGAAATGCGCCATGTCGGAGATGAAGATCTGGCACATCAGGATGCAGGACTTGTCGCTGCCGGCTTCGTTGAGCAGGCGGTCGACGTGGCCCAGCACCTCGCGCATCTGGCCTTCGATACCCTGGGTGGTGTCTTCGGCGATCTGGCCGGCCAGGTAGACGGTATCGTTGTGGATGGCGATTTCGGAGAGGCGCTTGCCAACGTGGTGTCGTTTGATTTCCATGGCTACTTTCTATAAAACGTGACGGGACATGATGGAAAAATCAGGTCCCGCCGACTAAAAATTCTCGTGCGATCGCGATCTGGTCGGCACGGACGAAGGTGGGCGCATGGCCCACGCCCGGGATTTCCACCAGCCGCGGTTTCGGTCCGCGCGCGCACATTTCCAGCGCGGTGGCGCGCGACAGCAGGTCGGACTGCTCGCCGCGCACCAGCAGGGTCGGGCAGCGGATCGCGTCCCAGGCCGCCCACAGCATCGCCTCGTCGCCCGCGATCTGCTGCGGCGTGATGGCGCGGAAGGGCTCGGCCAGCCCGAGGTCGTAGTGGCGCACCCACTGGCCTTGCCCGTCCGGGCGCAGCACGTCGCTTGCCAGCTTGAACCATTCTTCCTCGGTGTGCGGTCCGAAGGACATCGACACCGCCTTGACATAGGCCGCGCCGGTATCGAAGTCGGGGAAGCGGATATCCTGGCCGATGTATTCGCCGATGCGGGCGAGCGCGCCCTGGTCGAGCACCGGGCCGATATCGTTGAGCACCAGCTTGCGCACCGGCGTGTCCTCGAGCGAGGCCAGCATCATGCCGATCAGGCCGCCCATCGAGGTGCCGAACCAGTGCACGCCGGCGTTGCTGTCGTCGGCGGCGGTGGCGCGCGCGATCAGCGTGACCATGTCGGCCACGTACTGCGGCACCGTGTAGTACTGCGGATCGCGCAGCCGGCCGGACCGGCCGCGCCCGACCACGTCCGGGCACACCACGCGGTACTCGTCGCACAGGGCGCGCGCCAGACCGTCGAAATCGTCGGCCACGCGGGTGACGCCGTGCACGCACACCAGCACCTTCGGATTGAGCGGGTCGCCCCACTCCTTGTAGGCCACGCGGTGCAGGCCGGCGGGCGAACTGCACTGCACGCTTTTCAATCTGGCTTCGCCCATATTCTCCCCCCACTCCCGCTCCGTCATGGCAATATTGTCTTTTCTTCTTGCGCAATGCACCACGCTTTTTCCATTCTAACGGGCGTTGCGATTAGAATTCTACCAATTCTGAGGAAGCAACCCGATTACCACCAAACTAGAGGACGCAATGAAATCCAGTATGCTCAGCGGTAAAACAGCACTCGTGACCGGTTCGACCTCGGGCATCGGCCTGGGGATAGCCCGCTCGCTGGCGGAACAGGGCGCCAACATCGTGTTCAACGGCTTCGGCGACGCCCAGCAGATCGAGAAGCTCTACACCGACACCGGCAGCGAATTCGGCGTGCAGACGGCCTACCACAACGCCGACATGAGCAAGCCGGCCGAGATCGAGGCAATGATGAAATTCGCTGCCGAGAAGTTCGGCGGTGTCGACATCCTGGTCAACAATGCCGGCATCCAGCACGTGGCCACCGTGGACGCGTTCCCGCCGGAGAAGTGGGACGCGATCATCGCGATCAACCTGACCTCGGCCTTCCACACGACCCGCCTGGCCTTGCCCGGCATGCAGCAGAAGAACTGGGGCCGCATCATCAACCTGGCCTCGGTGCACGGCCTGGTGGGGTCAAGCGGCAAGTCGGCCTATGTCGCGGCCAAGCACGGCCTGGTCGGCTTCACCAAGGTGACGGCGCTGGAAAACGCCCACACCGGCGTGACCTGCAACGCGATCTGCCCGGGCTGGGTCCTGACCCCGCTGGTGCAGAAGCAGGTGGACGACCGCGCCGCGCGCGACGGCATCAGCAACGAGCAGGCCAAGAAGGCCCTGCTGAGCGAAAAGCAGCCTTCCGGCGAATTCGTCACGCCGGAGGAACTGGGCGCGCTGGCCGTGTTCTTCTGCTCGCCGGCCGGCGACCAGGTGCGCGGCGTGGCCTGGAACATGGACGGCGGCTGGGCCGCGCAATAAGGCCGTCATGAGCGAGCGCCTCGACGAACAGGAACTCCAGAACGCCTGCCTGGACCTGGCCCGGGTGGTGCTCGCCGCCGGCCAGCCGCAGGTCTCGAACGACATCCTCGAGACCCTGGCCGACCGCTTCCAGCGCGAAGTGCTCGACTTCGCGCCCGGCATCGCCCGCGCCGGGCGCGACCCCAACCTCCTGACGCGCGCGGTCTACTACCTGATCGACGCCCACGCCCTGCCCCTCATGGGCACCGACATGGAATGGTTCCGCCAGACCCTGGTGTGCCTGGTCGAGCTGGCCGCGCCCAGCATTGCCCTGTCCGACCAGGGCGGCGCCTTCCTGCGCGACCTGCAGCGCGGGGTCGAGCAGTCGCTGGGAGACCTGCAGGGCTGAGGCCCGGGCGGCCCTTTTACCCGGCTGCCCGCAAGGGAGGGCAACGCACATCGGCGCCGTTATGATGGCGTCTTTCCAAACCATAAAGACAAGAGGAAGACACCCATGCGGATCGGCGCCACGCAGCTCGCCCTTTTCATCTCGACGGCGCTCGCCGGCCTTGGCCAGGTTCAAGCCCAGGCCGCCCCCCAGGCCGGGCCGCCCGGCCCGGTCCTGATCACGGCCGACCGGGTCTGGACCGGCGAAGGCACGCCACACACGGGCTGGAGCGTGCTGGTGGCCCAGGGCCGCATCCAGGCCGTCGGCCCGCAGGAGAGGATGACGCTGCCGCCCGATGTCGAACGCATCCAGTTGCCCGGCAAGACCCTGATCCCCGGCATGATCGACCTGCACTCGCACGTGCTGCTACATCCCTACAACGAGACCACCTGGGACGACCAGGTCATCAAGGAACCGGTCGCCTACCGCATCATGCTGGCCGGCCGCCATGCGGCCGCCACCTTGCAGGCCGGCTTCACCACCCTGCGCGACCTCGGCACGGAGGGCGCCGGCTACGCCGACGTCGGCATCAAGCGCGCCATCGACGAGGGCGTGGCGCCGGGACCGCGCCTGCTGGTCGCCACGAAGGCCATCGTGGCCAGCTACAGCTACGGCCCGGCCGAGAAGAGCTACCGGCCCGACATGGAGCTGCCCTACGGCGCGCAGCCGGCCACCGGCATCGACGAGGTCACGAAGGCGGTGCGCGAGCAGTCGGCGCGCGGCGCGGACTGGATCAAGATCTACGGCGACTACCGCACCGGCATCGACGGCACGGCGCGCCCGACCTTCACGATGGACGAGATGAAGGCGATGGTCGCCGCCACCCACGTCACCGGCCGCAAGGTGGCGGTGCACGCCAGCAGCGACGACGCCATCCGCATGGCGGTGCTGGCCGGCGCCGACACCATCGAGCACGGCTACGGCGCGTCGGAAGCCACGTTCAAGCTGATGAAGGAGCGCGGCACCGCCTACATCCCGACCCTGACGGCGCCGGAAGCGACCGGGGAGTACTTTCAGAAGCACGTGCGCGGCGGTGCGCCCACGCCGGCCATGCAGCAGGCGCAGCGCGCCTTCGCGCTGGCGCGCAGAATCGGGGTCACGATCGGCAACGGCAGCGACGTCGGCGTGTTCGCGCACGGGACCAATGCGCGCGAGCTGGAATGGATGGTCAAGCTGGGCATGTCGCCGCTGGAGGCGATGCGCGCGGCCACCGTGGTGGCCGCCGACATACTCGGCAGGAAGGACCTGGGGCAGCTCAAGGCCGGCATGCTGGCCGACGTGGTGGCGGTGGACGGCGACCCGACCCGCGACATCGGGGCCGCCGCCAAGGTAGGCTTCGTGATGAAAGGCGGGTTGGTGTTCCGACCGCAGTGAGCGACAGTCGTTCCGGAAATACCACGGAATAAGGCATGGGCATATCGGATAACAAGTTATAAGGCCTGCGGATATCCACAATAGATGCCGCGCCAGGCTTCCACGATGATGGCAACACCATAAACTTCTCTTCGAAGAGTTGCCATGAAAAAGCCTTTCTATAAGATCCTGTATGTCCAGGTGCTGTTCGCCATCGTGCTTGGCGTGCTGCTCGGGGTGTTCCACCCTGAACTGGGCGCCAAGATGAAGCCGCTGGGAGACGGTTTCATCAAACTCATCAAGATGATCATCGCCCCGGTGATCTTCTGTACCGTGGTCGCCGGCATTGCCGGCATGCAGGACATGAAGAAGATCGGCCGCGTCGGCGGCAAGGCCCTGCTCTACTTCGAAGTCGTCTCGACCTTCGCCCTGGCCATCGGCCTGGTGGTGGCCAACGTGATCAAGCCGGGCGCCGGCTTCAACGTCGACGTCGCCCACCTGGACGCCTCCTCGATCGCCAAGTACACCGAGAAGGCCAAGGACCAGAGCACGGTCGACTTCATCATGAACATCATCCCGAACACCTTCGTGGATGCCTTCGCCAAGGGCGACATCCTGCAGGTCCTGCTCATCGCGCTGCTGTTCGGCTTCTCGCTGTCGATGCTGGGCGAGCGCGGCCGTCCGGTGACGAAGATGATCGACGACTTCTCGCACGCCATCTTCGGCGTGGTGAACATCGTCATGAAAGCCGCCCCGATCGGCGCCTTCGGCGCCATGGCCTTCACCATCGGTAAATACGGCCTGGATTCGCTGCTGCCGCTGGCCAAGCTGATGGGCTCGTTCTACCTGACCTGCTTCCTGTTCGTGGCCGTGGTGCTGGGCACCATCGCGAAGTTCACCGGCTTCTCGGTGTTCCGCTTCATCCGCTACATCAAGGAAGAACTGCTGATCGTGCTCGGCACCAGCTCGTCGGAAAGCGCCCTGCCGGCCCTGATGCGCAAGCTGGAACGCCTTGGCTGCTCCAAGCCGGTGGTCGGCCTGGTGGTCCCGACCGGCTACTCGTTCAACCTGGACGGCACCAACATCTACATGACCATGGCAGCCCTGTTCGTGGCCCAGGCGACCAACACCGACCTGACCCTGATGCAGGAACTGACCATCCTGGCGGTGGCGATGCTGACCTCGAAAGGCGCTTCGGGCATCACCGGCGCCGGCTTCATCACCCTGGCCGCCACCCTGGCCGTGGTCCCGACCATCCCGGTGGCCGGCATGGCGCTGATCCTGGGCATCGACCGCTTCATGAGCGAGGCCCGCGCCCTGACCAACTTCGTCGGCAACGGCGTGGCCACGGTCGTGGTGTCGAAATGGGAAAACGAACTCGACATGCAGCGCATGGACGACGTCCTGCACGACCGCCTGCCGGCCGATGCCGGCATGGAATCGGACAAGGACCTGGTCGCGGTGCGCGCCGCCGCCTGATTCGGCTACCCGCCCTGCAAGAAACCGCATCTCCGGATGCGGTTTTTTTTCGTCCCCATGCTACGCGCATGAAACGCGCGCCGTGCGCGAAAATCGTAGACATACGTGTCTAGACAGTCTATTCTAGGCTTCATCGCCAATGAGGACGCTCATGCCACGCAAACCCGATACCCCCAAGCCGACCCCGGCCGAACTCGAACTGCTGCAAGTACTATGGCCGATGGCCTCCGGCACCGCCAAGCAGGTGCACCAGGAAATGCAGAAGACCAAGCCCGAGGTCACCTATGCCACCGTGCTGCGCCTGATGCAGATCATGCACGGCAAGGGCCTCCTGATGCGCGACGAGAGCGAACGCTCGCACGTCTACAGCCCGGTCCACGCCCAGGATTCGGTCGAGACCAATCTGCTCAAGGACCTGATGCAGCGCGCCTTCGCCGGGTCGGCCAAGGCCCTGGTGCTGGCTGCACTCAAGAGCGGCATCTCGAAGAAGGAACGGGAAGAAATCGAACAGCTGCTGCGCGAAGACAAGCCGGAGGACAAGCCATGAGCGCTGCCGACGTCATCGCCAGCGTCGGCTGGACCCTGGTCCATTTCCTGTGGCAGGGGGCGCTGATCGGCTGCGCCAGCGCCGTGTTCCTGATGCTGCTGCGCAATGACAAGCCGCAGCTGCGCTACCTGGTCGCCTGCGCCGGCCTGTTCCTGTGCCTGGCCTGGCCGGCGACCGAGCTGGCCCTGCGCCTGCTGGATGGCGGCGGCAGCGGCGGCGACGTCACGGTGCTGTTCGCCGCGGGGCTGGTGACCGGTTCGCCGGTGGACGACAGCTGGGGCGCCCTGCTGGCCGACCAGCTGACGCCGATCGTGGCCACCTGGGCCGTGTGCGCCCTGGCGATGGCCCTGCGCATGGCGGCGGGCCTGCTGTGGATCGGCCGCGCCGCCGCCAACGAAGCCATCGATTCGGCCTGGCAGGCGCGCATCGAGCGCATGGCGGTGCAATTCGGCATCGACCGTAGCGTGCGCCTGCGCATCGTGGAACGGCTCGGCAGCCCGGTCACGGCCGGCTGGTGGCGCCCGGTCGTGCTGGTGCCGGCCGCGCTGGTGTCCGGCATGCCGCCGCACCTGCTGGAGGCGCTGCTGGCCCACGAACTGGCCCACGTCAAGCGCCACGACTACCTGGTCAACCTCGGCCAGAACGTGGTCGAGACCCTGTTCTTCTACCACCCGGCGGTCTGGTGGATTTCCGGCCGCATCCGCGTGGAGCGGGAACAGATCGCCGACGATTTCGCGGCACGGCAACTGGGCGAACCGCGGCGCCTGGCCCTGGCCCTTTCCGAACTGGAGAAACTCCAGTTTTCCACCCACCACCTGGCCCAGGCGGCCAACGGAGGAGATCTCATGTCACGCATCAAACGCTTGATTCGCCCAGACACACAGGCACTGAACTGGAAGGCAGCCATTCCCGTACTGGGACTGGCTGCCATGAGCGCCGCGGTATTCGCCCACGCGGCGCCGGCCGCCAAGCCGGCGGAAGCCGACAAGCATGCGGTCGCCCTGTTCGAACAATGCGACAAGCCGCACTATCCGGCCGAATCGCTCAAGCAGAAACATACCGGGACCGTCACCCTCGGTTTCCTGGTGACGAAAGACGGCAAGGTCAAACAGGCCAAGGTCACCAAGTCGTCCGGCCATGCGGCGCTCGACGAGGCTGCGCGCACCGCGCTGGCGAAATGCCCGTTCAAGCCGGCCACCGCCAAGGACAAGCCGGTCGAGGCATGGACCGCCGTCCAGTACGTCTGGTCGCTCGACTAGGCGCCCGGCGCGTCACGACCGGCGACAAGCACCTGGGCGTGCGCTACAGCGCCAAGCCGGTTCCGGACCTGGCCGGCCGCCCAAAGCAGTCGCCGGAGATGGACCGCATGATCGCGAACTATCTCAAGCGGCGTCGTCCCCGACGTGCGGGTCGCGGCCGACGACGCGCTGCGCACGGCCGAGCGCCTGGCCATCGCCGAGCTTCTGACATCGCCCGCCGACGAGGAACATGCACAGCGCCTGCGCAAGCGCCTGGACGCTCTCAAATAAAAAAAGCCCGCAGGCGATTCTGCGGGCTCTCCTGTGCAAACGCGGGGCCGGAATACGGCCCCGCGTTTTTTTACACTGCCGACACGTCCAGCTCGCAGCCGGTCGCCGCCAGCACCTGTTCCTTGTCCACGCCCGGCGCCAGCTCCACCAGCTTGAGGCCGGTGTCGGTGACGTCCATGACGCCCAGGTCGGTGATGATGCGGTCCACCACGCCCACGCCGGTCAGCGGCAGGTCGCATTTCCTGAGGATCTTGTGCGAGGTGCTGCCATCCTTGGCGGTGGCGACGTGCTCCATCACCACGACCACGCGCTTGACGCCGGCCACCAGGTCCATCGCGCCGCCCATGCCCTTGACCATCTTGCCCGGGATCATCCAGTTGGCCAGGTCGCCGCGCTCGGACACCTGCATCGCTCCCAGGATCGCCAGGTTGATCTTGCCGCCGCGGATCATGCCGAAGGAATCGGCCGAGCTGAAGTAGGCCGCGCCCGGCAGCGCCGTGACGGTCTGCTTGCCGGCGTTGATCAGGTCGGCGTCGACTTCTGCTTCCGTCGGGAAGGGGCCGATGCCGAGCAGGCCGTTTTCCGACTGCAGGAAGACCTCGATATCCTTGGGTACGTAGTTCGCTACCAGGGTCGGCAGGCCGATACCCAGGTTCACATAGAAACCGTCCTGCAGTTCCTTCGCCGCGCGTGCGGCCATTTCATCACGAGTCCATGCCATGTTCTGTCTCCGCTCTAGTCTTAATTGGCGCGCACGGTGCGCTGTTCGATGCGCTTTTCCGGCGTCGGGTTGTGGACGATGCGGTGCACGAAGATGCTCGGGGTGTGCACCTGGTCCGGATCGATCTCGCCGATCTCGACCAGTTCCTCGACTTCGACGATGCAGATCTTGCCGGCGGTGGCCACGTTGGGGTTGAAGTTGCGCGCCGTCTTGCGGTACAGCAGGTTGCCGGCCTTGTCGGCCTTCCAGGCCTTCACCAGCGAGACGTCGGGCAACAGCGCGCGTTCCATGACGTAGTGTTCGCCGTCGAATTCGCGGGTTTCCTTGCCTTCGGCGACGATGGTGCCGTAGCCGGTCTTGGTGAAGAACGCCGGGATGCCGGCGCCGCCGGCGCGCAGCTTCTCGGCCAGCGTGCCCTGCGGGGTGAATTCGAGTTCGAGTTCGCCGGCCAGGAACTGGCGTGCGAATTCCTTGTTTTCGCCGACGTAGGACGAGATCATTTTCTTGATCTGGCGGGTTTCGAGCAGTTGGCCCAGGCCGAAGCCGTCCACGCCCGCATTGTTCGAAATGGCCGTCAGATTCTTGACGCCGGAATCGCGCAGCGCCGCGATCAGCGCCTCCGGAATGCCGCACAGGCCGAAGCCACCCACCGCGATGGTCTGGCCGTCTGCCACGATGTCGGCCAGCGCCGACTTCGCATCAGGATACACTTTGTTCATACCCGTCCCTTTTATCGATTGAGCCCACAGGCTTTTTTAACTTCCAGAACCCGGCGCACCGCGGGGCGCGCCGATGTTTCCTCCAAGAGTCGATTCTCAGCATAAAATACGCTGTACCGAATAACAATACCGTAGAAATACGGGCCGCCCCTTTCATGAACCGAGCAGTCGATCCAAGTCAAGCGAACACTCCTGGCGCCATCGATTACGAAATGATCTTCCAGCAGGCGCCGGTGGGCATGTGCGTCTCGGCGAATCGCGTGATCCAGTCCTGCAATCGCGCACTGACCGCGATGTTCGGCTATGCCGAGGGCGCACTGCACGGCCAGTCCTTCAGCGTGCTCTACCCCACCATGGACGAATTCCTGCGCACCGGGGACCGCATCGTGCCGATCATGAACGCCAAGGGACGCTATTCGGACGAGCGCATCATGCGCCGCGCCAGCGGCGAGCTGTTCTGGTGCCACGTGGCCGGACGCGCGCTCGATCCCAGCCAGCCGCTCGGCGCCGGCGTGTGGACCTTCGAGGACGTGAGCGAAAAGCGGCCGGTGTCGGCCGAGCTGACGCCGCGCGAGCGCGAGATCGCCGCCCTGCTGGTCGAAGGCAAGACCAGCAAGATGATCGCCCGCGATACCGACCTGAGCCCGCGCACGGTGGAGATGCACCGGGCCAGCCTGATGCGCAAGTTCGCCGCCTCGACCTCGTCGGAGCTGGTGCACAAGCTGGTTGGCGGGCGCTGAAGGCGAGGCTACTTCTGGCGCTCACGGCGCATGATGGTGAGCGCGCCCTCGCCTTCGGTGCAGGCGAGCTTCATCGCACCGAAGCTGGAAATCTCCTGCTGCCACAGTGAGCACATCAGCTTGTCTTCGAACGGGAATGTGCGCGGCGTGTTGCGCCGCAGGAGCTTTAGGCAGCGGACCACCGGAATCGGCGGCACCGAGATCAGCCATTTGATGAAACGGAAGCAGTAGCTGACGGCGTTCAGGGCGTAGTCCCACAGCACCAGCACGGCGCTCGGAATCAGCCCCTTCGGTCACCGCCCCGTACACGCCAACCGCATTCAAGGCTGCGCCTGCAATCAGGAGCAGGAAGATCAGGTCGATGGTCGCCAGTTCGCCACCGGTAAGGCGCAGCATCAGGCGCATCAACCCGGATCACGAAGACAGCACTGACGCGCGCGCGGCATGGTCATCGAGCATGACTTAACCAGCAGGCTGTACAAGAAGGCGCGCCGCTCAAGTGTGCGAAATGTCTTCCTGAGGATGCCCCGGCCAAGGCCGGGGACTGCGGACTCAACGGTTGAACAGTCCAGTCTTTTGATGAACGTCCGCTTCGCTCATCGCATAACGCTTGACGATATCCTTCTCGTCATACATGACAACCAGTTCCTTCTTCTTGCCGCTGGCGCTACCACCGAACATGCCCACGATCGGCACGTAGCTGATCGCATCCGCAGAGACGTTGGTGAAGTCGTAGTTCCAGATCTCCAGGCCGCCATCGGTGAAACTGGTCTTGGTCGGCGAGCCGAAAATGGCGCGCACTTCAGCCTTGGTCGTCTTACCCTGAACCAGCTTTTGCGAGACGCTGGTTTCGGTCTCCTTACGCAAGGATTCGCTGCCGACGCTCGCGCAACCAGTCAGTGCCAGAGCGAGCAGCATCGCGCCGCCTGCCAGAATTTGCTTTTTCATGTAATCCCTAATTTTGTATTGTGGGTTAAGGCCTGACAGCTGCTGTCAAGCGCGCCCACAATAATAAGGATTTCTCCGTACGACAATCTTTTCTTGCCTCGAACCACTACTTCATGCAGTGCGGATACCAAAAGAACGTGGCATGTGTTTGAAGCCGTCGCACATCATGCGGGCACCCGCAAAATCTTGTATATCTTATATATCTTGTGTATATGTTAGACTCAGGCGTATAGTTCCCACTCCTTCACCTGTATTGCGCCCAGCAATCGCAGCAGGTCCATGTCCAGGCGGCGGTCTTCGATTACCACATCAGTTTTCCGGCCCAGCAGCGCCAGCATGGGGACCAATGTGGCAGGCGCACTCGCCGCACCCGTGGAGCGCATGCGCAACCATACCGCCTGCCGAACTGCAATCAGCATTCCGGCCGCCACCTGTTCACTCAACTCCAGCACCCGCAGACAGTCGCGCGCCGCGATCGTACCCATGCTGACCTTGTCCTGGTTGTGGCATTCGGTCGAGCGCGAGAACACCGAGGCCGGCATGGTCAGTTTCAAGGCTTCCGCGGTCCAGGCGGACACGCTGATCTGCAGCGCCTTCAAGCCGTGCGAGATCGCGGCTCGCTCGCCTTCCATGCCCGACAGGTTGGCCGGCAGTCCGTTGCTGTAGCGCGGGTCGACCAGTAGCGCGAGCTGGCGATCCATCAAGTCGGCCAGGTTCGCTACGGCGTTCTTCATGCTGTCCATGGCAAAGGCGATGTGGCCGCCGTAGAAGTGGCCGCCGTGCAGCACGCGCTCGCCGTCGGGATCGATGATCGGGTTGTCATTGGCGCTGTTCAGCTCATTCTCGATCGTGGCGCGGAAGAACGGCAGCGCATCGGCCAGGACGCCAATGACGTGCGGCGCACAGCGGATCGAATAGCGGTCCTGCAGGCGCCTGCCGTTGCGCTCCCCTTGTCCGGCGTAGTCCAGATCCTCACGCAGCCACGCCGCCACCTGTTGCATGCCGGCGTGCGGCTTGACCGAGAACAGCGTAGCGTCGAAGTGGTGGGCGTTGCCGTCCAGCGCGAACGAGGCCATCGCGGTGATGCGCGTTGCCAGCCGGGTCAGGTAGGATGCGCGGTCCCAGGCCAGGCAGGCGAGTCCCGTCATGACGGCGGTGCCGTTCATGAGCGCCAGCCCTTCCTTCGGCCGCAGGCACAGCGGCGCGATACCGGCTACGCGCAGGGCGTCGGCTGCCGGCACCCGCTCCCCGTCGAGCAGGACCTCGCGCTCGCCGCACAGCACCGCCGCCAGGTAGGACAGCGGCGTCAGGTCGCCGCTTGCGCCCACCGAGCCTTCGCTCGGGATGCGCGGCACCAGACCGGCGTCGAACAGGCGCACGATTCCCTCCAGCAGGCTGATACTGACGCCGGAATATCCCTTGCACAGCGATGCCAGCCGCGCCGCCATGACCGCGCGCACCTGGTCCGCGTCGAGATCGGCGCCCAGGCCACAGCCGTGGTACGTATAGAGCTGGCGCGGCAGTTCGGGCACCAGGTGCAGCGGCACCGCCACGGTGCACGAGTCGCCGTAGCCGGTGGTTACGCCGTAGATAACGCCTTCTTCGCGCAGCAGGCGGTCGAGGAAGTCGGCACCGCGCGCGATGCGGGCACGGAAGCCTGGATCGTCGGACAACACGGGACGCGCCTGCGCGCGCGCGATGTCGACGATGTCTTCGATGCTCAGCCGGCCTTCATCGAAGCATACGGCACGCGCGGCCCTCATACAGCCGGCAGCAGCGCCCGCAGGCGCTCCGGCAGCGGGCGCGACTTCTCGGCCTTGAAATCGATCCACACGACTTTGGCGCCGCCTTCGGCATGCAGCGCGCCGGCTTGGCCGTCAGGGCCGACCAGGCGGATCTCGTGCGTGACTTCGATGCTGGAGCGGCCCGGCGCACCGACGAAGGTGCGCACTTCGATCTCGCCCGGATAGGTCAGCTGCTTCAGGAAGCTGCAGTGGGCGTTGACGATCACCGGCCCTTCGCCGGAGGCGCTCGGGTCGGGCAGCGCCCCCACCTGCTCCAGCCAGGCGATGCGGGCCGATTCGATGTAGCGGAAATAGACGGTGTTGTTGACGTGACCCATCGCATCCATGTCGCCCCAGCGAATCGGGATTCTCATCGAATGGACGAACTGCGGTACGAACTGCTTGCTGCTCATTGCTTCCTTACTGTGACTGACAAAAAAACTACTGCGCCGTCATGCCGTCGTCGGCCGTGATGATGGCGCCGTTGATGAAGTGGGCCTCTTCCGCCGCCAGCAGCAGCAGCAGGCCGTCGAGGTCTTCCGGGCGGCCCGGGCGCTTGCGGGGCAGCATGTCGATCAGCTTGCGTCCCTGCTCGGTGTCGAAGTAGTCCTCGTTCATTTCGGTCGCGATGTAGCCAGGGCAGATGGCGTTCACGTTGATGCCGTACTTGCCCCACTCCACCGCCATCGCCTTGGTCATCTGCACCACGCCGGCCTTGCTCATGCAGTAGACGCCGATCTGGGGCAGCACGCGCAGGCCGGCCACCGAGGCGATGTTGATGATGCGGTGCTGCTTGCGCGGGTCGCCCTTGGCGCGCTGGATCATGCGCTTGGCGGTCTGCTGGGCGACGAAAAAGGCGCCGCGCAGGTTGGTGTCCATGATGTAGTTGTAGTCGTCCTCGCCCACGTCCAGCAGGCGCTGGGTGCTCGACACGCCCGAGTTGTTCACCAGGATGTCGATCGGGCCGGCCTCGGTCTCGGCGTGCGCGATGGCCGCCTTGATCGAGCCCAGGTCGGTCACGTCCAGCCGCACCACATGGGCGGCGCCGCCCTCGGCCTCGATCTCGGCGCGCAGCTCCTTGAGCCGCTCGACCCGGCGCGAGGCCAGCACGACCTGGGCCCCGGCCCCGGCCAGCGCCTTCGCGAAGCGCGCTCCCAGGCCGCTCGAGGCGCCGGTCACCATGGCGATCTTCCCTTCGTAATTGACTTCGATGCCCACGCGGCTCCCCTTCTTGTGCAATTGCGATGCCGTCATGATTACACAAATCATCAGTATTAGATTGCCCCATCTAATAATGTCCGTAAAATGGCGGCCAACATTGCATTCGGCAGTGAAAAAGTGCACACTCGTGCTTAAATTTTCTAACTATTATTAAAAAACCATGACTGAGGCAATCAACCTTCTCGAACAATACGGACCGCGCGAAGCCATGGAGTACGACGTGGTCATCGTCGGCGGCGGCCCTGCCGGCTTGTCCGCGGCGATCCGGCTCAAGCAGCTGGCTGCGGAAAAAGGCCAGGAGGTCTCCGTCTGCGTGCTCGAAAAAGGCGGCGAGCTGGGTGCGCACATCCTCTCCGGCGCGGTCATGGACCCGATCGCCCTCAACGAGCTGATCCCGGACTGGAAGGAAAAAGGCGCGCCGCTGAACACCCCGGTCACCGAGGACCAGGTGCTGTTCCTCACCGAGACCAAGGCGCTCCGCACGCCGAATTTCATGGTCCCGAAGATGCTGACCAACCACGGCAACTACGTGATCTCGCTGGCCAACGTGGTGCGCTGGCTCGGCACGCAGGCCGAAGCCCTGGGCGTCGAGATCTTCCCGGGCTTCCCGGCGGCCGAAGTGCTGTACAACGAGGACGGCTCGGTCAAGGGTGTCGCCACCGGCAACATGGGCGTCAAGCGCGACGGCGAGCCGGGCGGCGACTTCCAGCTCGGCATGGAGCTGCACGCCAAGTACACCCTGTTCGCGGAAGGCTCGCGCGGCCACCTCGGCAAGCAGCTGATGGCCAAGTATGACCTGAACAAGGGCAAGGATCCGCAGACCTACGGCATCGGCATCAAGGAACTGTGGGAGATCGACCCGGCCCTGCACAAGCCGGGCCTGGTGGTCCACACGGCCGGCTGGCCGCTCGACAACGACACCTACGGCGGCTCCTTCCTGTACCACCTGGAGAACAACCAGGTGGCGGTCGGCTTCGTGGTGGGCCTGGCGTACCAGAACCCCTACCTGTCGCCCTACGAGGAATTCCAGCGCTACAAGACGCACCCGGAAATCCGCAAGTACTTCGAAGGCGGCAAGCGCATCTCCTACGGCGCGCGCGCCATCACTGCAGGCGGCTTGCAATCCCTGCCGAAGACCGTGTTCCCGGGCGGCGCCCTGATCGGCTGCGACGCGGGCTTCCTGAACACCAGCCGCATCAAGGGTAGCCACGCCGCGATCAAGACCGGCATGCTGGCCGCGGATGCCGCGTTTGCCGCGCTGGGCGAAGGCCGCCAGCACGACGAACTGGCGTCCTACCCGGCCGCCTTCGAGCAGTCCTGGCTGCACGAAGAACTGCACGTGGCGCGCAACTTCAAGCCGTGGATGAGCAAGGGCCTGTACCTCGGCACCCTCATGACCGGCATCGACCAGATGGTCTTCCGCGGCAAGGCGCCGTGGACGCTGCACCACAAGCACGCCGACCACGAGTGCCTGAAGCCGGCCTCGCAGTTCCAGCCGATCGCGTATCCAAAGCCGGACGGCAAGCTGACCTTCGACCGCCTGTCCTCGGTGTTCATCTCCAACACCAACCACACCGAAGACCAGCCGGTCCACCTGACGCTGAAGAACCCGAACATTCCGGTGGACGTCAACCTGGCCAAGTATGCGGGTCCGGAACAGCGCTACTGCCCGGCCGGCGTGTACGAATTCGTGAAGACCGACGAGGGCAAGGACCGCCTGCAGATCAACGCGCAGAACTGCGTGCACTGCAAGACCTGCGACATCAAGGATCCGACCCAGAACATCGTCTGGGTGACGCCGGAAGGCGGCGGCGGCCCGAACTACCCGAACATGTAAGGGCCGCCATGCGCTCTCCCTGCATGTTGCTGGCCGGCGCCCTGGCGCTGGCCTTCCCGCTTGCCGTCCAGGCGGCCGACGACGGCCTGCGCGCGACGGTCCTGCTCGACCACCTGCACGGGGTCGACGCGAACGTCACGTACCTGAAGGCGAGCGGCCAGGAGCTCAAGCTCGACGTTTACCTGCCGGACGATCGCGGCGCGCAGCCGCGTCCCGTGGTGCTGCGCTTCCATGGCGGCGGCTGGGTCGCGGGCAGCCGCGAAAGCTCGGCGCTGTCGGTGCTGCCCTGGATGCAGATGGGCTTCACGGTGGTGAACGTCAGCTACCGGCTCGGCAATACCGCATTGGCGCCGGCGGCGGTCGAGGACACGCTGTGCGCGCTGCAGTGGGTCGGCCTCAACGCCAAGAAGTACAACTTCGACCTGTCCAAGGTGGTCACGACCGGCAATTCGGCCGGCGGCCACCTGGCGCTCGCCACCGCGATGATCCCGGCCGATTCGCCCTTTACCCACCAGTGCGCGGCCAACGAACCCACCTGGAGCGGGCCGTACCGCAACCCCGCGCCGAAGGTGGCGGCCGTGGTCAACTGGTTCGGCATCACCGACGTCGCCGACATGCTGCAGGGGCCGAACCAGCGGTCCTATGCGGTGGCCTGGTTCGGCAGCCTGCCCGGGCGCCAGGAACTGGCGCGCGCGCTGTCGCCGCTGAGCTACGTGCGCGCGGGCGGACCGCCCGTGTTCACGGTCCATGGCGACGCCGACCCGCTGGTACCGTATGCGCACGGCGTGCGCCTGAAGGCGGCGCTGGACAAGGCCGGAGTGAAGAACGTGCTGTACACCGTCAAGGGTGGCGGGCACGGCGGATTCGCGCCCGCCGAGCAGGTGGCCGCCTTCGAGGCGGCACGCGACTTCCTGCGCGGCCTCGGTATCGCACCGGCGCAGCCCTGAGTCGTTCCCGGTCGCCGGCCGCCGCATCCCATGCGGCGGCGCCCCGTTTGCGCCAAACAGCCTAAGATGAGACTTCCATCACATCTGACGCAAGGAGGCGAGCATGCCTGAAAACAAGGATGCCGGCGACCGGAGCCTGAGCGACGTCCAGCTCGACGATTTCGACGTGAACCGCCAGCGCGAACGGCTGGAACGCAGCCGGCCCGACCATCTGCAGACCGACCGGCATCCCGGTTCGCAACAGTCGGCGGAGCAGCCTCCCAAGCCGCCTTCCGAGCGAGACAAGCGCTAGCCTTCCCTTTTTTACTGATGACTTTGTGCGAGCTGTCCTACGGCAGCTCCTCCGCCATTCCGATTGCCCGTTCCTGCCAGAGGTCTATGATCGGGACATCGGCACTCAAACAAGGAGAACCGTATGGGTGAAAACAAAGGACATGGCATCAAGGGGCCGCGCCACGACAACGACGTGGACGAGCTCGGCAGCAACACCGCGAGCGGCACGGTCGCCCAGGGCGACAGGCAGCAAACGGGACAGCAGCAACAAGGTAACAAGCAATCGGGACAGCAACAGGGAAGCCGGCAGTCGGGCCAGCAGGGGAATCGGCAACACGGTGGTCAACATGCCTCCGGCGGTACCCCGGCACTCGACGACCTGGGTTCCCGCCAGGGCGAATCCGCCCAGGAGGCTTCGCAGGCCTGGAGCCAGGACCAGGGCGACCAGCAGCGCGGCAATCGTTGAACCCGGGCGCTTCAGGCGCGCATCACCTCCCAGCGACGCGCACCGGCGCGGGCCACGGCCCCACGGTGCGCGTCGCTTTTTGGTGCGGACGCAAGCATGCTCCTGGACCATTGCGTGCGACCGGTCCTACGTGACAGCCGGGTCCAGGCTGATTGCGAGTGTCGGCCAGAGGAGTAAGATGGTTGCTCACTTACCGAAGCAAGGAGACGATCATGGTACAGAAACAGTCGATGCCGGATAAGCAAGTGAACGATCCGATGAAGGACCTGACCGCCACCGCAGGCCAGGGAAAGCAGTCCGGCCAGCAACAGGGCAGTCAACAATCCGGCCAGCAACAGGGCAATCAGCAGTCCGGCCAGCAGCAAGGCGGCCAACAGTCGGGCCAGCGCCAGCAGGGCAGCCAGCAATCGGGCCAGCAGGGTAGTCAGCAGCACGGCGGCCAGCACGCCTCCGGCGGCACCCCGGCGCTGGACGACCTGGATCAGCGCCAGCAGGGCGAAAGCGCGCGCCAGGCATCCGAGGCCTTCGACCAGCAGAACAGCGAGCGCGACAAGCGCTGAGCCATCCCACCCCGGACGGCGCCGCGTTCAGCGCGCGGCGTGCGCCCGGTTCAGGCGCCGCTCCGCGCGGCGCTGGATCGCTTCGAAGAACAGGCTCAGGGCCCAGTAGATGCAGGCCGCCGCGATGTAGAGCGGCAGCGGCTGGAAGCTCACGGCGATCACTTCCTTGGTGGCGAGCATCAGCTCGGTCATGGTGATGACCGACACCAGCGAGGTATCCTTGATCAGGCTGATGAGCGTGTTGCTCATCGAGGGCACCGCAATGCGCAGCGCCTGCGGCAGCACGATGTGCTGCAGGGTCTGCCAATAGCCCAGGCCCAGGCTGAAACTGGCGCGCCACTGCCCTTCGCTTACCGCGCGGATCGCGCCGCGCAAACTCTCGGACAGGTAGGCGCCCGCATTCAGGGACAGCGCCAGCACGCCCGCCGTGACCGGCGTGAATTCGATACCCACGCTCGGCAAGCCGTAGTAGATCACGAAGATCTGCACCAGCAGCGGCGTGCCCCGCATCACGCTGACGTAGAGGCTGGCCGGCAGGCGCACGGCCGCCCACGCCGAGATCCGCATCAGCGCGACCGGCACGCCGATCGCCAGCCCGCCGATCATCGAAGCCAGCGCGAACAGCAGGGTGTAGCCGGCGCCGGTGAGCAGGGTCGGCGCCGCTTCGCGCAGCAGCGCGATCAGTTCCACGCGGTCGTTCCCGCAAACCCAATCATTGGGCCGGACGGCTGGCGTCGGTGCCGAACCACTTGAGCGACAGGGCCTTGAGGCTGCCGTCGTTGGTGGCATCGAGCAGAATCTTGTCGACCGCCGCCTTGAACTGCGGGCTGCCCTTGCGGAAGGCGATGCCCATGCGCTCGGGCGCGCCGACGCGGGCGCCGGCCTTGATCGGCAGCTGCGAATTCTTCAGCAGGTAGGCCACCATCAGGCTGTCGTTCAGGGCCGCGTCGATGCGTCCGAAGGCCAGGTCCTGCAGGTTCTCGGGCGCCGCCGGGTAGCTCTTGACCTCGATGCCCGGCACCGCCTTGGCCTGCTGCTCGAACACGCTGCCCTGCCCCACCCCGATCTTGCGGCCTTTCAGGTCGTTCAGGCTGGCGTAGCTGGCGCGGTCGTTCTTGCGCACGATGAGCTGCGGGAAGGAATACGTATAGGGACGCGAGAAGTCGAAAGCCTGTTCGCGCCTGGGCGTGATGCCGACCTGGCTGACGATCACGTCGTACTTGCCGGCGGCCAGGCCGGCCAGGATCGCCGCCCACTCGGTGGTGACGAATTCGGGCTTCAATCCGAGCTTGCCCGCCACCAGGCGCGCGACGTCGACGTCGTAGCCGGCCAGCTGGCCGTTTTTCGGGTCTTTGAAGTTGAATGGCGGGTAGGTGCCTTCCATCGCGATGCGCAGGGTACCGCGCGCCTTCGCGTCGGCCAGCAGGTCGGCTGCGTGGGCCGGGCGCGGCGCCAGGGCCGACAGCGAGGCCGCGAGCGCCAGGCCAAGGAAGGCACGGCGTGCCACGGTGTTCGGGTGCTTGCCCATCGAATTCGTCTCCATCCCTTGTTGAGCTGATCGTCAGCTCACTTTATAACCGAAACCCGGGCGGCCGGGAAGGCCGCGGGCCGGCAGCCGCCGCCGGCGTCTCAGTAGCCAGACCTGCGGCCGCGTGCGCCGAACGGATGGCCCACGACCAGGGTGGTGCTCAGCACCAGCGTCGACAGGCCGAGGATCAGCTGGACCAGGCGGTCGTCGGGTAGCACCCAGACCTGGCCGCGCGGCGGCTCGGCCCCGGTGGCGGCCACGATCAGCGGCGCGATCCAGTCGGCGTCGGGCTCGACGTCGAGGATCACGGCGTCGCCGGTGGTCTGCATGTAAACATTGCCGCCCTCGGCCAGCGAGAAGCAGATGCCGACGCCGGTCTCGGTGGGCTTGACCAGCTCCTGCAGCGCGCGGTTGTGCTCATCGATCCAGAGTTCGACGTCCTGCGGGGTCTCGAGCGCGGTCCAGGGACGGGGACGGAAGCGCGGCGGAGGGGATTCGGGTGGCAGATTCATGTGATGCGGGTAAAAGCGGAACGAGCCCTATTTTACGTGGCTTGCGGGATTTTTACGTGGCAGTATCGCCCTTCCGCTGCATTTGCACCAGACACAAGAAAGGAAGCACGCTTGAAGGTTTCCCTCCCCCTGCTGTTCGCCGCGCTGTTCGGCGTCCCTTGCCTGGCCGGCAGCGCCGCCGCGGCGCCACCGGGCGCCCTCGCCGCGCCCGCCTATGCGCTCGAGAACACCGAAGTGCGCGCCATCCGCGCCAGCGGCCTGCGGCGCGACTACCAGCTCTTCGTCGCCCTGCCCGACTCCTACCGCGAGGGAAGCAGGCGCTATCCGCTGCTGTTCGTGCCGGACGCGAACTACGCCTTTCCGCTCACGCGCAGCATCGCCTCGCGCCTGCACAAGCATGCGGGCATGGAAGAAGTGATCGTGGTCGGCCTGTCGTACGCAACCGGCGAAGGCGGCGTGTACAGCCGGCGCCGCGACTACACGCCCAGCGTGCCGCGCGGGCACAGCTACCGGTCCGACATGCCGGGCCGCGCGCCGGCCTTCGGCGAGGCCGCGGCTTACGGACGCTTCGTGGTCGACGAGGTCTTCCCCTTCATCGCACGCCACTACCGCGCCGACATGCAGCGCAAGATCTTCGCCGGCCACTCCTACGGCAGCCTGCTCGGCCTGCAGATCATGCTGGAGGCGCCGCGCAGTTTCGAGCACTACATCCTGGGCAGCCCCTCGCTGTGGTTCGACGCCGGCATCATGTTCGAACGCGAGCAGGCCTACGCCGCGCGGCACAAGGACTTGCCGGCCTCGGTCTACTTCGGGATCGGCGGACGCGAGACGCTGGCGCCGGGAAAGCAGCGCGCGCGTTCGGAAGACGATGCCGACATGGTCGCGGACCTGCGCGAGTTCGAGCGCCAGCTCAAGGCGCACCGTTATCCGAACCTGAAGACCGGCCTGACGGTGTTCGAGGGCGAGGACCACGCCAGCGTGTTCCCCTTCGTGCTGACGCGCGGCCTGCGCGCGTACTTGCGCTCACCCTAGCGCTGATCCCGCCAGGCGGCCGACCAGGATCAGCGACACCGGCTTGCCGTTGTGCGGATGCAGCGGCTCGCGCATCTCGACCACGCGCAGGCCGTGTTCCTCGAACAGCGCCAGCCAGCTCGAGACGGTACGGAAGTACCAGGGCGCCGGGTCGGCAAAGTCGCTGCTGAAGCCGGCCCAGCTGCCGTCGCGCCAGCCGTCGGCATAGGGCGCGTCGCCGCAGGCCATCAGCGGATGCACGGTCTGCACCAGCAAGTGCCCGCCCGGCCGCAGGTAGCCGGGCGCGGCGCGCAACAGGCCGCGCACGGCGGCATCGCCGATCAGCGAAAAATTACAGACCGCGACGTCGGCCGCCAGTTGCAGCGCGCCGGCCGCGATTTCTTCGTAGCTCAGCTGGCGAAACTCGCCGCCGCCGGCCTCGCGCGCCCGCGCGACCAGGCCGGCGCTGGCGTCCACGCCGACCATGGCAACTTCCGGCAGCGCCCGCACCAGCCAGCCTTCGCCGCAGCCGAGATCGACGCCGGTGCGCGGTGCGCGTGCCCGCACCGCCTCGACGATGGCCGCATTGGTCGCCAGCACACGGGATGCGATCTCGCCGCCACGCACCGCCGCGGTCCAGGGATCGGTATTGCGCGACCATGAGGCGATGATGGAGGCGTCGGAATGGACAGTGCTTCGGTCGGTCATGTGGGCTCCTCGGTTTTCCGTATTATCGCCCAGGCCGGCGACTAGTCGACTTCCAGCGTGACCAGGCGAACCTCGACCCGGTCGCCTTCGACCAGCAGTTCTCCCACCGAGATCGGCAAGGTGAAGCGGCGCCGCCCGGCGCTGCCCGGGTTCACGTAGAGCACGCCGCCGCGTTCCTGGCGCGCCGGCTTGTGCGAGTGGCCGGACACGACCACGCGCATGCCCTCGCCCGCCGGGTCGATCGGCAATTCCTTGAGGTCGTGGATGACGTAGATGGCGACCGCTCCCAGCCGCAGGATGGCGGTCTCGGGGATCGCGCGCGCCCACGGGCCGCGGTCGTTGTTGCCGCGCACGACGGTCAGCGGCGCAATGGCCTCGAGCGGCGCGAGAATCTCGGGACCGGTAACGTCGCCCGCGTGGATGATATGGTCGCTGCCCCGCAGGAAGTCGAGCGCCTGCGGGCGCAGCAACCCGTGCGTGTCGGAAATCAGCCCGACGCGCATGCCGCTCAGGTCGAGCGCTTGCTGCCGGCCATCTTGGCCGTGGTGTAGATCGAGTACAGCGCCGCCAGGCCCACCACCACGTAGACGATGCGGGTCGCCGGACTGCCCGTGCCGAAGATGGTGGCGACCATGTCGACGTCGAACAGGCCGACCATCGCCCAGTTCAGGCCGCCAACAATCAAGAGGACCATCGCCAGGTAGTCGAGCGCCGACATGGCGGGGCGCTGGTGGGCGCGCACCGCCGTGCGCCGCTCGCCCATCGTCCTGCGGTCCATGCTTGGGGTATTCATCGTAGCCATCATTCCCTCCCTGGAAGAGCACGCCAATCGACCAGGGCAGCCGCCCTGGCCTTGACAAGTCCATATTAGCGGAAGTTCGACGCCCGCACGCACGCGTAGGGCGCGCCGGCATCAGCCCTTCCAGGTGCGGTTCAGCCCGGTGTCCGCATGGATCCAGCCGCCCTTCGGGCCGGAACGGTAGTAATAGCCGACGCCGCCCTGGCGGAAGCTGCGGATCAGGCCGCCCAGCACTTCCTCGTTCAGGCTGGCGATGCGGATGTCGGCGGCCTTGCCGACCATGTGCAGCGACTTGCGCGCGGCCGGGACGCCCTCCTCGACCAGGCGCTTGTTCGAGGCTTCGGTGCGGTAGCCGGACAGGATCTCGAGCGGCTGGGTCATGCCGTAGCGCGCGATGAAGGCCTGGGTGCCCCACAGGATTTCGAACAGCTTGGGATCGATCGGCGCGGTCGCCCGGCCGTTCACGTCGCGCAGGATATGGCACAGCTCCTGGTAGGCGGAATCGATGACTTCGCCATCCTTCCAGTACAGCACCCTGGCGCGCTCGCCGCTTTGCGGGCGCACTACCGAGAGGGTGCGCGGCTTGACCCAGAAGTCCAGGTCCAGCAGTTGTGCATCGAACAGGTCGGGCGGGGGTTGCAGGTCGGTGCTCTGGGGCGCTGCCGCGGCCGCGGCCGGGGTGAGGACTTGGGCGCCGAGGCCCAGGGCGCACAGGCGGGCGCCCTGCTGCAGGAAATCTCTACGTGAAGCCATCGAGGAACTCTAACTCATCCAATCGGGGCGCTTACTATATCGCAAGCTTCCCGAGGAAAAAAGGAGTGTTCGTCATTGTGTTGCAAGCACACGCTTGCCGGATGCAGGACGCCGGCTCATCCGCTGCAGTTGCAGAAACGCTTGCGCGCCGCGGCGCCGGCCCCGGTGTCGCAGGCGCCGGCATCCAGTTGCTTCCACAGCAGGTCGCATTCGAGGCCGAAGCAGGAGGTGTCCTTGCCCGCGTTCACATAACCCAGGCGCGCGAAGAAGCCGCTCGCGCTCGCCGGGCTGTGCAGGTGCAGCTTGGTGATGTTCCAGGCGCGCGCCTGCTCCTCGGCCGCGGCCAGCAGTGCGCTGCCGATGCCGCTGCGCAGAACTTGCGGCGCCACGTAGCACAGCGCCACCTTGCCGGCCTGGTTCAGCAGGCACAGGCCGAGCAGCTCGCCCGGCTTGCCGTCCACCTGCTCGGCCACCAGGGCGTGATTGCTCTGGTTGGCGAACCAGGCGCCGACATTGGCCGCCGTCTTGTTGCCGAGCCAGGCCTCCAGCACGGCGGGCCGGTCCTGGTGGTCGGCCTTGCAGCCGACCTCGATCGAGCGGCGCAGCAGCGCGCAGGCGGCGGGAGCATCACCGGGTACCGCCTTGCGAATGTCAAGAACCATGGACATCAAACATCAATCACTATGCAAAAAATAACGGGTCAAACCCGCGCCGTCGGGCGCAATGGCTGGGCACGACTATACCCGAAAGGCCCCAAGCCTGCTGTGGACATCCGTATTCCGGCCGGCCTCGCGCAAGCCGCTGCCGGCCGGCGCCACTGCCCTGCTCAGCAGTACTAAGCATATGACGAAAGTATTGTTCCGTATTTTGAGCAAGGGAGGGATGATGCATCTTGTCACCACCAGATTTTGAAAAGCGAGCACATATGACCCTGACTTCCCCGCGCATTTCGTCGATTCGCCGCCTGCTGCTGGCCCTGTCGCTGGGCGCGGCGCTGCCCTTGTCGGCCGGCGCCGCCACGACCGAACTGCTGAACGTTTCCTACGACGTGGCGCGCGAGTTGTACAAGGACATCAACCCGGCCTTCATCGCCGCCTACAAGCAGCAGACCGGCCAGACCGTCAGCATCAAGCAGTCGCACGGCGGCTCGAGCAAGCAGGCGCGCGCCGTGGCCGACGGCCTGGAAGCCTCGGTTGTGACCATGAACCAGGCCAACGACATCGACATGCTGGCCGACCGCGGCCTGGTGGCCAAGGACTGGGCGAAGAAATTCCCGAACAATGCGGCGCCCTACTATTCGACCATGGTCTACCTGGTGCGCAAGGGCAACCCGAAGAAGATCCGCGACTGGGACGACCTGGCGCGTCCCGGCGTGCAGGTGATCATCCCGAACCCGAAGACGGCGGGCAACGGCCGCTATACCTACCTGGCGGCCTGGGGCTCGGTGCTGAAAAAAGGCGGCAACGAGGCCCAGGCGCGCGAGCTGGTCGGCCGCATCTTCAAGAACGTGCCGATCCTGGACGCCGGCGGCCGGGCCGCCACCACCACCTTCACCCAGCGCCAGATCGGCGACGTGCTGGTGACCTTCGAGAACGAAGTGAGCATGGTGCGCAAGGAATTCGGCGACAACTTCGAGGTGGTCTACCCGCGCACCTCGATCCTGGCCGAGTCGCCGGTGGCCGTGGTCGACAAGGTGGTCGACCGCCGCAATCAGCGCAAGGAAGCCACCGCTTACCTGAACTTCCTGTACTCGCCGGCCGGCCAGGAAATCGGCGCCAAGCATTACCTGCGTGTCCGCTCGGATGCGGTGATGAAGAAATACGCCGCCAACTACAAGCCGATCCAGCTGTTCACCGTGGATGAACTGTTCGGCGGCTGGCGCAACGCCCAGAAGCGCCACTTCGACGACGGTGGCGAGTTCGACAAGATCTACCAGTCGAAATAAACTGCCCGAACAAGCCCTGCCCCGAGCAGGGCTTGTTGTTTCCTGAGACGGAAATGCGGGCGAGCTGACGATTCTCATGGACGTAATACCACGAGAATCGTTAATCTGGATAAAAATTCCCGTTCACAAGCCCGATTTTGCCTGTGCGCCATAGACATGCATCAGGCTTGATGCTATCTTCCAACTACTGTAGTTGCCCTACAGCTAGATAGTTGACTGCGCGCTTCTTACGCCGCGCCCTTCGCTCAACACAACCCACTCCTGAACCCGACAATGCTCAAAAAATTGTTTGCCACCGTATTGATGTCGTTTTCGGCTGCCGCAATCGCGGTGCCGTTCGGCTCCCAATCGGTGCTCGTGGTAGAAGATGACACCGGCAAGATTTTGCTGGAAAAGAACGCGGACCGTGTGGTCCCGATCGCGTCGCTCACCAAGCTGATGACTGCCATGGTCGTGCTCGACGCCAGGCTGGACATGGACGAGCTGATCGAAATCGACCGCAGCGACGTCGACACCTTCAAGCACAGCAGCTCGCGGGTGCCGGTCGGCGCCCTGATCTCGCGCCGCGACGTGCTGCAGCTGGCCCTGATGTCCTCGGACAACCGCGCCGCCGCCGCGCTGGCACGCACTTATCCGGGCGGCACCGAAGGCTTCAAGGCCGCGGTCAAGCGCAAGATCGCCGCCCTGGGCATGAGCCAGACCGTGATCGAAGAGCCCACCGGCCTGTCGCCGCACAACCGCTCGACCGCGGGCGACCTGGTCAAGATGGCGACGGCATCAAGCAGGTATGCCGAGATCACCCGCATGACCACCGAGTCGAAGGACCTGATCAACATCAACGGCCGCGAGGTCGAGTATCGCAACACCAACCGCCTGGTGGGCGCCAAGGGCTGGGACATCGGCCTGTCGAAGACCGGCTACACCTCGGAAGCCGGCCGCTGCCTGATCATGAACATCAAGGCCGCCGGCAAGAACGCGACCATGATCCTGCTGAACGCGAATGCCTCGTCGGCGCGCATCCTGGACGCGCTGAATATCCGCCGCTTCATCACCGGCGAAGAAGCGCCGGTGCGCGTGGCGAAGGCCGCGAGCCGCGGGTCGCGCTTCAAGGCCTCGTCGAGCCGTGCCCGGATCAAGGCCAGCGCCGGCAGCAGCAAGGTCAAGGCGGTCAAGAAGCGCAGCAAGGTCAAGGTGGTGCCGAAGCGCCGCAAGAAATAACTCTGTCTTTGTGCAGATAGCAAGGGGCCGCCAGGCCCCTTTTTCGATCCGCCGGCGGCCAGCTTCAAGGCTTCGATTCGGGGCCTGCTTGGGCACGGCGGGCTGCGGCCGGCGCCGGTGCCGGCGGCAGGACCGTGTCCCACAACGCCCCGCTCAGGTCCCGCACCAGGTCGTCCGTGTAGGCCGCCGGCGGCGACTGCATCGCCACCACCCGCCAGGCCCTGCCGTCCACCTCGACGATGCGCAGTTGCACCCGTTCCGGCCCCTTCTTGTGCTGCCCCTTACCGACCCAGGACTGTCTGCCGCGGAAGGCGGAAAAATAGCTCTCGGCCAGCTCGAAGCGGTCGGCCAGCCGGTCTTCGAGCGCCGCCGCATCCTGCCTCAGGGCCGAGCTGCGCACGCGGTCGTGCGCGAACAGCACCACCGCGTGGCCGCTGTGCTGGGTAAACAGGTGCTGCGGCGCGCCATCGGGGCCGGTGCGTAGTTCGTGCCGCCATTGCGCCGACACCGCGGCGGCGCGACCGGTGGCCGGGTTGTGCCAGGCATACGGCGGCGCCTCCAGCATGGCGGTCGTCTCCTGGCTGTCCTGGCGGTCCATGGCGTCGAGGGCGACGATGGTCGCGAACAGGCCGGCGAAGGCGACGGCGAACACGCCCCTGGCCAGCCGGCCGATCGGCCGCGCGCGCACCAGGAAATCGTTGAGGTCGTAGCTGGCCTGGACGCCCCGGCGCAGGCGCAGGCCCTGGCGCGCCATGGTGAACAGGCTGATGGCCGGCAGGCCCAGGGCCAGGCCGGCGCGCCACATGCGCAGGTTGCGCCCGAGCAGCTCACGGAAACCGGGAGCGCGGCCGTCGACCGTGAGGATGCGCAGGCCGAGCAAGGCCTTGCCCGGCGTATTGCCGGCCAACGCGTGCAGCGCCGCGTCCAGCAGCAGGCCACCCGGCACGCAGGCCAGGCCGAACAGTTTCCAGCCGAAGGGCGTCTCGAGCCAGCGCAGGAAGGCCGGCGAGGTATGGCTGAGGACGTAGCCGAGCGCGCCGGCGACCAGCCCGGTCTGCCACCAGACGTCGAAGCTGCGGGCGAACCAGCGCGCCCAGGCGCCGGCTGGCTCGTCGTCCGGCAGGTCGAACTGCGGCACGCAGGGGACGCGCGGCGCCACGCGGTTGGCGGCGTCGTGGAAAAGCAGTACCGTCTGCTGATCGATTGGCTTCATGGCAGCTGCACGAGCGAGTGAAAATTTCGAAGGGAATATTGTTTATTTACACGAAAATGCTTCCTGGGACTTTGTTCTTGTTAGGTGAGACTGAGCGCGAACGGCCGAGTTCGCAGATAGGAGCGTGTTCTAACCCGGTCCTTGGTGAGGATCAATACTTGCGGAAGAGGAAGGTGCAGGACGGGGACGTCCTGCGGAGGAGCTAGCGCGAGCTCGGCGCGATCATGCCGCGCAGGCCGCTGGTGCGGTGGGTACGCTCCGCGATGGCCTCGAGCAGCACGGTGCCCGGCGGCGAGACCAGGGTGAACAGCTCGCTGGCGCGGGTGATGCCCGTGTAGACCAGCTCGCGGGTGAGCACGGCGCTGCGCTCGCGCGGCAGCGCCAGCACGGTATGCCGGAATTCGGAGCCCTGCGACTTGTGCACGGTCATCGCGAACGCGGTCTCGACATTGCGCAGGCGGGTCGCCAGTACGCTGCGCACCGCATCGCCTTCCAGGAAATAGACGCGCAACGCGCCGGGCCGGGCCGGGTCCGGCAGGGTGACGCCGATGTCCCCGTTGTAGACGCCGGTGCCGTAGTCGTTGCGGGTGACCATCACCGGACGGCCGACGTACCACTCGCCGTTCGGGTGCAGCAGCCCGGCCTTGGCCAGGCGCCCGGCTACCGCCTCGTTCAGGCCGGCCACGCCCCACTCGCCGTCGCGCACCGCGCACAGGATGCGGAAGGACTCGAAACGCTGCAGGACCTGGCGCACCCATTCTTCATGGTTCGTGTTCAATCCGGCCTTGTCGCCGGTATTCAACACGTCCAGGTAAGAACCGTAGCCGGACTGCGCCAACTGCAGCACATGCTGCTGCTGGGCGTTCTCGATCCAGCGCACCCCGCCGCCATCCGCGCTGCCCGCCCGCAGCACGGCTTCGGCGCGCAGCGCGTCGCCCGCGTTCACCGCCAGCGCCAGCTGGCCGATTGGTCCCCCGAAGCGACGGCTGTGGCGCAGCATCACGGTCTGCTGGGCCAGCGCGCCGGCATCGCCCAGGAATTCGGCCGGCAGGGTCTCGCCGCTGGCGGCCCGCACGTAGTCGCAGGTGGCGTCGGTATAGCCGCCGGCGCCGGCGTTGTGGCACAGGTCGCCCAGCACGGCGCCCGCCTCCACCGAGGCCAGCTGGTCCTTGTCGCCCAGCAGGATCAGGGTGGCGGTCGGTGGCAGCGCGTCCAGCAGCGAGGCCATCATCTCCAGGTGCACCATCGAGGCTTCGTCGACGATCAGGACGTCGACGTCGAGCGGGTTGCCGCGGTGGTGGGCAAAGGCGCGCGTGTCGGGACGCGCCCCCAGCAGGCTGTGCAGGGTGCGCGCCGCTCCCATGCGCAGCGTGAGGTCGCGCAGCGGCAGCTGCGACCCGACCTTGTCGGCCAGTTCGCCCAGCGCCTTGTCGATCGACTGCTTCAGGCGCGCGGCGGCCTTGCCGGTCGGCGCGGCCAGGGCGATGCGCTGGCTGCCCGCCTCGGGTGCGGTGGCGAACAGCAGCGCCAGCAGGCGCGCCACGGTATAGGTCTTGCCGGTGCCGGGCCCGCCGGTGATGATCGCCATCGCGCCGCGCAGGGCGATGGCGCAGGCCAGCTTCTGCCAGTCCGGGCCGTCGGCGCCAGGCCGGGCGGCGAACAGCGTGTCGAGCCAGGCGCGCACCACCCCGGTGTCGACCTCGCGCCTGCGCGTCGCGCGCGCACGCACGGCCTGGGCCACCTGCATCTCGTCGCGCCAGTAGCGGCGCAGGTAGAGGCGGTCGCCGTCCAGCACCAGCGGCTGGTCGTAATCGAAGGCGCTGACGTCCCACACCTGCTGGCAGCCGGCCAGTTCCCTGGCCCAGCCCTGCGCGGACTTGGGCAGCGGGCCGGCGGCGCGCGCCAGCAGCTTCCACTGCTCCTCTTCCCAGCCGAGCAGCGCGGCCGGTCCGGCGGCCAGGTCGGCCAGCAGCAGGCAGCTGTGGCCCTGCCCTTCCAGCTCGGACAGCACGCTGGCGGCCAGCACCAGCGCCGGCGGCGCCGGTCTTCCATCGGCGAGGGACGCGACGAAACGGGCGAAGGCGCACGAGAGCCGGCGTAATTCGCCGCTCTCGCTCAGGCGCGCCAGCTCGCTCCACAGCAGCTCGATGTTCGCCTCAGTCCTTGCCATGCTCGCCCCCATCCAGCAGTCGTTCCAGTCCGTCCAGCAGTTCCAGGTCCGGGGCCAGCACGCAGCAGCCGCGCGTGTCGGCGTTGGCGATCCCGCGCAGGAACAGGAACACGGCGCCGCCCAGCTGGCGGCGCGGCTCGTAGGCGTCGCCCAGGCGGCTGCGCAGCAGGCGGTGCAGCGCCAGCATGTAGATGCTGCCCTGGATGTCGTAGCGGTGGTCCGCCATGCCCAGCTCCATCGCGGCCTGGGTATAGGCGGCGTCGCCCGGTCCCAGCGCATTGGTCTTGTAGTCGAGCACCCAGTAGCGGCCCTCGTGTTCGAACACCAGGTCGGCGAAGCCCTTGAGCATGCCATGCAGCACCCGCTCGGGCAGGGTCGGCCGGTCCAGGCCCTTGTTGATGCGCGTGCGGCACAGGCGGTCGAGCGCGGCGACGTCGAGGCGCTCGCTGGGGAACCAGAATTCCAGTTCCGGCACCGGCGCCGTGTCGCCCCGCAGCTCGCTCAGGGACGCCCCGAGCGGCGGCAAGGCGGTGGTCACCGCCGCGTGCAGCCAGGCCAGCGCGTCTTCCTGGCGGTGGCCCCAGCCGGCGCGCTCGATGCGCTGGCCGAGCCGCAGCATGAACTCCGGCTCGTCGGCGCGCTGAAAACCTTCGCCCGCCATCCATTCGAGCTGTTCGTGCATGAAGTTGCCGGGTACCGAGCCGCGCGGGAAGCGGTGCCAGGGCGCGTCCTCGATGCGCGGCGGCGTCACGACCTGCGCGTCTTCCTCGAGCAGGGTTTCTTCCTGCGCCCGCATCGGCGCCGGCGGCGGCGCGGGCTGCGCGGCGACCGCATGGCGCACCAGCGAGGTGAACGAGCCGACCGACCAGTCGCGCTCGAAGCGCGCCTCGTAGCGCGGCGCGCCCAGCAGGTCGGCGCGCTCCTCGTCGCGCTGGAGCGGCGTGCGCGCCGCAGCCAGCTCCAGGTCTTGCAGCACCATGCCTTCGACGCCGCCGCACAGTTGCTCCAGGCGCGCGCGCAGTGCGTCCGGCTCGATCGGCTCGCCACCGCCGGCCAGGTAGCCCAGCGCCGACAGATGCAACAGGTTTTCGCTTTTCTTGCGGCCGCTGTAGGGCGCCACCCCCAGCCACAGGTAGTGGCGGGCCCGGGTCAGGGCCACGTACAGCAGGCGCAGGTCTTCCTGCAGGCGCGCGCGTTCGACGGCCTCGAACGACTCGTCGCCGCGCGACAGGTCGAGGCGGCGCCTGCCGTCCTCGCCGACGAACTCGAAGAAGGCGCGCCGCTCGCGCGTGGTAGGCCGGACCGTGACCGCGAACGGGATGTACACCAGCGGGTACTCCAGGCCTTTCGACTTGTACACCGTCACCACCTTGACCAGCTCGGCGTCGCTCTCGAGCCGCAGCACGCGCTCGTCGCCGCCCTCGCCCATGCCCTTGATCTGTTCGGCCAGCCAGCGGATCAAGGCCTGCTCGCCTTCGAGCTGGGTGCTGGCCTCCTGCAGCAGCTCGGCCAGGTGCAGCAGGTTCGTGAGCCGGCGTTCGCCGCCCGGTTCGCGCAGCAGGCGGGCCGGCAGCCCGAGTTCGTGCACGAAGCGGCGCAGCATGGCCAGCACGCCCTGGCGCTGCCAGGCGCCATGCAAGGCCTTCAACTGCTCGACCCGCGCCTCCCATGCGGCTTCCTCGCTGGACAGCCGCGCCAGTTCGTTCAGGGCCAGGCCGGCGGTGCGGGTCGCGAACGCGGCGCGCGCCAGGGTGCCGTCGAGCGGGCTGGCGACCGCGTACAGCCAGCGCAGCACGTCCGCCGCTTCCTCGCTGGTGACGACGGAATCGCGGTCGGACAGGTAGACGCTGCGCACCTTCCGCTGCATCAGCGCGCGCCGTACCGCGGCCGCCTCGTGCCGGTTGCGCACCAGGATCGCAATGTCGGCCGGAACCAGGCGGCGCAAGCGCTCGCCGTCGCGGAAACCCGCATGTTCGTCGCCCAGCAGGCCGACGATATGCTCGGCGCAATGCTGCGCAAAAAACTCCAGGTAGTCCTGGCTGTTGTTCATGGGGCCGGCGCAGCACAGGGCCAGCGCCGGAGCGTCGCCGCCGCTGCTCACCAGGCGCTCGGCCCGGCCCTGGGCGGCGACCGCCTCGAACGGCAGCGGATTGACGCCGCCGCGCCGGAAGCGGAAGGCGCCGCCCGGATAGCCGGGGTGCTCTCCCGTGCCCTCGGCATGGGCAAACACCCGGTTGACCGCCGCCACCACCGCCGTCGTCGAGCGGTAGTTGGTGCCGAGCTGGTAATGGCGTCCTTCGGTCGCCTGGCGCGCAGCCAGGTAACTGTGGATGTCGGCGCCGCGGAATCCGTAGATCGACTGCTTCGGGTCGCCGATCAGGAACAGGCCCTGCGCGGGGTCGTTCTGCTCCACCCGGTACAGCAGGTCGAAGATCCGGTACTGGTCCGGCGAGGTATCCTGGAATTCGTCGATCATGGCCACCGGGAACTGCAGCACGATGCGCTGGCGCAGCGCTTCGCCGTTCGGCCCTTCGAGCGCGGCCTTCAGGCGCTCGAGCATATCGGCGAACCCGAACTGCCGGTTGCGCTGCTTCAGCTCGCGCACGCGCTGCGCGATATGGACGGCGGCGTGGCGCTGCAGGGCATGCGCCACCGTGGGCAGCGCCGTGATCTCCTGGCGCAGGCGGCCGACGCAGGCGAAACAGTCCGGCACCTCGGCCCGGAAACCGTTGGCAAAGGCTTCTTCGATTCCGTCGGGGCTCAGGCGGTGCCAGGCCGGCTTGGTCAGGTCCGGCATGACCAGTTCGGGGTCGTCCGCCCAGGCGCGCAGCAGTCCGAACCAGTTGGCCAGCAGGTCCGCGCGCATCTTGTTGCCGTTGAAGCAGCGCGGCTGACGCTCGCGCTGGCCGGCGATCCACCGTTCCATCTCGTCGATCCGCTCGCTCCAGCCCGACTTCAAGCCGGCCAGGCCCTCGCGCCACGCGCGCTCGGCGCGCGGCAGCAGGTTCCCGAGCGGCTCGGCCGGACAGTCGCCGAGCAGGTGGGTGCGCGTGACCAGCTCGCGCACGCCGGCCTTGAGGGCGCCGACTTCCTTCCAGCACCCGAGCACCGCGCCGAGTTCACCGGCGCCGAGCGGATAGACGTGCTGGCGCCAGTAGTCGTGTGCGGCGTCCTCGAACAGCGCGCGCTCGTCGCTGACCAGCTCCTCGTCGAACAGGCTGCCCGAATCGAAGGCATGCTCGCGCAACATGCGCTGGCACCAGGCGTCGATCGTGAAGATCGCCGCCTCGTCCATGGTCTCGGCCGCCAGCACCAGGCGATGCGCGGCCACCTTGCGTTCGGCCTCGCCGGGGTAGGCGTCGGCGAGTGCGCGCAGGTAGGGATCGCGGCGTGCAGGGTGGTCGTGGTCGAGCTGTCCGCGGAAATAGGCAGCCGCCTCGACCAGGCGCTCGCGCACCCGGTTGGCCAGCTCGCCGGTGGCGGCGCGGGTGAAGGTCATCACCAGGATCTCGGCCGGCAGCAGCGGGCGCGCAAACGCGGCTGCGCCGCCGTGGCCGAGCACCAGGCGCAGGTAGAGTGCGGCGATGGTCCAGGTCTTGCCGGTGCCGGCCGAGGCTTCGATCAGGCGCGAGCCATGCAGCGGGAAGCCGAGCGGGTCGAGGTGCTGGCTCATGCGCCGCCTCCGTCCAGCGGCATGACGCTGACGCTGGACGCGATCCAGTCGGCCAGCGGCCCGTACAGGTCGCGCGCGACGTGCGGCCAGTCGCCGGCCGCGATCAGGGTGGCGAAATCGGGCCACTGGCGCGCCAGGCAGGGCTCGGCCACTTCGCCGGGCGCCGCCCCCTTGTCGTAGGAGCCTTCGTAGACTTCGCAGGGATCGCCGCCCTGCAGCAGCGCAAGCGCGGTCTTGCAGGCGACCGCCAGCGGGCGATCGAGGTTGCGGCGCCACAGCCTGGCCAGGTCGTGCAGCGTGGACGCAGCCTCGGCGGGATCGAGCGGCGCCATCTCGAGCACGGCGTCACGCGCCACCAGGTGCCCGGCCACGGGCGCGCCGGTAGCGGCCGCGGCAAGCTGGCGCAGCCATGGAAGGATCAGCTTCTCGCCGCGCAGGCCGCCGCCCTTGGCCAGCACCTTCGACGACACCCGCATCAGCCATGCGGTTTCCGATCCGTCGGTGTGCAGGCGGTCGATCCAGTCGCCCAGCACGATGTGCTGGCCGTACTCGTCCGCCAGGTCGAGGCTGACCACGTGCTTGGGCGCCTGCTGCGGGTAGCGCTCGCACAGCGTCAGCCAGGCGCAGCGCACCGGCACCAGGCTATCGACCAGCTCCTGCTGCCACTGGCGGCCCATCAGCCCGATCGGCAGCACGCCTTCGCGCGCCAGGCGTGCGGTGCGCTCTTCCAGTTCCGCGCGCACCTGCGCGGCGTCCAGGCCGGTGTTCTCGTCGGCAGGCTCGCTGTCGTCGAGCAGGCGGTCCTCGACCGCGTAGCGTTCGAGCGAATCGAGCGCGAACGGCTCCTCGTCCTCGCCGACCACGTCGGCCTTGGTAAAGATCACGCCCAGGCGGCGCCGGAAGAAATAGCGCACCGGCTGCTGCAGGAAGGATGCCAGTTCGCCCAGCTTGAGCACGAAGCCGGGTTCCAGCTCGTACGGCGGGAGCGTATCGAGCGCCGCCGCTTCGTCCTCGCTGTGGGCCGAGCGCCACTCGCCCGCATAGGTCAGCAGGCCGCCGCGCTCGAAGTAGCGGCGGCTGAAAGGCTGCAGCGCATGTTCGGTAGTGCGTTCGGACAGGTCGAGGTCCCAGCCGTTCTTCAGGTAGTCGCGCAGCTGCGCCACCAGCACCGAGGCCGGCTGCTCGCTGTTGTCGCGCACGTTGCGGCCGACCCAGCTCACGTACAGCTTGTCGCGCGCCGACAGCAGCGCCTCGAGCATCAGGTAGCGGTCGTCGTCGCGACGCGAGCGGTCGCCCGGGCGCGCCATGCCGGGCAGCGCCAGCAGGTCGAAATCGGCCTGGCTGGCGCGGCGCGGGAAGTCGCCGTCGTTCATGCCGAGCAGGCACACTACGCGGAACGGCACCGCGCGCATCGGCATCAGGGTGCAGAAGGTCACGCCGCCGGACACGAACTGGTGGTTCAGGGTCGGCTGGTCGAGCTGGCCGAGCCAGGATTCGCGCATCACCGCCAGCGGCACCGGCTCGTCGAACTCGGCGCTGTCGCAGGTCTCGATCCAGCACTGCAGCGCGTCGTGCAGCTGGGCCAGGGTCAGGCGGTCTTTCTCGTCGCCGGGGTGGAAGAAGGCTGCCAGCATGGCGCGCGCGGCCTCGCCCCACCCGGCCGGGGTGCGCGCCTGCGCCAGCTCGGCGCGCCAATGCAGCAGGCTCTCGATGAACTGGGCCAGCGAGCCGGCCAGCGCGGCATCCAGGCCGCCCACTTCGGCATACGGCTCGATGTCGGCAAAGCTCCTGCCTTCGCCGCTGGCATAGCCGAGCAGCATGCGGCGCACGCCGAAGATCCAGGCATTCTGCTCGCCGACCGAGGCCAGGCCCAGTCCGGCGCGGTGCTCGCGGTCCAGGCCCCAGCGCACGCCCGAGCCCTCGATCCAGCGGCCGAGGATGGGCAGGTCGTCGGCCTCCAGGCCAAAGCGCCCGGCCACCGCGGGCACGTCGAGCAGGTCGCGCACTTCGCTCTGGCGGCAGCGCTGCTGCGGCAGGCGCAGCAACCATTCGAGCGCCACCAGCAGCGGATTCACGCTGCGGTCGCGCACGTCGCCGATCTCGAAGGGAATGTGGCGTGGGTCCTTGTTGCGATGCTGGTCGAACACCGCATGGATGGCGGCCGAAAACACGTCGATGTCAGGCACCATCACCACCACGTCGCGCGGGCGCAGGCTGGGGTCCCGGGCGAACCAGGACAGCAGCTGGTCGTGCAGCACCTCGACCTCGCGCTGGACGCTGTGGGTGATGTGGAACTCGATCGAACGGTCGTCGCGCGGCGGCGGGGTGTGCGGATGCTCGTCGGGCGGCAGCAGGTCGCGCACTGCGGCCTGCACCTGGCCCAGCAGGGTCTCGCCTTCGGCATCGTCGAACAGGTCGACCCGCAGGTTTTCATAATGCGCGCCTTCGCCCTGGTCGAACTCGTCGAGCATGCGCACGAAGTCGCGCCCCTGGCGGCCCCAGCTCGCCAGCAGCGGGTGGCTGTGCATGTGCAGTTCCTCGACCGGCACGTCGGCCAGCTCCAGGCCCCCGCGCGGTTGCTGGCGGCGCCGCGCAGCCCTCAGCAGTTCGCGCCCCTCGATGATGTCGCCCCAGTAGAAGCGGCAGGGATTGGGCACCGCGAACAGCACCTGGGTATGGCGCGACAGCGCTGCAATCGCCTGCAGGGTCTGGTAAGGCAGGGTCGACATGCCGAACAAAATCACCCGGCGCGGCAGGCGCGACACAGGTTCGCGCTCCGCTGCGACGGCGGCAAGAAACTGCGCGTGGATGCTGGCGCGGCCGCTGACGCGCTGCTCCTGGGGCAGGCTGGCGTGGATTTCGCGCCACAGGCAGGCCTGCCATTTCAGGTCGGGGCCCAGCGGCACGGGGTCGCCGACCGCGCGCCGCAGCTGGTCACGCCCCGCTTCCCAATCGGCCAGCCAGTCGGCGCGATAGACCTGGTACTGGTCGTACAGGTCGGCCAGGCGCTCGGCCAGCTGCAGGCGGCGCTCGGGGCAGCCGTCGCCCAGGAATTGCCTGAGCGGCGCATAGCTGGCGTCGTCCAGCAGGGCCGGCAGCAGGCGCATCAGGCGCCAGGTGAGCGGGTCCTTGTCGAAGGGCGCGCGGGTGGGCACGCGCTCGCGTCCCAGCATGCCGCGGTAGGCTTCCCACAGGAAGCGCGCCGGCAGCGCCACGCGGGTGGCGGCGCACACGCCCATCTCTTCGGCCAGGGCGATCTTGAGCCATTCGGCGACCCCGTTCGACTGCACCAGGATGGTCTCCTGCTCGAGCGGGCCCAGCGGGTGCATGCGCAGCCAGTCGAACATGGCGCTGCGCAGCAATTCCATCTGGTTGCCGTGCAAAATTAACAAGCCTGGGGTGATCGGGGAAGACATCGGAACGGTCGCGTTGCTCAAGGAGCAAAGGATACCCGTTTTGACGGCTTCACGGAAGGCTTGGCTCTGCTCAGTAGCTCTTCGACAATCCCGCGCAGACGATACCGATCACACCCGCGCGATCCGCCCGGTCGAGACGCACCGTACGCTCATCGCCCACACATCGCGCACTCACTGGACATCCTGGTTGCGCGTGCCCAGGCGGGTGCCGAGCTCGCGTTCGATGCGGCCCAGCTGGGCGCGCAGGCGCGCCGCCAGCGCGCGCGCCTGGGCCGGGCGCTCGCCCTGCCCCTCGAGCTCCTCGCACAGGTCGGCGAAGGCCAGCGCGCCGACCGCGCGCGCCGAGGACTTGACGCGGTGCGCCACCGCGCTCACGCCCGCCATGTCGCCGGCGCCGAGCGCGGCATCGATCTCCCCCAGGGCGGTGCGCGCGGTCGACACGAACAGGAAGGCGAATTTGCGCATGCGCTCGCGGTCGCCGCCGAAGTTGCTCTCCAACAAGGAGAGGTCGACCAGGCCCGCGACCAGCCCGGTGGCCGGGCCGGCGCCGGGAGCGCGCGGCGCCACCACGTCCGGGACCGCCGCCGCACTGCGGCCGAGGCAGCGCGCGATGGTTGCCGCCAGCAGTTCGGGCACCACCGGCTTGCTCAGGAATTCGTCCATGCCGGCCTGCAGGCAACGCGCGCGGTCTTCCACCCCGGCGTTGGCCGTCATCGCGATCACCAGGGTGCGGGCTAAGACCGGATCCTGGCGGATCCGGCGGGTGGCTTCCAGGCCGTCCATGACCGGCATCTGCACGTCCATCAGGACGCAGTCGAAGCGCTCGCGCGCCATCACGTCGAGCGCTTCCACGCCGTTGGCGGCCACGCGCACGTCGGCCCCGGCATGCTGCAGCAGCTCGCGCCCGACCTGCTGGTTGAACGGGTTGTCCTCGACCAGCAGCACCGTGCAGCCGTCCAGGCGCGCGCCGGCCTCGGCCGGCAGCGGCGCCGCGCCCAGGCCGGCGCCGGCGCCGCCCTCTTCCAGCGCCAGGTTCAGCTCGAGGCGCGCAGTGAACCAGAAGGTGCTGCCGTGCCCGGCGATGCTGTCGACCCCGACCTCCCCGTGCATCAGCTCCACCAGCTGCTTGCTGATCACCAGGCCGAGGCCGGTGCCGCCATGGCGCCGCGTGGCCGAGGGGTCGGCCTGGTGGAAGGGGGTGAACAGGCCGGCCAGCTTGTCGGAATCGATGCCGATGCCGCGGTCGCGCACCTCGAAGCGCACCATCAGCTCCGGGCCGAAGGCGTGCTCGAGCCGGGCGCGCAGCAGGATCCGGCCGCGATCCGAGAATTTGACCGCGTTGCCCGCGAAGTTCAGCAGTACCTGCTCCAGGCGTAGCGGATCGCCGCGCAGCGGGCGCAGCAGCTCGGGAGCGATGTCGACGTCGAAGCCGAGGCCCTTGGCGGCGGCCGCCTGCCCCAGTTGCTGCTCGACGTTGCGCATCACGGCCTCCAGCATGAAGGCGCGGGTGTCGAGCTCCAGCTTGCCGGCCTCGATCTTGGAAAAGTCGAGGATGTCGTTGATGATGCCCAGCAGGTGATGTCCCGAGTGGTAGATCTTCTCCAGGTAGCTGCGCAACTGCGCATCCGGGCGCGCCTGCAGCGCCAGGTGGGTCATGCCGATGATGCTGTTCATCGGCGTGCGGATCTCGTGGCTCATGTTCGACAGGAAGTCGCTCTTGGCCCGGTTGGCGGCGTCGGCGCGGGCCTTGAGCTCGTGCAGGGTGGTGACGTCGGTCGAGATGCACAGCACCGCCGGCATCTCGCCTTCCGGATGCAGGGGCACGCGCACGCTCCACATCTGGCGCACGCTGCCGTCCGGCAGCGGCAGCTCGGCCTGGCAGGCATGACGCTGGTTCTGCTCCAGCGCCAGCCGGTCGCGCTCCCAGCTGGCATCGGCGAAGTCAGGCGCCACGTCGAGGTCGCGCTGGCCGACGATGGCGGCCGCGGGCAGCCCGATCAGGGCGGCGCTCTTTGCGTTCACATAGCGGAAGCGGCGCGTGCTGTCCTTCAGGTAGACGTAGGCGTCGAGGTTGTCCAGCACCGAGTCGAGCAGCAGGCGCTGGTCGAGCGCGGCGCGGCGCGAACGCACCAGGTTGAAGAACAGCGCGAATCCCAGCAGGCTGACGCCGAAGCCGGAAGCGAAGGCCAGCAGTGGCAGGTAGCGGTCGGCGCCCGCCGCCATGGCGGCGCGATCGGCCGAGAAATGGGCCTTCCAGCGCGTGCCGACGTAGTCGATCGGGAGCAGGGTCGTGAAGCGCTTGGCGGACGGCGGCAGCTTGCCGTCGTCGGCGCGCACCTCGGGGCCGACCAGCAGGCGGTCGCGCGGGTCGAGTGCGAGGCCGGCGCCGGCGGCCGCGCCGCCACGGGCCGGCCCGGCCTCGCTGTACAGACTGAGCGCCACCGGCGAGCGGCCGTCCGGGCCGAGCGCGCGGCGCACCAGTTCGTCGACCGAGAACGCGATGCCGATGCTGCCGAGGTAGCGTGCGCGCCGCTCATCCAGCGTGGCCGGCACGCGGCCGCCCAGGTAGAGCGGCTCGCGCATCCCGAGCGCGGTATGCGGGGTCGGATGCTGCAGGTGCACCGGGCTGCCGGAAGCGCCCATGATTGCCTGGTCGCGCGCCCGGGCCACCACCGCGGCGATATGGGGCTGGGCGGCGATGTCGAAGCCGAGCCGGTCGTTGGGTTGGTTGGCCGGTTCGACCCAGGTCACTACCGCGTACCAGGGACGGCGCCCTGCGGGACGGATCTCGAAGTTCGGGTAGCCGGCCGGGTTCACGCTGCGGTCGTTGCGCACGCTGGCGACGAAGGCCTCGCGCTGCTCATCGGTCACGTGGGCGATGAAGGAAACCGCCTCGATCGCCGGGAACTGCGCCGGCAGGTCGAGCGCCGCCACGTAGCGGTGCAGGCGCAGCTGCGTCAACGGCCCTTCCCCTGCCGCATGCAGCGCCGACATCCCGCGCACCACGCGCGCATAGGAGGAGATCGCGCTCGATATCCGCTCCTGGGCCAGCCGGGCCACGGTCTCGAAACGGCGCCGCGAGTCGTCCTCGACGGTCCCGGCGGCGACCCGGTAGCACAAGGCGCCGACCGCGATCGACAGCGCGAGCCCGGCCACCCAGGGGGCGGCGCTGGCGCCCTGCTGCGCTGCATTGGCTGCGGTGTTGGCTGCGGCGTTCACTCCTGAACTGCCGGTGGACGAAGACTCCATGGGCTCCTGACGTGCGGTTCTGCCTGTTCGATATTGCTAGTATAGGCAATCGGCAGGCCAAGCTGCTCAACAATATTTTTCCGAATCAGTACAGACCAATCCCATGACGCCACCAGACCAGCAGGACGCGCGGGCGATTTCTGCCGTCCCCGACGACCCCTACCTCTGGCTCGAAGAAGTCGACGGCGCCCGCGCGCGCGCCTGGGTCGACGAGCGTAACGCGGCCACCGAACGCGAACTCGAGGCCCCACCGGAGTACGCCGCCCTGCGCCAACGCCTGCGCGCCATCCTCGACTCCACCGGAAAGATCCCCTACGCCGCCTGCCATGCCGGCCTGCTGTACAACTTCTGGCGCGACGCCGCCCACCCGCGCGGCATCTGGCGCCGCGCCACGCTGGCGGCCTACCGCCAGGACGCGCCCGACTGGGAAACCCTGGTCGACCTCGACCTGCTGGCGCGCAACGAAGGCGAGAACTGGGTCTGGGGCGGCGTCACCTGGCTCGAACCCGGGGGCGAGCGCTGCCTGGTGTCGCTGTCGCGCGGCGGCGGCGACGCCCATGTGGTGCGCGAGTTCGATGCCGCTGCCGGCCGCTTCGTCGAGGGCGAGCAGGCCTTCAGCCTGCCCGAAGCCAAGAGCGATTGCGCGTGGGTCGACCGCGACACCCTGTTCGTCGGCACCGACTTCGGTCCCGCCTCGCTCACCGACTCGGGCTATCCGCGCATCGTCAAGCAGTGGCGGCGCGGCACGCCGCTGGCGGCGGCGGAAACCGTGTACGAGGCCAGGCCGGAAGACCTGTCGGCCTCGGCCTGGCGCGATCCCACGCCCGGTTTCGAACGCGAATTCGTGTTGCGCCAGATCGGCTTCTACAGCAGCGAGCTGTTCGTGCGGCAGGGGGGCGCCCTGCTCAAGCTGCCCAAGCCCGAGGACGCCAACGCCTTCGCACTGCGCGATCAGCTGGTGATCGAACTGCGCTCCGATTGGGAGTTCGGCGGGCGCCGCTATCCGCAAGGCGCGCTGCTGGCCGCGGATTTCGACGGTTTCCTGCGCGGCGAGACAGGCTGCGACGTGCTGTTCGCGCCGTCGCCGACCACCTCGCTCGACGGCCTGACGGTGACGCGCGACGCGCTGCTGCTCACGGTGCTCGACAAGGTGAAGAACCGCATCGTCGAGCTGCGCCGCGCGGCGGGAGGCTGGCAGGCGCGCGAGGTCGCGCTGCCGGCCCTCGGCGCCCTCGATACCTGGGCTTTCGATGCCTTGACATCGAACCGCTACTTCGTCACCGTGACCGGGTTTACCGCGCCGTCTACCCTGTACCTGATGGAGGTCGGTAGCGACGTCAAGGAGCAGCTGAAGGCGATGCCCGCCTTCTTCGACGCGCAGCACCTGCAGGTGCACCAGTTCGAAGCGACGTCCAGCGACGGCGCCCGGGTGCCCTATTTCGCCGTGATGAGCCGCGACATCCGCCTCGACGGCGACAATCCGACCGTCCTGTACGGCTACGGCGGCTTCGAGGTCTCGCTCAAGCCTTCCTACGGGGCGCTCAGCGGCGCGTCCTGGCTGGAGAGCGGCGGCGTCTACGTGATCGCCAACATCCGCGGCGGCGGCGAGTTCGGCCCGCGCTGGCACCAGGCGGCGCTGAAGGAACACCGCCAGCGCGCCTTCGATGACTTCATCGCGGTGGCCGAGGACCTGGTTGCCAGGAAGATCAGCAGCCCGCGCCGGCTCGGCATCATGGGCGGCAGCAACGGCGGCCTGCTGGTCGGCGCCGTGCTCACCCAGCGCCCGGAGCTGTTCAACGCCGCGGTGTGCCAGGTGCCGCTGCTGGACATGCGCCGCTATCACCAGCTGCTGGCCGGCGCTTCCTGGATCGGCGAATACGGCGACCCGGACGACCCGGCCCAATGGGCCTGGATCGGGCGCTATTCGCCCTACCACCAGCTGCGCGCCGGCGAGCGCTACCCGCGCGTGCTGTTCACCAGCTCGACCCGCGACGACCGGGTCCATCCGGGCCATGCGCGCAAGATGGCCGCGCGCATGCTCGAACTGGGCCAGGACGTGCTGTACTGGGAAAACACGGAAGGTGGCCATGCCGGCGCCGCCGACAACGCGCAGACCGCGCGCATGTGGGCGCTGACCTGGACCTTCCTGCGGCGCCAGCTGCGCGGCGCCGCATGACGCCGCCCGGGAGCGTAGCTGCTAGGCCGCCTCGGAGGCCATGCGCCTTGCATAGAGGGCCTCCCAGGTGGCCCGGACGTCCACATAGAAGGCCACCGCGTTCTCGATCCCGATCCGCTGCGGCTCCCCGAGGCGGCTGGTGACCACGCCGGCGCGCCGGGTCAGGCGCTCCATCGCGGTGGTGGTCACGGTCACGTAGTGCGTCAGGCCGTTCTCCATGCCGTAGCGGACCACGGCCTCGAAGCATTGCATGGTCATGTCCGAGAAGCCGTAGCGGTTCTCCTTGTCGGTCTCGAGGGCGAAGCGCGACAGCTCCCAGATGCGCGGATCGCTGGGCGCGGCGCGGCCTTCCAGCAGCTGCGCGAAGGAATCCTTGAGCATGTAGGGCTCTTCGGTGGGCAGCAGGCGCCAGCAGCCGAGCAGCGGGCCGTTCGGAGCGCGCATCACCATATAGGCGGGATCGAGCGCGTCGTAGCCGTCGATCTCCATGCCCGACATGACCGGCACTTCCCAACCCAGACGCCCGCTGAACACCTTGGCGCGCAAGGTATGCATTTCCCACAGGTCTTTCGATTTGAATTCACGGCGTGCTGCGATTTTGATCTGCATGTTCATTTTTGGCCCCTGGTTGTGGTGGATCAAGCTATGCACTTCGCATACAAGATTCATGCATGACGGGCAAAACTGGAACTATCAGCTCTGCTAGGTGGCTATGTGGACGGCTGGTGGAATACTTGCAGTTTGCATAGCCAACCACCGCAAGGAGCAGAAAAATGGGGAACGAAGTGATGTGCGAAGCATTGGCGGCGGAGCTGGAAGCCCAGCATGCCGCGCAGGGAAATGGGCTGGGGCGCGCCGCGCCGCACGAACTGCGGCGCCTGCGCATCGCCAAGCGCGAAAGTCAGGAGAAATTCTGGAGCCGCTTCGGCGTGACCCAGTCGAGCGGAAGCCGCTTCGAGACCGGCCTGGCGGTTCCGCCCCCGGTCGCCATCCTGCTGCGCCTGTACGTCAACGGACGGGTCAGCGATGGTGATCTTCAGGCGTGATCAGGCCCAGGGCGATCGCCTTGACGACCGCCTGCTGGCGCGTGTTCACGCCGAACTTCTGGCGCACGTTCGCCAGGTGAAAGTTCACGGTCGCTTCGGAGCAGTTGGTGATCCGGGCGACTTCCCATGAAGACTTGCCGACCATGACCCATTGCAGGACCTCGAGCTCGCGCCGGGTCAGACGCGGCAGCTCCGGTTCCGCCTTCGCCTCGCGAAAACGCGCCGACGAGGCGAAGGCGTAGTCGCGGATCAGGGACAGCGCAGGCAGCCCGTGCAGCAGCAAGCGCTCGAACGGCATGTCGGGGCGACTGTCGGACGCGAAGCTGATCATTCCCAGCTCGCCCTGCGGACCATGGATCGGCAGCGTCACGCCGCTGCGGATGCCGTGCGCGCTGGCCTCCTCGTACAGGGCGCCGGGCTCGCCTCCGCCGAAAGTCGACGGCGTCCAGATCAGCGGCAGCGTGTTCGAGACGCAATGGCCCACCGTCGGATCGACATAGTGGAAGCCGTTGGCGTCGTAGCGATGGCGCCATTCGGACGAATAATTGCTGCGTGTGAAGGCATTTTCGAAACGTACATGTCGCGACGGCACAACGCCGTATAACATCTGGTCGAACCCCTGACTGCGTGCCAAGGCGAACAAGCGCTCGGTCCAGGTGCGGTCGTCTTCGGCCTCGAGTAGCGCAAGCAGTAATGCAGTGTCGATCATGGGACAAAAGCGGGTCTTTACCGCCTGCATGCTAAATGAGTTTATTCCGCAGATACTCACCAATTGCCACGCCCTCAACTAATGCGGGAACAATTTTGTGCAGGACTGTAGTACCGATACAACAATACCTTCAAGCGTGCGCTAGATTCGGCTAGTTTCGGCTACCCTCCGCCGGATGTTCTCCTGAAGTTTTCTAAACTGCAATATTTCTTTAAGCCAGCACCTGAGCGCCAAACCGATGCTTGACTTGAGTTTGTACAAGAGTATCTACTCAGCCTTTTACAATTCACAGTCGCACGCCCTGCCTGCGATGCCCCACCCTATCACTACCGAAACAAGGATCTAGTCGATGAACAACATGACCGACATGGGCGAACAGTTGGACGTCAAACTATTGCTGACCACCTTGATGGCGCTGAAAAAAGGCGACTTCTCGGTCCGCATGCCCTCGGACTGGACCGGGGTGTCCGGCAAGATCGCCGACACCCTCAACGACATCATCGAGACCAAGCAGAAGATGGTGGAGACGGTCACCGACGTGTCGCGCGTGGTGGGCCGCGAGGGCCACCTGACCCAGCGCGCCGACCTGCCGGGCGTGGTGGGTGGCTGGGCTACCATCATCAGCTCGGTCAACACCCTGATCGACGACCTGGTGCGCCCGACCACCGAAATGGCGCGCGTCATCGGCGCGGTGGCCAAGGGCGACCTGTCGCAGACCATGGCGCTGGAAGTGGACGGTCACCCGCTCAAGGGCCAGTACCTGCGCGCGGCGATGACCGCGAACACCATGGTGGAGCAGCTGTCCTCGTTCTCGTCCGAGGTGACGCGCGTGGCGCGCGAGGTGGGTACCGAGGGCAAGCTGGGCGGCCAGGCGCAGGTGAAGGGCGTGGCGGGTACCTGGAAGGACTTGACCGACTCGGTCAACTCGATGGCGGGCAACCTGACCTCCCAGGTGCGCAACATCGCGGAAGTGACCACCGCGGTGGCGAACGGCGACCTGTCCAAGAAGATTACCGTGGACGTGCGCGGCGAGATCCTGCAGCTGAAGGACACCATCAACGTCATGGTGGACCAGCTGCGCTCCTTCGCATCGGAAGTGACGCGCGTGGCGCGCGAGGTGGGCACCGAAGGTAAACTCGGCGGCCAGGCCTACGTGCCGGGCGTGGGCGGCACCTGGAAGGACTTGACCGACAACGTGAACTTCATGGCCTCGAACCTGACGGGCCAGGTGCGTAACATCGCGGCGGTGACCACCGCGGTGGCGAACGGCGACCTGTCCAAGAAGATTACCGTGGACGTGAAGGGCGAGATTCTCGAACTGAAGAACACCATCAACGTGATGGTGGACCAGCTGTCCTCGTTCGCATCCGAGGTGACCCGCGTGGCGCGCGAGGTGGGTACCGAGGGCAAGCTGGGCGGCCAGGCGCAGGTGAAGGGCGTGGGCGGCACCTGGAAGGACTTGACCGACTCGGTGAACTCGATGGCGGGCAACCTGACCGGCCAGGTGCGTAACATCGCGGACGTGACCACCGCGGTGGCGAACGGCGACTTGTCCAAGAAGATTACCGTGGACGTGAAGGGCGAGATTCTCGAACTGAAGAACACCATCAACGTGATGGTCGACCAGCTGAACTCCTTCGCATCCGAGGTGACCCGCGTGGCGCGCGAGGTGGGTACCGAGGGCCGCCTGGGCGGCCAGGCGAACGTGCCGGGTGTTGCGGGCACGTGGAAAGACTTGACCGACAACGTGAACTTCATGGCGGGTAACCTGACCGGCCAGGTGCGCAACATCGCGGAAGTGACCACCGCGGTGGCGAACGGCGACCTGTCCAAGAAGATTACCGTGGACGTGAAGGGCGAGATCCTCGAACTGAAGAACACCATCAACGTCATGGTGGACCAGCTGTCCTCGTTCGCATCCGAGGTGACCCGTGTGGCGCGCGAGGTGGGCACCGAAGGTAAACTCGGCGGCCAGGCCTACGTGCCGGGCGTGGGCGGCACCTGGAAGGACTTGACCGACAACGTGAACTTCATGGCCTCTAACCTGACCGGCCAGGTGCGTAACATCGCGGCGGTGACCACCGCGGTGGCGCGCGGTGACCTGTCCAAGAAGATTACCGTGGACGTGAAGGGCGAGATTCTCGAACTGAAAGACACCATCAACGTGATGGTGGACCAGCTGTCCTCGTTCGCATCCGAGGTGACCCGCGTCGCCCGTGAGGTGGGCACCGAAGGTAAACTCGGCGGCCAGGCGAACGTGTCCGGCGTGGCGGGTACCTGGAAGGACTTGACCGAGAACGTCAACCAGCTGGCGGCGAACCTGACCAACCAGATGCGTGCGATCGGCGAGGTGGCGACGGCGGTGACCCGCGGCGACTTGTCGCGTTCCATCCAGGTGGAAGCGCGCGGCGAGGTGTCCTACCTGAAGGACAACATCAACGAGATGATTCGCAACCTGAAGGAAACCACGCAGAAGAACGCGCAGCAGGACTGGCTGAAAACCAACCTGGCGCGCTTCACCCGCCTGCTGCAGGGCCAGCGCGACCTGCAGGCGGTCACCAAGCTGATCCTGTCCGAGCTGGCGCCGCTGGTCTCGGCCCACCACGGCGTGTTCTACATGATGGACTCGCAGGAGACCGATGCGCGCCTGCGCATGATCGCCTCGTACGGCTACCGTTCCAGCCGCAAGCTGCCGACCTCCTTCCTGCCGGGCGAAGGCCTGGTGGGCCAGTGCGCGCTGGAGAAGACCCGCATCTGGCTGACCGACGTGCCGCGCGACTACATCGTGGTCTCGTCCGGCCTGGGCTCGGCGCCGCCGAACAACATCGTGGTGCTGCCGATCCTGTTCGAACAGCAGGTCAAGGCGGTCATCGAGATCGCTTCGCTCGACCGCTTCACCGAGACCCACCTGTCCTTCCTCGACCAGCTGATGGAATCGATCGGCGTGGTGCTGAACACCATCGAGGCGAACAGCCGTACGGAATCGCTGCTGACCCAGTCGCAGTCGCTGGCGCAGGAACTGCAGCAGACCAACCAGGAACTGGCGGAAAAGGCGCGCCTGCTGTCCGAGCAGAACATCGAGGTGGAACGCAAGAACCGCGAGGTGGAACAGGCCAAGCTGGCGCTGGAAGAAAAGGCGACCCAGCTGGCGCTGTCGTCCAAGTACAAGTCCGAGTTCCTGGCAAATATGTCGCACGAACTGAGGACGCCGCTGAACTCGCTCCTGATCCTGGCGCAGCAGCTCTCGGATAACCCCGAGGGCAACCTGTCGGGCAAGCAGGTGGAATTCGCGAAGACCATCCACGGCTCCGGTTCCGACCTGCTGACCCTGATCAACGACATTCTCGATCTGTCGAAGATCGAATCCGGTACCGTCACGCTCGACGTGTCCGAATACCGCTTCTCGAACCTGCGCAACTACGTGGACCGCACCTTCCGCCACATGGCCGAAGCCAAGCACCTCGGCTTCCAGGTCGAGCTGGCGGACAACCTGCCGACCGCGGTGATGACCGACACCACGCGCCTGCAGCAGGTCCTGAAGAACCTGCTGTCGAACGCGTTCAAGTTCACCAGCCACGGCCATGTCGACCTGACCATCAGCCTGGTCAACAGCGGCTGGACCGCCGACCACCCGAACCTGGTGCACGCCGATGCGGTGCTGGCCTTCTCGGTGCGCGACACCGGCGTCGGCATCCCGTCCGACAAGCTGCAGCTGATCTTCGAGGCCTTCCAGCAGGCCGACGGCTCGACCGCGCGCAAATACGGCGGCACCGGCCTGGGCCTGTCGATTTCGCGCGAACTGGCGCGCCTGCTGGGCGGCGAGATTCGCGTGGAGTCGACCGTCAACGTCGGGTCGACCTTCACGCTGTACCTGCCGTACAACCGCGCCGGCTTCGTCAACTACGAGCAGGCGCGCCAACCGCAGCCAGCCCGCCTGGCGCCGCCGCCGGCCCTGAAGCCGGTGAGCTACCAGGCCGCAGCCCAGGCCACCACCGACCTGGCCACCGTCGATGCGCTGGACACCGGCTCGCTGGTGGAATACTCCTCGGTGCTGGACGACCGCGGCCTGGTGACCCCGGGCGACCCGTCGGTGCTGATCGTGGAAGACGACGAGCGCTTCGCCAAGGTGCTGCTCGACTTCGCCCGCGAGAAGAACTTCAAGGGCATCGTCACCCAGCGCGGCGACTCGGCGCTGTCGCTGGCGCGCGACTACCTGCCGTCCGCGATCCTGCTCGACATCGATCTGCCGGATATCGACGGCTTCACGGTGCTGGATCGCCTCAAGCGCGACCCGAACACCCGCCACATCCCGGTGCACGTGATGTCCTCGCTGCGCGAGCGCGAGCGCGCGCTGCGCCAGGGTGCGATCTCGTACATCAACAAGCCGGTCAGCCGCGACGCGCTGCAGGAAGAGTTCAAGCGCATCCAGAAGTTCCTGATGGGCGGCAAACGCTCGCTGCTGGTGGTCGAAGACGACATGGCACAGCGCGAATCGATCGTCTCGCTGATCGGCAACGCCGACATCCACATGGTCACCGTGGATACCGGCGCCGCCGCCCTCGAGGCGCTGGAAAGCGCGCGCTTCGACTGCATGGTGCTGGACCTGACCCTGCCGGACATCTCGGGCTTCGACCTGCTGGATCGTATCGGCGCCAACGAGCGCCTGCGCGACCTCCCGGTGGTGATCTACACCGCCAAGGAGCTGTCGCGCAAGGAAGTTACCAAGCTCAAGCGCTATGCGAAGACCATCGTCATGAAGGACGCGCGCTCGCCGGAACGCCTGCTGGACGAGACCGCGCTGTTCCTGCACCGTTCGCAGGCCAGCCTGCCGGAGCAGCAGCGCCGCATGCTGGAAGAGATCCACGCCCTCGACGGCGGCCTGGCCGGCCGCAAGGTCCTGATCGTCGACGACGACCTGCGCAACATCTTTGCCCTGTCCACGCTGCTGGAGCGCCAGCAGATGCAGGTGCTGTTCGCCGAGAACGGCCGCGACGGCATCGAGGTGCTCGAGAAGGACCCGACCATCGAGATCGTCCTGATGGACATCATGATGCCGGAGATGGACGGCTACGACACGATGCGGGCGATCCGCCGCATCCCGAAGTTCCGCTCGCTGCCGATCATCACCCTGACCGCGAAGGCGATGAAGGGTGACCGCGACAAGTGCATTGCCGCCGGCGCCTCCGACTACATCACCAAGCCGGTCGACGTGGCCCAGCTGCTGTCGATGATGCGGGTTTGGCTCCATTGAGGGTAGCACTGATGGGCGAATCGAGCGTCTGGTCGGGCTTTGCCGGACTTGCCGACCTGCAGGCCACCGAGGAACTCGAAATCGAGCTGCTGCTGGAAGCCGTCTACCAGCGCTTCGGTTTCGATTTCCGCGGCTATGCGCGGCCCGCGCTGCGCGAGCGGCTGCTGGCCCTGCTGCGCGCGCGCGGGCTGGGCACCATCTCCAGCCTGCAGGAGCGGGTGCTGCACGAAGCCGGGGTGGCGCAGGACGTGGTACGGTCGCTGGGGGTGCCGAAGGCAGAGCTGTTCGACCTGCCCGCCGACACCCGCCGCCTGCGCACCGCGCTGGGCGACAGCCTGCGCCCGACCGCCCTGCCCAAGGTGTGGCTGGCCGAGCCGGCCGGCGTGGCCGAAGCCTGGACGCTGGCGATCGTGCTGGCCGAGGAAAAGCTGTACGGCCGCACCGAGGTGTTCGCGACCCTGGCCAGCGACGAGCTGCTGTTGGAGGCGCGCAGCGCCAGCCTGCCCGTGGCCCAGCTGGCGCAGTCGCAGGCCCAGTACGAGGCCAGCGGCGGCAGCGGCCGCCTCAGCGATTACTTCGAAGTGTCGGGCGGCGAGGCGCGCCTGCTGCCGCGCCTGCGCGAACGCATCACCTGGGCGCAATACAGCCTGGTGACGGACGCCTCGTTCAACGAGTTCCACGGCATCGTCTGCCGCCGCGCCCTGCCCGACTTCGGACCGCTGCTGCGCCAGCGCGTGCTGCGCCTGTTCCGCGACAGCCTGTCGCTGTTCGGGGTGCTGGGGCTGGACCGCGAGCTGGGTTCCACCGATGCGGCGGCCGACGATTACCAGCCGCTGTTCGACGGCGGCGCGTGGTACAAGCGGGTGCGCTGAGCAAGGCCGGCAAGCGCCGGCTTTTTTTGACCTGCGCTAGCCCTTGTGCGCCGCCGCGATGCGGTCGCGCCATGCCTGCAGGTGCGCCATCCCTTCCGCGCCCGGCCGGAACTTCAGCAGGCCGCGCGCGAATTCCAGTGCGCAGAAGGCCGTGATGTCGGCGATCGTGAAGCGCTGCCCGGCCACGTAGGGCTGCCGGGCCAGCTCGCCATCGAGCCAGCGCGCCGTCGCGCGCATCCTGGCGCCTTGCGCCGCGCCGAAGTCCGGAAACTGCGGCTGCTCCAGCACCGCCAGCCCGGGGTGGGTATGGCGCACGCACAGCGCCGTCTCCAGCATCAGGTGCAGTTCCATGCGGCGGTCGGCCATTTCGATGAAGGCGCGCTCGGTGGCGTCGACGCCCATCAGGTTCGGCTCGCGGTACAAGCCTTCGAGGTAGGTGCAGATCGCCCGGGTCTCGCTGAGCGCGCGGCCGTCGTCGAGGACCAGCACCGGAACCCGCGCCATCGGATTCAGGGCCAGGAATTCGTCCGTGCGGTGGCCGCCGGCGTTCAGGTCGACGTCGACCAGTTCGATGCCGTCGATGCCTTTCGCGGCCATGAACATGGCGACGCGGCGCGGGTTCGGCGCACGGGGGCTGGTGTACAGGCGCATCCCGATCCTTTCGTCATGATGGAGAAGCGCCCATCATAGCCCGTCTTGAAGCGCCTCCGGCGGCTACGGTGTCAGGCCGGCTCGATCAGCGCCGCCCTGCCCGCCTGCGCGCGCGCGGCCGCCATCCAGGCCGCGATGGCGTCCGCGCAGCCGGGCGGCAGGTGCAGGCCGAGCTTGCTGCGCCGCCACAGCACGTCCTCGGCGCAGCCGGCCCATTCGTGGCGCATCAGGTAGCGCAGCTCGGCGGCGTACAGGCCGGGCGCCACCTCGTCGCCCAGGTCGTCCAGGCACGTGGCCCCCGCCAGCAGGATCTCGACCCGGGTACCGTAGGCGCGCGCCCAGCGCAGCGCCAGGCTGCCGGGCAGCCACGGGTGGCGGCGCCCGAGCGCGCCCACCCAGCGGTCGAATTCGAGCACCGCCCGGCTGCCTGGTGTGCTGCCGAACAGGTCGCCGCCCGGCAGCACGGCCCGCGCCGTCCATCCGGGCCGGGTCCGTCCGAGCGCGCCGGCGACCCAGTCCGCCGCTTCCTCGGCCAGCCTGCGGTAGGTGGTGATCTTGCCGCCGAACACGGACAGCAGCGGCGCGCCCGCACTGTCGCGGCCGAGCAGGTAGTCGCGCGTGGCCGCGCTGGCGCTGGCCGCCTCGTCCTCGAGCAGGGGGCGCACCCCGGAATAGCTCCATACCACGTCGGCCGGCGCGATCTGGCGCCGGAAGTAGCGGTTGGCGAGCTCGCACAGGTAGGCGGTCTCGGTGCCGGCAATCGCGACCGTGTCGGGGTCGCCCTGGAACTCGACGTCGGTGGTGCCGATGAGGGTAAATGCGCCTTCGTAGGGCATCGCGAACACGATGCGGCCGTCCGGGTGCTGGAAAATGTAGGCGTACTTGTGCTCGAACAGGCGCGGCACCACGATGTGGCTGCCCTTGACCAGGCGCAGGCGCCGCCGGGGCGCGGCCCCGGTGGCGGCCCGGGCCACCTGCGCCGCCCACGGGCCGGCGGCATTTACCAGGCACCGCGCGCGTACCCGCATGCTGCGCTGCCGGCCGCCTTCGTCCTGCCCCAGGGTCGCGGTCCAGTGCCCGGGATGGCGCTCGAAGGCCGTGCAGCGCGTGTGGGTCAGCACCGTGGCGCCGCGTTCGTGGGCGTCGAGCGCGTTGAGCACCACCAGCCGGGCATCGTCGACCCAGCCGTCGGAATACACGAAGCCGCGCCTGAATGCCGGCTTGAGGGCGCCGCCGGCCTGGTGCGCGGCCAGCTCGACCGCGCTCGAGGGGGGCAGGAAGGCGCGCGGCGCCAGCCGGTCATACAGGAACAGGCCGGCACGGATCAGCCAGGCCGGCCGCTGGCTGCTGTCGTGCGGCATCACGAAGCGCAGCGGATGCATGATGTGCGCTGCGCTGCACAGCAGTACTTCACGTTCGGCCAGCGCCTTGCGCACCAGGCCGAATTCGCGGTGCTCGAGGTAGCGCAGGCCGCCGTGAATCAGCTTGCTCGATGCCGAGGACGTATGCGCGCCGAGGTCGTCCTTCTCGCACAGCAGCACGCGCATGCCGCGTCCGGCCAGGTCGCGCGCGATGCCGGCGCCGTTGATGCCGCCGCCCACGACCAGCACGTCGCATTCCCGCAGGGCGTCCGCCCCGGCATCCGCATCGCTCCGGTACGCATCCTTCATATCGCCTCCTGTGTGCGGGCGGGGCCCGCCTAGCCGGTCCAGTGTAAGAACCCGGCAGCAGCGCGTCTTTGCTTGCATCAATTATGCTGAGAATGCCGGCGTCCGTGTGTAAAATCGGCACATGCACATTTCATCCAGCGCCGACGTGCGCGCCTGGGTCCGCATGCCTTCCGGAAAGCGACTGGACCTGCTCAACCCGACTCCTTTCGACTGGGACGACGCCGACCTGGCGCTCGGCCTGGCCCGCACCTACCGCTGGGGCGGGCATTCGGCCTGGCCGCTGCCCCTGTCGGTGGCCCAGCATTCGCTCAGCGTGATGCTGCTGCGGCGCACGCTCAGCCCCCGGCCGACTGCCCTGCAGGACCTGCGCGAACTGCTGCACGACGCCGAGGAAGGCCTGCTCGGCTTCGATGCCATCTCGGTGATCAAGCCCTTCCTGGGCGAGGGCTTCCACGCGCTGACCAGGCGCCTGGAGCAGATGGTGTTCGTGCGCTACGGCTTGCCGGCCTGGACCGAAAGGGAGCACCGGCTGCACAAGCAGGCTGACCGCCTGGCCGCGGCGAGCGAAGCGGTGCACGTCACCGGCTGGACCCACGATGAAGTGCGGCGCACGCTGAAGATCCGCGCAGCGGTGCTGGAACAGGACCCGCTGGCGGCGCGGTACGGCTGCACGCCGTGGGAGCCGTGGCCGCCGGGCCTGGCCGCGGAGCGCTTCCTGGCCGAACTGGAACGGCTCAAGCACGAGGCCGGCAATGCAGCAGCCTGACGAAGCCATCGCGCGCGCCGCCGCGCTGTTGCACGAGGCCGACGGCCTGCTGGTGGCGGCCGGCGCCGGCATGGGCGTGGACTCGGGCCTGCCCGATTTTCGCGGCGCCGAAGGATTCTGGCGCGCCTACCCGCCGCTGCGGCGGCTCGGACTGGCCTTCCACGAGATGGCCTGTCCGGATACCTTCGACAGCGATGCACGCCTGGCCTGGGGCTTCTATGGCCACCGCCTGGCCCTGTACCGGGCCACCGCGCCGCACCCGGGCTTCGCCATCCTGCGCGCGCTTGGGGCGCGCATGGCGCACGGTAGCTTCGTGTTCACCAGCAACGTCGATGGCCAGTTCCAGCGCGCCGGTTTCGACCCGGGCGGCGTCGTCGAATGCCATGGCTCGATCCACCACCTGCAGTGCACCCGGCCATGCTGCAACGTCGTGTGGCCGGCCGACGCGCTCGTCCCCGAGGTCGACATGGCATCCTGCCGGCTCGTTTCCGCCCTGCCACACTGCCCGCGCTGCGGCGCGCTGGCGCGCCCGAACATCCTGATGTTCAATGACGGCGCCTGGCTGCCGGAGCGCAGCGACGCACAATACGCGCGACTGGCGCGCTGGCGCGGCGGCGTGCGCCGCCCCGCCGTGATCGAAATCGGCGCCGGGACCGACATCCCATCGGTGCGCAGGATGGGGGAATCGCAGGGGGCCCCGCTGATCCGCATCAATCCGCGCGAGGCCGCGGTGCGCGACGGCGTCGGGCTGGAGATGAACGCCCTGCCGGCCCTGCGCCTGCTGGCGGCAGCACTAAAGATTGACACGAATCAATCCTGAAAGATAAACCATTGATTTTATTGAAAATTCCCCAATATCCACAAGAACTGTGGATAAAGTTGTGGAAAAGCACCACTTGACAAGCCGAAAGGCCAGTAATGGTGCGGGTTTCAACAAAATGCCCGTTCCGCAGGCAAATTGAAATCCGCTAAAAATCAATGACTTAGCGCTGCACTCCTTGCCTACCGTGCGAGCATGTACGGCAAATTCCTACAAAAACCCTGCGCAGGGGATAAGTCGCTAACGTGGTCCGATCTCCCGTCATTTCCACGCGTTGCGGGCGCGCTCCCTGACCAGCATCCGCACGCTGTCCGGCACCGGCTTGCGCAGCTGCGGCGTGTCCGCGCTGAGCCAGGTCGTCTCCTCGAAATGCTTGAGCATGGCCGGCGTGATGAAGCGGGTGCGCGCCGCGTACACGTGGCGGTCGCCGGTCGCGGCCTGCTGCTTGATGAAGAAACGGTTCGGCACCACCAGTTGCAGGTGCTCGCGGGCGCGCGTCATCGCCACGTAGAGCAGGCGCCGCTCCTCTTCGATATCGTCGTTATTGCCAGTGCTCATGTCCGACGGAATGCAGCCGTCCACCACGTTCAGGACGGTCACGGATTTCCATTCCTGGCCCTTGCTCGAGTGGATGGTCGACAGGATCACGTAGTCTTCGTCGAGCAGCGGCGGGCCGGCGCGGTCGCTGGTGGCCTCGGGCGGATCGAGCGTGATCTCGGCCAGGAAGCTCTCGCGGGTGGCATGGCCGCCGGCCAGCGCGGCCAGCTGCTCGACGTCGGCGGCGCGCACCTGGGCATCGTCGTACATGCGTTCCAGGTGCGGCAAATACCATTGCTTGACGAGCTCGATGTCGGCCGGCCAGCGCAGGCCGGGTGTGCGCAGGCGCCGGTACAGCGCGCCGAACGCCGCCCAGTCGTCCAGGCTCTTGCCCGGGACCGCGAAAGCTTCGACCGCGGCGGCCGGATCGGTCGCTTCGGCCACCGCATCCAGCAGGCGGCTGGCAGTGGCCGGGCCGATACCCGGGACCAGCTGGGCGACGCGGAAACCCGCCATGCGTCCGTTCGGGTTCTGGGCGAAGCGCAGCACGGCCAGCACGTCCTTGATGTGGGCGGCCTCGAGGAACTTCAGGCCGCCGAACTTCACGAAGGGGATGTTACGGCGCATCAGTTCCAGTTCCAGCGCGGCGCTGTGGCTGGCCGCGCGGAACAGCACCGCCTGCGACTTCAGGGCGATGCCCGTCTCGCGCTGCTCGAGGATCCGGTTGCAGGTCCAGCGTGCCTGCTCGGCCTCGTCGGGGATCAGGACCAGTTGCGGCTTGAGGCTGGACGCCTTGTCGGTCCACAGGGTCTTGGCATGGCGCTCGCGCGCGCCGGCGATGACGGCATTCGAGGCGTCCAGGATCGGCTGGGTCGAGCGGTAGTTGCGCTCCAGGGTGATCACCTGCGCGGGCTGCGAGAACTGCTTCGGGAAATCGAGGATGTTGCGCACCGTGGCGCCGCGGAAGGCGTAGATCGACTGCGCATCGTCGCCGACCACCATCACGCCCTCGCCGCCCGGCTTCATGCCCGTGATGATCGATGCCTGCAGGCGGTTGGTGTCCTGGTATTCGTCGACCAGCACGTGGTCGAACAGGGCGCCGAGCTCGGGGCCGAGCTCCGGGTCGGCCGCCATCTCGGCCCAGAACAGCAGCAGGTCGTCGTAGTCGAGGACGTTCTGCTCCTGCTTGGCATCGACGTAGGCGCCGAACAGGGTCTTCAGTTGCGCTTCCCACTCGCTGCACCAGGGGAAGGTGGACTGCAACACGTCCTGGAGCGGTGCGCGGCTGTTCACCACCCGCGAATAAATCGACAGGCAGGTACCCTTCAGCGGAAAGCGCTTGGCAAGGCTGGACAGGCCGATCTCGTGGCGCACCAGTCCCATCAGGTCTTCCGAGTCGCCGCGGTCGTGGATGGTAAAGGATTCGTCCAGGCCGATGCGGCCGGCATACTGCCGCAGCAGGCGCGCGCCGATCGCGTGGAAGGTACCGGCCCACGGCAGCGCCACCGGCGCCGCGTTCAGGCCGCCAGCCCCGCCCTTTCCGAGCAGGCGCTGCAGTACGCCGCTGGCGCGCTGGCTCATCTCGCCGGCGGCACGCCGCGAAAAGGTCAGCAGCAGGATGCGCTGGGGGTCGGCGCCGGACCCGATCAGCCGGGCGACGCGGTGCGCCAGCGTATTGGTCTTGCCCGACCCGGCGCCGGCCACCACTAGCAAGGGCCGCACGGTGGCCGCACCGAGGTCGTGCTCGACCGCCGCGCGCTGTTCCGGATTCAGGGCGGCGAAGGGGTCGTCGGTGGCGGGCTGGTCGAGAGCGGCGGACATGGGAGGGCGGAAGCTGGAAATGCCATACTGTACATTTATCCAGTACTCGTGTGCAAGCACCAAACAAGCGAAAGTCAAGGGCGCGCACGATTCAAACCGGCGCGTTTGAGGCGATCAGGTCATGGAAAACGTGCAGAAAGCGTGCTAAGTCGCTAATACTTAAAAGCTTTTCCGGATATCCACAAAGTCTGTGAATAACTATGTGGAAAAGCGGGGGCTTGACACGCGGAATGCGGCCATCTGTGCGGCTTTCAACAATTTGCCTATTGGGAAGGCAACCGCGATAGCCCCAGAAATCAAGGGTTTACGCATGCATGTCGCATACGCGGCACGCAAAAACCGAAAATTTTTTTTGGGAAATCTTTGTGCATAAGCTCTTGCGCGGCAGGCTCAGGCAACCGCCAGGTCCGGACCACTGCGCCGCCTGGCCGGGTCCAGCAGGACGCGCGCGATGATCCGTCCTTCGATCGCGTGCAGTTTGAGGTATTCGAGTGCGGACAGGGTGCCGGCGACGCGCGCCAGGGCGATTCCATCGTCCACGATCTCGCGCCGGCGCAGATCGCGCCGATGTTCGGTAGCCGGGGCGCCGGCGGCGCCATCTGGATTGCTCGGGGAGCTGTGAAGCGGATTCATCGTGCGCCTGACCTTTCCGTTGAGATAAAGGGTGCTGGGGCTGCGGGAAGTATGGGCGAAGCGCGAACAATGTCAATGTCAGATACGAATCAAATCGCTTTCTTCCTGAGCGTGCCTGGCGCACCGCCAGGCGCCAGCGCTGCGCCGCCCTGCGCGACGGCCGCCTACAATGGCCGCGTCACCCAACTGAGAGGACGCCATGAGCATGCACCACGATCCCGACCTGAATCCCGGCGACGACGCCGAGCCCGGCACCCCCGGCACCGGCGAAGACGTGTGCGACGCCTGCGCCGGCAGCGGCAAACTGTCCGACGGTAAACCCTGCCCGAACTGCGGCGGCACCGGCAAGGTCACCGAGGGGATCGGCGGCGGCTGAGCGCCGGGCGGAGCGTGGACAGGCACCCGGGGGAGCGGCGATAATCCGCGGATGCCCTCCCCGCTCCCGCCGCCGGTCCCCCACCGTCCCCGCCCCGCCTCGCTCGCCGACCTGTTCCTCGCGTTTACCGTCCTGGCCCTGCAGGGCTTCGGCGGCGTGCTGGCGGTCGTCCAGCGCGAACTGGTCGAGCGCAAGCGCTGGCTGACGCAGGAGGAATTCGTCGAAGACTGGGCGGTGGCGCAGATCATGCCGGGGCCGAACGTGGTCAACCTGTCGATCATGCTCGGCGCCCGCTGGTTCGGCCCCGCCGGGGCGCTTGCCGCGCTGGCCGGGCTGCTCGTGCTGCCGCTGGCCCTGGTGCTGCTGCTGGCGGCCTTCCATGCGCGCTACGCCGGCCATCCCGCCGTGGCCGGGGCGCTGCGCGGCATGGCGGCGGTCTCGGCCGGACTGATCGCCGCCACCGCCCTCAGGCTTTCCAGCGCGCTGGCAAAGAACCCGCTTCCCCTGTCCTGGTCGGCCGCGATCGCGGCCGCCGCCTTCGTGCTGCTGGCCTGGCTGCGCGTGCCGCTGGTGTGGGTGCTGCCATCCCTGGGCGGGCTTGGCTGCACGCTGGCCTGGCGCCGCCTGCGTCCATGACGCCCGTGCAGCTGGCGCTCGGATGGGACGACTGGTTGTCCCTGTTCGTGCACTTCCTGATGCTGTCCCTGATGCAGTTCGGCGGCGCCATTTCCGTCACCGCCGACATGCAGCGCTTGCTGGTCGAAGACGAAGGCTGGCTGAGTCAGTCGCAATTCAGCGATGCGATCGCGCTGGCGCAGGCGGCGCCGGGCCCGAACGTGTTGTTCGTGGCGCTGATGGGCTGGCACCTGGGCATGAACACCGGCAGCATGGCGGCCGCCTTCGCCGGCGTGGCCGTCACCATGACCGGCATCCTGCTGCCTTCCTCCATCCTCAACTACCAGGTCGCGCAGTGGGGGCACCGCAACCGCGAACTGCGCGCGGTGCGCGCCTTCCGCCTGGGCATGGCGCCGGTCGTGATCGGGATGCTGCTGGCCACCAGCTGGCTGCTGGCCAGCGCCGCGCCGGCGCGCAGCGGCTGGCCGCTCTGGCTGCTGGCGGGCGCGAGCTGCCTCCTCATCTGGCGCACCCGCCTGCACCTGCTGTGGATGCTGGGCGCCGGCGCCCTCATCGGCGCACTGCTGGGTATGCGCGGATGCGTATGACTGGCAAGCGCGTACGCGCCGAGGCATACTTGCGGCATTGACCACTCATCCAGCCAACCCATGCCAGAACTCCTCAGCGAACATGCCTGTTTCGGCGGTGTCCAGCGTTTCTACCGTGTCGATTCGGCCGCCATCGGCCTGCCGATGCGCTTTTCCGTCTACCTGCCGCCCGGCGCCGAAGGCAAGCGCCTGCCGGTGCTGTTCTATCTCGCCGGCCTCACCTGTACCGAAGAGACCTTCATGATCAAGGCCGGCGCGCAGCGCGTGGCGGCGCAGGAAGGCCTGATCCTGGTCGCGCCCGACACCAGCCCGCGCGGCGCCGGCGTGCCCGGCGAAACCGACAGCTGGGACTTCGGCGTGGGCGCCGGCTTCTACGTCGACGCCACCGAGCCGCAGTGGTCGCGCCACTACCGCATGCACAGCCACATCCTGGAACTGCGCGAGCTGGTGCTGGCCACGCTGCCGGCCGACCCGGCGCGGGTCGGCATCTTCGGCCACTCGATGGGCGGGCACGGCGCGCTGACGATGGCGCTGCGTCATCCCGGCCTGTTCCGCTCGGTATCGGCCTTTGCGCCGATCGCCGCGCCGACCCGCTGCCCCTGGGGCCAGAAGGCCTTCGGCGGCTACCTGGGGAGCGACCAGGCGGCGTGGCGGCAGTACGACGCAACCGAGCTGATGAGCGCAATGGACACCGCCCCCTTCCCCGGCGGGATCCTGATCGACCAGGGCCTGGCCGACAAATTCCTGGCCGAGCAGCTGTACCCGGAAGCCTTCGAGGAAGCCTGCGCGCGCGCCGGCCAGCCGCTGACCCTGCGCCGCCATGCCGGCTACGACCACGGCTATTACTTCATCTCGAGCTTCGTCGAAGACCACCTGCGCTTTCATCGCAGGCTGCTCGGGTAGGCCCGCCGATGCGGCGGGCGGGCAGTGTTCCCACTGCCTGCACGGCCAGCTTGAAAACCGCCCCTCTCCATACTATAAAGACATTGCCGGCACTCGCCGGACAATGTCGACTTTCATGCATGGAGGCCATCATGAATCTCATCAGGAGAGGTACTACCCCACTCCCGGCCTACCGTCCGGGTTCCGTCGAGGACCAGTTCGGACGAATGGTCGAGAGCATGTTCCAGGACTTCCTTGCTCCGCTCGCCCAAGGCGGGCAATGGGCCGGCGAAGGCGCCGCGACGCCGCGCCTGGATGTCAGCGAAACCGAGAAGACCTACGAAATCCAGGCCGAACTCCCCGGCGTGAACAAGGAGGACGTCAAGGTCTCGGTGGACGGCCAGCGCATCACCATCGAAGCGGAATGCCGCTCGGCAAACGAACGCCGCGACGGTGAAACCGTGGTGTATGCTGAACGTACCGCACGCAGGTTCATGCGCAGCTTTGCCCTGCCCACCGAGGTCGACGACGGTGCGGCACAGGCGCGGCTCGAGAACGGCGTTCTGCAGCTGAGCCTGCCGAAAAAGCAGGGCACTGAAGCACGCCGCCTGACCATCCAGTAAGCGTCCGCCGGCGCTTTCCGTGGTCCGCGTTCCGCGTTGCGGCGCCCTGCCGCGGCGCGGCGCGGCCGTTTTTACGTTCGCTGTTCCACGTTTCGCCGTTCTTCGTTCGATGCGCTTCGCCATGCCCGACACCGAAGGCTACAAGGACCGCAAGCACGCCGGCCGCCAGCTGGCCCGCAGCCTGGCCCACTACGCTGGCCAGCCCGACCTGATCGTGCTGGGCCTGCCGCGCGGCGGCGTGCCGGTTGCCTTCGAGGTGGCCGAGGCCCTCGGGGCCGAGCTCGATGTGCTGCTGGTGCGCAAGCTGGGCCTGCCCGGCAAGGAGGAATACGCGATCGGCGCGATCGGCAGCGGCGGCGTACGCGTGCTGCAGCCGGGCGTGCCCGGACTGATGGGCCTGACGCAGGAGCAGGTCGACCGGATCGCCGCGCGCGAACTGGCCGAACTCGAACGGCGCGACCGCCTGTACCGGGGCGGCCGGCCACCGCCGCGGCTCGAAGGGCGTTGCGCGATCCTGGTCGACGACGGCATCGCGACCGGCGCCAGCATGCTGGCCGCGGTCCGGGTGGCGAGCCGGCAGCGGGTGGCGCGGCTGGTGGTCGCGGCGCCGGTGGGCGCGCCCGACACCGTCGCGCGGCTCGCGCAGGAAGCCGACGAAGTCGTCTGCCCGCTGGCCCCGCCCCGCTTCCATGCGGTCGGCCAGTTCTACCGCACGTTCGGGCAGACGGATGATGAAGAAGTGCAGGACCTGCTGGCACAGGCATGGGCGAAGCCCGCCGCGGGCCAAGGCTGACGGCAGGGCAACCAGGACAACCGAAAGGAGCGGACATGAAACCAATTCCAACCGAAACGGCAACCGATGTGGGCAGCGTGGGTAAATGGCTGGGCGCGGCAGCGGCAGGGGCGCTGCTGATGTACCTGCTCGACCCGGAACGCGGCTCCGCCCGCCGTTCGCGCGCAGCGTCCGCCCTGCGCAGCGCCGGCGCCCGCACCGGGGCCACGGTCGACAGCGCCCTGCACAACGCCGGCGACCGGCTGGCCGGCCTGAAGGACAGCGCCGCCGGCGCGCTCTCGCGCGGCGCCGGCCGCCTGCAGTCGCAGGCCGCCCCGATGCTGGAACGCGCTCGCCACGGGGTGCAGGAAGCCACGCAGCGCATCGAGGACAGCGCCAGCCGCGCCCGGGATAGCGCCAGGTACGGCGCCAGGGAAACCGCCAAGGCCTACGACAAGGCCCATGACAACGGGCGCAACAGCTACGACGCCGGCAGCGATCGCCTGGCGGCACGCCACAACAGCTACCAGTCCGATCGCGACTACGACAGCGCGCGCGAACGCGGCGGCCTGGCAGGCTGGCTGCGCGGCCTCGGCGGTGGCAGCCGCGACGAGCGCACGCTTGCGGCCGCGCCGCATCCGGCCCTGCTGGGCGGCGGCATGCTGGGCCTGCTCAGCCTGATGCGGCGCTCGCCGGGCGGCCTGCTGGTCGGCCTGGCCGGCCTGGCCCTGCTGCTGCAGGGCACGCGCGACAAGACCTACCGCGTATCGGACAACATGCGTGACAGCATGCGAGGCCACTTGCGCGACACCGGGCCGCAGGCGAAGCATGCCGGTGAAAGCGAGCAGGCGCCCTACCTCCCCCAGGGCGAACAGTCCGGCAGCCGCTACCTGCACTAACCCGATCGGCTGCACCATGGCTACCGTCACCGACCGCGAGGTCGCCGCCCTGCGCGGCGCGGCCCATCCGCTCACGGGCAGCGCGGCCGACTACGACCCGCTGCTCGAACTCGTCGGCGATGCCCGTTTCGTGCTGCTCGGCGAAGCCACCCACGGCAGCGCCGAGTTCTACGAAGAGCGCGCCCGCATCACGCAACGCCTGATCGAGGAAAAAGGTTTCACCGCGGTGGCCGTCGAAGCCGACTGGCCGGATGCCCGGCGCGTCAACCGCTACGTGCGCGGCGAAGGCGGCGATCCGGACGGCCGCGCGGCGCTGTCCGGCTTCGCGCGTTTCCCGGCCTGGATGTGGCGCAACACCTCGGTGCTGGACTTCGTCGAGTGGCTGCGCAAGCACAACGACGCCGCCGGCGCCGGCGGCCACCCCGGCAAGGCCGGCTTCTACGGGCTCGACCTGTACAGCCTGTTCACCTCGATCCAGGAAGTGCTGCGCTACCTGGACCAGGTCGACCCGGTGGCGGCCCAGGAAACGCGCCGCCGCTATGCCTGCTTCGACCACTACGGCGAAGACAGCCAGCATTACGGCTACGCCGCCAGCATCGGCATGTCCGAGTCCTGCCAGCAAGGGGTGCAGGCGGCGCTGCAAGACCTGCAGCAGCGCGCCTTCGACTACATGCAGGCCGAAGGCGCCGGCGGGGCCGCTCCCGAAGATGCATTCTTCTACGCCCAGCAGAATGCCCGATTGGTGAAGAACGCGGAGGAATACTACCGCACCATGTTCCGGGGCCGCATCTCGTCCTGGAACCTGCGCGACAGCCACATGGCCGAGACGCTCGACGCGCTGGCCCGCCACCTGTCGCGCGAGGGCAAGCCGGCCAGGATCGTCGTCTGGGAGCACAACTCGCACGTCGGCGACGCGCGCGCCACCGAGATCGGGCGCCAGGGCGAATGGAACGTGGGCGAGCTGGCGCGCAAGGCCTACGGACCGGACGCCTGCCTGATCGGCTTTTCCACCTACCACGGCCGGGTGACCGCCGCCTCGGAGTGGGACGGCCCGGCCGAGCACAAGCACGTGCGTCCCGGCATGCCCGGCAGCTACGAACACCTGCTGCACAGCGTCGGCATCGAACGCTTCTTCCTGCCGCTGCGCGATCCCGGCCCGGCGCGCGACCTGCTGATGGACGAACGGCTGGAGCGGGCCATCGGCGTGCTCTACCTGCCGCGCAGCGAGCGGCACAGCCATTATTTCATGGCCCAGCTGCCGCGCCAGTTCGACGCGCTGATCCACATCGACCGCACCAGCGCCGTCACGCCACTCGACGCGACCAGCGGCTGGCATTCGAGCGAACCGCCGGAAACCTATCCGCAGGGGCTCTAGGCGCTTTCATGGGGCGCGGCCTGGCGGCGGCGCCGCCTCAAACCTCGAAGAAGGCGTAGCCGTCCCGGCCCTTCCCTTTCGCGGCATACAGCGCGCTGTCGGCCGCCGCCAACAGCTGTTCCTGGGCCTGGCGCGGCTGCGACAGCGCCACCCCGACGCTGGTGGACACCGCTACCTGTCCAGCGCTGGTGCGGAACGGCACGCGCATGCTGTCCACGATCTTTTCGGCGATGTGCTCGGCTTCGGCGCGGGTGCCGATTTCTTCGAGGATAACCACGAATTCGTCGCCCGACAGCCGCGCCGGGGTATCGGTGGCGCGCACGCCCGCAGTCAGGCGGCGCGCGAACTCCTTGAGCACCTCGTCCCCGACGCCGTGGCCATGGGTGTCGTTGATCTTCTTGAAGTGATCGATGTCGAGGTAGGCCAGGGCCAGCGGCCTGCCGCTGCGCCGGGCACGGTCGAGCGCATGGTGCAGCGCCTCGCCGAACATGCGGCGGTTGGCGATGCCGGTCAGGGTATCGACCCGCGCCAGCTGCAGCAGCTGTTCCTCGACTTCCTTCACATGGGTCATGTCGTGCACCAGCGAATACAGGCCCGCCACGCTGCCGTCGGGCTGGTGGTCGGGAATGTAGGTCGCCTGCAGGATGCGCGGCTCGCCGCGCACGGGCAGCCGCACTTCGTGCGTGACCGACTGGCCGCCGAAGGCCTGTTCGAGCTGCGGGTAGATGCCGGCGACCGTTTCCGCGCCCAGTACCCGGGCCACCGGCATGCCCACCAGCTGGTCGGGGGTGACGCCGAACCATTTTTCGTAGGTCGCGTTGCCGAAACGGAAACGGTGCTCGCGGTCGATGTAGGAGATCAGCACCGGCAGGTTATCGGTGATCAGGCGCAGGCGCTTCTCGCTGGCGGCGCGCTCGTGCTCGGCCCGCTCGCGCTCGGCCATCAGCGCATGGAAGGCGCGCCCCAGCGCGCCGATCTCGTCGCGGCGCCCGGTGCGCAACACCTCGATGTCGGCGCCGTCCTCGCGGATCGCCGCCACGTTGTCGCGCAGGTCCTGCAGCGGCGAAAGCAGCCTGAACACCAGCCCCCAGGACAGCAGGCCGGCCGCCAGCGCCAGGCCGCCGGCGCTGAAGAAGGCGTTCTCGCGCATCGCGTCCATCGGCGCGAACGCTTCCGCGCTCGGGTAGCGCGCCGCCATGATCCATCCGGTGCTGCGCAGGCGCTTGTAGGCATAGATCGAATCGGTGCCGTCCTTGCTGCGGGTTTCCAGCCAGCCTTCGAAGCCGGCCAGGGCGCGATCGGTGCCCTCGTTCACGCCCGTGGTGCTGCCGACGTGCTGGAACATGCGCGACTCCTCGGGGTGATCGATGATGACGCCGTCGGCCGTCATCAGGAACAGGTAGCCTGTCTTGCCGGGCTTGAGGGTGGCGATCTGGCGCAGGAAGCCCGAGCGCCCCAGGTCGACGCTGCCGGTCAGGACCGCGGCCACCCTGCCCGCCTCGTCCAGCACCGGAGCGCTGAAGACCACGATGTGCTTGCCGGTAAGGCGGCTGCGGATCGGCCGCGAGATCACGCCCTTGTGCGTCTCGAGCACCCGTTCGAAATAATCGGTGCCGCGCGCATTCAGCGTGGTCGGCCCGGGCAGCTCGCGCAGCGACATCTGCATCTCGCCGTTGGCGTCGAACACGACCAGGTTCAGTTCCTCGTCGCTGCCCCACAGGCGGATCCGGTCGGCCAGGAAGGGACGCAGTCCGGCCCAGTCGGTGCGCAGCCGCGGCGGGATGCTGGCGGCCAGCGCTTCGATCTGCCCCAGGCGCCCGGCCAGGCGGTCGTCCAGGAAGGACGCCGCTCCCGACAGGGCGGTGTATTGCTGGTCACCGATCACGGCCTTCATGCCGCGTTCGGCAACCGACAGCGTCGACAGCGTTACCAGCAGGGTCGCGGCAAATACCAGCACGGCAGCAACCGAGGCCAGCCGCAGTTTCAGGTTCGCAGAACTCAGGCGTGGGCCTGTTTGGGTCATGTATGTCACGGGACTCATCAGCAGAATGACAAAGTATTACATAATCCCGGTAGCCAAACCGTTTCGTTCCGCAAAACAAGCGTCAATATTGTTGAGGCCGGTCGATTCGATTAGCATGGCGGATTCACCGCATGCGGCACTTCTTCCGCCATCAACGAGGCCTTCATGACTCAATATACGCTGCACATCAACGGCAAGGCGCAGGCCGTGGACGTCGAACCCGACACCCCGCTGCTGTGGGCCCTGCGCGACAGTCTCGGCCTGGTCGGCACCAAGTATGGCTGCGGCCTCGGCCAGTGCGGCGCCTGCACCGTGCACATCGACGGCGTGCCGGCGCGCGCCTGCCTGACGCCGGTCGCGAGCCTCGGCAAGCAGAAGATCACCACCATCGAAGGCCTGGACCCGCAAGCGCGGCACCCGCTGCAGCTGGCCTGGCAGGAGCTCGACGTGCCGCAGTGCGGCTACTGCCAGTCCGGCCAGATCATGAGCGCCTGCCACCTGCTCGCGCAGCATCCGAACCCGACCGACGCCCAGATCGATGCGGCGATGGCCGGCAACCTGTGCCGCTGCGCCACCTACACCCGCATCCGCGCCGGCATCCACCGCGCGGCCGCGCTTGCCGCCGCGCCTGCCGCCACCGGAAAGGGCAAGAAATGAAGGCACTGAGCACCACGCCGGCCTCGCCGTCGCGCCGCAACTTCCTGCGCAGCAGCGCCGTCGGCGGCGCCTTCATGCTCGGCATGTCGGCCGAGGGCGCACTGGCGGCCGCCGCGCGCGCGGCGACTGCCCCGGATTTCACCCCGAACGCCTTCATTCGCATCGGCCGCGACGGCCGCGTGACGCTGATTTCGAAGCAGCCCGAGATCGGCCAGGGCATCAAGACCTCGCTGCCGATGGTGATCGCGGAACAGCTCGACGTCGCGTGGAAAGACGTACGCATCGTCCAGGGCGACCTCGACACCGCGCTGTACGGGCCGCAAGGCGCCGGCGGCTCGACCTCGACCCCGACCAACTACGAGAACTTCCACCGCCTGGGCGCCACCGCGCGCGCGATGCTGGTGCAGGCCGCGGCCGGCGCCTGGGGCGTGCCGGCCGCGCAGTGCGCCACCGAAGGCGGGGCCGTGCTGCACCTCCCCACCAAACGCCGGATGGGCTACGGCGCGCTGGTGGAGGCCGCCGCCAGGCTGCCGCTGCCGGATGCGACGAGCGTGGTGCTGAAAGATCCGGCGAGCTACAAACTGCTCGGCACCCGCATCGGCGGCGTCGACAACGCCGCCATCGTCAGCGGCAAGCCGCTGTTCGGCATCGACGTGCGCCTGCCCGGCATGCTGTACGCCGTGTATGCCAAGTGCCCGGTCTTCGGCGGCAAGCCGCTCCAGGCCAACCTGGACGCGATCAAGGCCATGCCGGGCGTAAAGGATGCCTTCATCGTCGAAGGCACGTCCAACCTGAACGGCCTGCGCCCGGGCGTGGCGATCGTCGCCACCTCGACCTGGGCCGCGCTGCGCGCGCGCCGCGAACTGCAGGTGGTGTGGGACGAAGGCGAAGGCGCCGGGCACAGCTGGGCCGACTTCACGGCCCAGGCGCAGGCGGCGTCGAAGCGGGCCGGGGCAGCCACCGTGCGCAAGGACGGCGACGTGCCGGCGGCGCTCGGCAAGGCCGCCAAGGTAGTCGAAGCCGCCTACAGCTACCCCTTCATCTCGCATGCCAGCATGGAGCCGCAGAACTGCACCGCCTGGTTCAAGGAAGACGGCGCGCTCGAACTGTGGGCGCCGACCCAGAACCCGGGCTCCGGCCAGGCCCTGGTGACCAGCACCTTCGGCATCCCGAAGGAGAAGATCCAGCTGCACATCATCCGCAGCGGCGGCGGCTTCGGCCGGCGCCTGAGCTCGGACTTCATCGTCGAGGCCACCGCCATCGCGAAGCAGGTGGCGGCCCCGGTGAAGCTGACCTGGACCCGCGAAGACGACCTGCAGCACGACCACTTCCGCCCGGGCGGCTTCCACTTCCTGCGCGGCGGGGTCGACGCCGGCGGCAAGGCAATCGCCTGGCACAACCACTTCGTCACCTTCGCCAACCGCGTCGAGCGCGAGGGCAAGAGCGTGCTGCAGCCGGGCAGCGGCGGCAACCTTTCCAGCGACGAGTTCCCCGGCCGCTGGCTGGAGAACTGCCTGTTCGAGCAGACCATGCTGGAAACCCGCGTGCCGATGGGCCCCTGGCGGGCGCCGGGCAGCTGCGTGTTCTCCTGGGTGCTGCACAGCTTCATCGACGAGCTGGCGCATGCCGGCGGCCGCGACCCGCTGGAATTCCGTCTCGAGCTGCTCGGCAACAAGGACCTGATGGCCGCCAGCGTCGAGCGCGGCCAGCCCTACGACGTCAAGCGCATGCGCCATGTGCTGGTCGAGGTGGCGCAGCGCGCCGGCTGGGGCAAGAAGACATTCCCGCGCGGCCAGGGCCAGGGCATCGCCTTCCACTTCAGCCACCGCGGCTATGTGGCGCAGGTGGCCGAGGTGACGGTGTCGCGCGAGGGCAAGCTGAAGGTGGACCGGGTGGTGGTGGCGGCCGACGTCGGTGCGCAGATCGTCAACCTGTCGGGCGCGGAAAACCAGGTGGAAGGTTCGGTGATCGACGCCCTGTCGACCATGATGTTCCCGGAGCTGGACATCCAGAACGGTCGCATCGTGCAGAGCAACTTCCACGATTACCAGCTGCTGCGCATGCCGGACGCGCCGACCCGGATCGAGACCCATTTCATCAAGACCGACAACCCGGTGACCGGCCTGGGCGAACCGGCTCTGCCGCCGCTGGCGCCGGCCGTCTGCAATGCGATCTTTGCCGCGACCGGCAAGCGGGTGCGCCAGCTACCGCTGAGCAAGACCGACCTCAGCTGGAGCTGAGGCGGACGGCGGGCGGCGCGGGCCGCCCGTTTTTTCAGCGGTGCGCCGGATCGTTGTCCTTGGCGCCGTAGTATTCGAGGATGGACGCGGCCTTGTCCAGCCGCGATTCGTCGGCGGTGACGGTGATGACGCAGCTGCTGATCTCCAGGCCCGGCGAGTACACGTCCTTGTAGTCGGTGCCGCCCTTCACCGCCGGCGAATCGCCCACCGTGAAATTGGCTTCGGCAGGCCCGGCTTCGTCGCCGGTATGGCTGATCTCGATCCCGTCGCGGTCGAAGCCCGCGTCCAGCAGCGCCTGGCGGGCACGCTCGGCTTCCTCGACCTTGTCCATCACGCGTACGATCTGCTTGTTCATGCTGCCTCCAAGGATTGCTCTCGGAGCCACCGTACCAGAAATGCGCCGGGGCTGGCGCTCATGCGGCGCAGCATGCAGCGCACCTGCCGCGGTACGGGAAATGGGCGGCCGGCGCCGGACCGGCGCGCCCCACGCTTCCTTACTTGGCGATCAGCACCGGCTCGTCGAAGCCCAGCTCCTTCATCCGCGGCAGTTGCGTCTTCGCGTCGCCCACCACCAGCCACACCATCTTCGACGGGTCCAGGTACTTCTGCGACAGGGCCTGGACCTGCGGCAGCGTCATCGACTGCACGATGCGCTCGCGCTCCTTGAGGTAATCGGCGCGCCAGCCGTACTTGCTCATGTTGTCGAGCATGGCCAGCTTGGCGCTCGCGGTCTCGAAGGCGCGCGCATTGCTCTTGACCAGGAAGTTCCTGGTCGTTTCCAGGTCGGCTGCCGAATAGCTGGCCGGATAGTCCTGCAGGATCTGCTTCACCAGCTGGGCGGACTCGAGCGTGACGTTGCTGCGCACGCCACTGGCGATCACGAAGGGCCCGGCGCTCTTGCTGCCGCCGAAGCTCGAGTTGATGCCGTAGGTGTAGCCCTTGCCTTCACGCAGTTGCTGGGTCAGGCGCGAGGCGAAGCCGCCGCCGCCCAGGATGTAGTTGCTCACGGTGGCCGGGTAATAGTCCGGATCGGTCACCGCCAGCGCGCGGTAGCCAACCTGCAGCACCGATTGCTTGGCGTCGGGGACGTCCACGAAATACACCTTGGCCGGCGCCGAAGCGGCTGCGCTTGCGACGGCGGGTAAGGCGACCGGTTTGGCCTTCCATTCGCGGCCGAGTGCGGCCAGCGAGCGTGTCACCGTCGCCTTCGGCAGGGCGCCGACGACGTGCATGCGCGCCACCGAGGGCGACAGGTTGGCCTGGTAGTAGGCCTTCAGGTCCTCGATCGTGATCGCGTTGACGCTGTCGGCGGTGCCGAGGATGTTGCGCGAACGGGGATCGTCCTTTCCGTAGATAAGCTTGGCAAAGTTGCGGCTGGCCAGTGCATTCGGCTCGGCATCCTGCTGGCGGATCTGGCTCAGGACGCTTTGCTTGATGAGAGCGAATTCCTTGTCGTCCCAGCGCGGCGCCAGCAGGATTTCCTGCACCAGGTCCAGGGTCGGCTGGAAGTTGCGGGCCAGCGTATTCACGCTGACGCGCACCTCTTCGGTACGCGCCGAGACATTGATGGTCGCGCCCAGCTGCTGGATCGCTTCTTCCAGTTCCTGCGGGGTCTTGTTCGCCGTTCCCTGGGTCAGCATGCGCGCCATCAGGTTGGCCACGCCCACCTTGTCGGCCTGGTCGAGCAGCAGGCCGCCGTCGATGGCGATGTCGAACTGCACCAGCGGCACTTCGCGGTTTTCGATGCCGACCACGCGCATGCCGTTGGCCAGCCGTGTGTCCCACACCTGCGGCACCTTCACCGCCGGCGCCGGACCGTAAGCGGGTTCCTTGCTGCGGTCGAAGCTGGACGGGGTGCGCGCGTACTCCGCATTCTTGCTCGGATCCACCGCAGCCTCGGCGCCCTGCACCACTTTTTCCTCGACGACGTCGGCCTTGCCCGAACCGCTCAGTGCCAGCGCCAGCTTGCCCTTGGGTACGAAACTGGTCGCTACATAAGGCTTGCCCTTGATGTAGGTGTCGTACACGCGGCGTACGTCGGCGGTGCTGACCGCCAGCGTCTTCTTGATGCCTTCGGCCACATAGCCGGGGTTGCCCGTCAGATAGTTATATTCCGCCAGCAGCGCGGATTTGCCGAGCACACTGGACACCGAGTTGTAGAAACGGGTCTCGAGGCCGGCCTTGATCCGGTTCAGGTCGCGCTCCGAGATGCCTTCTTTTTCGAACTTGGCGAAAGCCTTGTCGACTTCGAGCGCCACCTCGTCGAGGCGCTTGTTCTCGAAGGCGCGCACGCGCAGCATGAACTGGCCCGCGATCTCGGAACTCTGGTTGCCCATCTGGACGCCCGGGGCCACCTTGCTGTCTTCCACCAGCACCTGGTAGAAGGGCGCGCGCTTGGTCTGTGACAGGTATTCGCCCAGCACTTCCAGTGCATACGAGTCCGGATGCAGGTCCTCGACGGTCGGCCAGGCCATGGTCAGCTCGGGCAACTTGGCAAAATTGTCCTCGTGGGCCAGCTTGACGGTTTCCTTCAGTATGCCCGGGCGCTTGGCAATCGGCGCGATCGGCGCGCCGCGCTTGATCTCGGAGAAGTACTTCTCGACCCACTTGCGGGCCTGCACCGGGTCGAAGTCGCCCGCCAGCACCAGGGTCACGTTGTTCGGCACGTACCACAGGCGGAAGAATTCCTTGACGTCATCCAAGGTCGCGTTCTGCAGGTCGTCCAGCGAACCGATGACCTGCCAGTTATACGGATGGTCGGCCGGGTACAGGGCCTTGTTGATCACGTAGCGGGTGTGGCCGTAGGGCGCGTTGTCCACACCCTGGCGCTTTTCGTTCTTGACGACCTGCTTTTCCTTGGCCAGCACCGGATCGGTGACGGTATTGATGAACCAGCCGAGCTTGTCCGCCTCGGCCCAGATCATCTTTTCCAGTGCATCCTTGGGAACCGTCTGCAGGTAGTTGGTGCGGTCCTGCGAGGTCGAGCCGTTGGCGCCCGAGCCGCCGATGCGCGCCGTCATCTTGTCGAGGCCACCCTTGCCCAGGTTTTCCGATTCCAGGAACAGCAAGTGTTCGAACAGGTGGGCAAAGCCGGTGCGCCCGGCCTTTTCGCGGGCCGAGCCGACGTGCGCCGTCAGGTTCACGGCCACCACCGGATCGGAGCGGTCGATGTGGAAGATCACCTCGAGCCCGTTCGGCAGCGTGAACTTCTGGTAGTCCACCTTCAGCTGGGCCTTCGGCGCCGCGGCGACGGGCTTGGCGGCATGGGCCGGGACCAGCGAGGTCGACGTGAAACAGGCGGCCAGCAACAGGGGCAAGGGAGACATCTTCATGCAATCGGGTCCTTACAATAGACGGAAGGTGGTGCGGACCTGGTAGGCCGCACCGCAAGCTGCCGATGGTATTGCAATTCACCAATTGCTACAACGAAAAAGCAGCACGCGCTCCCTCACCCGTGCCGTGCGGCGGGCGCCCTTATCGTCCGATGCCGATGCCGATGCCCAGGCCGCTGCGTCCGCCGCTGCCCCATCCGCCGAAAATCGAGGTCGAGACGCCGCCCCGCCGGCTGTCGTTCTCGGTGGCCAGCTTGACCACGCAGTTGCGCCACGGATCCGAATTCATCGCATAGCCCAGCTGCGAGCATGCCGGGCCGAATTCGGCCATCATGCGTTCCATTTCGGCGAGCTGCGTTTGTGCCCGTTCCTGAGGGGTGGCACAGCCGAGCAAGCAACAGACGCCGGCTGCCGTCAATAATAAAGCGCGCATAGCGGTTCTCCTTTCAAGCAAGGCCTGACCGGCCACAAGGACCATGGAAGGATCATACCGCTCAATCGGGCCCGCCGACACGCCGCGACATCACCTGTGTTTGTAGGAATCCTGCGTGCCGACCCCAGGTGTCTAGTCCGGTATCACGGCCGTGACTTCGATCTCGACCCGTGCCCGCTCCTCCATCAGGGCCGCCACCTGCACCGCGCTCATCGCAGGGTAGTTGCGTCCGATCACATCGCGGTAGGCGGCGCCGAGCGCGGCGCCCGCCTCCAGATATTCGCGCCGGTCGAGCACGTACCAGGTCATGCGCACGATGTGCTCCGGCCCCGCCCCCGCTTCGCGCAACACGGCCAGCACGTTGTCGAGCGCCTGGCGCGCCTGGCCGACGAAGTCGTCGGTATGGAAGCGGCCCTCGGCATCCCAGCCGATCATGCCGCTGACGTAGACCTGGCGGCCGCGCACGGCGATGCCGTTCGCATAGCCTTTCGGGCGCACCCAGCCCGGCGGTTGCAGGATGTCCATTAATTTCCTTCCAGGTTGAGCAGTTCGCGCGCGATGATGAGCAGCTGGACCTCGCTCGCGCCCTCGTAGATGCGCAGCGCGCGGATTTCGCGGTACAGGGTTTCGACGGTCTCGCCGCTGACCACGCCTTGCCCGCCGAACATCTGCAGCGCCGCGTCGATGACCTGCTGCGCGGTCTCGGTCGCGCTCAGCTTGGCCATCGCCGCTTCCTTCGTCACGCGTTTTCCGGCGTCGCGCAGCCAGGCCGCGCGGTAGGTCAGCAGCGCGCCGGCGTCGATGCCGGTCGCCATCTGCGCCAGCTTGGCCTGGGTGATCTGGAAGTCGGCCAGGGTCTTGCCGAACATGGCCCGCGTGCGTGCGCGCCGCAAGGCCTCGTCAAGGGCCCGGCGCGCGAAGCCGATGCTGGCCGCCGCCACCGAGGTGCGGAACACGTCGAGCGTGGCCATGGCCACCTTGAAGCCCTGCCCTTCCTCGCCGATGCGGTTGGCCAGCGGCACGCGGCAGCCGTCGAAACGCAGGCGCGCCAGCGGGTGCGGCGCGATCACCTCGATGCGCTCGGCGATCTGCAGGCCGGGCGCACCGGCTTCGACGATGAAGGCCGAGATGCCCTTCGAACCACGTCCACCCTCGCCGCCGTCCCCGGTGCGGGCGAACACGACGTAGAAGTCGGCGATGCCGCCGTTGGAGATCCAGGTCTTCTCGCCGTCGAGCACATACCCGTCGCCGTCCTGGCGGGCGGCGCACTGCATTGCGGCGACGTCGGAACCGGCCTGTGGCTCGGACAGGGCGAAGGCGGCGATCGCTTCGCCGGCCGCCACCCGCGGCAGCCAGGCCTGCTGCTGCGCCGCGCTGCCGAACAGCGAGATCGCTCCGCTCCCCAGGCCCTGCATCGCAAAAGCGAAATCGGCCAGGCCGACATGCCGCGCCAGGGTCTCGCGGATCAGGCAGATGGCGCGGGTGTCGATCGCCCGGCCGGCGCCGCCGACGGCGTGCCGCAGCCAGCCGCCGCTGCCGAGCGCTTTCACCAGCGCGCGGCAGGCGGCATCCACGTCCTTGCCATGCGCCTGGTGCAGGTGGCCGGCGGCCCAGGCGTCGAGTTCCAGCGCCAGCGCGCGGTGGCGCGGCTCCAGGAAGGGCCAGTCGAGGTAGTCGCGGTCCGCCATCTCAGTCTCCTTCGAAGCGCGGCGTCTCCTTCGCCACGAAGGCGTGGTAGGCGCGGTGGAAGTCGTTGGTGGCCATGCAGATTGCCTGGGCCTGGGCTTCGGCCTCGATGGCTTCGTCCACGCCCATGTTCCATTCCTGCTGCAACATCTTCTTGGTCATGCCGTGGGCGAAAGTGGGCCCATACGCGAGGCTTGCCGCGAAGGCCTGGGCCTCGCCCAGTACCGTCGCGGGTTCGCACAGGCGGTTGAAGAAGCCCCAGCGCTCCGCCTCGTCGCCCTTCATTGCACGCCCGGTGTAGAGCAGCTCGGCCGCCCTGCCCTGGCCGATCACGCGCGGCAGCAGCGCGCAGGCGCCCATGTCGCAGCCGGCCAGGCCGACCCGGGTGAACAGGAAGGCGGTCTTGCTGCGCGCGGTGCCGTAGCGGATGTCGGAAGACAGCGCCAGGATCGCCCCGGCGCCGGCGCACACCCCGTCCACGCAGGCGACGATCGGCTGCGGGCAGGCGCGCATGGCCTTGACCAGGTCGCCGGTCATGCGGGTGAAGGCCAGCAGGCCCGGCATGTCGAGCTGGGTGAGCGGCCCGATGATCTCGTGGACGTCGCCGCCCGAGCAGAAGTTCTCGCCGGCGCCGGCGATGACCACGGCCTTGACGTCGTCCGCGTAACTCAGCGCGCGGAACAGGTCGCGCAGCTCGGCGTAGGAGTCGAAGGTGAGCGGATTCTTGCGTTCCGGACGGTTGAGGAGGATGGTCGCCACCCGGTCCTGCACGGTGTACTGGAAATGGGTGGGCTGGTAGCCGGCAAGGCTGGCGCGGCTGCCCGGTAGCCGGTGCGCCTGGCCCGGTAGATAGTGCATGCGATGACTCCTGAAGTGGATGATTCAGCCTTCGAGCAGGCGCGCCGCCAGCTGCTGCGGACTCAAGCCCGCGCCGGCCGCCTGCAGTTGGCGCTCGCGTTCGAGGTTGCGTTCCAGCTGCAGCTTGCCCGGGCGGTACTGGCGCGGCCAGCTGGCCGCGGTGTAGCCGATGCGCGCGGCCTCGAGCAGGGTCCAAACCGGATTGGCCAGGTGCGGCCGGGCCACCGCGCACAGGTCGGCGCGGCCGGCCGAAACGATGCCGTTCACATGGTCGGCCTCGTAGATCGCGCCGACCGCGATGGTCGGGATGCCGGCCTCGTTACGGATGCGGTCGGCGAACGGGGTCTGGAACATGCGCCCGTACACCGGCTTCTCTTCCTTGCTGACCTGGCCCGACGAGCAGTCGATCATGTCCGCGCCAAGCGCCTTGAACAGGCGCGCGATCGCCACCGCGTCGTCGGGCGTGATGCCGCCCTCGACCCAGTCGTGGGCGGACAGGCGCACGCTGATCGGCTTGTCCTGGGGCCAGGCGGCGCGGATCGCGGCAAACACCTCGAGTGGATAGCGGCAGCGGTTTTCCAGGCTGCCGCCGTAGGCATCCTGGCGGCAGTTGGTGAGCGGCGAGATGAAGCTCGACAGCAGGTAGCCGTGGGCGCAATGCAGTTCCAGCCAGTCGAAGCCGGCGTCATGCGCCGCCTGCGTGGCGCGCACGAACTCGCGCTTGATGCGTTCCAGGTCGTCCATCGTCGCTTCGCGCGCCAGCTGCGATACGCCTTGCAGGTACTGCTGGGCCGATGCCGAGACCAGCGGCCAGTTGCCGTCGGCCAGCGGCAGGTCGATGCCGTCCCACATCGGCCGGGTCGAGCCCTTGGCGCCGGCGTGGCCCAGCTGCACGCCAATTTTCGCATCGCTGTTGGCGTGCACGAAGTCGACGATGCGCTTCCAGGCCGCCGTATGTTCCGGCCGGTACAGTCCCGGACAGCCGGGCGTGATGCGGGCGTCGGCCTCCACGCAGGTCATCTCGGCCATGACCAGGGCGGCGCCGCCCAGCGCGCGGGCGCCGAGGTGGGCCAGGTGGAAGTCGCCCACCGTGCCCTCCACGGCCGAGTATTGCGCCATCGGCGAGACGATCACGCGGTTCTTCAGCAGCACGCCGCGCACTTTGTAGGGCGTGAACATCGGCGGCGTGAAGCCGGCGGGCGCCGGCACGCCGGCCTGGGCGGCTGCGCGCGCCGCGAACCAGCGCTCGAAACCCGTGACGTAGTCCGGGTCGCGCAGGCGCAGGTTCTCGTGCGACAGGCGCTGGCTGCGCGTCAGCAGCGAGTACGCGAACTGCTCGGCCTCCATCGCCGTATACCGTTGCACGTTCTCGAACCATTCCATCGAATTGCGCGCCGCGCTCTGCAGCTTGAGCACCTCGACCCGGCGCGCCTCCTCGTAGGCGGCCAGGGCCTGCTCCAGCGGCCGCGCGGGGTCGTCCAGGCAGCGCGCCAGCTCGATGGCGTCTTCCAGCGCCAGCTTGGTGCCGGAACCGATCGAGAAGTGGGCCGTGTGGGCGGCGTCGCCCATCAGGACCACCGGAACTCGGCGGCCGTCGGGCTGGTCGTCGACCTCGAGCACGTGGACCCAGCGGCGGCAGGCGATGCGCGGAAAGCGGATCCACATGCTGGAGCCGCGCAGGTGGGCCGCGTTGGCCATCAGAGGATGGCCGTCGAGGTAGCGCGCGAACAGGCGCTCGCAGAAGGCCAGCGCTTCTTCCTGGCTCATGGCTTCCAGGCCGGCGGCCTGCCAGGTTTCCTCCGGCGTCTCGACGATGAAGGTCGAGGTATCGCCGTCGTACTGGTAGGCGTGGGCCTGGAACCAGCCATGCGCGGTTTCTTCGAAAGCGAAGGTGAAGGCCTCGAACTTCTTGCGCGTGCCGAGCCAGACGAAGCGGCAATGGCGGCGTTCGACCTCGGGTTCGAATACCTGCGCATGGCGGTTGCATACGGCGCTGTTGACGCCGTCGCAGGCCACCACCAGGTCGGCCCGGTAGCGGCGGGCCAGCTCGGCGTCGTCGCGCACCTCGTGTTCGAACTCCAGGCGCACGCCCAGTGCGGCGCCGCGCTCCTGCAGGATGTTCAGCAGGCGCTTGCGGCCGATGCCGCAGAAGCCGTGGCCGCCGGAAGTGATCGTGCGGCCCTTGAAGTGGACGTCGATATCGTCCCAGTGATTGAAGGACTGCAGGATGGCGCGCGCGCTTTCCTCGTCTGCGGCGGCCAGGTTGCCGAGGGTCTGGTCGGAAAACACCACGCCCCAGCCGAAAGTGTCGGTGGCCCGGTTGCGCTCGACGACGGTCACGGTATGCTCCGGGTGGCGCTTCTTGGTCAAGAGTCCGAAATACAGGCCGGCCGGACCGCCGCCCACGCACACGATGTTCATTCCCGCTCCCAGTCCGCTGTTGCGGCGATATGTTGCCGACATCTTACATGGGCAGATGCTTTAAGTGTCAAGTAATAATGGACGACGCATGCGTCCATACGGTCTGTCCCAGGGTTTTAGTACAATAGAGAAATGCCTGCACCACGTCGGTGCAGGCCAACCGCGAGTACGCCGATGCCGATGAACCCCTTGCTCCAGCGTCTACGCCTGAACAGCCTGCGCAGCCGCCTGATGCTGCTGGTGGCGCTGGCGATCACCCCGATCGCCGTCATGACGGTGCTGGGCGGCGTGCGCGAGCGTGAAGCGGCGATCCGCGCCTCCGAGGAAAACCTGCAGCGCCTGACCAACCTGGCCGCCGCCAACGAGGCCCAGTCGCTCGAGCGCGCGCGCCAGATCCTGGTCGACCTGGTGAGCGTGCCCGACCTGATGGGCCCGTCCGACCGCTGCAACGCCCTGCTGGCCGATGTGCTGGACCGTAACGACGGCTACGTCAACTTCGGCCTGATCCGCCTCGACGGCGAGGTCACCTGCAGCGCGGTGCCCATGCTGCACCCGGTGAACCTGGGCGACCGCCGCCACTTCCGGCGCGCCATCGCCGAGCGCCGCTTCATCGCCGGCGACTACGTGTTCGGTCGCGTGATCCGCCGCCACACCATCAACCTCACCTACCCGGTCACCGACCGCGCCGGCCGCGTGGTGGCGGTGGTGTTCTCGGCCATGGACCTGGCCGGCCTCGACACCTTCGTCAACGACATCAACCTGCCGCACGGCTCGATGCTCGAGACCGCCGATGCGAACGGCCTCCTGATCTCGCGCCGGCCCGATCCGGAGCGCTGGTTCGGCAAGAAGATCAGCCCGGCCCTGCTGGCCGCCATGCGCGATCCGGCCCAGCATCCGGTGCTGATGCGCGGCGAGGACGGCATCGAGCGCCTGCATGCCTTCGCGCGCGTGGGCGGCCCGTCGCTGTCGGAGTACACGGTGACGATCGGGGTGCCGCTCGAAACCATCACGGCGGCGGCGCGCGAGGCCCAGATGATGTCGCTGCTGGGCCTGGCCATCACCACTGCCCTGGCGCTGCTGGCGGCCTGGCTGGCCGGCGACATCCTGATCGTGCAGCGCGTGCGCAAGCTGATGGACACCGCGCGCCGCATCGCCGCCGGCGAACTGCAGGCGCGTTCCGGCATCAGCTACGGCAACGAGGAAATCGGCCGCCTGGCATCGGCCCTGGACGAGATGGCGGCCGCGCTGCAGGCCAAGGAAGCGGCGCGCAGCCAGGCCGAACGCGAACTGCGCGCGGCCGACCAGCGCAAGGACGAGTTCCTGGCGATGCTGGCCCACGAATTGCGCAATCCGCTGGCGCCGATCAGCACCGGCGCCCACCTGCTCAAGCTGCTGCACTCGGACAATGCCCAGATCACCCAGACCTGCGCCATCATCGCGCGCCAGGTCGAGCACATGACCAGCCTGGTGGACGACCTGCTGGACGTGTCGCGCGTGACCCGCGGCCTGGTCTCGATCTCGACCTCGGTGCTCGACCTGCGCAAGGTGGTGGACGACGCCGCCGAGCAGATCCGCCCGCTGATCACGACGCGCCGCCACAAGGTGGTACTCGACCTGCCCGCCACGCCGGCCCAGGTCAAGGGCGACCACAAGCGCCTGGTGCAGGTGGTGGCCAACCTGCTCGGCAATGCCACCAAGTACACGCCCGAGGGCGGCCACATCCAGCTGAGCCTGAGCGAGGATGCCGACGCCGACTGCTACGTGCTGAGCGTGGCCGACGACGGCATCGGCATGGACGCGGCGCTGGTGGACCGGGTGTTCGACCTGTTCACCCAGGCCGAACGCACGCCCGACCGTTCGCAGGGCGGCCTCGGCCTGGGTCTGGCGCTGGCCCGCAGCCTGGTCGAGCTGCACGGCGGCAGTGTCAGCGCCGCCAGCCCGGGCCCGGGCAAGGGCAGCACCTTTACCGTCCGCCTGCCGCGTTACGAACAGGAGACCGAATCGCAGGTCGCCGAAGCGGTGCGCCACGCCGCCACCGCGCATGCGCCGCTGCGCGTGCTGGTGGTGGACGACAACCTCGACGCCGCCCATACCCTCGAACTGTTCCTGCAGGCCGCCGGGCACCGGGTCCAGATCGCCTACAACGCGCTCGACGCCCTCGAGCTGGCGAAGGTGTTCGCGCCCCAGGTCTGCCTGCTCGACATCGGCCTGCCCGACATGGACGGCAACGAACTGGCGCGCCGCCTGCGCCGCCTGCCGCAGACCGCCGGCGCCGTGCTGGTCGCCGCCACCGGCTACGGCCGCCAGCAGGACCGCGAGTCCGCCCGCGAGGCCGGCTTCGACCACTACATGGTCAAGCCGGTCAATACGCTGCAGCTGAGCGAGCTGCTGGCCCAGGAAGGCGCCACGCCCGGCGCCCGCTAGCCGGCCGGCCGGGCGCCATGTTGGGCGACGCCGCCGCCGGCCGGTGGCATATCATCGGGCTTTGCACGGGAGAGGACGCGCATGGGTGAAGTCGGAGTAGTGCTGGCCATGCTGCTGGCGGTGGTGGCGAGCGGCTACATCGTTCGCCTGCTGCCGCTCGCCCTGCCCCTGCCGCTGGTGCAGATCGGACTCGGCGTGCTGATCGCCGGCATGGGCTGGCATCCGGTGCGGCTCGATCCGCATACCTTCTTCATCCTGTTCCTGCCGCCGCTGCTGTTCCTGGACGGCTGGCGCATCCCCAAGGTCGGGCTGTTCCGCGACAAGGGCGTGATCCTCCAGCTGGCGCTCGGCCTGGTGCTGTTCACGGTCGCCGGCGCCGGCTTCCTGATCCACTGGCTGGCGCCGGAACTGCCGCTGGCGGTGTCCTTCGCCCTGGCCGCCATCCTGGCGCCGACCGACCCGGTGGCGGTCGGCTCGATCGCGGCGCGGGTGCCGATCCCGCCGCGCCTGATGCACATCCTCGAAGGAGAATCGCTGCTCAACGACGCCAGCGGCCTGGTGTGCTTCCGCTTCGCGGTGGCGGCCGCGCTGACTGGCACGTTCTCGCTGTCGAGCGCCGCCCTCACCTTCCTGTGGGTGGCGCTGGCCGGCATCGCTACCGGCGTCCTGCTCACGCTGGCGCTCAGCGGCGCACAACGCCTGCTGGGCAAGCGCTTCGGCGAAGAGCCCGGGGCCTCGATCCTGCTCAACGTCCTGCTGCCCTTCGGCGCCTACATGGTCGCGGAACGGCTGCAAGGGTCGGGCATCCTGGCCGCGGTGGCCGCCGGCATCACCATGAGCTATGTGGAGCTCAGCGGGCGCGCGCTGGCCACCACGCGGGTGCGCCGCAATGTGGTCTGGGACACCATGCAATTCGCACTGAACGGCGTGATGTTCGTGCTGCTGGGCGAGCAGCTGCCCGACATTGTCCGGGCCGCGCTGGCCGGTCCCGACCTGCCGGCGCCGCGTGCCGTCTGGTGGCTGGCCGGCACCGCACTGGCGATCAGCTTCGGCCTGATCCTGCTGCGCCTGCTGTGGGTGTGGGTCTCGCTGCAGCTGGCCAGGGTGGCGGCGCGGCGCCATGGGCGCGAAGGCATCATGCCGAGAAAGCGCCTGATCCTTGCCACCTCGCTGGCCGGCGTGCGCGGCGCCATCACCCTGGCGGGCATCCTGACACTGCCGCTGGCGCTGCCCGGCGGCGCGCCCTTCCCAGGCCGCGAGCTGGCGGTGTTCCTGGCCAGCGCCGTCATCGTGATCTCGCTGGTGGTGGCCAGCATCGGGCTGCCGCGTCTGCTGCGCGGCCTGGAGCTGCCTCCCGAAACCACCCTCGTTGCCGAGGAAGACCGGGCCCGCCAGGCGGCCGCGCTGGCCGCGCTCGGCGCCATCGACAGCGCCGGCCATCCGGCAACGTTCGACGAGAAGGATGCCGACATCCATGCCAGCGCCGCCGAGCAGGTGCGCGGGCTGTACCAGCACCGCCTGGGCGGCGGATCGGGCGACAGCACCCATCCGGCGCGGGTGCGCGTCGCCGAAGAAGCCGAGCGCCATTACCGGCTGGCGGCGCTGGGAGCCGAGCGCGATGTGCTGCTGCAGATGGCGCGCAGGGGCGAGCTGTCCGACGAGATCGCGCGCCGCCTGGTGCAGGAGATCGACCTGGTCGAGGCGCGCTACCGCTCCCGGGCCAGGCACTAGCGGAGAACGCGCATTACCTAAGTGAGCTCCCGAACGGTGCCCGCGCCCGGTTCGGCGTAGGATCGGGCCGACCAGACCACAGGGAAGCCCCATCATGCACAGCGAAGACCATGGTTCCGCCGAGCAGCCGCTCAGTGACCCGCCCGTAGCCGCCAAGGCCGCCGGACTGCGTTACGTCCATGACGACCGCCCCGGCATCCGGCGCGAAAAGCTGGGAGACGGCCTGCGCTACCTCGACGCGTCCGGCGACCCGGTCACCGACGAAGCCACCCTGGCGCGCATCAAGTCGCTGGCGATCCCGCCGGCCTGGACCGAAGTGTGGATCTGCCCGCAAGCCAACGGCCACCTGCAGGCAACCGGCCGCGACGCCCGCGGCCGCAAGCAATATCGCTATCACCCGAAGTGGCGCGCCGTGCGCGACGAAGCGAAATACGAACGCATGCTGAATTTCGGCCAGGCCCTCCCGGGCATCCGCAAGGAGGTCGACCGCGCCCTGTCGCTGCCCGGACTGCCGCGCGAAAAGGCCCTGGCCACCATCGTCTACCTGCTCGAAGCGACCATGATGCGTGTCGGTAACGAGGAATACGCCCGCACCAACAAGTCCTTCGGCCTGACCACACTGCGCAATCGCCACGTGAAAATCGACGGCAGCGACGTCGAGTTCCGCTTTCGCGGCAAGAGCGGGGTGTACCACAAGGTGCAGGTGCACGACCGCCGGCTGGCGCGCATCATCCGCCGCTCGCGCGACCTGCCGGGCCAGGAACTGTTCCAGTACGTGGACGACGCGGGCGACACCCACAGCATCGACTCGAGCGACGTCAACGACTACCTGCGGGCAATCACCGGCGAAGACTACACCGCCAAGGATTTCCGCACCTGGTCGGGCACCGTGCTGGCCGCGCTGGCCCTGCAGGAGTTCGAGAAATTCGATTCCGAAGCCCAGGCCAAGAAGAACATCGTGCGCGCGATCGAATCGGTGGCCGAAAAGCTGGGCAACACGCCCTCGGTCTGCCGCAAGTGCTACGTGCACCCGGTGGTACTCGACGCCTACCTCGACGGCACGGTACTGGAGGTGCTGCGCGAGCGCACCGAACAGGAACTGCTTGACGACCTGCACGCCCTGCAGCCGGAAGAAGCCGCGGTGCTGGCCATGCTGCAGCAGCGCCTGCGCCACGAACAAGAAGCCGAACAGAAGCGCGAGCAGGAACGCCGCCGGGCCGCCGCCGCCAAATCGAAGGGACCCGCACAAGGTCGCCCCAGGAAAACCGCACGCGCGCCGCGCAAGCCGGCGCCCGCACCATCCATGAGAGGAGCAGCATGAGCACACGTCTGGACACAAGCACATCGCCGTCCTGGACCATCGAACAGGTGGCCGCTTTCGAGCACCAGGTCACCGGCGTCTCGGTCTCGGAGGACAATCGCCTTTTCGTCAACTTCCCGCGCTGGACCGAGGACACTGCCGTGTCGGTGGCCGAAGTGGGCAAGGACGGCGCGCTGCGCCCCTACCCCGACGACCAATGGAACGCCTGGCGCAACGCCCGCAAGGACGAACTGCCGCCCGAGCGGCACTGGATCTGCGTGCAGAGCATCGTCGCCGACGGCCGCGGCAGCCTGTGGGTGCTGGATCCGGCCGCGCCGGCCCAGGCCCACCTGGTCGCGGGCGGCGCCAAGCTGGTGCAGGTCGACCTGGCCAGCGACAAGGTGGTGCGCAGCATCGCCTTCGACGAACAGGCCGCGCCGCAGGGTTCCTACCTGAACGACGTGCGCTTCTCGCAGGACGGCAAGCATGCCTTCATCACCGATTCGGGTGTGGTCGGCGCCATCCTGGTGGTCGACCTGGACCAGGGCAAGGCCGTGCGCCTGCTCGACGGCCACCCCTCCACCCAGATGAAGAAGGGCCTGAACGTCAAGGCCGACGGCAAGGAGCTGCGCCGGCCGGACGGGCGCGGCGTCGAGTTCTCGGCCGACGGCATCGCTTTGTCCGACGACGGCAAGTGGCTGTACTGGCAGGCCATCAAGGGCGACACCCTGTACCGCATCGCCACCGCCACCCTGCTGGGCAAGGGACTGCAGGGGCAGGACGTCGGCGCCGAGGTCGAGGACTACGGCAAGAACGGCGTGTCGGACGGCCTGTTGATCCCGCGCGGCACCAACAAGATGCTGCTCAGCGCCGTGGAGGACGATGCCGTCAAGCTGCGCGACCTCGACGCCGGCCCCGAGGGGCAGCCCGAGGTGCTGGTGCAGGACGCGCGCCTGCGCTGGCCCGACACCTTCACCCAGGGCCCGGACGGCACGGTCTTCGTCACCACCTCGCACATCCAGGATTCGGCTTTCTTCAAGCCGGATGCGCCGCCGGCGCTGCCGACCCAGCTGTGGAAGCTGGCCGGCGGGCAGTTCTAGGCTGCCCCCCCTGGCTGCCGGCGCTTACCTGATGTAGTAGCCGGACACCTTCCAGCTGCCGTCTGCCTCGCGCATCGGGGTGACGGTCTCGACACCCGGTTTGGCGGCGAATTCGGTTCGGTACTGGATCACGACGTAGTCGCCCTCCGGCGCCCCCGGCAGCTTGCGGGTGTACTGCGCCGCCACCAGCACGCGCGCCTTTACCGCCCCGTAGGGCGCGCGCGCGGCGCGCAGGGCCTGGGCCCAGCCCTGCTCGGTCACCGCGGAGCGAAACAGGGCCGCGCCCTGGCGCCAGCTGTCGGCATATGCTCCCGCGTCGGCCAGGGCCAGCCAGGATTCGGCCGCCTTGACCGCGGCCTGCGTGGTGGCCTGCGTGGCGACCGGGGCGTCCTGCGCGGCGGCAGGCTGGACGAGAACGACGGCGGACAGCAGGACGGCAGGGGCAAATCGCATGGGGTCTCCCGGTATGGACGTGATCGGACTGTCCAGCATACCGGAAGCGAAGCGCGACTTTGTCGCGCTTTATTGCATCTGGATCAGGCCGGCTTGGCCTGGAATTCGGACGATGCGATATCGGCCAGGTCGCACAGCGCCTGCAGCTCGGCCGAACGCAGGCGGCGCGGCTCGCGGTCGATCACGCACAGGGTACCCATCGGCAGGCCGGAACGGTCGCGCAGCGGCACGCCCGCATAGAAGCGGATATGGGGCTCGGCCAACACCAGCGGATTTTCGCGGAAGCGCTCGTCGGTGGCGGCATCTTCGACCATGAAGGGCGCGCCCTGCAGGATGGCGTGCGAGCAGAAGGCCCATTCGCGCGGGGTTTCTTGCGGCCCCAGGCCGACGCGCGCCTTGAACCACTGGCGGCGCGCCGTCAGCAGCGAGACCAGGGCGATCGGCGAGGCGGTCACGGTGGCGGCCAGCCGCACGATGCGGTTGAAGCGCTCTTCCTGTGGGCTGTCGACCAGGCCGGAGGCGGCGAGCGCGGCCAGACGGCGCGGCTCGTCCGCGACGACGGGGAAGCCTTCGCCGCCCTGCAACAGGAATTCGGGATCGGTCGGGGCCTGCACCAGGGTCTCGCCGGAAAGCGAGCCCGACAGCGGACCGGCACGGTCCAGCATGGCCTGGATCGTGCTCTGGCGGGTACGCCGATGGCCACCCGGAGTTTTCCAGGATGGAATAGCTCCGCTTTCCATCCATAACTGTACGGTACTGGTGGCGACGCCCAGCATGCGGGCTGCGGCACTGGTAGTGAGGATCGGGTCTTCTTCGGTGAACTTGCTCTGCATTAGCGGTCCTGGTTATCCCGCCAAGTATAGCCGAAATGACGAAATCCCTCATCTAAAAGGTATTTCCGAAAGATAGGTCTCCGATATACACAAATAGCTCAATTTCAGTTGCATTGAAGCAAATATCGGCGCAGAATCGCACCCAAATTTCGTAAATAACTTCACCCCGATTAATAACTATTTGTTCATTTGTTCAAAAAAAACACCTATGTTACCCATCCAGCATACTGGCATCGCCAGCAGGTTATATGCGGCTTTTGCCCTGATCCTGACGGTCACCCTCATCCTGGCGGCTTTTTCGGTATCGCGCGTGAACAGCATCGAGCGGGCACTGCAGCTTGCGGACACGGTCAGGAACAGCGAACTCGAGCCGCTGTATGCGGCCCGCGAATCCCTCGCCCAGACCGGCATCGCGGCGCGTAATGCCTACGTATTCAAGGACGAGGTCGCCGCGCGGCGCGAACTCGAGCTCGTCGATGCGCACAAGGCCGACTACCTGGCCGCCCTCGCCCGCCTCGATCCGGTCCTGCGCGATAGTCCGCACTACGCCAGGGTGCGCGAGGGCATGCTGGCGATGGCGCGCGAACTCGAACGGCCGCGCAAGTACCGGAGCACCGGCGACCTGGAGGGCTTCGGCCGCTTCCTGGTCGAGGAATGCAGCCCGCTGCGCCGCAGCATCGTTGCCGACATCGACGTCCTGCTCAGGGAACTGCAGGCGCGTACCGTCGGGGCGGTGGCGGCCGCCAACACCGAGGCCTCGGGCACGCGCTACTGGATCACCGGCCTGAGCGCCCTGTCGGTGCTGCTGTGCGTGCTGGTGGCCGTGGTGCTGGTGCGCAGCCTGCTCGGCCAGCTCGGCGGCGAACCGGCGTATGCCGCCAGCGTTGCGCGCGCGATTGCCGGCGGCGAGCTGCACCGGCCGGTCGACACGGCCCGCGCCCGCCCGAACAGCCTGCTGTACGCCATGAGCGCCATGCACGACGGCCTGAGCGCTATCGTCGGCAAGGTGCGCGGCGGGACCGACGCCATCGCAGCGGCCTCGTCCGAGATCGCCGCGGGCAACCTCGATCTGTCGAGCCGCACCGAAACCCAGGCCGCGGCCCTGGCCCAGGTGGCGAATGCGATGAAGCAGCTGATCGTGTCGGTGCGCCAGAATGCCGACTACGCGGCCCAGGCCAGCACGCTGGCCACCCAGGCCTCAAGCATCTCGGTCAAGGGCGGCGCGGCGGTCGACCAGGTCGTCACCACGATGCAGATGATCGACGCATCCTCGAAGAAGATCGTCGACATCATCGCGGTCATCGACGGCATCGCCTTCCAGACCAATATCCTGGCCTTGAATGCGGCGGTCGAAGCGGCGCGCGCCGGCGAGCAGGGGCGCGGCTTTGCCGTCGTGGCGAGCGAGGTGCGCAACCTGGCGCAGCGCTCGGCTGCCGCGGCCAAGGAAATCAAGGCCCTGATCGAGGACTCGGTGAGCAAGGTCGGCACCGGCGCGGTGCTGGTCGGCGAAGCCGGCGACACCATCCGCCAGGTGGTCGACGGCGTGCACCACGTCACCGACATCATGGGCAGGATCAGCAGCGCGACCGGCGCCCAGCGCGCCGACATCGAGCAGGTCGACGCGGCCATCGCCCGCCTCGACGAGATGACGCTGCAGAACGCGGCGCTGGTCGAGGAAGCGGCGGCCGCGGCGCAGTCGCTGCAATCCCAGGCGGCCGAGCTGGCGGCAATGGTGAATACCTTCCAGCTGGAAGAGCCGCCTACGCGGCGGCAGAAGCGGCTGTCGCATGTGTAGGGTGGCCGGCAAAGCCGGCCACCCTACGGGATCAGCCTTCGCCGGGGTGCTGGAACACCTGGCGCAGATACGCCAGGAAGGTCTGGTCGGTGCACATCGACTTGCCCGCGGTATCCGATAGCTTGGCCACTGGCTGCCCATTGCAGTGCGTGAGCTTCATCACGATGTTCAGCGCCGGATAAGGCGTGTCGTTGGTGAGCTTGGTGCCGATGCCGAAGCCCAGCATGGTGCGGTCGGCGAAGTGCCGGTACAGGTCGAGGGCCTTGGGCACGGTCAGTGCGTCCGAGAACACCAGGCGCTTGCTGCGCGCGTCGATGCGCAGGCGGGCGTAGTGCGCCAGCGCCTTCTCGCCCCACTCCACCGGATCGCCCGAATCGTGGCGCAGGCCGTCGAACAGCTTGGCGAAGTACAGGTCGAAGTCGCGCAGGAAGGCGTCCATGCCGACCACGTCGGTGAGCGCGGTGCCGAGGTCGCCCCGGTATTCCTGCACCCAGTCTTCCAGCGCCGCCTTCTGGAAATCGCGCAGGCGTACGCCGAAGGCCTGGTAGGCCTGCAGGTATTCGTGCGCCATGGTCCCGATCGGGACCAGATTGTACTTGTGCGCCAGGTAGACGTTCGAGGTGCCCTTGAAGAATTGCGGCAGCTCGCGCGCCATGGTCGCCACCACTTCGTCGTGCCACTCGCCCGAGAAACGCCGGCGCACGCCGAAGTCGAAGAACTCGAAGGGCGTGGCGCGCTGCGGCTCGCGTTCGAAGGCGCGCAGCTCGTCGAGCTTCTGCTGCAGGCGCAGCCGCGCCTCGGCCAACGCCGCCTGCTGGTCGAAGCGGCGGAAATACAGCTCGTTGACGATGTAGAGCACGAAGATCTCGAAACCCATCACGTGCACCAGCGGGCCGGTGGCGCGGATGCGCAGGTGCGGCCCGTCGGTCTCGACCCGGATGAACTTGCGCTGGAAGCGGAACAGCGTGAGGAAGTCGGCGAAGTCGCTCTTGATGAAGCGCAGTCCGCGCAGGTAGTCGACCTCGTGCTCGAGGAACATCAGCGAGCACAGGTGGTCGAGTTCGCGTTCGATGTCGGGTTTGAGCTCGGCCAGCGGATAGGCCGGCTGGTTGCGGCACAGGAATTCGTATTCGCCGACAGCACCCGGATGGCTGTGCAGCAGCGCCTGCCACATGGTGAACTTGTAGAGGTCGGTCTCCAGCAGGCTACGGACGACGGGCTTCATCGGCTTCCTTCAGGTGGTGGCGGTGGTCTTCGGGGCGCCGCGCTTAGCGCGCTTCTTCGGCGCCAGCATGGTGCCGGTGCAGCCGGGCGTGCCGCAGCGGCACGCGAACAGCTTCTTGAGCGCCGGCGTGTGGCGCTCGTCGTAGATCAGCGCGTAGTTGTAGTTCAGCTCCTCGCCCGCTTCGATGTCGCGCATCGCGTGGATATAGACGCGGCCGTCGTCCTCGAAGGCCTCGCAGTTGGGCGAGCAGGCGTGGTTGATCCAGCGCGCCGCGTTGCCGCCGCTGCCGCCGTCGATCACGCGGCCGTCGGCCAGCGTGAAGTAGAAGGTATGGTTGATCGGGCCGCCCGCCGCGGCCGCGCGCCGGGTCGCTTCGTCCCAGGTGATGCGCTCGCCCCGGTATTCGATGATGCGTTCGCCGGCGCCGATGGGCGCAACGGCGAACACCCCGTTGCCGTGGACAGGAGACTTGCGGACTTCGTAGGCCTTGGCGGCGGGATTGCGTGTTCTGGTGCTCATGGGTCCTTGTGTGGTCGTCGCGATTGCAGGTCGAGCACACATTATGGAGCGAATCGGCGGCCCGATGCCGCACATTTTGACGGCATGCGCGCCTCGCGCGCTCACGCCGTCGCGGACCGCTCCAGGGCACAGGGCAGCATCCCGGCGCGCGACACCAGGGCTTCCACATTCCAGCCGGCGCCGAGCAGGATCATGCGGGTATGGAAATCGTCGCTGTGCGAAGGCGCCGCGCCGCCAGGCTGCTGGCGCAGGGTCTTGTCGCGCAGCGCCACGCTGAGCAGCGTGCGCTCGCGCGCCAGCGCGCGCCACAGCGCATGCGCGCCGGCCGACTGGCGCGCGCCGCTGATCAGGCAGTTCCCGCCCTGCAGCCACCAGCGGTAGACGGCCGTCGCGATGCCGCGACGCTGGTAGGCAGGGGCATACTTGGAATGCGGGGCGCGCAGGTGGCGGTCGGCGCGCCGGTCCAGCTCGACCAGGCGGTTGAACACCGTGTAGCCGGCCAGGCGGCGCAACTGCACGTCTTCCGCATACACATAGTGTTCGCCGTCGGCTTCGCGATGGCGGAACACCAGGCCGGGGAACTCCAGCGGCGCTACCGGCGCCACCGCCAGGCCGTGCAGCCGGTGTCCGGGACGCTGCATGCGGCGGTACAGCTCCTCGAGTTCGCGTTCGAGGTCGTCGGGGCGGTGCACCACGTCGATCCGCAGCTCCGCCGGTCCCGGCCTGCGCCAGCCCAGCTCCGCCAGCCAGCTGGCGCTAAACACCGGCCTGCTCCCGCTGCGGGCGCGCGGGCATCACGCGCCCACCCAGTGGCCGCTCAGCAGTTGCGGCGGCCGGGCGCAGGCACGCACCTGCGCGCTGCTGTCCCAGCGGTCCTGCTGCACCGCGAGGCCGGCGTACACGCCATAGCCCTCGCCGGCCCGGATCTCTTCGCCGGCCTGCAGGCTTTCGCCGGCCCGGATCGCGCCCCCGGCGACGATGGCGCCGCAGGCCCTGATCCCCGAGGCCGCGTCCAGGTGGGCGCCGCACTCGATGCCGGCGCCGGATTCGATGCCGCGGCCGGCGCGCAGCTCCCCCTGGGCGGTGATCGCGCCGCCGGCCCGGATGCCCTGCTCGCAGCGCGCCGCGCCGCCCAGCACGATCTCGTGTCCCGCGTTGCAGTCGCCCCCGAGGGTCAGCATGCCGCCGCAGGCGATGTCCCAACCGGCGCGCAGCGTGCCGTCCACGCGCATGTCGCCCAGCACATGCACGCCCCAGCCGGCATCGACCTTGCCCGCCGCCGTGAGCTTGCCGCCGCACTGGATGCCGCCGGCCACGCGGATATCGTCGCCGCCTTCGATCGACACGCCGGCGCGGATCCCGCCGCCGGCACGGATGGCGCCGCCCGTCCTCAGCACCGTGCCGATCTCGATGTTGCCCTTCACCTCGAGCGAACCCGCGAACACCAGGGCCTCGGCATCGATCGCGTCGACCGCCAGCACCGCGCCGGTGGGGCCGAACTGCGCCAGCAGCCAGCAGGCGTCGTCGACCCGGCCGGCGGCCACCAGGGCGTCGAGCAGCGGCTGGTAATCGCTCCCCTGCGCATGGTGTTGCAGGAACCAGCGGAAGCCCTCCGCGCAGGGACGTTTCGTCTTGATGAAATTCTTGGTCAGGTCCATGGGATACTCGTCGTGCGTGCAGGCGCACCGGGACAGGCCGCCCCGGAGCCGGCGGCAGTATCGGCCAAATCGGCGGTCCTGACTATTCGCCCAGCCTCGTACGGGTTTCCCCTAGAGCGCTCTTTTCAATGGCGGCTGCCCGCCAGCAGCAGCACGTCGCAGTCGGTGCGCGCCAGCAGCGCGCGCAAGCGCGCCCGCTGCCGCCATTGGCGCCAGCCGGTCCCGCCCCCGTCGGCCAGCACCAGCAGGTCGGCGCCGGATTCACTGGCGCTGTCGGCCACCGCGCCGGCCCAGGGCTGGCGCAGCGCCAGCAGCGACAGCCGCGTATCGGTGGACCGGACCTGGCGCGCGAAGCGCCAGCCGGCGGCACGGGCGCTGCGCTCGGCGCGCTGCAGGCAGGCGTCTACCGTTCGCGGGCCCACGCCGGCGGCCTGCAGGACACCGTCGCCGCATGCGCGGTAGGCGTGCAGCAGGGTCACGGTCATGGGAGGCAGGACCGCGATCGCCAGCCGCAGCAGGGCCAGCGAAGCGCCCGAAAAATCGGTCGGGAACAGGGCGTGCCGGTAACGGCGGCGCGCTGCGGCGCGCACCAGAAGCACGGCGTGGGCGCCGCCAAGGCGCGCGGCTTGCGCCCGCCGCAGGTTGTGCAGGACCGGCCACCACGGGTGGGGCTGCCAGCCCAGCACCACCGTCGACACGGCAGGTCGGGCGGCGGCCGGCCGGCTGTCCGGGAACGGGAGCGCATGCGAAGGGAAAACACAGGATTGGTCCGACACCGCCTTCCTCCTTGGCCGATGTGAAGTGGGGCCGGCGCGCGCGCCGGTCTAGCCTGCGCCGCCGTCAGGCAGCACCAGGATGTCGCAGTCGGATCGGGCCAGCGCCTCGCCGACCAGGCTGCGCAGGAACAGGCGCCGCAGCCCTTGCGCCCGGTCGTTCGGCAGCACCAGCAGGTCGGGGCGCAGGCGTCGCTCCGCGTACTGGAGCACGGTCGGGGCGTAGCCATGCTCGACGATGCGGGGCACGCCCTCCAGCCCGGCCAGGCGCTCCAGTGCATCCTCGCGCTGCTGCTGCAGCAGCGCGTCGATCCGTTCCTCGTCGGCGCCGGTGGCGCGCAGCCGGTTCTCGCCCTTGCGGTCGAGCGCCGCCAGCAGCACGATCTCCGCGGCCGGCGCCACGCCCCGGACATGTGCGAGCGCATCCGCCGCGGGCTTGGCGGGGTCCACCAGCACCAGGGCGCGCCGGTAGGGCTGCGCGGCGTCACGCCTGACCATCAGGACCGGATGGCCGCCCTCGCGCGCGAGCCGCTGCGCCAAGGGCGGCGCAAAACGGGGCGCGTGGCCGCCGTCCCAGGCGCGCTGCGCTTCGACCACGCTCAGGCGCGCCTGGCGGAAGCGCCGGTGCAGGTCGGCGCCGCCCTGCGGCCCGCTGCGCTGCACCTCGATCTCGAAGCGGAAACCGGTCTGCCGCTGCACCAGTTGCGCGAGCTGCGCCAGGCGCTCGCGCTGGTGGCGCGCGCATGCCTCGGCGCTCATCCCGCGCAGGAACTGCTTGATCCCGTAGTGATGCAGGTGCACCAGCAGGCCGCGCTCGCCGCGCTGCTGCGCCAGGCTGGCTCCGCGCCGCGCCACCTGCGCGGTCCTGTCCGACCATTCGGCAGCGACCAGCATCCAGTCCGCGCTCGCGCCCTCGTTTGCGCCATCCTTTGCGCCCCAATCCATTGCCGACATCCATCCTCCGCCGGCGGCCTGCGCCACTGCCGCGCATCGACGGCCGCCCGATGGCTCCAGTATAATGAGGCGCCGGTGTCCACCACATCCGCAGCCCGCGTAAGGGAAACCCTGATGCCTTGCATGCGGCGACCATGCGGCCTGCCGTGCAGGTCCCGCCAGGCGCTCCCGGCCATGCTTTTGCCCCTGAGATGGGGCGCACCGAGGAATCCGACATGTTCGATCTCCGTGCCGTCCGCGCCTTCTGGCTTGGCGGCGCTTTCTGCCTTGTCTACCTGGTTCTCGACGTGACCAGCGGTCCGGAGGCGCGCCACCAGACCATCGCGCCGGTCTGGCACCCCGCCGCGGGCTTGGCGCTGTTCCTGGTCCTGCGTTGCGGACGGCGCGCGATCCTGCCTTTGGTCGCCGCCGCGCTGCTGGCGGCCGCGGTCACCCCCGCCATTCCGGCCCAGCCGGCGCTGTCCCTGCTCACCGGACTGCTGCCGCTGCCGATCTACCTCGCCGTCGGCACGGCGATGCGCCGCTACCTGCCCGGCAGCGCCTTCCATGCCAGCCACCAGGGCCTGTTGCTGTGGGCGGTGTTCGCCACCCTCGGCAGCCTGGCCGGCGCCGTCGCCTATGCCAGCGTCCTGCGCGGAGCGGAGGTGTTCGCCACGCGCGCCTGGCTCGACGTCGTGTCGCGCTATGCGATCGCCGAGACCGCCGGCATGCTGGTGGTGGTGCCGGTCAGCCAGTTCCTGCTCGACCCGGAACTGCGCGCCTCCTACCTCGGCCGGGTGCTGCGCCGGGAGACCGCCGCCTACATCGCCCTGATGGCCGCGGTGCTGGCCGTGGCGCTGCAGCGACCCGCGCCGGAGTCGCTCGCCTACTACCTGCTGATCCTGCCGCTGGCCTGGTCCGCCGCGCGCCAGGGCATGGCCGGCGCGGTCACTTCCGCTCTGGTGCTGGAAATCGGCGTCACGGTGGCCTCGCTGCGCCCGATCGCATACGCCGCGCAGATGCCGAACGTGCAGATGCTGGTGCTCACCCTGACCCTGTCCGGCTTCCTGATCGGCATCGCGGTCGACGTCGCGCGCCGCGCCAGCCACGAGCTGCGCCATTCGCTGCGGCTGGCGGCGGCGGGCGAGATGGCGGGTGCGGTGGCGCACGAACTGAACCAGCCGCTGACCGCCCTGTCGATGTACGGCAGCGCCTGCGAACGCCTGCTGGCGCGCGGCGACAGCGAGGAACTGCTGCAGAAGACCATCCGCGCGATGGTCGCGGAATCGCAGCGCGCTTCGGAGGTGCTCAAGCGACTGCGCGAGTTCTTCCGCACCGGCACCACCGCGCTGGCCCCGGTCGCCCTGCCCGCCCTGGTGGGCGACATGGTCGCCTCGTTCGCGGACCAGGCGGCCAGGGAAGGCGTGCGCCTGGAAACCGGCCCGTTGCCGCCGGCCTTCCTGCTGGGCGACCGCGTGCAGCTCGAGATCGTGCTGCGCAACCTGCTGTCGAACGCCATCCACGCGGTGGCCTCGATGCCCGAGGGCGTCGAGCGCCGCATCGCGGTGGACGCCGGCATGGAGGGCGACACGGTGTGGATCCGGATCGCCGACAATGGCCCCGGCATCGCCGACAAGATCCGCGCCCGCCTGTTCGAGCCCTTCATCTCGCTCAAGTCGAGCGGCCTGGGCCTGGGCCTGGCGATCAGCCGCGCGATCATCGAGACCCACGGCGGCACCCTCGCGGTCGAGCCCGGGCGGCACGCCATCCTGAAAATCACCCTGCCGGCCCAGACCGAGGCCGGCGAAAGGACCTGTTAGCATGGACCGCAGCCAGACTGTCTACATCGTCGACGACGATGCCGCCGTGCGCGACGCGCTCGGCCTGTTATTGAGCCTGCATGGCTACCGCACCGCCTTCTTTTCCGACGCGCCCTCCTTCCTGCGCGCCTGGACGCCCGAGGCCAGCGGATGCCTGCTGCTCGACATCCGGATGCCGGGCATGGACGGCCTGAGCCTGCAGAAGAAGCTGCGCGAACTGGGCAGCCGCCTGCCGGTCCTGATCATCACCGGCCACGGCGACGTGCACTCGGCGCGCGAAGCATTCCGTTCGGAGGCGGTCGACTTCCTGGAAAAGCCCTTGCAGGAAGGGCCGCTGGTGGCGGCGATCGAGGAAGCGCTGGCGCGCGCCGCGGCGGCGCCGCGCGACGGACGCGCGTCGCCCGAGTACCTGAAGCGCCATGCCAGCCTGACCCCGCGCGAGCGCGAAGTCATGGAGCTGGTGGTGGCGGGCCGGCACAACCGCGAGATCGCCGAGGAACTCGGGATCAGCGTGCGTACCGTGGAAGTGCACAAGGCACGGGTAATGGAAAAACTGCAGGTGGATTCGATCGCGGACCTGGTGCGCCAGCACCTGCAGAACCCGGTCGGGTGACCGGGCAAGCCTGAAAAGGCGCCGCGCTCAGGCGGCGCCGATTGCGGCGGCGAGCGGGGCCGCCGCGGCAAGTTCGCCGAACAGCAGCTGCGCCGCCAGCACCGCCGCCAGGCCGGCCGCCATGCTCTTGACCACCGTGCGGCGCCATTGCGCGTTACGCTCCAGCAGGTGCTTCGCCAGGCGCCGCTTGCTGCGCCGCTCCATCCGCTGCTCCATCCGCTGCTTGGCGCGCAGCGCCGCATCCCGGCCAAACAATCCCGGTCGATACATTGACATTTCATCCTCCATGTCGCCCCTCCTGCGGGGCAAGTTCGTCATGCCGCGGCACCCGGGCCGCGCTTCGTGTCCGCAAACAGGCCCGGGACATGCCGTGCGCCCGCCTTGACGGCCGCGCCTGGGCATTCCCGAGCCGACGCCAGGCCGGCAGGGCCTCGCATCCGGCGCATCCGGAACATCACGGTGGGAGGGAAACGGTTCATGCCGCCAGGCGCGGGGCGTCATCGTCCCCGAAACGGTCGGCGCCGACCAGGATGTCGCACAGGCCCTCGTCCACCAGCTTGTGCATCACGTTCGAGGACGACAGCCAGGCGCCGGGATGGGTCGCGCCGCGGCCCAGCACCAGCAGGTCGGCGCCGTGCCGGCGCACGCACTCGGCCACCACGGCGTGGGGACGGCCGGCCCGGACCTCGCGGGTACCGGAAGGCATGTCCTGCAGGTACAGATCGATGAAGTCGTCGAGCTTGCCGCGCGCGGCCGCGCAGGCCCGCCCGCGGTAGGCCTCCAGGGTGCGCACCGGCAGGTCCAGCTCGCGCATCATGAGTTCTTCCGGCAGGCGGCAGGCATGCACGAACACGAAGCGGGCGGAAGGCGCGAGCAGCGCGGCGGTGCGCGCCGCCGCCAGCGAGGCGCGCGAGAAATCGATGGCCACCACCACGGTGCGATAGACGTCGCGCGGTTCGCCGTGGACCAGCAGCACGGGGCTGCGGCACAGGCGGATCAGCTCGGCGTTGCGCGAGGAACGCACCCAGGACGGCAGGCGCGGCCGCAGGTTGCCGGCCGCCAGGGTCAGGTCGGCGCCGATCCGCTCGGCCGCCCCGGCGATCACCTCGGCCGGCTGGCCGCGCTGGACCATCCAGGCATCCTCGACGCCGTCGATGAAAGCCGGCGCACTGCCGGCGCTCGCCGCGCCGCCGGTGAATGCGCGCAGTGCGCTTGGCTCGACCCGGACATGGCTGTAGGCCGTGGACGCGCTGCCCATGCCGGCGCCGGTGCGCTTGACGGCAACGACGTCGAAGGCCTCGATGCCGAGCCCGGGGGCGAGCAGTGCGGCGCGCGACTCGACGCGGCCGGGGTGCTGCTGGTTGATCGCTAACAGGATTCTGTCGAAACGACGCATGAATGTGCCTCCAGATGATGAATGGCGCGGCGCCGCCCATGGGCGGGCGCCGCGGGCCGGTCTTGCGCCGGCATGGTAAGAACGATGTGTCAGCCGTGCCGGCGCGCCAGCGCGGCGTCGAGCTGGCGCCCGGCCAGCACCAGGCCGGCGCGCAGGGCGGCGGCGTCGCCGGTGCGCACCGCCAGCGCCGCTTCCAGCGCGTCCTTGAACGGCAGCAGGTCCTGCGCCAGGTCCTGGTGGCCGTAGCGCGCCGCCTGCGCCAGGTCGGCCGCCGCGCGCCGCCGCGCGTGGCCGAGTTCGGCCATGGCGCCGTCCAGCTGATGCTGCAGCGCCTCGATGCGGCGCCCGGTGGCGGCGATGCGCTCCTCGATGCCGCCCTGGTGCGCGGACGACGCCGGCGGCGCGGCTGCTTCGGCTTGCGGGTGGAACGACCCGGCACGGTTCATCTCGGTCATGGGCTTCTCCTTTCGGGTAGGTTGCTGACTGGGGGTGGCGGCGCATCCTGCAGTCCGCGCAGCCAGGGCGCCGCGCCCGGCGTGCGTGTCGGTGCTTCGACCGCGACGATGTCGACCGGCAGCGAGCGCGCCAGCGGCAGCCCGATCGCGACCGTGCAGCCCACGGCATGCCCCAGCAGGCCCAGCGCCAGCGGCGAGAGGATGGTCACGCGCGCCAGCAGCGCATTCGCGTCGTAGGGGCAGGCGATCAGGATGGTGCTGAGGTCGCGCGCGCCGGCGGGCCGGTAGTGGACCGTCGCGCCGAGCCCGACCCGGTCCTGCGCCTCGTCGGTCTCCGGCAGCGGGATGGCCGCGGCGAGCAGGCCGGCCAGCCGGCGGCCGGCGGGATCGCTGCAGCCGGCATCGATGCCATGTTCGCGTGCGAACCGATGGAGAACAGCCAGGTCGCGCTGGCTCAGGTACTGCTTGTTGCACATGGAATGCCTTTCCCAGCCCGGTACGGCTGGCCGACAGTAACGAATCAGGCCGGGCGCTGGTGGCGCCGCGGCAGCTGGACGGTCTTGTGGGTGGGGCTCGGGAGCGTCAACGGACGCTCGCCGAGCTCAAGAGAGGCAGGCGAGATCGCGCGTCGAACGTTGTGCCAGACGAGCTTGGAAGACGCTCAGTCCGAGCGACAGGGAGGTAGGGGATACGCGGACGGCCGCAACGGCGCCGGCGTGTGCCTGGCGCACGCTGGAGGAAAAACCGAAGCCGTTGGATGAAATGCCGCGCATGTCCGCTCGAATCACAGAAGGTGGAATCGGGATCAGTATATACGACCTGTTTTTTTCGTCAACTCGACGGCAGGCGCACGGGGGCATGCTTGCATGGAGCACGCCCCCGCCCCGCTGTGCTAGGCGGGGAAGTCCTCCTCGCGGTATTCGACGCCCTGCCCGTCCGCCTGCGCGCCCGCCCCGGCGCGCCCGGCTTCCTCCTTGCGCAGTTCGACCCGCCGGATCTTGCCCGAGATGGTCTTGGGCAGTTCGCGGAACTCGATGCGGCGGATGCGCTTGTAGGGCGCCAGTCGTGCGCGCGCAAACGCGAACAGCGCGGCGGCCACCTCGCGGGAAGGCAGGACGCCCTGGCGCAGCGTAACAAAGGCCTTGGGCACCGACAGGCGCAGCGGGTCCGGGCTCGGCACGATCGCCGCCTCCAGCACGTCCTCGTGCTCGACCAGCACGCTTTCCAGCTCGAAGGGACTGATGCGGTAGTCGGAGGACTTGAAGACGTCGTCGTTGCGGCCGACGTAGAAGTAATAGCCGTCGTCGTCCACGCTGGCGGTGTCGCCGGTATGGTAGTGGCCGGCGCGCATGACGGCGGCGGTCTTGTCGTCGTCGCCCTCGTAGCACATCATCAGGCCCAGCGGCGCCGGGTCGAGCGCCAGCGCGATCTCGCCTTCCGCGGCAGGCTGGTCGTCGATGTCGAGCAGGGCCACCCGGTAGCCAGGCAGCGGGCGGCCCATCGAGCCCGGCTTGATCCGCTGCCCCGGCGAGTTGCCGATCTGGCAGGTGCTTTCGGACTGGCCGAAGCCGTCGCGGATGCGGATGCCCCAGGCCTTCTCGACCTGCTCGATCACTTCGGGATTCAGCGGCTCGCCGGCCCCGACCAGCTCGCGCAGCGGCGGCTTCCAGGCGCTCAGGTCTTCCTTGATCATCATGCGCCAGACCGTCGGCGGCGCGCACAGCGAGGTCACGCCGCAGCGCTGGATCGTGTCGAGCGCGGCCGTGGCCGAGAAGCGCTCGTAGTTGTAGACGAAGATGGTGGCGCCGGCATTCCAGGGCGCGAAGAAGCAGCTCCAGGCATGCTTGGCCCAGCCCGGCGAGGAGATGTTCCAGTGGACGTCGCCCGGCTGCAGGCCGATCCAGTACATGGTCGACAGGTGCCCGACCGGATAGCTCTGGTGGCTGTGCAGCACCAGCTTGGGCTTGGCCGTGGTGCCGGACGTGAAGTACAGCAGCAGCGGATCGGTGGCGCGGGTTTCGCCTTGGGGGTCGAACACCGACACCACCTCGCGGCTGTCCGCGAAGTCGTGCCAGCCGTGCAGTTTCGCGCCCGCAGCGCCGCCCACGGCGATGCGGGTGAAGCTGCCGGCCATGCCATCGAACTTGCGCGCTTCGGAGGCCTGGGCGATGACGTGGCGCACGCGCCCGCGTTCGAGGCGGTCCTGCAGGTCGGCGCCCGAGACCAGCATGGTGGTCGGCACCAGCACGGCGCCGAGCTTGATCCCGGCCAGCATGATCTCCCACAGCTCGACCCGGTTCGGCAGCATCAGGAGCACGCGGTCGCCGCGCTTCACGCCGCACAGGCGCAGGTACTCGGCCACCTGGCACGAACGCGAGGCCATGTCGGCAAAGCTGATCTTCTGCTCGGAACCGTCTTCTTCGACCACCCACAGCGCCGGCGCCGGGTTATTTTTTGCCATCTGGTCAAAATAATCCAGCCCCCAGTTGAAGGCGTCGAGCTGGGGCGCGCGGTAGTCGCGGTAGGCGGTCTCGTAGTCGAGCCGGTGCTGCAGCAAGAAGTCGCGCGCTTGAAGGAAGCGCTGGGTTGGCGTCATGGTGTCTCCTGGTGACTGGTTTGGCATGGCTGCTGTAGCCATTCTGCCATGTTTGCGGGCGCAGTTGAAGCTGCCCGGACGGGCGGCGGGCCGCTGCATGCAGATGTCGAACGCACGGCCGGCAGCGCCGGCCGTGCCGCCGATCTCAGCTGCGCTTGAGGGCGGTGATGCGCATCTCGCCTTCCGGCTCCATCATGTCGATGACGCGGCAGTCGCCGCACATGCGCAGACGGTCGAGGTGGCCGCTGAAGGCCGGATGCGAGGCCAGGCGGCCGAGCATGTTCTCGACCATCTGCAGGGTGCCGAAGGGCTTGTCGCAGCGGATGCAGTGGAAGGGCTGGGACTCGTTGAGCACCACCGCCTGGCCGCGCGTCTCGCTGAAGGACAGGCGCGGCACCAGGCTGATGGCGGTTTCCGGGCAGGTGCTGGCGCACAGCCCGCACTGGACGCAGTTCTTCTCGATGAAGCGCAGCAGCGGCGCGCCCTGACCGTCCTGCAGCGCGCCTGCCGGGCAGGCGCCGACGCAGGACATGCACAGGCTGCAGCTGGCGCGGTCGACGGCGATCGCGCCGAAGGGCGCGCCGGCGGGCAGCGCCACCTGCTCGGGCTTGACCGGGGCATGGCGGTGCAGGTGCTCGAGCGCGTAGTCGAGCGTGTTGCGCTTGTCGTTGGCCAGGTGGAATACGGCCGGCTCGGCCGGCGCCCGGCCGCGCGGCGCATGGCGCAGCGCCACCGCCAGCTCTTCCGGGACGGCCGCCTGCAGCAGCTGGAAGTGCGGACCCTCGTAGCCGAGGCCGTCGAGCACCGCCTGGGCGATCTGCATCTGCTGGTCGAGGGCGGCGAGGTACTGGGGCGCCTCCTGGCCTGTCGTCAGGATGGCGATGCCGGACGCGCCGTAGGCCAGCGCGCCGAACCAGACGTCGATGCCGGTCGAAGCGGTGTGCTGCAGGGCCAGCGGGATCACCCGGCCGGGGATCGCATCGCCGCCCATGGCGTCGCTCATCCGGGCCAGCAGGGCCGCGCCATGCTCGGGGTCGTGCAGCAGGAACACCGGATCTTCGCCGCCGGCCGCGCGGTAGGAGCGCAGCGCGGCCTGCATGCGCTTGCCGGTGAGCGCGGCCGGCGGGAAGGCGTAGCTGATCGCGCCGGTCGGGCAGACCGTGGAGCAGGCGCCGCAGCCGGCGCACAGGTAGGGATTCACCTTGATCCGGTCGCCGTCGTCGGCGATGGCCTGCGCCGAGCAGATCTCGATGCAGGCGCTGCAGCCCTTGCGGCCGTTGCGGCCATGGGCGCAGCTGCGTTCCTTGTACGAGAAGTACTTGGGTTTTTCGAAGTCGCCGACCATGTCGAGCATGGCCGCGACGGCCTCGAGGCGGGCCGCCTCGTCGTAGCCGGGAGCGTAATAACCGTGCGGACGCTGGTGGCTGGGGATCAGGCGGCTGGGGCTGAGGTCGAGCACCAGGTCGAAGCGGCCCTGCCCGACCGGCTGGCCGGGCGCCTGCCAGCGCGCCTCGAAAGCGCCCAGCCAGCCGGCCACCGCCACCGTGCGCGCCACGTGCACCGGATAGGGCCGCACCGGGATGCTGTCCTGGCTGTCGAGCAGCAGGACGGTGACGGGCAGGCCGCCGGCCAGGCGGTCGGCCCAAGGCAAGGCGTGTTCGGCCGAGCCGACCACCAGGCTGCGGCCGGCCGAGCGGTAGTCCACCGTGACGCTGGGCTCGAACACCGGGATGGCGTCGGCGGCCAGGACGGCGGCGCTCCTGGCCTGGGCGTTGCGGCCTTCCTGGACCGGGTCGATCGGCGGATTGTCGGTAAAACGGATGTTCATGCGTTCCCTTGTCGTGTGGACGGCGGCGCCTGCTCTGCTGGTTCGGCTACCGCGGCTGTGTCGATTGCTACGGCTGCTTCGGCTGCCTCGGCTACTTCGGCCGCTTCTGCCGCTTCTGCCGCTTGCGCGGCTCCTGCCGCCTCGACCGCCTTCTGCTGGTCGTCCAGCAGCCGGTTCAATACGCCGGGGGCGTGCTTGAGCGAAGCGAGCATGCCCGGCGGCAGCGGCGCCGCCTTGTTGTAGTCGTTCATGTACATGTCGAGTCCGTCGATCGCATTGAAATGCGGATCGGCGAACAGTTTTTTGAGGGCCAGGCGCTGCACCGATTTGTCGACGCCCTTCGCCACGAAGGCGGAGAAATCGGCGTCCGGCGTGAGCCGGGCGGCGTCGGCGAGGGTGGGGAGCGGCCGCCGCGCCGCGCCGGCCTCGTCCTGGTGCGTAGCGGATGCGGGAACCGCGACCGGTGCGGGCGCCGCCGGTGCCGGGGCTGCGGGCGGCGCCTCGGCCACCGCTTCGGCTGCGCCGCCGGTCGATTTGAGGCGCGCCCAGCGCCGCAGGAAACCTTCGTTCGACATCGGGGCTCCGCTCATCCGTGCTCGCGGCCGCGGCGCCCGCGCGGCTTGGGCTGGTAGTGCTCGCGCAGGTAGCCGGCCACCCAGGCATAGATCTCGGCCGGCATGGCCACCCCGTCGGCCTGCTCGCCGGAGTCGAACATGCGGGTGCCCTCGACGTAGCTGACCGAGGCGCGCACCGGGATCGCCTTGCCCTCTTCCATGCGCCACAGCACGAACACCTTCGATTCGGGCGCCATGCAGTTCTCGTAGTAGCCCTCGTTCTCGTCGGTGTAGAGCTCGAGCTCCAGACCCGACACCAGGTAGTAGTCGCGCTCCGGGCTCTGGCTCAGCACCTGCAGGCGCGGCAGCTGGCCGCGGTCGGGCACCACGCCCACCGCCTCCCAGGCCTCGTCGGCCCAGCGGTGCTGCACGGCGCGGCGCTGCATGATCACCGCAATCGGCATGCTGCCCATCTTCATTGCTTGTTCGCCGTCTCGGGGGTGGACTTTTTCTCCACCGCCGGGCCGACCCCTTTCGGCACCGACCTGGTCTGCGCCTTCTTGACGTCTTCGCTCGGCGCCGCGGTACCCAGTTTTTCGCTCTTGATCGGAACATTGGCCGCGTTCAGCGCCTGGCGGCTGTTCGGCGCCGCGCCGGTGGCGGGTGCGGCGGCTGCCGTGCCCGGCGCGGCGTTGGCCGGCGCGGCCGCGGGCATGCCGGCATTCGGCGGCGTGACCCCGGGCGGCACCATGCCGGCCGCCGCGGCGGCGCGGGCGGCGCCTGGCGGCGCGGCGCC
>NZ_JBFTEF010000011.1:0-165586 GCF_041023745.1 Massilia sp. X63
AAGGCTGGTCAGCCTCCTGAAAGACGAACGGCCCGGCCGCAAATGCGACCGGGCCGTCAAGGCAGCGCCGAAGCGCTATGCCATTCGAAAGGTCAAGAAGCTACCTTAACTGAACGGCATTAGAGCCGGCGGCTCCCTTTTGTTTTACGCGGCCTTGGCCTCTTCTTTTCTCCGCTGCAGCACGAAGATCGGCTGCGCCCACTGCACGTCCTTCTTCTTCTTGCTGGTGATGAGCGTCAGCTCGGACGGGTCGTACACGTCGGTGTTGTGGGTCAGCGGCGTCGTCATCAGGTACTGGGCATCGGTGTTCTTCAGGAACTCGCCGACCAGCTGGATGTTGCGGATGTCCAGGTGCGCGAACGGTTCGTCGATGAACACGAAGCCGCCCGAGCCTTCCTCGGATTTCAGCAGGCCGATGAGCAGCACCAGGGACTTCATCACCTGCTGGCCGCCCGAGGCTTCGCCGTCGTTCATGCCGATCTGGTCCTTGCCGTCGAACTTGAAGCGCACGTGCAGGCCGGCCTGGGCCAGCTGCACGTCGTCGTTCTCCAGGCGCACCGGATCGGCCTGCACGTCGATGCCCGCCAGCTCGCCCAGCTCCTTGATGTTCTTGGAGTAGGTCTTGATGGTGTAGCGCAGGCGCTCGATGTAGGCCCCGCGCGCGTTGGCCGTGGCCTCGATCGCGCGGTTGTTCTGGTAGCGGCGCTCCTCGGTCTCGGATTGGCGCCCGGACAGCTGGTCGCTCAGGCGCTGGTACTGGTCGATCACGGTGCCGTCCTGTTCCCAGTCGTCGCGCGCCAGGGCGTGCTCGAGTGAGGACAGGCGCAGGTTGACCTGGTGCGCGTTCTGGTGCTTGGCCACGATGGCGCCGCGCCAGTCTGCGTTCTTCCAATTCGTCGGCACGTGGCGCCAGCCCTTGCGCAGTTCCAGCAGCGCCTTGGCATGTTCGGTGCGCTGCTCGATGGTGCGGCGGTTGTTCAGGCGCATGCCGGCTTCGGCTTCGGACAGCGCCATGCGCGCGTTCTGCCACACGGTGTCGGCACGGGTGCGCGCCACCGTCGCGTTCTTGGTCAGCATCGACAGTTCGCCCAGGCGCGCGCCCACTTCCAGGCGCTCGGCCTTGAGCGGCTGGAGCGCGCGGGTCGCTTCCTCGAACTCGGCCTGGCGCGCCGCCAGTTCCTTGGCGGCGTCGACGCCGGCGATGCGGCCCTTCAGCGCGCCCACTTCGGCGGCCAGCTTGCTGATCGCCAGCGTCAGCGCATCTTCCTGTGCTTCCAGGGCCGGGAGCGACTTCTGGATCGCTTCCAGGCGCTGGGTCTTGCCGGCCGAGCCGAAGCGGTAGCGCGAAGGCTCGACGTACAACGAGCGTCCGCCGCGGCGTTCGCGGTGGTAGGCGTCGGGCGTGATCCATTCGTCGCAATCCGACTTGAAGCCGGCATCCACCGAATCCACGCGCTCGATGCGCTCGAGCTGGTCGATCAGCCAGCCCGGCGCCTTGCCGGAGAAGCGCACCACCGACAGCAGGCTGTCGTCCTTGACCACCGGCGCCTCGACGCAATCGGGCACGATGAAGTGGCGGTAGCGCTCCTTCTCGGCCAGGCGGTAGGCCGCCGGCGCATCCTTGGCTTTCTCGAGCAGCACCACCGACGCGTAACCGCCCAGCACACCCTCGACCGCGCCCTGCCACTTCGGATCGGTCACTTCGACGATGTCCGACAGCATGGCGTGGGCGATGCCCTCGTCGCGCAGCGCGCGGCGCATCTGGCGCTGCGCCTCCGGTTCCGGCATGGCGCTCTTGCCCTGCAGGGCCGAGATGGTGGCCAGCTCGCCGGCGATCTTCGCCGCGACGTTGTCGCGCGCCGCCTTCTGCTTGGCCAGTTCGGCTTCTTTTTCGTTGAGCTGGTTGGCTACTTCGGCCAGGTCGGCGCCGGCATCGAGAGACAGCTTCTGCAGGCGCTCCTTCTGCTCGAGCAGGCTTTCCAGCGGCTTGAGCTTCTGGTTGAGCTGGGTCAGCCGGCTGGCCAGTTCGGTGGCTTCCTGCTCCAGCTGGGTTTCCTGCTTCTGCGCCTCGGTCAGGGCGCGCTGCTGGGCAGCCAGCTGCTGGCGCTTCTCGGCCAGGATCGAATCCGCCTGCAACAGCGGCTTGCGCGCTTCCTTGAGGTTGCGGCTGATGGCGGCCGCCTTCTCGCGCGCCTCATGGTATTCGAGCGCCGGCAGCACGTCTTCCTGCAGCCCGCGCTTTTCCTTGTGCAGGTCTTCCCACTGGTGATAGTTGGCCACGCGCAGGCGCAGGCCTTCGAGGTTGATGCGCGAGGTTTCCAGCTCCGCCTCGAAGCGCTTCAGTTCGGTCTCGGTGTCGCGCTGGTGGCGCTTGGCTTCGTCATAGGCGTCCAGCACTTCCTTGTCGCCAAAGACCTGGAACACCAGGTCGAGCAGCTGGCGCGGCGCGTACTCGCACAGTTTATCCGTCTCGCCCTGCTCCAACGCCAGGACTTTCGACATTGCTGGCGACAGGCCGGCCGACGCCAGGCGCTTCTTGTAGTTCTCGACGCCGAGCCAGTCGGTGGCGTCGGTGACTTCCTCGATCTCGACGTTCCCCGGACGCATCAGGTACTGGCGCTTCCAGTCGCCGCCGTTCTTCTGCACCTGGCAGAACAGGGTCACTTCGTCGTCCGCGAAGAAGCCGGAATGGCGGAACGGGCGGTTCGACAGCTGCTTGCCGACCGGCTTGTTGTCGACCACGGCGCGCAGCCAGGCGCTCTGCTGGCCCGAGTGGCGCGCATAGTGCTTGTAGGTGCGGCCCATCGAGCAGTCCAGCCCGAACAGGGTGCGCAGCGCGTCGAGCAGCGTGGTCTTGCCGGAACCGTTCTGGCCGGCGATCGTGATGATCTTGGCGTCCAGCGGGATGTTCTTGATCCGCTGCCAGTAATCCCAGTGGACCAGTTCGAGTGATTTGATGTGGAACATGGGCTACCTCAGTTCGGGCTCAGTGGGGTCGATTCTTCGTCGGCGGCGTCTGCAGCCACTTCGACGACGGCATCGTTGGCGGCGTCGCTATCGGTAACGATGCGGCGCGGGGCCGCAGCCAGCGGCGCGCGCTTGAACACCTCGGCCAGCGCGCCGTTGATGATGCGTTCCTTCAGCAGGTCGGTGTCCATCATCAGGTCCAGCAGCGGGCCTTCCAGGATCACGTCGCCGCGGCGCTCGATGAAGCCGAGCTTCGAGAGCACGCCCAGGTTCATGTCCATGCGGGTCTTCTTGCCCAGCTTGTCGCCGAAGTCCGACAGCAGCGCGGTGTAGGAAATGCCGATCGAGGTGTCTTCGGCGCGCGGGATCGACGCCTCTTTCTCGAACATGTCGGTCTGGTCGTCGTCCACCGTGACGTGGGTCTCCTGGCGCTCGCGCTTCGGGAGGATGATTTGCGCCCACAGCACCACCAGCAGCGCCACGCCGTCGCGGGTCAGGCCGAAGTTGTTGTTCTGCCAGATGTCCTTGGCGCCGAAGATCTTCGGTTCGACGTTGCGGTGCAGGGCGATGGTCACGTGGTCGGCATAGACGTTGTCGAGCAGCTTCAGGCCGCATTCGAGCAGGCGCTTGTCGACCTCCTGGCGGAACTGCTCGTCGGACAGCGCGCGCTTGACCATCTTGTCGTCGCGGCGCAGGGTCTGGTGCGTCAGCAGGCGCGCGATCAGGATTTGTGCGTCGTCATTCATCTGGAGTACCGCTTTCAAGATTCAGTGAGAGGGAGGCGATCGACATCGCCGCCACTTCCGGGTCGTCGAGCTGGATCATCTCGTCGGTCGGTTCGAATTTCACGGGCAGGCGCGCCAGCTCGGCAGTCGCGCCCTGCAGGCTGGCCTCGGACGCGTCGCCCAGCAGCGGCAGCAGCGAGGCGCGGTAGGACGCGACGGCGAAGCTGGCCGGCAGCAGCGATTCGTGCAGCGCCACCTTCTTCGGGCCGATGTCCGAGAATTCCGGGAAGTTGCCCAGGTTGGCGAAGTCGGCCAGCTTGTTGATCCAGTCGTTCAGTTCCGCCTGCATGGCCGGGTTGTCGTTGACCGTCAACGGCGCATCCTGGCCCGAGGGCAGGCCCTTGGGCCCGGTCGAGGTCACGCGTTCGAGCAGCAGCTCGGTCTCGGCCACGTCGATCATCTCGGCCGGGGTGCCGAACAGCGGCACCACCGGGCGGTCGATCGCATCCTCGGCCAGGCTGGCCAGGTCGTCGTGGGCCAGCAGCCAGCGCTTGACGTCGGTGGTCGACAGGCCGGACTGGCCAAGGTGCACACGCTGGCGCTCGATCTGGTTCAGCGCGCGCGAGAACATGCCCTGCATGTTCAGCAGCGCGCTCTGGGCGCGGCCGATGGCCTGCGCCGCCTTGTGGGTCGCCGAATCGGCCGCCGGATCCTGGGTGATGGCGCGCAGGATCACGGAGCCCTTCTCGACCCAGTCGCAGGCCATGTGCCACTTCGCCTGCGAAGTGCGCAGGCGGAATTCGGAACCGGAAGCGATGGCGTCGCGGAACTCCTCGGTGAGCTCCACCAGGCGGCCCAGCAGGTGGCGCAGCTGCTCCACGGTGACACCGCCCACGGCCTGGGCGCCGGCCACCTGCGACAGCAGGAAGCCCATTTCGGCGTCGTCTTCTTCCGGCTTGCCCAGCGTGATCAGGGTGTCGAGCGCGGACAGCACATTGCGCGCCAGCGGCGTGATGCGGTAGACGGCGGCCGGAGCGTCCCAGGCCAGCAGGCCGTGGCTGCGCAAGCGGTTCAGGACCGTCTCCAGGCTTTCGGCGGCCAGGTAAGCCAGCTTGTTGTTGATGTCGGCGCGCGAGAAGCTCGATGCGCCAGTGTCGCTGGCCAGCTCGCGCAGGACCAGCAAGCGCACCAGCACGCCGTCCTGGGTGCCGTGGAACAGCGCCGTGAAGGCGGACAGCATGGGCTGGGCGCGCTTCAGATGGTAGACCTGCTCGATCTCGTCGGGCGCAACGCCGTGCTGGAAGTGCGCCTGCAGCGGGTCATCTTCCTGGGGAGTCGAAAGGGAGTCTGCGGCGAGCGCCGCGCCGCCAAGGTGGTCGATCATTTGGATACCGTTCTCTGGCGCGAACAGGCACAACCGGTCCGCGGGGGCGCCAGTATAACAGTTTAGGATCGGCAACTAGCAGTCCCGGGCGCGGCTCATTGCAGGAAAGACACACCCATCCCTTGCCTTAAAAACAAGACAATATTGCCAAAATGTGGCGCGATCCTCAGCGCTTCGTCACGCTTTCCAGGGTCTGCTCGACCTGTTCCTTGTCGCCGTCGGCATAGCGCAGCTTGACCGGAAACCACTCCTGCTGGGGCGCGAGCCAGATCTCCAGCACCTGGTCCTTCTTGTCCGCCAGCGGCTGGCGCGCCACCACGATGGCGTCGACGTCGCCCAGGCCGGTGCGCACTTTTTCGCGCCGGAGCACCTTGAACACCCAGGTTTCGGCGTCGCTGCGCCCGGCCACGAAGAACGGCCACTCGGAACCCGGCTTGAATCTGCCGCCCGCGGCGCGCGCCACGGCGGCCAGCTGCCAGGTGATCGAGGCGCGGTCCTGCTCGCCGCCCTGGAGCGGGTAGACCTGCTTGCTTTCGCTGAAGCGCAGCGCCCTGGCCTCGCGGTCGAAGGTGGTCGTGGTCGGATCCTTGCGCAGGCGCTTCTCGGTGAACTCGCCCGGCGCCAGGCCGAAGGCGTCGACCGTGCCGCTGCTGCGGTCCGCGGTGATGGTGCCCAGCACCGGCACGCGCGATTCGGCGCTGACGCTGTATTTGCCGTCGCCGGCACGCCAGGTGACGATGGCCTCGCCCTTCAGGCTGAAGCCGCGCTGGCGCGCCTGCAGCGCGTAGTGCAGGTCGGCCGAAGGCGGCAGCTCGAAGGGGCGCTTGATGGCGGGCGGCGCCTCCTGGGCGGTGGCGGGACCGAGTGCCAGCGCGAGCAGCAGGCTGCCGGTGGCACGTAGAGCGAATCCTTGCATATCAAATTCCTGGTTGGGTCATGGCGATGTGATTCGCCGTTTGTGTCGTGACGGCGCCGTTGGCTTCGCTGCTGCGGATCTGCACCGGCAGCCAACCGTGCGCCGGCGAGAGCCAGATGTCCAGCCGCGACTTGTACGAGCCCTGCTTGGGCGGGCGCGCCACGCGCACGGTCTGCAGGCGGCCCATCGGGGTGTCGATCTCCTCGGGTCCGACGACGTTGAAGGTGTACACGCTGCCCCAGCGGTCTTCGCCGACGAACATGTCGATGTCGCCGGAGAGCTGCGCGGGGTCGCCGCGCGCGATGGCGGACAACTGCAGCGGCACCGTGGCCTTGTCCTGGGCGCCGGGCAACAGCGCATAGTTGTTCTGCGAAGCCGAGAAGCTCACTTTGTTGCCGGGCCAGTCGAAATGGGTCGCCGTGAGGGCGCGGCCGCGGCGCTTTTCCGTCATCTTCACCGGCGCCAGGCCGGTATTGCCGAGGTAACCCTCGCTGGTGAGCACCGCCAGGTTCACGCGCGCGAACACGATCTTGATGCCGGCCTCGAAACGCATCTGGTAGGCATGGTCGTTCCGTTTCCACGACAGCAGGGCCTGCCCGCTCCATTGGGTGCCGTCGGCGTCGGTACGCGCCACGGTATAGCTGAGTTCGGCCGGCGGCGGCACGTCGACCTTGTAGCGGCGGATCGTATGCACGATGGGCGCCGGGCCTGGGTCGGGCGCGGCCGGCATGGCTTGCGTGACAGGTTCAGCGGTGGCCACTTGCGGCGAAGGAACCGGCTCGACCGGCGGCCTGCTCGCTTCCGCCGGCGGGCCGGGCGGTACCGGCTCGCCCACCGCGTCCTCGGCAATGGCGATGGTGGGCAAAGGCGCAAAGTCGGGCAAGGGCGGCTGCAGCATGGACGGCTTGGGCGGCGGGACCGCTTCCTCGGCGGGAGCAACCGACGGCAGTGCGGGCAGCAGCGCCGTGCTGACCATCGCTTCGCCATCGCGCGCCGGCAGCGCAAGGCCCTGCGTGCCTGCGGTGAGCCAGCCCAGCGCCAACCAGTGCAGCAGCACGACCAGCGTGCCCAGCACCAGCGCGCGGCGCCGCTGGGGGAGGAAAGCGGAACTCATGCCGCTAGTGTAGCCTGAGCGCGCCCCGGGTGCAGGCGGGCAGCGCAGCGGATGCGCACTGCTCCCCCCGCCCTTGTCGTACGGGCTTTGTCAGGTGTTATTTATCTGCTACGCTAGGCTGTCTACCAAACGGAGAATACCGATGCTCAAGCCACCCATGCCGAACGCTGCCGGAATGACCGACACACTCGAATTCGTGAAGAACCTGTGGGGCAGCATGAACGTCCCCGGCGTCGGGATGCCCGGCATGAGCGGCTCCAGCCTGACCACCGAAGACCTGGACAAGCGGATCGCCGACCTCAAGGCGGTCGAATCCTGGCTGAACCTGAACCTCGGCATGTTGCGCGGAACCATCCAGGCCCTGGAAGTGCAGCGCGGCACGCTGGCCACGCTCAAGGCCATGGGCGACAGCATGGCGCAGGCCATGCAGCGCGCCGGATCCGATCCCGCCATGGCGGCACCGTTCGCGCAGTTCTTCGCACAGCCGGCGGCCACGCCGACGCCGCCTCCCCCGCCGGCGCCGCAGGCCGACAGCGCCAAGGCCGCGCCTGCGGACCTGGCGAATGCCTCTGCCGCCAACAGCGCGATGCCCGCGGCAGTCGCTTGGTGGAATTTGCTGCAAGATCAATTCCGCCAAGCAGTCAGCAGCGCGATGCCGGCAGCCGGCGCCACACCGGACGCGTCCGAGGCCAACACCGCTGGGGCGGCAAAGGCCACGCCTGCTGAACCGAAAGCCCGGGGCGGATCGCCCTTGGACGTCTCCGGCGGTCAGGGCGGCTCGGGACGGGTCGGGCGCAATCCCCGCGTGAAAGCCGACAAAGGCTGATGCCTCCCCAAACGAAACAGGCTGCCGCAGCAGCCTGTTTCAGATGAGCGAACTGCAGGCTCAACGCTTGCGGCGGCGAGCCATACCGACAGCAGCCAGGCCCAGGGCGCCGAGAGCCAGGGAACCTGGCTCAGGTACAGTACCGCCCGGCGGCACGACAGCCGTATCGGTAGCCAGCAAGGTGATCCGTGCGGTCGCGGTCTGCATTCCGCGCTGGCTGAACACGAGGTCATTCAGGGAGATCTGGAACTTGCCAGTGGTACCGAAGTTGACGATTTCCGGCGTCCAGGCGAGCGTCAGGTCAACGGCGTCATCGTTGATCGGGCCGACAACAGGCGTTGCAGAGGCGGTCACCGTGCGCGAAAACGCGTTCGGCGCGGCGAACGTGAAATTAGCGAAGACTTTCAAGAGATCGGTTTCGTTGGCATCGATGCCGGCATTTGCTTCAGTCAGTTCGGCCGTGCCGAATTTGAATTCAAAGAACTGGCCGACAGTCGTCAGGTCGAAATCCTTGGCGGTAAATCCTGTGGTCAGGAATTCCATACCAAGTAAACCGTCGTTATTTGCGCCGTTCACGGCATAACCACCTTCATGCGTGAAACTGATGTTGCTGACGGTAAACGGCGTTGCAAAAGCAGGGACAGCGAAACAGATGGCGGATGCGAGGCCGAGGACAAGGTTCTTAATTTTCATTTGGACATTCCTTAGGGTGGACAGGTAAGTTTCGAAACACGAACACTTCTAAGCAATGACTGTGCCAGCGTTGAATGTCTAGGCAAAACAATCACTTAAGCAATTTCCCCTAATTGTTAAATCGAAACTGCCAGCATTCCCGACGAAATTTAGCAATGCCAATGTAATTTAGTTAATTTTCATTATCGAAAAGCAATTTTTATCAAAGTTACGTATTCCCAATGAGGAAAATTGCTCCAAAGCCCATAACGAAGCGCATCCGCGCCTTACTACTGTAAGTTTTTCCGACAAATCAATCGTTGCAAATAGTCAACTTTGTTATATTTATGAAATTCTTGGTAAAAAAATGGACGGTTTTGTGACATTGTCGCCACACCTCGCTCTATCCCGCTGACGCCTCAACGCCGCCCCTTGACGCCTCTCCAGTCCACCTCTACCGATGAGGGAGTGGCTAATTTTCCTCAATTTCTGGTTACAAAAATATTGCCCGACGAAAACCCGAGGGCTATACTTTGTTCCAATTCTGTAAGGGCAAACTCCGCGAAAGCGGAGGACGCAAAGTCAACGGTCTAACGGGCTAGGTGCCCCAGGACGGCAGGACTGCCAGACAAGCATTCGTGCTGCCGGACGCCACGCGTCCGTACGCACCTCGTCTGCAGTGATCCTGTCATTTCAATCCCATGAATGTGAACTGGATCCGCAACATGTACATCGCTCCCATCTCCTCTCTCAAGAAAACCGGCATGGCCGCCGCCGCCGGCATCGTCGCCCTCCTCGGCGCCGCCCAGGCCAGCGCCGCGCCACCTGCCGAATTCGCCCGCGGACGCGTGCTGATCGAAGCGCGCGCCGGCCTGTCGGACGCAGTGCTCGACAAGCTGGTCAAGGCGCAGGGCGGCAAGCGGCGCAAGCTGGGCCAGAGCCGCCTGCATGTAGTGGAGCTGCCGCCGGGACTGTCGGAGCAGGATGTGGTGGCCAAGCTGTCGCGCCGTCCGGAACTCAAGTTCGCCGAGCTCGACCGCAAAGTACGCGTGGCGATGGACGCCAACGATCCGTATATCGGCAGCGCCTGGCACATCGCCAAGATCGGCGCACCGAGCGCCTGGGACCGCAGCCAGGGCGGCGGCGTGACCATTGCCGTCCTGGATACCGGCGTGAACGTGGCGCATCCTGACCTGAAAGACCGCATCGTTCCCGGCTACAACGTCTACGACAACAATACCGATGTCAGCGACCTGTGCGGCCACGGCACCGCCGTTGCCGGTACGGCCGCCGCCAGCACCAACAATGCGCTGGGCGTGGCAGGTGTCGCCGGCAGCGCCCGCATCATGCCGGTGCGTATCGTCTTCAAGGACAGCACCGGCTGCTATGCCTATACCAGCACGATCGCCAACGGCATCACCTACGCCGCCGACAACGGCGCGCGCATCGCCAACGTCAGCTTCGTGGGCATCGCCGACAGCGCCGCGGTCAAGAGTGCGGCACGCTACATGAAGGACAAGGGCGGCCTGGTGTTCATCTCGGCAGGCAACAACAACATCGACGAAAACGTGGCGCCGGACGATGCCTTCGTCATCGTGTCGGCGACCGACAGCAGCGACAACCGCTCGAGCTTCTCGAGCTGGGGCAGCTTCGTGTCGCTGTCGGCGCCGGGCTCCGGCATCTGGACCACCAACAATGCACTCGGCTACTCGGCCTGGAACGGCACCTCGTTCGCGAGCCCGGTGGGCGCCGGCGTCGCCGGGCTGGTGATGGCGCTGCGTCCCGAGCTGAACGCCGCGCAGGTCGAGTCGCTGCTGTTCTCGACGTCGGTCGACCTCGGCACTGCGGGCCGCGATCCCATCTATGGTTACGGCCGCGTGAATGCCGCCGCCGCCGTCAGCGCCGCCGCCAGCTACGTGCCGCCGGTCGATGCGACCGCGCCGCAAGTGGCCATCGCTGCACCGCTGGGCAGCAGCTCGGTCTCGGGCCTGGTGCCGGTCAGCGTGAATGCCAGCGACAATGTCGGCGTTGCCCGCGTGGAGCTCAAGGTCAACGGTACCGTGGTGGCGGTCGAGACTGCCGCACCCTTCGGCTTCAGCTGGGATTCCACCGGCGTGGCCAACGGCATGAACAGCCTGGTGGCGGTCGCCTATGACGCCGCCGGCAATGCGGGCAGTTCCGCCAGCGTTGTCGTCAACGTGGCGAACGCCAGCGCGCCGGTGATGAAAGACACCGAGGCGCCGGCCGTCGCCATCAACAACCCCGTCAATGGCGGCAGCGTCAGCGGCCCGACCACGGTGAGCATCAGCGCCTCGGACAACGCGGGCGCGGCCGGCATCAGCCTCAGCCTGTCGATCGACGGCAAGCCGGCGGCGTCGGGCAAGGGCGGCTCGCTGTCGTACAACTGGAATACCAAGAAGTTTGCCAAGGGCCTGCACACGCTCGGCGTCAGCGCGCGCGATGCCGCCGGCAACACCAGTTCCAGCAGCATCAGCGTCACCGTGCGCTGAGCCGGATCCGGCCACAATCGACATGGCGCCGCAGGGCGCCATGTTCGTTTCCGCAGGCCACTACTGGACCACGCACTCTTGATGCAATCGGTAGCGTCCGCCTGTCTGGCGTGCTGAACTGGTTTGGCGGGACGGTTTTCCGTCCTATCTTGTTCAGCAGGAGTGCGCGTGGCCTTTTTCGACCCTGCCGGCCTGGCGCCGGCGCAAATCGCCGACCTGCGCCGCAAACTCGAGGCGGCTGCCTGTCGCCCGCCGGCGCATGCGTGCACGCTGGGCGAACTGGCCGAGGCCATCGTCGAGTTCCGCCGGCGCCAGGGCATCGCCGGCCGCGGCGTGCTCGACGAAGCGACGCTGCAACGCCTGGACGAAGTCAGCGGCGCGACCTTCCAGGACGTCTTCCGCGACGAACTCGACCTGCTCCACCCCGATCCCGACGCCGATCCCGGCGCCGAACTGGCGTCGCGCGCGCACAAGGCCGGGCTGGTCGGGCTGGCGTTGTCCGGCGGCGGCGTGCGCAGCGCCACCTTTGGGCTCGGCGTACTGCAGGCGCTGGCCGCCCATGGGCTGCTGCGCCACCTCGACTACCTGTCCACCGTGTCCGGCGGCGGCTTCATCGGCGGCTGGCTGTCCAAGTGCATCCACGAACAGGGCGGCGACGTGCGCAAGGTCGAAGCGCTGCTGGCGCCCCCCAGCGGCGCCGCCGAAGCGCCGGCGATCCGCTTCCTGCGCCAGTACAGCAACTACCTGTCGCCGCGCGGCGGCATGTTCAGCGCCGACACCTGGACCCTGATCGGCACCTATGTGCGCAATACGGGCCTGAACCTGACCATGCTGGTGGCCTGGCTGTGCGCCCTGCTCCTGCTGCCGCGCGCCGCCGTCTGGGCCGTGCACCGCATCGTCGATCCCGGCGGCGCCTGGGCCGCGTATATCGACCTGGCCTGGATGCTCGGCGTGCTGCTGTTCCTGTTCGCGGTGTTCTGCATCGCGCTGAGCATCTCCAGCAAGCCCACCGGTTCGCGCGGCCGCCGCCGCTTCCCGCTGTCGCAGGGGGCGGTGCTCTGGTGGATCAACCTGCCGCTGCTGCTGGCGGGCTTCCTCGGCAGCGTGGGGCTGTGGCGGCATGGCGGCGAGATGCCATTCTGGGAATGGGAAGCGCTGCCGGCCCACCTGCAGGGACGCCTGCACTGGCTGCTGGCGCCGGGCATTGCCTACTTCCTCGTCTGGGCCTGCGGCTGGTACCTGGCGCACGACCGCACCAGCGTCTACCGGCGCGCCGGCTACAGCTTCTGCGCCGCCGCCTGCGTGGCCGTGATGGCGCTGCTGTGCGCGGCGGCGCGCGCCTTCGCGCCCGAGACCATGGCGCGCTTCATGGCGCCGGCAGGCTGCGACTGGCTGCTGATCGGCCTGGCGGGGCTGTTCGTGATCCTGGTCCTGGCCGGCGCCGCCTTCGTCGTGGTGCCGCGCCTGCTGCAGCCGCATCCGCCTTCGCCCGACCTGACCCGCAGCGAGGCGATGGAGGGCTTTTCGCACCTGCTGTGCGCCGTCGGCGCGCTCGCCATCGGTACGCTGCTGCTGCTTGCCGGGCTGTCGGCGCTGCCCGATCCGGCCAGGCATCCGGTGCTGAACAACGCGATCGCCCTCACCACCTTCGGCATGCCGCTGATGATGGCGCTGTTCGCCGGCACCATGACCCTGATGATCGGCCTGATCGGCCGCATGTACAGCGACGCCAGCCGCGAATGGTGGAGCCGCCAGGGCGCATGGGCCTGGATCTTCGCGCTGGCCTGGGTCTCGATGTTCGGCATCTCGTTCTTCCTGGCGCCGCTGCTGCACTGGGCCTGGCTGACCCAGAACCCCTGGTCGCACGTCGGCACCGCGCTCGGCTGGCTGGCCATGACCTGGTTCGGCCTGAAGGCCGGCAGCGGCAGCAGGACGGGGATGAACGGCGCCGGCATCCATGCCACCGATTCGCGGCTCGACCTCGTTGCGCGACTGGCACCCTATGTGTTCACCGCCGGCGTGTTCGCGCTCCTGAGCGCGCTGGTGCAGGCGGCGGTGGCGCCGCCGGGCGTGGACTGCCCTGCGCCGGTGAGCTTCACCTGCGTGTACGCCGCCCATACCGGCGCCACCCTCGGGACCAGCGGCGCCAGGCTGACGGGCGCCTTGGCCATCTTCCTGGCCGCCGCACTGCTGCTCGGCTGGCGCGTCGACATCAACAAGTTCTCGCTCTACATGCTGTACCGGAACCGCCTGGTGCGCGCCTACTTCGGCGCCAGCAGCCGCGCGCGCAAGCCGCATCCCTTCACCGGCTTCGACCCGGGCGACGACCCGCTGCTGGCGGACCTGAAACAGCAGCGTCCCTGCCACATCATCAACACCTCGCTCAACCTGGTCGGCGGCGAGGAACTGGCCTGGCGCACCCGCAAGGCGGCGTCGTTCACGTTCACGCCGCGCTACTGCGGCTTCGAGCTGCCGGCCGGCTCGCTGGGCAGCGCCGCCCACCCGAGCGAGGCCGCGCGCGGCTGCTACCGGCCCACCGAGGCCTACGGTTCGCGTTCCGGCGCCGGCGCCGACGATGACGCCGGCGTGCGCCTCGGGATGGCGGTCGCGGTCTCGGGCGCGGCAGCCAGCCCGAACATGGGCGCGCATTCCTCGCCGCCGCTGAACTTCCTGATGACGATGTTCAACGTGCGCCTGGGCCGCTGGTGTCCCAACCCGCGCAAGGCGGCCTGGCGGCAATCCTCGCCGCGGCTCGGGCTGTTCAGCCTGCTGGCCGAGCTGTTCGGCCTGACCAATGCCGACGCCACCTACGTCTACCTGTCCGACGGCGGGCACTTCGACAACCTCGGCATCTACGAGCTGGTACGGCGGCGCTGCCGCCTGATCGTCGCGGTGGACGTGGCCAGCGACGGCCGGCTGGCTTTCGAGGACCTCGGCAACGCGATCCGCAAGGTGGCCACCGACCTGCACGTACGCATCGACCTCGACGTCTCGAAGCTGGCGCAACTCGGCAGCGAAGGCCTGTGCGGCGCCAGCTGCGCGGTCGGCACGTTGCGCTACAGCCAGGTCGACCGGGGCGGCGTGGACGGCACCCTGCTGTACCTGAAGCCGGCCATCGTCGGCAAGGAAAACGCCGACCTGCTCAACTACCGCAAGGTGCACCCGGCATATCCGCACGAAAGCTCGGTGGACCAGTGGTTCGACGAGACCCAGTTCGAGAGCTACCGGGCGCTGGGCAAGTACATCGGGGACTGCGCCTTGAAAGGGGCGAGCGAGGCGGCGCGCACACGCGATGGCGGCATCGACGTCGACATGCTGTGCGCAGAGCTGGCGCGGCGGCACGGGTCTGCTTCGCAAGGCCGGCGCTGCGAGGATGTGCGGAGCAACTGGCGCTGAGGGCGGATCAGGCGGCGGCCACCTCGCCGGCCGGCGCTCCTTGTGCAGGCTCTTCGGCCTTGGGCGCCAGCCCCAGCAACTGCTCCATCAGCTGCGCGAAGCGCTGCTGCCCCGGCTGCAGGTGGTCCACATGGGTCAGCACCTTGTGCGCCTCCTCATGCAGCTCCGCACTGTAGCCGCGCTGCTGCATGTGCGAGATCAGGATCTGCGCCGAATTGAACAGGATGCGCACGTTATGCGGCAGCGCCGTGCGCGCGTTGCGCATCCACTCCACCGCCTCGGCCAGCTTGCCGGTCTTCCACAGCAGCACACCCTGGTTCATCAGGTCGATCGCTTCCTTGCGCGCGCCGCGGATCAGCTTTTCGCCTTCCTCGCCCATGCGCGCCTTCTCGAAGATCTGCTGCACTTCGTCCTGCAGCAGCGTGTTGTCGTGGTTGTTGCGGATCACGTAGCACAGCAGGTCGACCGGCGCTTCCTTCACACCCACCGCGAACAGCAGGGTCGCCATCTCGAGGCAGGTGGGCACGTCGGGACGCTCCGGCGTGGCCTGCAGCAGCGCTTCCAGCTCGTCGCCGGCCTTGCGCGCGCGGCGGTAGTCGCCGCTCTCGTGGTACACCAGGCCCTCGGTGATCTTGGTGCGCAGCTCCATGTCGGGATGGTCCGCGCCGAACTCGCGCTGGGCCGCGATCAAGAGCTGCAGCGCTTCCTTCGGGTCGTTCTTCAGGCCGCACACGCGCGCCAGGCCCAGGTAGGCGTCGGGCGTCTTGCGGATCGAATATTCGCCGATCGCGATGCACTTGCGGAAGGCCTTCTCCGCCATGCCGACGTTGCCCAGCTTCAGGCAGGCCTGGCCGAGGTTGCGCTGGCGCGGCACCGAGTTGGGCGACAGCTTGGCGGCGCGCTCCAGGACGTTCAGCGCTTCTTCGTGCTTGCCCATGTGCTGCCAGGCCTGCGCCAGCTGGTCGTAGGCATCGATGTAGTAGCGGTTTTCGGCGATCACGGTCTGGAACATCTGGCGCGCCTGCTCGAATTCGCCGTCGGCCATGCGGATCTTGGCCAGGCCCGAACGCGCCCACTGGTACTCGCGCTGCGCCAGCACCCGCTCGTAGGTCTCGCGCGCCTTGGCCGGCTCGCCGCTCTTCTCCATCAGGCGCGCCTTCATGCGCAGCAGGTCGATCTCATGCGCCTTGTTGACCGCGATCTGCTCGTCGCACAGGCGCGCGGCGCGCAGGTAGTCCTTTTCGGCATAGGCCTGGTCGATCAGGCCGAACACCTGCTTCTTGCGCCACACCCGGTTCAGGCGCGTGAGCAGCACGCCTTCGGTGATCGGCTTGACCAGGTAGGCATCCGGCTGGTGCTCGGCCGCGCCCATTACCGATTCGACGCTCTTTTCGGCCGACACCATCAGGAACACGCTGGAAGGCAGCAGCAGGTTGCGCATGCGCGCCTCTTCCAGCACCTGCTGGCCGTTCTTGCCCTCGCCCAGGTTGAAGTCGCACAGCACCACGTCGTAACGGGTCTTGTTCAGCAGGCCCATGGCCTCGCCGCCGCTGGAGGCCTGGTCGATGGTGCGCGCGCCCAGGCTGCGCAGGGATTCGCGCAGCAGCTGGCGCACGCCGATGAAGTCGTCCACCACGAGATAGGTCTTGGACGCCCAGTCGACCTGGTCCGAGACCGAAGCGCCCAGGGTGCCGGCGGCGGCGTTGACGATGGCGTTCATGGCGGCCGGCCTACGGCAACTCGAGCACGAAGCAGCCGCCGCCCAGACGGCCGCCGTTCTCGAGGCGCACCGCGCCGCTGTGCTCGCGATGACGGTGCATGCGCGCGACCTCGCGCGAAAAATGCAGGCCCAGGCCGGCGCTGTTGGTCAGGAAGTTGACGCCGGCGGCTGTGCCGCTCATCGCCGCTCCACCCGCCGCCAGCAGGGCCGCCGGGAAGCCGGCGCCGTTGTCCTCGACGCGGATCTCGAGCCAGCCCTCGCGCTCGCGCGCGACCAGCAGGATGCGGTCGCGCGTGTAATGCGCGGCATTGTTGACGGCATGCGAGACCACGCCCACGATCAGGTCTTCGTCGAAGTGCCACACCAGCTCGGCATCGACGTCGAGCTCGAGCCGGATGCCGCGCGACTCCAGCAGCACGCGGCCGAGCGCCACCACCTGCTCGACCAGCTGGCCGACCTCGAGCGGCTGCACGTCGAACGGGTATTCAGGCGTGCCCACCTGCTTGTACAGGGCCAGCAGCTGCATCAGGTTGTCGTTCAGGCGGCGGGTCTGGTACAGCATCTGCGCCATCTGTGGATACGCCTCCTCGGTCTGCACGTTCTGCGTAGCGGCGTCGTCGAGCAGGCGCTCGAGCGTGCCGGACAGGACGCTGATCGAATTCTTCATGTCGTGCGCGGTCGACGCGAGGAACATGGACAGTGGCGAATGTGGGTCTTCCATGGGGCTGGCCGGGCATCCGGCCGCAAAAAGTTACCTTGCGTCAATTATACCGCCGGCGATTTGACAATTTCTGGCGGAATGACACTTTTTGCGCGATCACAACACCGATGGCAAGCGCCTCAGGCGACGTCCTGCGGCCCGCGCGGGGCGCGCCGGGCCCGCAGCACGAAGCGCGCCGGGTCGAGCGCATCGACCAGCGCGGTCTCCAGCGGCAGCGGCTCGCCTTCCAGCTGGGCGGCCAGCAGCTCGGCCGCCAGCGGCGCCCAAATCAGGCCGCGCGAAGCATAGCCGAGCAGCCCGTACAGGCCGGGATGACGCGGCACGTCGCGCAGGCGTTCGGTTGTGCTGGCGGCGGCGAAGTCCGGCAGGCGGCCCACCAGCGGCAGCCGGTCCGGGGCCACGCAGCGGAAGCCCACGCGCCCGGCCAGCGGCGCGCCTTCGGCGGCGGCAGGGTCGGACACGAGGCCGCGCATGCGCGCGATGTTCTCTTCGTGGCTGGACATGCGCAGCTGCGGATCGTCGTCGAGGTCATAAGTGGCGCCGGCGCAGGTGATGCCGCCGGCGGCCTGGGCCAGGTAGGCTTCGCGGCACAGCACCAGCGGCAAGGCCGGCACGCTGTGGCTGGCCAGGTGGCTCACCTGGCCGCGCAGCGCCGCCAGCGGCAACGCGCGCGATTGCGCCAGGCTGCGCGCGCCAGCGCCGTTGGCCAGCACCACGGTCGGCGCCCGGGCCAGCACGGCGCCGTCTTCGCCGCGCGCCAGCCAGGCCGCGTCCTCACCCGCAGCTTCACCCGCACCATCGTCCGCACCGTCGCGCTCCAGGCTGATGGTGCCGGCGCCGAAACGGCGCACCAGCCGCTCCCCACAAGAGGCCAGCATCGCCTCGCACACGCTGCCCGGGCGCGCCCAGCCGCCCTGCGGGAACAGCCAGCCGCCATCCGGGGCCGGCAACCCGAGCAGCGCCTCGGCTTCTGGGCGTTCCAGCCAGCGTGCGAAATCCGGCGGATAGCCGTGTTCGCGCGCGATGCCGCGCGAGACCTCGGCGTGCGCGGGGTCGCGCGCCAGCTGCAGGACGCCGCAGGCCTGGCCTTCGATGGCGGCGCCGATGCCGCCCAGCTGGCGCCAGGCCCGTAGCGCGTACAGGTAGGCCGCGCGCGTGAGCCGGGTCGGGATGTTGTCGTCGCGCGAGAGCAGCGGCATGAAGATGCCGGCCAGGTTGCCCGATGCTTCCATGGCGGGCGCCGGATGGCGCTCGACCAGGGTCACCTGCCAGCCGCGCGCGCACAGGCTGGCGCAGGCGGCGGCGCCGGCCAGGCCTGCGCCGACGACCAGGGCGCGCCTGTGCGCCGGGGCAAGTACCGGGGGCACCGTCAGGCGTGGCTTGCGGCTGGCGAAAACGGCATGTCCGCTATTGTCGCCATCGTCGCCTTCGAACACGAAACCTTGCGCCTGCAGTGCCGCCCGCTGTTCGCCGTCCAGGCCCGCGCCATGCAGGCGTGCGCCGGCCGCGACGATGCGCGCCAGCGGCCGCGCGAAAGCGGCGCCGGCGACGCCATGCAGGTAGACGTAGTCGGGCTGTGCGCCCAGCTGGGCCAGGGCCGTGTCGAGCGGCGCTGCGAGCAGGGTCAGCGTCAGGCGCGCATCGCTCTGCGGAATCCGGTGAAACCCCGGCAGCAGTCCGGTGGCGAGGGCCACGATGTGCAGCCGCGCCGGCCGCGCCGGGTCGGCAAGCCAGGCATCCTGCAGCGCACGCGCCCAGGCGCCGTCGCCGTAGTCGGTGTGGAAGACCGTGTAGCGCGCGCGGCCGCCCCAGTGTGCGTGCAGGTCCACGTCAGCGTCCCGCGTAGCAGAAGCAGGCCTTGTCGTGGTCGTTCACGACGCCGACGCCCTGCAGGTAGGCATAGACGATGGTCGAGCCGACGAACTTGAAGCCGCGTTTGGCCAGGTCTTTCGAGATGCGGTCCGACAGCGCGGTTTTCGCGGGACGCACGCCGTCCGGCCAGTCGTTGACGAGCGGCTGGCCGTCGACCCAGCCCCACAGGTAGGCGTCCAGGCTCAGGCCCTGCTCGCGCAGCGCCAGGTAGGCCTTGGCGTTGCTGATGGCGGCCGCCACCTTCAGGCGGTTGCGCACGATGCCGGGGTTGGCCAGCAGCTCGGCCACCTTGACCGCGTCGTAGCGTGCGATCTTTTCCGCATCCCAGCCGTCGAACGCAGCGCGGTAGTTGTCGCGCTTGTTCAGGATGGTCTCCCACGACAGCCCGGCCTGCGCGCCTTCGAGGTTGAGCATCTCGAACAGCGTGGTCTCGTCGTGGCAGGGCACGCCCCACTCGTGGTCGTGGTAGGCGATGTAGCGCGGGTTGGCCATGTTGGCCCAGGAGCAGCGGGTCTGGTTCATCGCGGAAGTATAAATCAGGTGGTCCGCTCGATCACCGCGGCCAGCCGCTCCACGCCGCGCCGGATGTCGGCAGCCCCCACCGCCGAGAAGCCGAGCACCAGCCCGGGATCGACCGCGCATGCGGGGCCGGCCTGCGGATTGGCATAGTAGGCGAGCGGCCGCAGTTCGATGCCGGCGTCGAGCGCGGCCTCGGCCACCCGCGCCTCGTCCGGAAAGCGGCCATCGCGGCCGGGACGGAAATGCACGCACAGGTCGAGCCCCGCATCCGTGGGTCCGCAACGCAGGCGCTCGTCCAGGCGCGTGCCGAGCGCATCGAGCAGGACCTGGCGGCGCTCGGCATAGGCTTCGCGGGTGCGCCGGATGTGGCGCGCGAAGTGGCCCTCGGCGATGAAGTCGGCCAGCACCATCTGCGGCAGGATGGCGCTGTGGCGGTCGACCACCGCCTTGGCATGGGCGAGCGGCTCGGCCAGCGCCGGCGGCGCCACTACGTAGCCGAGCCGCAGGCCCGGGAACAGCACCTTCGACAAGGTCCCGGTGTAGATCACGCAGCCGGCGCGGTCCAGGCTTTGCAGCGAGGCCAGCGGCGGCCCGGTGTAGCGGTATTCGCTGTCGTAGTCGTCCTCGATGATCCAGGCCCGGTGCGCCGTGGCCCAGCGCAGCAGCGCCAGGCGGCGCGCCAGGCTCATGGTCGCGCCGAGCGGCAGCTGGTGCGAGGGCGTGGCGAACACCATGCGCGCATCGGGGTGATGCGCGGCGGCCCAGGCCACGTCCATGCCCTCGGCATCGACCGGCACCGTGCAGATGCGCGCGCCGGCCACCGCCATCGGCGCGCAGGCGCCCTGGTAGCCCGGCGATTCGAGCCAGACCGCATCGCCCGGCGCCAGCAGCAGGTGGGCCAGCAGGTACAGGGCCTGTTGCGAACCGGAGGTGATCACGACCTGTTCCTGCGTGCAGTCCACGCCGCGCGCCGCGCGCAGGTAGGCGCACAGCAGTTCGCGCAAGCGCAAGTCGCCGCTCGGCGCGCTGTAGCCGAGGTGCGGACCGGGGCGGCGCAGCGCGCGCATCTCGAGCTTGCGCCAGACCTCGAAGGGAAACAGGTCCAGTCCCGGCATGCTGGGACGGAAGGCGCGCACCGGGCCGCTGTGGTAGCGCACCCGCGCCATGCCGGCCGCCATCGCCGCGCCCCGCTCCGGCAGCGGGCGCAGCAGGCCGGGAAGCGCCGCCGGCGCGGGCGGCGCCTGGCGCGCCACCGGCAGGGCCGCGTCGACGAAGGTGCCCCGCCCGACGCCGCCGCGCAGGTAGCCCTCGGCCGTCAGCTGCTCGTAGGCGGCGATCACGGTCTGGCGCGACACCTGCAGCTGGCGGGCCAGTTCGCGCGTGGCCGGCAGGCGTGCGCCGGGCGCCAGCCGGCCGCGCAGGATGGCGTCCTTCAGCCGCGCATACAGCTGGCGGAACAGCGGGGTGGCCGTGGCGCGCGAGAGAGGCGCGGCGGCGATGAGTTCGTCGAGAGTCATGCGAGCCTGAAAAATTGGTACGCCGATCTTCGCGCGTATTGGTACTTTGAGCAAGCCAAGTGCCTGCTTAAGATGGTGGCATCACCATGAATGGAGCAAGCATGAAGGAGTTCGAAGCCGGGCTGGCCACCCGCCGCGCCGCCCAAGGGCGCTGCACCATTGCGCATTCGCCGAAGACCGACGTCGTGGTCTTGGGGCTGCGCTGATGTACCTGCCGACACGCGACCGCCAGCAGGATCCGCAGGCCATGCGGGCGCTGGTCAGGCAGCATGCGCTGGGCATGCTGGTCACGCACGACGGCGCGCTGCCGGATGCCGACCATATTCCATTTGAATTCGTCGAGGGCGGTCCGGATGGACAGGACCTGCTGCGGGCCCACGTGGCGCGTGCGAACCCGCTCTGGCGCCGCGCCGGCCAGCAGGTGCTGGTGGTGTTTCGCGGCGCGGCCGCCTATGTGCCGCCAGGCCGCCAGGAAAAGCTGGCGACCGGCGGCCGCGTGGTGCCGACCTGGGATTACCAGGTGGTGCACGTGCACGGGCGGCTGCGCGCCGTGGAAGACCCGGCCTGGCTGCTGGATTGTCTGCACCGCCAGACCGGGCACCATGAAGCGGGCCAGGCGCATCCCTGGGCGGTGGCGGATGCGCCGCCGGCCTATATCGAGGGCATGCTCAGGGCGATCGTCGGCATCGAGATCGCCGTCGAGCGCATCGAGGGCAAGTGGAAGGGCGCCCCGCCGGCGCCCTGAGCTGGCGCTTACTTCTTGTTCGGGATCGGTTCCTTGCCGGTCGCGGTGCTGGTGTCGTTGCCCGGCGTGCCGGCGGTGCCGGTGGCGCCGCGCGCCGTCTTGGCGATCAGCTCGTCCGCCGCCAGCAGGTGCTGCTCGACCACCGGCCGCATCTTCAGGGCCAGGGCCTTGATGTCCGGGTCCTTGATCTTGTCCAGGTTGTCCTTCAGCTGCTCGTGCGTGACGCGGTGGTCGCGCCGGCCGGACTGCTTCATGTAGGTGCGGTCGAAGATGTCGCCGCTGAGGGCTTCGAGCATCGCGCCCTTGGCCTTGAACTTGACGCTCAGCTCCTTCGGCAGCTCGACGCCCTTGGCCTGGGCCAGTGCCTGCACCTCGGCCAGCGTCTTGCCGTGCTCGTCGACCATGCGCTGCGCGTAGGCCTTGATTTCCGGGTTGGCGGCCTTGGTCAGGGCCAGCTTGCCGCTGGCAATCTCGGCCATGTTGGACTGCGCCATCTCGATCAGGGCATTGCGGTCTGAACGGTCCAGTTTGGCTGGCTGGGCGCCGGCCGTTGCCGTGCCGGCGGTGCTGGTCTTTGCCGCGGCGGTGGGGGCGCTGCCCTGGGCGCCGGTCTGGGCCTGGGCGGCGCCTGCGGCGAACATCGCGCCGGCAAGCGACAGCGCAAGCAGGCGGTGGATACGCAGTGTTTTCTGCATGGGATTCTCCTTGGTGCGTGCAGGCCGACGGTCCCTGAACGGGCCGCCGGCATACTGCGTGGTGAGCGGCCTGCCCGCAGGCAGGTCCGGGGGCAGGTCGCCCTTGACCGACGATCGACCTGCTTATTTTCCTGAGGTGGTGCCCGCTTTGGCCGTCGACATCTGCTGGGCCGCCTTCAGGTGCTGCTCGACCGTCGGCAGGGTCTTGTCGGCCGCGGCCTTCACGTCGGCATCCTTGGCGTTCTTGCTGATCTTCTGCAGCTTGGCATGGGTGGCCTTGTGGTCCTGCAGGCCGGCCTGCTTCATGTAGGCCTTGTCGAAGGCGTCGCCGCTGAGCTTTTCCAGCTTGGATGCCATCGCCTTGTGCTTGGCGTCGAGTTCGGTCGGCAGGGTGACGCCCTTGGTCTGGGCCAGGGTCTGCAGCTCGGAGAGCGCCTTGCCGTGGTCGTCGACCATCTGCTGGGCGAAGGTTTTAACCTCGGCGTTCTGGCTCTTGCTCAGCGCCAGCTTGCCGGTGTCGACTTCGGCCATGTTGGCAACCGCCATGTCCATCATCGCCTTCTTGTCGGCGGCGCTCAGCTTGGCCGTGCCGGAACCGGTGGCGCCGGCTGCGCCCGAGGCGCCCGAGGTCGAGTGCATGGAATCGGCGGTGTGCGACTTCGCGCTCTGGCCGCTGGTCTGGGCCTGCACCCCGAAGGCGCTGAACATCGCTGCGACGGCGCTCACTGCGAGCAGTTTCTTGACGACCTGTTTGTTCTGCATGACGTTCTCCTGTTTTTTGCGATGGTATGGGCTGCCACGCCGGGCTCGGCGGCTGGCGTCTCCTTCTGTTGACATCACACGATGTCGAGCGCATTCGAGTGTATCGCCGGGTATTTCGGAACAGCGCACGTTAGCCGTATAGCAATTTCCCCATCATTCAGGCGTAAAAAAGGCCAGTCCGCGGACTGGCCTGCCGGGCATGTCACCCGTTCAGCGGAAGCGCAGCGTGGCGCTCAGGTCGCCCGGCGGGCGGGCGCCGCGCGCCTCGAACGCGGCATTGCGCGCGGCCAGGCCTTCCAGCAGCGGCAGGCCGTGCAGGCGCGTGATGAAGCGCAGGATCGAGGTGGTGTCGTAGAAGTTGTGGTCCACGGCGCCGCGCTTGGCGTGCGGCGACACCACGATGGCCGGGATGCGCGAGCCCGGCCCCCAGCGGTCGCCCTGCGGCGGCGCCACGTGGTCCCACCAGCCGCCGTTCTCGTCGAAGGTGATCACCACCACCATGTCCTTCCACTGCGGCGACTTCTTGAGGTGCTCGATCACGTTGGCCACGTGGGCGTCGCCCGATTCGATGTCCGAATAGCCGGCATGCAGGTTCAGGTTGCCCTGCGGCTTGTAGAAGCTGACGGCCGGCAGCTTGCCGGCCACCGCGTCGGCAATGAAGCGGTTCGAGATCGGGCTGTCGCCCAGGCCGCCATCAACCAGGTGCTCTTCACGCGCCCTGGTGCCCGGCGCGAACTGCTTGAAGTAATTGAAGGGCTGGTGATGGTGCTGGAAATTCGGGCGCTGTCCGGCGCCGCGGCCATCCAGCGCCGCCTCCCAGGCGCCGGCGTACCAGGCCCAGCTCACGCCGTGTTCACTCAGCAGGTCGCCGATGGTCTTGTAGGTCTGCGGCGGCAGGGTCGACGGATCCTGCGGGTCGGCCAGTTGCGGATCGCCGCCCGGCGCCGGCTTCACCCAGCTCGGCTGGTAAGGCGGGGCCATGGTGTTGACCGCGTAGCCGTCCGGCGTGATGGCGCCGTTGCGCACGAACTTCGGCTTGCCCTCGAGCGCCGACTTCGGCGACTTCGGCTCCAGCGCCAGCCGGGTGCCGGTGGGGCCGTCGGCCAGCACCGCGATCTTCGATTTCGCCGGGGTCGACGCCGCATCGAAATACTCCGGCGTGCGGCCGCTGATCAGGAACTGGTGGTTCAGGTAGGAGCCGCCGAAGGCCGCCATGAAGAAGTTGTCGCACAGCGTGTACTCGCGCGCGATCTGCCACAGGCCCAGGTTCTTGTTCGCCTCGCCGTAATAGCCCATCACCATGCCGCCGGCATCCGACCAGGCGGCGAAACCGTCGTTGCGGCCGCCGTTGATCTGCATCTGGTTGTGGTAGAACTGGTGCACCAGGTCGCGCGTGACAAGGCCTTCCGGCAGCGGCTTGCCGTCGGCATCCGTGAGCTTCCAGGGCGCGTTCGGCAGGCCCTGGATGTCGTCTTCCTTCACCAGGTAATCCTTGCCGCCGATGTTCTGGCGCCCCGGCACCATGCCGCCCCAGACCTTGGGCAGGGTCGGCAGCACAGAGCCGTCGCGGTCCTTCTGCTGCACGCTCGCCGGCGGCAATGCGGACAAGGGCGAAGCCAGGCCCGGGAAATCGGCGAACAGGTTGTTGAAGCTGCGGTTCTCGAGGTAGATCACGACCACGTTCTTGACGTGCGCGCGCAGCTTGGCGTCGAACGAGCCGGGGCCGGGCGGCGCCGGCTTGACCGGCTTGGCCGGCTTGGCCTCGGCCAGTCCGGGGACGGCCAGCGACAGGCCGGCGGCGGCCGCCTGCATCATGCGGCGGCGGGCCGGATCGTCGGGTTGCTGTGGGGTGCTCTCGTGGGGGACCTGGTCTTGCACTGCCTGCTCCGTGTTGCGTGGAATGGAAACCAGGCATTATCCGTGCTTTTATTGCTTACTGGAATATTGACGGCGATATGGACGCCATGCCGCGCGCCCGATATGGGCGCAGGGCGTATAGTGGGCGTGGCGCGGCCGCTGGTCGCGAAGCGAGGCCATCATGAAAAACGAACTCAGTCCGGCCAAGACCTGGCGCGGACTCCCGCTGAGCCCTGCCCAGAACCGGGAAGTGCTCAACTACATCCAGCGCTGCGAGCGTACCGGTGTGAACTGGGATACGCCCGAGCTGCGGGCCATGCTGGACGACATGCTCAGCCCGCCGGAACTCACGGAAGACAGCGACGACGAGATCGTGCACTGCACCGAAAGCGCGGCGTTCGCAGCCACCCACGAGGAACCCGGCGACGGGGTCGAGGACGATACCCGCTAAGGCGGCCGCGGCTGGTCAAACGCCTGTCACAATCGGCAGGCAGAATGCAGCTGTCCTTGGGAAGGGATGTTGGCGGTGCAAACCCGCCCTACCGGCGCCGGCGGTCGGGAAATATACCGGCACCAATTTCACGCGTCGCGCATGCGCGGCGTCTTACAGTAGCGGGATCAGGATATCGTAGGCGTTATCCGGACGGTTGCCGTCGTGCAGCGCCGGCGTATAGCGCCGGTCGTAGCGTTCGATGCGCCAGCCTTCCTCGTCCTGCACCATGCCCAGCTGCTCGATTGCGGCGTAGCCGGTCAGGTAGGTGGCCTGCACCCGCGTCACCGGCCCGCGGTGGGTCAGCATCGCGTAGCGGCGTTCCGGGATGCGGATCCCGATCATGCCCGGCGGCAGATTGTTCAGGTCGGCGACTTCGGCGGCGACGCATTCGACGCGTACGCCATGCTTGTCTTGCAGGCTGACGCCGTAGCGCATCCCATTGGTTTCGCCGAGTTCGCTTTCGCGCTCGAGGAAGGTGCTCCAGATGTCCGGCATGTCCGCTTCCAGTACTGAGAGCGGACCTGCAAGTGGCAGCCCGGCGAGCTTCATTTCAGGTAAGGTAACGGTAGAGATGTGCATGGTATCGGCTACGCAAGTGGACGAGAAAAATTATAGCCTTAACTCCTCGACAATATTGTCACGGACGCAATCGTGCGCACGGTTTTTTCGCGTTCTGGCAGGACAAATGTGCAACAACGCACACAGCCGTATTGACGCCGGGCGCGTCCTTCTTGCGATATACACATATTCCGTCTTTATGACGGCTCAGGATCGCATTTTTGCAGTTCGTCGCAAACGCTGTCCAAGGCGCCGCGCCGCTCCCTAGAATGGCTTCATACCACTTACGGGAGACCACCATGCAACGCCTGATTCTCGCCACCGCCCTGTCCGTCGCTGCATTGACCATGCCCCTGAACGCCCACGCCGACGAGCAGGCACGCAAGCTCGTGCCGTTCCAGGGCGTGTCCGTACACGGCCCGGTCAACCTGGTGGTGGAAGCCGGCAAGGCGTATTCCATGAAGGTGTACGGCGACCCGCGCTTCATCGAGCGCGTGACCAGCGAAGTCGTGGACGGCGAACTGCGCCTGAACATGAAGGACAGCCCGCGCAGCAACATCGACAGCGGCGACCGCGTGGTCGTGACGATGCCGGCGCTGCAGACCTTCAAGGGGGAAGGCGCCGGCCTGCTGCGCCTGGTGAACATGCGCGGCGACCAGCTCGACGTGAACTACCGCGGCGCCGGCCGCCTCGCCATCGACGGCGAAGTACGCGAACTGCGCCTGCGCGCCCAGGGCGTGGGCGAAGTCGACACCAAGGCGCTGCGCGCGCAGGATGCCGACGTCAGCTTCGAAGGCATCGGCGCGGTCCACATCTACGCCAAGAACAAACTCAATGCCAATGTACGCGGCATGGGCAACCTCACCTACTACGGCAGCCCGCGGGTGGTGAACAAGTCGGTGTCGGGCATCGGCAGCGTGGTCGCGGCCAACTAGACCGATCGGTTGGCGACGTCCAGTAAAACCTCGGCATGGCAGGGCCCGTCCAGCGGGCACCAGCAGGCCAGGTTCTTGCCGCGCAGCGCCGCGCGCGCCTCGGCCGCCAGCCGGCGTCCGGTCGGATCCTCTTCCAGCCAACGCCGGAAGGCGGCCACCGCCTCCGCCACGCTCGGCATGGCGGTGTAGCGGGTGCCGACCGGCGTGCCGGGCGTCGCATCCGGCACCACCGAGAACGGATTGCCCCAGCGGCCCGGACGCGCTACCGACACTGTATTCGGCGGCAGCTTCCAGCCCTTCTTCCTGCTCAGTCGGACACGTGTGGGCTGCATCGCCTTCCTCTATAGTTTCTCGATCTGCGCGTTAATCTTGCGCAGCGCACGCTCGCTGCGCTCGCTGTAGCGGTCGGTCAGGTAGTCGCTGCGCCCGCGCATGAGCAGGGTGATCTTGAAAAGCTCCTCCATCACGTCCACCACCCGGTCGTAATAGGCCGAGGGCCGCATCCGGCCGGCTTCGTCGAATTCCTTGTAGGCCATCGGCACCGAGGACTGGTTCGGAATCGTGAACATGCGCATCCAGCGTCCCAGCAGGCGCATCGTGTTCACCACGTTGAACGATTGCGAGCCGCCGCACACCTGCATCACGGCCAGCGTGCGGCCCTGGCTCGGGCGCAGCGCGCCCTGCTCCAGCGGGATCCAGTCGATCTGGTTCTTCATCACCGCGGTGATCGCGCCGTGGCGCTCCGGGCTGCACCACACCTGCCCTTCCGACCACAGCGACAGTGCGCGCAGCTCGACCACCTTCGGGTGGGTCTCCGGCACGCTGCCCGCCATCGGCAGCGCCGATGGATCGAAGATCTTCACTTCGGCGCCGAAGTGTTCGAGGATGCGCGCCGCCTCGAAGGTGAGGAAGCGGCTGAACGAGCGCTCGCGCAGCGAGCCGTACAGCATCAGGATGCGCGGCGGATGGTCCATGTCGCCGACCGGAGCCAGCTTGTCCATGCTGGGCATGTCGAGCTGTTCCGGGTTGATGTTGGGGAGGTCGGGAATCTTGTCCATGGTCTTTCCTTGTCAGCCCACGCGCAGCGCCAGCGCGGCCAACGTGATCAAGAGGATCGGCAGCGTGAGCACCACGCCGACCCTGAAATAATAGCCCCAGGAGATCGCGATCCCCTTACTCGCCAGGACGTGCAGCCACAGCAGCGTGGCCAGGCTGCCGATCGGCGTGATCTTGGGACCGAGGTCGCTGCCGATCACGTTGGCATAGACCATCGCCTCGCGCACCGCGCCGGTGGTGGAGGTGGCGTCGATCGACAGCGCTCCCACCAGCACGGTGGGCATGTTGTTCATGATCGAGGACAGCAGCGCCGTGATCACGCCGGTGCCCAGGGCCGCGCCCCAGACGCCGTACTCGGCGCAGCGCTCCAGCAGCGCCGTCAGGTAATCCGTCAGGCCGGCGTTGCGCAGCCCGTAGACCACCAGGTACATGCCGAGCGAGAAGACCACCACCTGCCAGGGCGCACCGCGCAGCACCTCGCGCGTGGCGATGCGGTGGCCGCGCGCGGCGACGACCAACAGCACCAGTGCGCCCGCAGCGGCCACCGCGCTGATCGGAATGCCTGCCTCGTCCAGCCAGAAGAAGCCCGCCAGCAGCATCGCCAGCACCCACCAGCCGGCGATGAAGGTGGCGCGGTCGTGGATGGCGTCGACCGGGCGGCGCAGCTGGGCCAGGTCGTAGTCCTGCGGGATGTCCTTGCCGAAGAACCAGAGCAGCGCGCCCAGGGTGGCCGCGACCGAGACCAGGTTCACCGGCGCCATCACGGCGGCATAGCGCGCGAAGCCGATGCCGAAGTAGTCGGCCGAGACGATGTTGACCAGGTTCGACACCACCAGCGGCAGGCTGGCCGTGTCGGCGATGAAGCCGGCCGCCATCACGAAGGCCAGCGTGGCCTTCGGCGAAAAGCGCAGCGCGGCCAGCATGGCGATGACGATCGGCGTGAGGATCAGCGCCGCGCCGTCGTTGGCGAACAGCGCCGCCACCGCCGCGCCCAGCAGCACCAGCAGCACGAACAGGCGCCGGCCATTGCCGCGGCCCCAGCGCGCCACGTGCAGCGCGGCCCATTCGAAGAAGCCGGCCTTGTCCAGCAGCAGGCTGATGATGATCACCGCGACGAAGGCGCCGGTGGCATTCCAGACGATGTGCCACACGACCGGAATGTCGGCGGGCTGGATCACGCCGGCCAGCAAGGCGGCGATGGCGCCGGCGGAGGCGCTCCAGCCGATGCCGAGGCCGCGCGGCTGCCAGATGACGAGGACCAGGGTGGCCAGGAAGATCAGGAAAGCGGGCAGCAAGCGCGATCTCCCGTCACGCCGGCAGCAGGCCGCCGATGCGGTCCAGCTCCGTCTTCAGGCGGGTGCGGTCCTGCGCCAGCGCATTTAGCGGCAGGGCCAGGAAGGCCTCGATGCGGGCGCGCAGGATGGCGTAGGCGCGCTCGAAGGCGGCAGTGATTTCTTCCGGCGTGCCTTCGACATGGCTCGGGTCCTCGACGCCCCAATGGGTGCGCAATACCGGGCCAAGGTAGGCCGGGCAGGTTTCGCCGGCCGCGCTGGCGCAGACCGTGACGACGATGTCGGGCGTGACCGGCAGACCGTCCCAGGACTTGCTGTAGTAGCCCGCGGTCGGGATGCCCTTCTCCGCCAGCAGCTGCAGCGCGCGCGCGTTCAGGCGGCCGGTGGGCTGGCTGCCGGCGCTGAGCGCACGCCAGCCGGCAGGGGCAAGATGATTGAAGACGGCTTCGCTGATGAGCGAACGGCAGGAATTGCCGGTGCAAAGAAACAGGATGTGCATGGTGGGTCAGATGGATGGGGCAGGAAAGCCGCAGGCCGGCATGCAGGGATTGCCGCCGCAGCAGTTCTCGGTGAGGAAGCCCAGCAGGGCGTTCATGGTCTCGAATTGCGCCGCATAGATGATGAAGCGCCCTTCCTGGCGCGCCACGATCAGGCCGGCGTGGCTGAGCTCCTTCAGGTGAAAGGAGAGCGAGGACGCCGGCAGGGCCAGCGCCTCGGCGATCTTGCTGGCGGCCATGCCGGCCGGGCCGGCCTGCACCAGCAGGCGAAAGGTCGCCAGCCGCGAATCCTGGGCCAGCGCGGCGAGCGCGGCAATGGCCGCCCTGGTGTCCATCGGAGCCTGTTTTGTCGTTTCCATAGTTATCGAATTATACCTCGCTTGATTGACCCTTCGAATATTATCGAAATAATTTGACAGATTGATGACAAGACGCTTATTCTTATTTCGTCGAACGACGAATAACGAACATTCAATAACCAAACCATCAGGAGAGACGCCATGCACCAGATCGATGCCACCCTTCCCGTTGCCGTCCTCGGCGCCGGCCCCGTCGGACTTGCCGCTTGCGCGCAGCTGCGCACACGCGGCATGACGCCCCTGCTGCTGGAAGCCGGCAGCAGCGTCGGCGCCAACCTGGACAGCTACCGCCACGTGCGCCTGTTCTCGCCCTGGCAGTACAACGTCGACCGCGCCGCACGCCGCCTGCTCGAGGATGCCGGCTGGACCATGCCGGCGCCGGATGCGCTGCCGAGCGCCGGCGAACTGCTCGAAGGCTACCTGGCGCCGCTGGCCGCCCTGCCCGGCATCGCGCAATCGCTGCGCCTGCAGCACCGCGTCACCGCCATCACCCGTAGCGCGACCGACAAGGTGAAGACCCGCGGCCGCAGCGAAGCGCCGTTCCTGGTCCGCACCGAAACGCCCGACGGCCCGCGCGAGTTCCTGGCGCGCGCCGTGATCGACGCCACCGGCACCTGGTCGCAGCCCAATCCGCTCGGCGCCAGCGGCATCCCGGCGCTCGGCGAAGCGGCGCTGGCCGCGCGCATCGCCTACGGCATGCCCGACGTGCTGGGCAGCCGGCGCGCCCGTTATGCGGGCAAGCGCGTGCTGGTGGTGGGCGCCGGCCACTCCGCCGCGGGCACCCTGCTGGCGCTGGCGCAGCTCGCCACCGAACAGGCGGGCACGCAGCTGGTGTGGGCAACCCGCGGCAGCAATCTGGCGCGCGTGTTCGGCGGCGGCGATGCGGACGGCCTGCCGGCGCGCGGCCAGCTGGGCCAGCGCCTGCAGGCGCTGCGCGACACCGGACAACTGGAGATGCGCCAGGACTTCCCGATCGTGCGCGTGCAGGAAGAAGATGGCGGCCTGACCGTGATCGACGCCGTCGGACACCGCATCGAAGGCATCGACGAAATCGTGTGCGCCACCGGTGCGCGGCCCGACCTGTCGATCACGCGCGAGCTGCGCACGCGCCACGACCCGTGGCTGGAGAGCACCGACGCGCTGGCCCCGCTGATCGATCCCAACGAGCACAGCTGCGGCAGCGTGCGCCCGCACGGCCACCGCGAGCTGGCGCACCCGGAAGCCGGCTACTACGCGGTCGGCGCCAAGAGCTACGGCCGGGCCCCGAACTTCCTGCTGGCCACCGGCTACGAGCAGGTGCGCTCGGTGGTGGCGGCGCTGGCGGGCGACTTCACCGCCGCGGACGACGTCCAGCTCGAGTTGCCGGAAACGGGCGTCTGCAATACCCGCCGGGTCTACCAGCAGGCGGCGCCGAGCTGCTGTACAGTAAAGGCTGCCGACGCCACCTGCTGCTGAGCGTCCATCCCCATCGATCCAGGAGAAGCACTTGTCGCCCGCACGCAAGACCATCGGCATCCTCGCCTTCACGCAAATCGCATCGTGGGGCTCGCTGTACTACGCCTTTGCCGTCCTGGCGCCGGCGATCCAGCGCGAGCTCGGCATGTCGGCCGAGACCGCGTTCGCCGCCTTCTCGTGGAGCCTGTTGGTGGCGGGCGTGGCCGCCACGCCGGTCGGCGCCCTGGTCGACCGCCACGGCGGGCGCTGGGTGATGGCCGGCGGTTCGGTCGGCAGCGCCGTCGGCCTGGCCTGGCTGTCGAAGTGCAGCGGCACCGCATCGTATTTCGGCGCCTGGACCGTGATCGGGCTGGCCATGGCGCTGACCCTGTACGAAGCGGCATTCGCCACCATCAACCGCAAGCTCGAGACGGGCGCCCCGCGCGCGATCTCGAACCTGACCCTGTTCGCCGGTTTCGCCAGCACCATCTTCTGGCCGCTCACGCAGTTCGTCGCGGCGCGCATCGGCTGGCGCGACACCTTCCTGGCCTACGCCGTGCTGCAACTGGCGGCCTGCCTGCCGCTGCACCTCTGGCTGGGGCGCGACGCCGCCCGCCCGCCCGCATGCGCGCATGCGCCGCGCGACAGCCACACGCTGGCCGAGGCGATCCGCCATCCGGCCTTCTGGAAGCTGGCGCTGGCCTTCTCGGCCAACGTGTTCATCTTTTCGGCGCTGGCGATCAACCTGATTCCGCTGCTGCAGGCGCTCGGCCACAGCGCCGCCAGCGCCGTGCTGCTGGCCGCCCTGGTGGGGCCGATGCAGGTGGCCGGCCGCATCGGCGAACGCACGCTGGCGCGCGACGCGGCGCCGCAGGTGGTAGGACGCTTCGTGTTCGCGACCCTGCCCTTCGGCTTGCTGGCGCTGGCGCTGCTGGGCACCCGCGCCTGGGCGGTGGCGCTGTTCTGCATGCTCTACGGGATGAGCAACGGCGTGCTGACCATCATCCGCGGCACCCTGCCGCGCGTGCTGTTCGGGCCGCGCAACTATGGCGCGATCACCGGCGCCATGGCCGCGCCCTCCTTGCTGTCGAAAGCCGTCGGCCCGCTGGTCGGGGCGGCGCTGATGTCCGGCGCAGCGGGTCCGATGCTGCTGCCGCTGGTACTGTTCGGCTGCGCGCTGGCCTCGCTGCTGCTCTACCTGTCGGCGGTCAAGCCGGCCACGCTGGCGGATGCGCCCGAACCCGCCGGAACTTGACGGCGCGGCGCCGGCTTCCTATCCTCGCAGGTCCACCAGAGCAAAGACATCCATGACCAGTTCCTGCTGCGGCCCGGCGGCCACGCCGCCCGCCCCCATCGACATCGACGACCTCGCAGCCCTGTGCAAGGCGATCGGCCATCCGGCCCGGCTGCAACTGCTGCGCCACCTGATCAGCCACGGCGACTGCTACTTCGGCAGCCTGGCCGACGTGCTGCCGCTGGCCGCGTCGACCATCTCGAAGCACGTCTCGATCCTGAAGGACGCCGGCCTGATCGAAGGCTCGTCCGACCTGCAGCGCGTCTGCTACTGCGTGCGACCGGAACGGCTGGCCCAGCTCAAGGCGATGATCGGCGCGCTGTAAGGCCCTGCGGGTTTTAACGGCGCCGCGCCGCGTCCATCCGCGGCAGGAACACCGCCAGCACGCCCAGCAGCGGCAAGAAAGACGCCACCCGGTACACGTGCTCGATGCCGGTGGTGTCGGCGATCGCACCCATCGCCGCGGCGCCGATGCCGCTGATGCCGAACATCAGCCCGAAGAACAGGCCGGCGATCATGCCTACCTTGTCCGGCACCAGCTCCTGCGCGAACACCACGATGGCCGAGAAGGCCGAGGACATCACCAGCCCGATCACCACCGACAGCACCGCGGTCCAGAACAGGTTTGCGTAGGGCAGCGCCAGCGCGAAGGGCGCCGCGCCCAGGATCGAGAACCAGATCACGCGCTTGCGGCCGATGCGGTCGCCGATCGGGCCGCCGGCGAAGGTGCCCGCCGCCACCGCCGCCAGGAACAGGAACAGGTACATCTGCGCCGCCTCCACCGACACCCGGAACTTCTCGATCAGGAAGAAGGTGTAGTAGCTCGACAGGCTGGACATGTAGATGTATTTCGAGAACACCAGCAGCGCCAGCACCGTGAGCGCCCACAGTACGCGCCCGCGCGACAGGCCAGGGCCCGCATGCACGGCAAGCTTGCGCGTCACCTTGCGCAGGTGGCCTGCATACCAGCGGCTCACGCCGACCAGCACCGCCACCGCCAGCAGCACCAGCAGCATCAGCCAGGCGATCTTGCCCTGCCCACGGCCGACGATGATGGCGGCGGCCAGCAGCGGCCCGAAGGCCGAGCCGAGGTTGCCGCCGACCTGGAACAGCGATTGCGCGAAACCGAAGCGCCCGCCCGAGGCCAGGCGCGCGACGCGCGAGGCTTCCGGATGGAAGGTAGAGGAACCGATGCCGATCATGCCGGCCGCCAGCAACAGCATGGCGAAGCTGCCGGCCACCGACAGCAGCGCGACCCCGCCCAGCGTGACGCACATCCCGGCCGGCAGCAGGAAGGGGATCGGCCGCCGGTCGGTATACAGGCCGATCCAGGGCTGCAGGATCGAGGCGGTGCACTGGAAGGTCAGCGTGATCAGGCCGATCTGGGTGAAGCTGAGCGCGAATTCGTTCTTGAGCAGCGGGTAGATGGCCGGCAGCACGGCCTGCACGCAGTCGTTCAGCAGGTGGACGAAAGCGACCGAAAACAGGATTTGCATCACCGCCGCCGGCTGGGCGGAAGCGGCGGCGGACGTCGGGGAGGAAGGCGTGGACATGGATGACAGGCGGTGGAAAGCCCAGCCAGTGTACTATGCGCGCCCTCCGTCCGTGCGCGCCGCAGGCGCCGGGTCAGCCCGGGGGGCGGTCCGCGGCGTCTTCCATCAGCTCGAACCACATCGCGTTCAGCACCGCGAAGGCGGCCGCCAGCGGCAAGCCGAGAATCCAGGCGAAATACCACATATCAGACTCCTTTCTTGATCAGTATGCGTGGCCGTTGCCATCGCGGATGCCGGCCGCGTCCACCTTGCCCCACAAGACCTTGTACACCCAGCTCGTATAGGCGACGATGATCGGCAGGAAGATCATCCCTCCCACCAGCATGATGAACAGCGTCAGGTGGCTCGACGAGGCGTCCCAGACCGTCAGGCTGGCCGCCGGCTGGATCGAGGACGGCAGGATGAAGGGGAACATCGAGGCGCCCACGCTCAGCACGATGCCGGCGATCGACAGGCTGGAGAACAGCATGGTCGCCCCTTCGCGGCGGCGCGCCAGTCCCAGCAGGGCCAGCAAGGCGCCGGCGAAGCCGGCCACCGGCGCGCCCAGGGTCCACGGATGCTGCGCATAGTTGGCGAACCAGGCGCCTTCCATTCCTGCCACGGTCTTGAACAGCGGGTTCGATGCGCCCTGCGTGACGATGTCGCTGGTGATACGGTAGCCGTCCACGTGGGTCGCCATGGCCCACCCGGCCAGCGCATACAGCAGCACCACGGCCAGCGCGGCGCCCATGCCCCAGGTCCGCGCCCGGGTGGCGACCGCGCCCTCGGTCTTCAGGACCAGCCAGGCGGCGCCATGCATGACCAGCATGGCCACCGACACCAGCCCGCACAGCAGCGCGAACGGATTGAGCAGGCCGAGGAAGCTGCCGTCATAGAAGATCTGCATGTCCGGCGCGATGCGGAAGGGCACGCCCTGCAGCACATTGCCCATGGCGACGCCGAAGATCAGGGCCGGCACGAAGCCCCCCACGAACAGCGCCCAGTCCCAGGCCGCGCGCCAGCGCGGGTCCTCGTTCTTGCTGCGGTACTTGAAGCCCACCGGACGCAGGATCAGCGCCAGCAGCACCGCCGCCATCGCCAGGTAGAAGCCGGAGAACGATACCGCGTACAGCTGCGGCCAGGCGGCGAAGATCGCGCCGCCGCCGAGCACCAGCCAGACCTGGTTGCCTTCCCACACGGGACCGACGCTGTTGATCACGACCCGGCGTTCGAGGTCGGTCCTGGCCACGAAGGGCAGCAGGGTGCCGGTGCCCAGGTCGAAGCCGTCGGTCAGCGCGAACGCGACCAGCAGCACGCCCAGCAGGGCCCACCAGATGACGCGCAATACGTCGTAGTCGAGCAGTGTATGAAGAATCATGGTGTCACTCCGCAGTAGCGAGGGATGCGCGCGGCGCGGCCGCGTGCGCTGGAATGGTGGCGGACGGGCGCTGCGCCGGTTCCGGCTCCGGCCCCTTGCGGATCGCCTTGAGCATCAGCTTCATCTCGACCACGATCAGGATCGTGTACAGCACGACGAAGCCCAGCAGCGTTGCCAGCACCGACTGGATACCCAGGTTCGAGACCGCGACCGCGGTCGGCAGCACGCCTTCGATGGCCCAGGGCTGGCGTCCCAGTTCGGCCACCAGCCAGCCGGCTTCGGCGGCAATCCAGGGCAGCGGGATCGACCACACGGCCAGCCTGAGCAGCCAGCGGTGGGCGTCCAGGCGGCGCCGCGCCGACAGCACGAAGAAGGTCGCGGTCAGCACGATGAAATAGATGCCGAGGGCCACCATTACACGGAAGGACCAGAACAGCGGGGCGACCTGGGGAATGGTGTCGTGCGCGGCCTGGCGGATCTGCGCTTCAGTGGCGCGGCGCGGATCGTCGACGTAGCGCTTGAGCAGCAGCGCATAGCCCAGCACCGCGCTGTGTTCCTCGAAGCGTGCCTGCAGCGCCGCCGGCACCGGGGCGCCGTTCAGGGCGCGGATCTGTTCGAGCGCGTCATAGGCCTGCAGGCCCTGGCGGATGCGCACCTGCGCCAGCTGCTCCAGGTCGTGGATGCCGGGGATTTCGGTATCGAGCGAACGCGTGCCGATCAGGCCCATCACCCAGGGGATGTGGATGGCGTAGTGCGTCTCGCGCGCCTCCTGGTCGGGGAAGCCGAAGGCGGTAAAGGCGGCCGGCGCCGGTTCGGTATGCCACATGGCTTCGATCGCCGCCAGCTTCATCTTCTGGTGCTCGGTCGAGAGGTAGCCGCTTTCGTCGCCAAGCACCACCACCGACAGCGAGGCGGCCAGGCCGAAGGAAGCGGCGACCGTCATCGAGCGCCTGGCCAGGTCGGCGTGGCGCCCCTTGAGCAGGAACCAGGCCGACACACCCAGCACGAACAGCGCGGCCACCACGTAGCCGGCCGAGACCGTATGCACGAACTTGGCCTGGGCCACCGGATTGGCGAGCACCGCGCCGAAGTCGGTGACTTCCATGCGCATGGTTTGCGGGTTGAGGGCGGCGCCGACCGGGTTCTGCATCCAGCCGTTGGCGATCAGGATCCACAGCGCGGAGAAATTGGTGCCGAGCGCGGTCAGCCAGGTCACGACCAGGTGCTGCACCTTGCTCAGGCGATCCCAGCCGAAGAAGAACAGGCCGACGAAGGTGGCTTCCAGGAAGAAGGCCATCAAGCCTTCCAGCGCGAGCGGCGCGCCGAACACGTCGCCCACGTAGTGGCTGTAGTAGCTCCAGTTCATGCCGAACTGGAACTCCATCACGAGGCCGGTCGAGACCCCGATCGCGAAGTTAATCCCGAACAGCACGCCCCAGAACTTGGTCATCTGCCGCCAGATGGGACGGCCGGTCATGACGTAGACCGTCTCCATGATGGCGAGCAGCATCGACAGCCCCAGTGTCAGGGGGACGAACAGGAAGTGGTAGAGCGCCGTCAGGGCGAACTGTAGTCGGGAGAGCCCGACGACATCGAGGTCCATGGCGTGATCCTTTCTTATTGTTGAAAAGTGGTGGGGCGGTCGCGCAGCGCGGCCAGCGCGGCGTCGAAGTCGATGCCGCCGCGGCGCAGCTCGGCGACGATCCGGCCTTCGTCCATGACGAGCAGGCGGTCGGCCAGGGCGGCTTCGCGGCGCAGGTGGGTCGCGACCAGCAGGGTGCGGCCGTCGGCATGGCCGGCCAGGCGCGCCAGCACGTCGGCGGCAGTGACGTCGTCGAGCCCTTCGGTGGGTTCGTCGAGCAGCCAGAACGGCGCATCGCGCAGCAGCAGGCGCGCCAGCGCCAGGCGCCGCGCCTGCCCGCCGGACAGACCGAGGCCGCCCTCGCCCAGGGGCGTGCCGAGTCCGTGCGCGAAGCGGCGCACTTCGCGCCCCAGGCCGGCCGCGTCCAGCGCCTCCCACAGGCGCCCGTCGTCGGCCTGCGGCGCGGCCAGACGCAAGTTGTCGCGCAGGCTGTCCTGGAACAGTTCGGTTTTCTGCGTCAGCCAGGTGCAGGGCATGGCGTCCACCCGCCCGCTGCTGGCCGCGATTTCGCCGGCGGCCAATGCCAGCAGGGTCGACTTGCCTGCGCCGCTCAGGCCGATCAAGGCAACCCGCTCGCCGCGCCCGATGCGCAGGCTGACGGGGTGCAGCGCAGGCTGGGCGCGGCCGGAATAGGCCACGCCGGCCCCGTGCAGGTGCAAGGCCGCGTCGCCGGCGTAGACGGGCGGCGTGGTCCGGGCGGCGGCACGCAGGCGCGGCGCCAGGCGGCGCGCTGCCAGGCGGCTGCGTCCGGCCTCGATGGCGCCGCGCCGCAGCGCGGCAAAGGGCTCGAGCGCGGCCAGCGAGAGCAGCAGCGCCAGGGCGGCCAGCGGCGCGTCGATCCTGCCCTGCTGCGCCAGCCAGCCGGCGCCCAGCAGCACGGCCGCCACGCCGAGGTGGCCGGCCGCGGCATAGGCCCAGCCGGCGCGCGTTTCGAGGCGGTGCAGCGCATCGTCGGCCTGCGCCAGGCGCGCGTCGGTGGCCGCCAGCCGTGCGCACTGGGCGCCAAGCCGGCCTGCCATGACCAGGTCGGTCTGGCCCGCCACCAGGTCGGCGGTCTGTTCACGCAGCCGTTCCAGCGCCTGGGCGCGGCGCAGGGCCAGCGGCGTCGCGCGGCGTGCGGCAAGCAGCGCGATGCCCCAGCCGCAGGCCAGCAGCCAGAGCAGCATGGCCAGGCCGAGGCGCCAGTCGAGCGCGCCGAGCACGGCGCTTGCCAGCAGGGCGGCGCCGAGGGCGGCAATGGCCGGCACCAGCAGGCGCAGGTACACCGTTTCCAGGGCGTCGACGTCATTCGTGAGGCGAAACAGCAGGCGCGCCGGACGGCGCAGCAGCAAACGCGCCGCCATCGGCTCGGCCCAGCCGCGGAACAGGCGTTCGCGCAGGGAAGCCAGCACCGCCAGGCTTGCGTCATGGGTGGTCACGCGCTCGAAGTAGCGCGAGAAGGTCCGGCCCAGCGCCAGCAAGCGGATCGCCGCGCTGGGCACGAACACGTTGAAGGCCAGCGCGGCCGCGGCCGACAAGCCGGCCAGACCGGTCGCCGTGATGAACCAGCCCGAGGTGCCGAGCAGCGCCATGCCGGCCAGCACGGTGAGCGTGGCAAGCAGCGCGCCCAGCAGCAGGCGGCGTCCGCCGCCCGCCAGGTACAGGCGGGCGACCACTGCCAGCTCGTCCTTGCGTGTATCCGCATCCTTCATGCCGCCTCCAGGGCCGCGTCGCGGCGGCCGACATGCACCACGCGCCCGATGCGCGCAGCCAGCACCGGGTCGTGGGTCGCCACCACCAGGGTGCGGCCGTGCGACAACGCGAGCAGCGAATCGATGACGCAGGATGCGCTTGCACGATCGAGGTGGGCAGTCGGCTCGTCGGCCAGCAGCAGGCCGGTGCCATGCGCGGCCACGGCGCGCGCCAGCGCCAGGCGCACCAGCTCGCCGCCCGACAGGCCGGCGCCCCCCTCGCCCAGGCGCGCGTCCGGTACCGCATGCCGCACGCGCCCCAGGCCGGAACGGCGCAGCGCCGCGGCGGCGGCGGCGCCGTCGACGCCGGGCCGGCCGAGGGCGACGTTGCCGCGCACCGTGCCCGGGAACAGGTGCGGCGCCTGTCCGATCCAGGCGATGCGTGCGCGCAACGTGGCGGCATGCTCCTCGTCCAGCGGCATGCCGTCGATGCGCACGCTGCCGCCCGACGGCGCGGCCAGACCGGCCATCAAGGCCAGCAGCGTGCTCTTGCCGCTGCCGCTCGGACCGACCAGCGCGACATGCTCGCCAGGCGCGATGGACAGCGCAAGGTCCTCGAACAGCGGCGCTTCTCCGTCATGCGCGAAACGCAGCGCCTCGATCTCGATGCGCACAGGCCGCTGCGCCTGCGCGTCTGCGCCGCCGTCTGCCAGCGCGCCGGGCATGCGCATGCCCGGCTCGCGCAAGCGGTCGAGCGTCGCCAGGGCAGCTTCGCCAGCCGCCTTGTCGTGCCATGCCGCCGCCAGTTCACGCAGCGGCTCGAAAAACGCCGGGGCCAGCAACAGGATGAACAGGGCTTCGCCCAGGCCGAGCCGGCTGCCCCAGGCGCCGCCGGGAAAATCGCCGAGGAGGTGGAAACCGACGTACACGGCCACCAGGGCAACGGCCAGCGCCGCGAACAGCTCGAGCGCGGTGGACGACAGGAAGGCAATGCGCAGTACCCGCATGGTGCTGGTGCGCAGTGCCTGCGCCGTATCGCGCAAGCGGCGCGCGCTCAGGTCCACGGCGCCGAGCGCGCGCAGGGTCGACAGGCCGCGCAAACGGTCCAGCAGGAAGCCGTTCATGCCGCCCATCACCTGCAGCTGCTGCTCGCTGGCTGCCTTGGCGCGCCAGCCGATGACTGCCATGAACACCGGAATCAAGGGCGCGGCCAGCAGCAGGATCAGCGCAGCGACCCATGACTGGATCGCCACCACCACGGCGATGACGGGCGGCACCAGCGCCAGCTTCCAGCGCGCTCCCTGGTAACGCACCAGCCAGGGCAGCACGGCTTCGGCCTGCTCTGCCATCGCACTGGCCGCCGCACCGGATGCGGGGCGGCCGCGGTCGAGCGGAGAACGGCGCGCCAGCATGGCGGCCGCCTCGGCGCGCAGTGCCCCGAGGAAGCGGCGCGCGTCGGCGAATACCCGGCGCGCGCCCCAGGCCTCGAGCGAAGCGCGCAGCAGTCCGAGCAACAGAAAGGCGAGCGCCGGCACGGTCACTGCCTGCACGCCCGCGCCGTCGGCGATGCCCTGCACCGCCAGCGCCAGCAGGAAGGCCTGCGGGATCCAGATCAGGGCGGCGCCGGCCTGTGCCAGGTGGCCGCCGGCACCGATCGCCTTTGCCTCCATGTGCACGGCGCCATCGACGATGGGGCCGGACGGGGCCGTCCGGGCGGCGGTGCGACTAGCGTGCGAATCCATGTTTCCGGCCTACGAGCGACAACAATCAAACGATTCATCCACCCTCAGATTTGAGAGTTTTTTGAATTTTCAAGAATTAGTGAAATTATGCGCCGTGGATCAGGCTTTGTCACGGATACCCGCCTGGCTTAGTCGGGAATTGGCGAGCGTGCGATAATCGGTTTTTCAGTTCTGATCATTGCGCGACCGTGACTCCACTCGTCCAGACCTTTGTCAGCCATTTCGGCGAAATGGGAAGCCGCTGGGGCATCAATCGCACGGTCGGGCAGATCTATGCCCTGCTGTTCGTGACCGAACAGCAGCTCAACGCCGACGAGATCGGCGAGAAACTGGGCATTTCGCGCTCCAATGTGAGCATCGGCCTCAAGGAGCTGCAGTCCTGGGGCCTGGTGCGGATCCACCGGATCCCCGGAGACCGCCGCGAATATTTCACTTCCCTGGGCGACGTCTGGGAGATCTTCCGGGTGGTGGCGGCCGAACGCCGCCGGCGCGAGGTGGCGCCGACCCTGTCGGTGCTGCGCGAATCCTTGCTGGTGCAGGCCGAGCGGCCCGAAGACGTGTTCGCGCAGCAGCGCATGCGCGAAATGCACGACCTGGTCGACCTGGCCAACAACTGGTTCGACGATCTGCAGCGCCTGTCGCCGGAATCCCTGGCCCAGCTCATGAAGATGGGCGGCAAGGTGCAGAAGCTGCTGTCGGCCAAGGACAAGCTGTTCGGCGGCGGGAGCAAGGACAGCCGGGACTGATTGTTCCAGCCGCTCGCCGGGCGGCCATGCGCCCGTACCGGATATCAGTACTTCACCGGATAGTCCTTCGGGAAGCTGCGTCCGCTGAAGGCCTTCTTCTGGGTCCAGTCCTGGCCCGGCGCGGTCCAGAAGCTGTCGCCGGCGGGCAGGCCCAGGGCCAGCAGGCTCGTGGACGCGATGTACATGCTGCCGTTGTTCGAGTACACGTCTCCCAGTCCGGGCTGGTGGCCGCGAAAGCCGATGGTCAGGAAGCCGTCGTCGGTGAAGTTGCCGGGCGCATCCCAGATGGCGCGGTGCACCGCATGCAGGGCGGCGCGCACCTGCCCTTCCGGCAGCGAGGCCGGCAGCTGCTTGCGCCAGGCCAGCAGCGCCAGCGGCTGGAAGGCGGCGCTGCGGTAGGTGAGCGAGCGGCCGATCGGCGGATAGCTGCCCTCGGGGCCGATGAAGCGCTCCAGGTGTTCGCCATAGCGTTGCGCGCGCCTGGTGGCCTGGGCCAGCAGTTCCTGCGGCTTGGCCTGCCAGAACGGCGCCCGCTTCGCGACCAGCACGTCGAGCACCTCCAGCAGCATCGGGTACATGACGTAGGCGTTGTAGTAATCGAAGTGAAAATCCTTGCCGTCCTTGATCCAGCCGTCGCCGACATACCACTCGTTGATCTGGCGGATCGCGCCGTTCATGCGGATCGGGTCGGCCTCCTCCCCGATCGACAGCAGCCAGGCTTCGTTCATGGCGGCGAACAACAGCCAGTTGGTGTGCGGGGGATCGACGCGGCGCAGGCCCTTGATCTCGGCGACGATGCGCGCCTTGGTGGCGGCGTCGAGCGGCTCCCACAATGCCTTGGGTGCGCGCAGCAGGGCATTGGTGAAATAGGCGGAATCGACCAGGGCCTGGCCTTCTCCCTTCCATGTCAGATAGTCCTGGCTGCCCGGATCGACCGCGTTGGCATAGCTTTGCAGCGCCATCTGCTGCAAACGCCGGCGCAGGCTGCCCTCTTCGCTGCCGTCCACCGGCAGCGCGAGCCAGGGCGCGATGCCCGCCATCAGGCGGCCGAAGCACTCGAGGTAGGCCACCGACGCGGCGCGGCCATCCCAGGTGGGGCTCAGTTCGAGCGGGAACCGCTTTTTCAGTTCTCCCTTCGACATCAGGCTCAGTACCGGCTCGGCCATCCGTTGCAGGAGGCGCAGCAGGTAGGCGCGTTCGCCGTTCGCCGCTGGTGCCGCCGGGGCTGTGCCGGCCGCGAGCATGCCGGGGACGGCGGCGCCGGCGGCGAACGCGCGCATGAAGTGTCGACGTTCCATGTCTGCCTTCCTTATCGATCCGCCAGGCGCGCCATCTCCGCCGCGGCCAGCAGCACGGCCCCGACGCCGAACGGCGCGGTCGAGTTCTGGTCGACGAGCTGACCGGGAATCGCGCGCTCGCCGATCGGCTGGACATAACCCACCTTGCCGTCGGCCTGTACGGCCAGCGTCGTCAGGTAGCGCCAGCCGCGCTGCGCCGCCGGCAGGTAAGCCTCGCGCGGCAGCAGGCCATGATTGATCCCCCATAGCAGCCCATAGGTGAAGAACGCGGTGCCGCTGGTCTCCGGCCCCGGGGCGTGCGCAGGGTCGAGCATGCTGCGGGTCCAGTAGCCCTCGGGCTGCTGGCTGCGCAGCAGCGCTGCCGCCATCGCCCGGTAACGCTCCACGTAGCGGGCGCGATGGGGGTCGTCCTGCGGCAGGTCCGCCAGCACCTTTGCCAGTCCCGCGAACACCCAGCCATCGCCGCGCGCCCAGAAATCCTTCTTGCCGCTGCTGCTCTTGTGCTTCGGGTAGACGTACTTGGCGTCGCGGTAGTACAGCTGTTCGCCGGGGTCGTACATGATGCCGTCCGCGTACGCGAAGTACTCGTGCAGCTTGTCCAGGTACTGGCGGTTTCCCGTGATCCGGTACATCTTGGTCATGACCGGCATGACCATGTACAAGCCGTCGGCCCACCACCAGTAATCCTTGTTGGGGGTGCTCATCTGGTACTCCATCACCTCGCGGGCGCGGGCGATCCTGCGCGGGTCATTCTCCAGTCGATACAGGTCGGCATAGGTCTGGAAGCAGATCTGCCAGTCGCCGAACAGCACGTGCTCGGGGGTCTCGCCGTAGTTGTACTTCCAGCGCGCCTTGTCGTTTGAAGCCGCGCCCTGCCAGGCGTTATGCTCGGCCCATTCCTCGGAGTAGCGCCGGTATTCCTCCTTGCCGGTCACGCGGTAGGCTTCGATGTTGCCGGTGTGGTAGGCCGCGACGTCCCAGAAGGCCCACTGCTTCGCGGGGGTAGTCGACTGCCAGTAGGTGTTGACCTTGTCGATCACGGCGACCGCCTCGCTGCGCCTGACACCCGCGTCGGATGCCGGCGCCGCTGCACAGCCGCCCAGCACGACGCTCAGCGCGACCAGCATGCCGGTGAAGTATTTTTTGGGGTTCATCTCGTTCATGGTGTGGGTGGACAGGCCGGTGTCCATTCCAGTACGCCGACCTTCGTCGGGCCGCTGGGCAGGACGCCTTCGGCATCGGCCTGGTGGACGGTTTGCAGATAAAGGTTGAGTTGGCCGGAGCTGCCCCACAATTCGGTGTCGAAGCTCGGCTCCCATGCGCCCACCGCGCGGTCGAGCAGGTCGAACACCTGCCAGCCGCCGCGCCGCAGCTCGCTCGTGCAGGCCACGGACACCTTGTTGCCCCGCTCTTCGTCGCGGAACAGCAGCCAGGCGCCCGCGCCATCGAGCAGGATTTGCGGACGCGAGATCGGGATCGCCTTGGTCCCCATGCCGGACAGCGAGAACGGCGCGCGCCGGAAGCCCAGGTCCTGCGCGCGCCAGGCCTGGCCGTCGTGGACCACCACGCGGTATTGCGGCACGGCGGAGGCGGCGTCGCGCCAATAGCTCGCGATGACGGGATTGCCGTCGCGGTCGGCCGCCATGGCGGTCTGGTTGATCAATTCACTCCCTTGCGGGATACGCGCCGCCACTTCGGCGCTGCCTGCCGTGATCGGCAACACATAGCGCTCTCCGTTGCTGCGTTCCCAGCTGCGGCCGCCGTCGCGCGAACGGGCGTAGGCCAGGTCATGGTTGCTGGCGACGTCGGGCGACTCGCGCCATACCCAGGACAGGTGCAGCGTCCCGGCCCGGTCGACGAAGGCCTGCCAGTAGGCGTTGCGCCGCCCTTCTCCGCTCAGCAGATTGTCCTGCAGCCGGGTCCAGCTGCGGCTTTCCGGGTCGTAGCGGTTGAGCACCAGGTTGCCGCGGCCGGAGCCGCCGTCGCGGTACAGGAACAGCAGCCCGCCTTGCGGCATGCGGTAGAACTCGGGGTAGGAGACGGAAGCTTCGCCGCGCCCGGTCATCGCTTCCTGGGGACCGAGTGTGAGCGCGCCGGGCGCCGTGCCGCGGGCGTAGCGCAAGGGACCATTATGGTGGTCCCAGGCCACGTGCAGGGTGCCGGCGCCGTCGACCATGATGCTGATGCTGTTGTGCGCATCGCGCGCATTGCCCAGGTACTGGGTGGGCGCCAGCTGCCATAGCAGGTCGCCCGGGCGGCGCTTGCCCAGCACCACCCTGCCGGCGGCATCGTAGAAGGCGATGTACTGCTGGCCTTCGTGGGTGACGAGGGAATTCTTGCGGAACACCACGGCATTGACCGAGTTGGCCGCCCAGCCATCCGCCACCTCGACGATGCGCGCGCCGTCACCCTGCTTCGCGGGCCCTGCGCATGCGCACAGCACGGCGGCACAGGCCAGCGAGGCCGCAACAGGGGTCCGTCTCATGATGTCTCCACGACGCCGATTCACGCGCATCGGACTACCTTACTACGGGATCCGGTGCGCCTGGAATCAACCTGATGAGCATTGTGCAGGAGCCCCTGCTACGGCACGGCGACTTCCTCTACCATGAAGGGCAGCACATTCTCGACCAGGAACCGCCATGTCCCCTCACCCATCGCGCCGCGGCTTCCTCGGCGCCGCCGCCGGCACCGCCCTTGCGTTGAGCGTACCGGGAACCGCGGCCGCCGCGCCCCGCTTCGCCATCGGCGACAAGGACTTCCTGCTCGACGGGAAGCCCCTGCAGATCCGCTGCGGCGAAATGCACTTTGCGCGCGTGCCGCGTGAATACTGGGGACACCGCCTGAAGGCGATCAAGGCGATGGGCCTGAACACGGTCTGCGCCTACCTGTTCTGGAATTACCACGAGTGGCGCGAAGGCCAGTACCGCTGGGACGGACAGCGCGACGCCGCCGAATTCTGCAGGCTGGCGCAGGCCGAAGGCCTGTGGGTGATCCTGCGACCGGGCCCCTACGCCTGCGCCGAATGGGAAATGGGCGGCCTGCCGTGGTGGCTGCTCAAGCACCCGGGCGATGCTTTCCTGCGCACCCGCGCGCCCTCATTCGTGCAGCCGGCGCGGCGCTGGCTACAGGAGGTCGGCCGGGTGCTGGCGCCGATGCAGCTGACCCAGGGCGGCCCGATCCTGATGGTGCAGGTCGAGAACGAATACGGATTCTTCGGCGAAGACCGCGACTACATGCGCCTCATGCGCCAGGCCCTGCTCGACGCGCGCTTCGATGTCCCGCTATTCCAGTGCAACCCGACCAATGCGGTGGCCAAGACCCACATCCCGGAACTGCTTTCGGTGGCCAACTTCGGCAGCGACCCGGAACGGGGTTTCAAGGCCCTGGCCAGCGTGCAGCAAGGGCCCCTGATGTGCGGCGAATACTATTCCGGCTGGTTCGACACCTGGGGCACGCCGCACAAGCGCGGCGACAATGCGCGCGCCATCCGCGACATCGACACCATGCTCAAGGCGAACGGCTCGTTCAGCCTGTACATGGCGCATGGCGGCACCACCTTCGGCCTGTGGGGCGGCTGCGACCGCCCCTTCCGTCCCGATACGACCAGCTACGACTACGACGCCCCGATCAGCGAGGCGGGCTGGCTGGGCGAGAAATTCCGTACCTACCGCGAATGCCTGAGCCGTCACCTGGCGCCCGGCGAGACCCTGCCTGCCGCGCCGGCACACTTGCCGGTGATGGCGGTTCCCGCCTTTGCACTGAGCGAGACCGCCCCCGTGTTCGCGAACCTGCCTGAAGCGGCGATCAGGGACAGCTCGCCGCGCAACATCGAGCAGTACGACATCAGCCGCGGCCTGGTCGCCTACAGCGTCACCTTGCCGCCCGGCCCGGCGGGCAAGCTGGAGGTCGCCAACGCGCGCGACCTGGCCTGGATCTACGACGGCGGACGCCTGGCGGGCACGATGGACACCCGGCAGCGCCGCTTCAGCGTCGACCTGCCCGCGCGCACCCGACCGACCAGGATAGAGATCCTGCTATACACCATCGCACGCGTGAACTTCGGTGTCGAGATCCACGACCGCAAGGGCTTGCAGGGTCCGGTCGTGTTGCGCACCAAAGACGGCGCCGCCGAAGAACTCAAGGGCTGGGGCATCCGCGCCATCGACTTCGGCGCCGACGGCGAGCTGCCGCCCTTGCGCTGGCAGGCCAAACGCGTTGCCGGCCCGGCCTTCTGGCGCGGCAGTTTCGATGCGAAGGAACGGGCCGACACCTTCCTCGACATGTCCAGCTGGGGCCAGGGCATCGTCTGGATCAATGGCCGCTGCCTGGGCCGCTACTGGAGCATCGGCCCGACCCAGACCATGTACCTGCCGGGCCCCTGGGTGAAAGCCGGCCGCAATGAAGTCGTCGTGCTCGACCTTACCGGGCCACGCGCCAGCCGCATCGAAGGACGCACCACACCGATCCTGGATGAGTTGCATCCGGAGCGCGACCTCCCACGCCCGGCCAGGAATGCCCGGCCGAACCTGGCCGGCCTGACGCCGGTGCACACCGGGCAGTTCGCCGGCGGACCCGCCACCCAGGAGGTGAAGTTCGATGGGCCCGCACGCGGGCGCCAGCTGTGTCTCGAGGTGGTCGACAGCTTCGACGGCAAGCCTCACGCGGCCGTAGCCGAACTCGCCCTGCTCGGCCCGGACGGCAAGCCCATGAACCAGAGCGCCTGGACCATCGCCTACGCCAGCAGCGAGGAAGCGCACAAGGAAGACGGCGGCGCCCTGAACGCCATCAACGGCCAGACCAGCGACTACTGGCATACGGCCTACGGCCAGGAAGTGCATCCGGGCCCGGCGCGGCTGATCATCGACCTGGGCGCGTCCACCGAGATTGCGGGCCTGCGCTACACGCCGCGCCAGGGACCGGACACGGTTACGGGCCGGATCCGGCGCTACCGCGTCTTTGTCGGCGACGGGCTGGTGCGACAGTTGTAAGTCGGCAGCGGGCGTCACGTTTTTTGCTCCTAGCCTATACTCTCGTTCCAGACCTTCTTGCGATGCAGCTCGCCGTCTCCTGAGCGCGACGCCTGTCGTCGTAACACGCAGAAATTGTCATGACGATCGAGTTAATGCTGGCAGCAGCCAAAAGTTTTTTGTTTGTGCTGGCAACCATGCTGCCGATCCTGAATCCGGCAGCAACAGCACCGATTTTCCTCAGCATGACCGATGGGGCATCGGCGGCGACCCGCGCCCTGCTGGCGCGCCGTATCGCGCGCAACATGTTCTGGCTGATGACCGGCTCGATGCTGATCGGTTCCTATGTGCTCGACTTCTTCGGCATCTCGCTGCCCATCGTCCGTATCGGCGGCGGCCTGCTGCTTGCCTCGGTGGCCTGGCGCCTGCTGGGGGCGACGCCGTCCACGCCCGACAGCCGGGCCGCCCTGGCCGGGGCCTACACACCCGACCATGCGCACCGCCAGGCCTTCTATCCGCTGACTTTTCCGATCAGCTGCGGTCCGGCCTCGATCTCGGTCGCCATCACCGTGGGCGTTTCCCTGCACGATGTCCGGATGGTGCTGTCACTGGCGCGGATGGGCGGCGCCCTGCTGGCGCTGGCGCTCATCGGCGTGCTGCTGTATCTCGCCTTCCGCTATGGGGAGCACTTCCTGCGCCTGATCGGCGAAGCCGGCACCGCCGTCTTCCTGCGCCTGACCGCCTTCATCCTGCTGTGCCTTGGCGTGCAGATCGTGTGGGATGGCGTCAGCGAACTGATGCTCGAGGTCCTGAGCATGCCGCCGCACCTGGTTTGACAGGAGACGATCATGTTTACGCTGCACCTTGCTTCAAGAGATGTCGTGCTCGGACTGGCAGGCTGCCTGGCTTCGACTGGCCTGGCTGCCCAGGACACTCCCGTCGTCGACTTCTACGCTTCGCTGCGCGCCCAGGTCGAGGCGGTCAGCCCGGATCGCGACGATCGCCTCGACAGTTATGTCGGCTTCCGGGACGCCTACTCACGGGTGGGAGTGAAGGTCGACTATCCGCTGGGCGCCGCGCTGACCCTGACGGGTCAGCTGGAGCTCCCCGTCGACTCGGCCAACTTCAGGATGCGCGATCCCTACGACCAGGGCGATGCCAAGCGGCCGCACGGGGAGCGGATCAGGCTCGCCCAGCTGGGCTTGCGGAGCAGGTTCGGCACGATCGCCTACGGCCAGCAGTGGATGCCCTACTACAATGCGGTCGCGGCGCCGGTGGACATGTTCAGCACCTATTACAGCGGCTTCGCGACCTATACCGTGTTTCGCGTGGCCCAGACCCTGGCCTATTCGACGCCGGAGGTCTCGGGCTTCTCGCTCAGCGCAGCGTATACCGGCAGCAGCGGAAACGCGCGCTCGACCTCGCGCATCGATGCGCCGCGCCGGCAGCTCGCCGCCACCTACACCTTCGGCAACACCCGCCTTGCCGCCGGCGTGGATGACCGGGGCGACGCGGGCTACGGACGCAATCGCCTGTTCGGACTATCCGCCAGCCACAAGGCCGGCAAGCTCTACCTCGCAGCCAAGGTCGAGCGCTTCGACTCGGGGAATCGCCAGCGCGGCAGCTTCGCGAGCGACGGCAACCAGGCCATCAACCTGTTCGGCAGCTACGAGATGGGCAGGACCACGGTCAAGCTGATGCTGGCGCGGGTGGAAAACTACGGCGACAACATCGTCCACCTCGGCGTCGACCACCAGCTGTCGGACGATACCAAACTGTTCGCGGAGTACTACCGGGAAGGCAGCACCGCCGTCCTGACGCCGCGCCGCGGCGGCCTGGACGATTTCGATGCCGGCATCAGTGGCGGCCAGGCCCTTGCTGCCGGCATCCGCCACGACTTTTGAATCAGTCGAACTTCGAGAAATCCGGCTTGCGCTTTTCAAAAAAGGCGGTGAAGGCTTCCTTCGCTTCCGGCGCGACCAGCATGGCGCCGAACTGCTTGTTTTCCACGGCGATGGTCTCGGCGACCAGGGCCGCGCGCGAACGCCGCATCAGGGCCTTGGTGGCGCGGATCGAGGCGGCAGGCAGCGCCACCAGCTTGGCGGCCTGGCCCTGCGCGAACGGCAGCAGTTCGGCGGCCGGCAGCACGCGCGCGACGATGCCCATCTCGAAGGCTTCCTGGGCGCCGAAGGCTTCGCCCAGCATCAGCTTCTCGGCGGCGCGGGTGTAGCCGGCGCTCTGCGCCACCAGCAGCGACGAGGCGAATTCCGGGCACAGGCCGAGCTGGGTGAAGGGCATGGAAAACTTCGCGTTGTCGGCGCAGTAGACCAGGTCGCAGTGCATCAGCATGGTGGTGCCGATGCCGACCGCGGCGCCGGCGACGGCCGCGATGACCGGCTTGGTGCAGCCTTCGAGCGCGCGCATGAACTGGAACACCGGACGGTCTTCGGTCATGGCGCCTGCGCCGACGTTGTTCAGGAAGTCGTCGAGGTCGTTACCGGCGGTGAAAATCTCCGGCTTGCCGGCGATCAGGACGACCCGCACGGCGGGATCCTGCTCGGCGTCGAGCAAGGCCTCGGCCATGGTGGTGTACATGGCGCCGGTGATGGCGTTCTTGCGCGCCAGGCGGTTGAATTCGATGCTCAGGAGGCCGTTGGCCTTGTTGATCAGCATGTCCATGTTTCAGGGTCTCCGATTCTTCTAAAGCTGGTTGGACGCGTGGGCGGGAGACCCGCCCACCCTACAAGGGCAAACGGTTCTCCCGCCCACGCGGTATTACTGCTTGATGCTTAAACGCGCTCGATGATACCAGCCGCGCCCATGCCGGCGCCGACGCACATGGTCACCATGCCGTACTTCAGGTTGTTGCGGCGCAGTGCGTGCACCACGGTCGCGGCGCGGATCGCGCCGGTCGCGCCCAGCGGGTGGCCCAGGGCGATCGCGCCGCCCATCGGGTTGACCTTGCTGGTGTCCAGGCCGAGGTCGCGGATCACGGCCAGCGCCTGGGCGGCGAAGGCTTCGTTCAGCTCGATCCAGTCCAGCTGGTCTTGCGTGATGCCGGCGGCGGCCAGCGCCGCGGGAATCGCGACCTTCGGGCCGATGCCCATGATCTCCGGCGGCACGCCGCGCACGGCGAACGAGGAGAACTTGGCCAGCGGAGTCAGGTTGTGCTCCTTCAGGATCTTTTCGCTGACGACGATCAGCGCACCGGCGCCGTCCGACATCTGCGACGAGGTCGCGGCGGTCACGCTGCCCTTGGCGGCGAACACCGGCTTGAGCTTGGCCATGCCTTCCATCGAGGCGTCGGCGCGCGGGCCTTCGTCCAGGTCGACGGTGCGGCGCTTGACGTCGATCTCGCCGGTCTTCAGGTTCGGCGTGCGGGTGACGATTTCCACCGGGGTGATCTCGTCCTTGAACAGGCCGGCCTGCTGCGCGGCGATGGCGCGGCGGTGCGATTCCAGGCCGAAGGCGTCCTGGTCTTCGCGCGAGATCTTCCACTGCTCGGCCACCTTCTCGGCGGTCAGGCCCATGCCGTAGGCCAGGCCCACGTTCTCGTCCTTGAAGGTCTCCATGTTGATCGACGGGTGGTGGCCCATCATCGGGACCATCGACATCGATTCGACGCCGCCGGCGATCATCACGTCGGCTTCGCCGACGCGGATGCGGTCGGCTGCCATGGCCAGGGCGGTGATGCCCGAGGCGCAGTAGCGGTTCACGGTGACGCCGCCGACGGTGTTCGGCAGGCCTGCCAGCACCACCGAATTACGCGCCACGTTGAAGCCCTGCTCCGCTTCCGGGAACGAGCAGCCGACGATGGCGTCGACGATCAGGGCCGGGTCCAGGTTCGGCACGGCGGCCATGGCGCCGCGGATCGCGGCGACCAGCAGGTCATCCGGACGGGTCTTGTTGAAGAAGCCGCGCGGCGCCTTGCCGATCGGGGTGCGGGTCGCTGCGACGATGTATGCGTCTTGAAGTTGTTTGCTCATGATTTGTCGTCCTGTTCTGTCGGCGCGAAGTGGCCCGATTAGTTGCGCACCGGCTTACCGTTTTGCATCATGCCCATGATGCGTTCCTGGGTCTTCGGGTTGCTCAGCAGCGCGATGAAGGCCTTGCGTTCCATGTCGAGCAGCCACTGTTCGGACACCACGCTGCCCTGGTCGATGTCGCCGCCGGTCACGATCTCGGCGATGGTGTCGCCCAGGTGGTAGTCGTAGGCCGAGATGAAGCCGCCGTCACGCATGTTGACCAGCTGGCCGCGGATCGTCGCCCAGCCGTAGCGGCCGGTGACGGTCACCGGGCGGCGCATTGGTGCGCGGTAGCCGGCGTCGAACATGGCGCGCGCGGTGGTCTTGGCCACGTGCAGCAGTTCGTATGGGTTGAAGACGATGACGTCGTCTTCCTTCAGGTAGCCCATGGCCTTCGCTTCCAGGGCCGATTTCGACACCTGCGCGGTGGCCGCGTTGGTGAAGCCGGTCTTCAGGAATTGCAGGATGTCGTTGCCCTTGGCCTCGGTAAAGGCGCGCACGGCCGCTTCCTTCAGGCCGCCGCCGGCCGGCACCAGGCCGACGCCGACTTCGACCAGGCCGATGTAGGACTCGATCGAGGCCACGCGCTTGGAAGCGTGCAGGGCCATCTCGCAGCCGCCGCCCAGCGCCAGGCCCGCGACAGCGGCGACCACCGGGATGTTCGAGTACTTCATCTGCATGAAGACGTCCTGCAGGTCGCGCACCATCGGTTCCATCGCCTTGGCGCCGCCCATCATGAAGGCCGGCAGGGCCGACTGCAGGTCGGCGCCGGCCGAGAAGGCGCCGCCTTCGGCCGCGTCGGTATTCCAGATCACCAGGCCCTTGAAGCCCTTCTCGGCTTCCGCCATGGCGCGCTGCAGGCCCTTCACCACGCCTTCGCCGATGACGTGCATCTTGGTCTTGAGCGAGATGACCAGCACCTCGTCGTCCGAATGCCACAGGCGCACCGAGTCGTCCTCGAACACGGTGGTGCCGAAGGTCTTCGGATCGACGGTGGTCGCGCCCAGCACCGGGGCGCGGAACTGCTGGCGCTGGTAGACCGGCAGGTCGGACGCCGGAACATACGCGTTCTTCGAGGCCGAGTACGAACCCTCAGCGGTGTGCACGCCCTTCTCGGCGACCGGCGCCTCGAACACCCAGGCTGGCAGCGGTGCATTGCACAGCGCCTTGCCGCTATCGATGTCTTCCTTCACCCACTGGGCGATCTGGGTCCAGCCGGCGGCCTGCCAGGTCTCGAACGGGCCGACGCTCCAGCCGAAGCCCCAGCGCATGGCGAAGTCGACGTCGCGCGCGTTGTCGGCAATCGACTCCAGGTGAAACGCGATGTAGTGGAAGGCGTCGCGGAAGATCGCCCACAGGAACTGCGCCTGCGGATTGGTCGATTCGCGCATGGCCTTGAACTTCTTGACCGGGTCCTTTTCTTTCAGGATGCGGGCGACGATGTCGGCGGCCTTGGCGCCGCTGGCCACGTATTCGCCGGTGGCGAAGTCGAGACGCTGGATCTCCTTGCCGACCTTTTTATAGAAGCCGCCGCCGGCCTTCTGGCCCAGCGCGCCCTTCTCGATCAGCTTGGCCAGCACGTCCGGGGTCTTGTACAGGCTGAAGAACGGGTCGTCCTGCAGGGTGTCCTGCATGGTCTTGATGACGTGGCCCATGGTGTCCAGGCCCACGACGTCGGCGGTGCGGAAGGTGCCGGACTTGGCGCGGCCCAGCTTGGCGCCGGTCAGGTCGTCGACCACGTCCACCGACAGGCCGAACTTCTCGGCTTCGTGGATGGTGGCCAGCATGCCGAAGATACCGACGCGGTTGGCGATGAAGTTCGGGGTGTCTTTTGCACGCACCACGCCCTTGCCCAGGGTCGAGGTCAGGAAGGTTTCGAGCTGGTCCAGGATTTCCGGACGGGTGCTGGTGGTCGGAATCAGTTCGACCAGGTGCATGTAGCGCGGCGGGTTGAAGAAGTGCACGCCGCAGAAGCGCGCCTTCAGTTCGTCATCGAAGCCTTCGGCCAGCTTGTTGATCGACAGGCCCGAGGTGTTGGAGGCGAAGATCGCGTTCGGGGCGATGTGCGGGGCGACCTTCTTGTACAGGTCGTGCTTCCAGTCCATGCGCTCGGCGATGGCTTCGATGATCAGGTCGCAGCCTGCCAGCACGTCGAGGTTGTCCTCGTAGTTGGCCACTTCGATCAGGGAAGCGTCGTCCTTGTTGCCCAGCGGGGCCGGCGACAGCTTCTTCAGGCCTTCGATGGCCTTCAGGACGATGGCGTTCTTGTTGCCTTCTTTTGCCGGCAGGTCGAACAGCACGACCGGCACCTTGGCGTTCACGCAGTGCGCAGCGATCTGCGCGCCCATCACGCCGGCGCCCAGCACGGCGACTTTCTTGACGATGAAATTGGACATTCTTATTTCCTTGGATAAGTCGTGGCCTCCGCTCTTGGAGCGGAGGCCACGTGATGGTGTGTTAAAACAGGTCTGCGTCCATGGCCAGCAGGTTCGATGCGCCCGAACGTGCCTGGCGGATCAGCATCGCGGTTTCCGGGTACAGGCGGGCGAAGTAGAAGCGCGCGGTGTGCAGCTTGGCTTCGTAGAACTTGTCGCCCGAATCCTGCTTGGCCAGCGCGATCTTCGCCATCTGGGCGAAGAAATAGCTGAACACCAGGTGGCCCACGACGCGCAGGTAAGGCACGGCGGCGGCGCCGACTTCGTCCTGGTTCTGGAAGGCCTTCATGCCGATTTCCATGGTCAGCTTGGTGACCTTTTCGCCGAGTTCGCCCAGCGGGGTCACGAATTCGGACATCGACTCGTCCAGGCCGTTCTCTTCCACGAAAGCCTTGATCTTCTCGCCGAAGGCGCGCAGCTTGGTGCCGTTGTCCATCAGGATCTTACGGCCCAGCAGGTCCAGCGACTGCACGGTGTTGGTGCCTTCGTAGATCATGTTGATGCGGGCGTCGCGCACGTACTGCTCCATGCCCCACTCGCTGATGTAGCCGTGGCCGCCGTACACCTGCATCGCTTCCGAAGTGGCGATCCAGCCGTTGTCGGTGATGAAGGCCTTGACGATCGGGGTCAGGAGCGCGACTTCGCCGGCGGCTTCCTTGCGCACTGCTTCGTCCGGGTGGTTCAGTTCGCGGTCGATCTGCAGCGCGATGTACGAGGTCAGCGCGCGGCCGCCTTCGGCGAAGGCTTTAGCAGTCAATAACATGCGCCGCACGTCCGGGTGCACGATGATCGGGTCGGCCGGCTTGTCTGGCGCTTTCGGGCCCGACAGCGAACGCATCTGGATGCGGTCTTTCGCATACACCAGCGCGTTCTGGTAGGCGACTTCGGTCAGGCCCAGCGACTGCATGCCGACGCCCAGGCGGGCGGCGTTCATGAACACGAACATCGCCTGCAGGCCCTTGTGCGGCTGGCCGATCAGGGTGCCGACGGCGTTGTCCAGGTTCATCTGGCAGGTGGCGTTGCCGTGGATGCCCATCTTCTCTTCGATGGCGCCGCAGGCGATGCCGTTGCGTTCGCCGATCGAGCCGTCCGGGTTCGGCAGGAACTTCGGCACCAGGAACAGCGAGATGCCCTTCGAGCCTTCCGGCGCGTCCGGCAGGCGTGCCAGCACCAGGTGGACGATGTTCTCGGCCATGTCGTGTTCGCCGGCCGAGATGAAGATCTTGGAGCCGGTGATCTTGTAGGTGCCGTCAGCCTGCGGCTCGGCCTTGGTGCGCAGCAGGCCCAGGTCGGTGCCGCAGTGCGCTTCGGTCAGGCACATGGTGCCGGTCCACTCGCCCGACACCAGCTTGGGCAGGTAGAACTTCTTCTGGTCTTCGGTGCCGTGCTCCTTCAGGCACTCGTAGGCGCCGTGCGACAGGCCCGGGTACATGGTCCATGCCTGGTTCGACGAGTTCAGCATCTCGTAGAAGGAGTTGTTCAGCGAGACCGGCAGGCCCTGGCCGCCGTATTCCGGATCGCACGCCAGCGCGGCCCAGCCGCCTTCGACGTACTGCTTGTAGGCTTCCTTGAAGCCCTTCGGGGTGGTCACGGCCTTGGTGGCCGGATCGAAGTGGCAGCCTTCGCGGTCGCCCGAGTGGTTCAGCGGGAACAGGACTTCCTGCGTGAATTTCGCACCTTCCTCGAGCACCTGGTTGATGATGTCGGCGTCGATCTCCTGGTAGGCAGGCAGGTTCTTGAACTCTTCGCTGACATTGAGGAATTCGTGCAGAACGAACTGCATATCCCGGATTGGCGCGACGTACTGACCCATGGTTTTCTCCTGAACGAAGGTAAAAGTGTGTTGACTGGCCGGCAGTGTTAGTGGGCCGGGGTGCCTTGCGGCGGAATCGGGTTACGGTAGTTCTCGATCAGGCGCTCGAAGCCGCGGCGCGCGCGGTCGACCGCGCCGGCATTGCGCAGGAAGCGGGCGTCGTGGTGCAGGGCCAGGATCAGCCCGTACATCTCGTACACCAGCTGCTCGGCGTCGGCGTCGGCGCGCAGGTGGCCGACCTCGACCGCCTGGCGCGCGGCGCGGCGCAGCGCATCCTGCCAGTCCTGCACCATCTTGACCAGCTCCTCGCGGATCGGACCCGGGCGGTCGTCGTACTCGACGGCGCCGCTGATGTAGATGCAGCCAGACGCGATCTCGACCGACACGCGCGCCAGCCAGCGGTCGAACATCGACTGCAGGCGCGGCAGGCCGCGCGGCTCGCGCACGCTCGGGAAGAACACTTCCTGCTCGAAGCGGTGGTGGTACAGCTTGACGACCTCCAGCTGCAGGTCTTCGCGCGAACCGAAGTGCGCGAACACGCCGGACTTGCTCATGTTCATCCGGTCGGCCAGCAGGCCGATGGTGAGGCCTTCCAAGCCGTCGCGGCTGGAAAGCTCGAGCGCCACGTCGAGAATCGCTGCCCGCGTGAGCTCGCCCTTGCGCATGAATTTGGCTGAAGTAGTAATGACTGCCCCTGAATCGAAAAAATCCGAACGCTCGTACTATTATCTACCAGAGTTGAAATGTCAAACGGGAACTTAGAGGCGAGATTCTATTGATGCAGGACAACGGCAAGCGAGCGGAGCACTTGCTGGGCATCCCCACCCGGGTCTGGCGGGGACAGCGTTGTCGCAAATGCTAAGGTACCGCATTTTTCGCCTTCGTGGTGTACGCAGACGGGTACGCGGAACACTTGTTTGCCGATCCGACAGGAAGATCCGGCCAGGCTGCTGCTTCGGCCAGCAACCAGCCGCGGCAGACTTGTACATTCGGGCCGATGCACCACAATGGAACTGGTCCCGAAGCGCATCCGCGTCAGCGCGGTGGCGCCGGCGGTGGTGGGAACCCCGATCTACGAAGGCTTCATCCCGAAGGCCGAGGTGCACCGCGCCCTGCAGGGTTTCAATGCCTTCCACCCGATCGGCCGTGTCGGCACGCCCCAGGACGTCGCCGACGCGGTAAGCTTCCTGTTGTCGGACAACGCAGCCTGTGTCACCGGCGCCATCTGGGACGTCGATGGCGGCGTCATGGCTGGCCGCAATGAACATTCAGGGAAAGGAAGCACCATGCTGGTCAACGCAGATTTTTCGCAGTCCGTCGTCGTCACACCCGACCGCTACCAATGGAGCGCCTCGCCGCAAAGCGGCGTCGAGCGCGTGATGCTGGACCGGATCGGCGCCGAACAGGCCCGTGCGACCAGCATCGTGCGCTACGCGCCGGACTCCTTTTTCCCTGCCCACGCGCACCCCGACGGCGAAGAGATCCTGGTCCTGTCGGGGACGTTTTCGGACGAGAGCGGCGACTTCCCGGCAGGCTGGTACCTGCGCAGTCCCTCCGGTTCAATGCACCAGCCGTTCAGCCGTCCGGGCGCCCTCATCTTCGTCAAGCTGCGGCAGATGGCGCCGCATGACGAGCAGCGCGTACGCATCGATACTCGCGACCCGGCCAACTGGGTGCAAGAAGGGCAAGGCGCGGTCTGCCGGCTGTTCTCGAACGCGCACGAACAGGTCTGCCTGCAGCGCCTCGCGCCCGGACAGGCGCTGGCGGACCCGGGCGCCGGCGGCGCCGAGCTGCTGGTCCTCGAAGGAGAGCTGGTCGCGGGCGGGCAGCGCTATCCGCGCGGCACCTGGATCCGCCTGCCCGCCGGCGCCCAGCCCGGCCTGGTCGCCGGCGACAGCGGCGCGAACCTGTACCTCAAGACCGGCCACCTGGCCGGCATGGCCCAGCTGACATGAGCATCCACACCACCCGCTTCGCCATCGTCGGCGGCGGCCTGAGCGGCCTGTATGCCGCGTACCGGCTGGAACAGCAAGGCTGCACCGACTATGTGCTGCTGGAAGCCCGCGAGGTGCCCGGCGGGCGCATCCTCTCGACCGGGCGCTTCGACCTGGGCCCGACCTGGTTCTGGCCCGATCTGCAGCCCGCGCTGGACCGCCTGGTGCGCGAGCTTGACCTGGAACGCTTCGCCCAACACGAGGCCGGCGACATGATGGCCGAGCGCTCGCGCAGCGAAGGTCCGTTGCGGATGCGCGGCTACGTCAATGCGCCGGCCTCGATGCGCCTGGCCGGCGGGATGGCGGCGCTCACCGAGGCCCTGCGGATGCGCCTGGAGGCGTCCCGGATCGTCACCGGACAGGCGGTGCGGCGCCTGCGCCGCCAGGGGACGCTGGTCGAGCTGGACAGCGAAGACGCGCGGGGCAAGCTCACGACCCGGCAAGCCGGGCACGTGCTGCTGGCGGCCCCGCCGCGGCTGCTGGCCGCCACCCTCGCCTTCGACCCTGCGTTACCCGATGCACTGGCGCGCGCATGGCAGGCCACGCCCACCTGGATGGCGCCGCACGCAAAATACCTGGCGGTCTACGACACGCCGTTCTGGCGCGAGCAGGGCTTGTCCGGCGCGGCGCGCAGCGCCGTCGGGCCGCTGGGCGAAATCCACGATGCTTGCGCCCCCGGCGGCAGCGCTGCGCTGTTCGGCTTCTTCGCGCTCCCTGCCCAGGTGCGCGGGCGCTTCAGCGAAGAGGAACTGCGCGGCCATTGCCGCGCCCAGCTGGCGCGCCTGTTCGGCGCGCAGGCGGCGACGCCGCAGGCCGACTTCATCAAGGACTGGGCAGTCGACGGATACACGGCGACCGCGGCCGACCTCGACGGCATGGGCGGCCATGCCGAGGCGCCGGAAGCCGTGGCCGGGGCCGGCCCCTGGGCTGGCTGCATGACCGGCATCGGCAGCGAATGGTCGCCCGTGTTCCCGGGCTACCTGGCCGGGGCGATCGACGCCGTCGACCGCGCGCTGCAGCCGGCCACCGCCGCCGCGCCGGCTCAGGTGGCCAGCGCGCGCAGCACCAGGCCGGTCACGTAGGCGCCATAGGTGCCGAGGGCGTAGCCGAGCACCGCCAGCAGCACGCCGACCGGCGCCAGCGCCGGGTGGAAGGCGCTGGCCACCACCGGGGCCGAAGCCGCGCCGCCGACGTTGGCCTGCGAGCCGACCGCCATGAAGAACAGCGGCGCGCGGATCAACTTGGCCATCAGCAGCAGCAGGCCGCCATGCACGCAGATCCAGATCAGGCCCAGCACGAACAGCCACGGCCGGTCGAGCAGCGCATTCAGGTCCATCTGCATGCCGATGGTCGCCACCAGGAAGTACAGCATGGCCGAGCCGAGGGTCGAGGCGCCCGCCCCTTCCAGGCTGCGCGCCTTGGTAAAACTGAGCAGCATGCCGAAGGTGGTGGCGAACACCACGATCCAGAAGAAGGACGAGGTCAGGCTGTAGTCCTGCAGGCGCCATTCCTGGGGCAGGCCGGCGATCCAGCCGACAGTGGGGCCGGTCAGCGCATGCGACAGGCCGGTGACTCCCAGGCCCACGGCCAGGATCACCATCACGTCGGTCAGGGTCGGCATGCGGGCATGCTCGGCATGGTAGGTTTCGATGCGCGCCTTGAGGGCATTGATGGCGGAGAGGTCGGCGCCGGTCCAGCGGTCGAAGGCCTGGGCGCGGCCGGCCAGGAACAGCAGCACCGCCATCCACACGTTCGCCACCAGCACGTCCACCGCGACGAACTGGCCGAACAGGGTGGCGTCGACCTCGAACACTTCCTTCATGGCCGCCTGGTTGGCGCCGCCGCCGATCCAGGCGCCGGTAATCGTGGTCATGCCGCGCCAGGTCTCGCCCGCGACGGTCTCGGGATGGATGAGGCGCATGATCTCGAACGAGGCAATCGCGCCCAGCATGATGCCGGCGGTACCGGTCAGGAACATGATGATCGCCTTGGGGCCGAGCCGCACGATGGCGCCGAAGTCGATCGCGATGCATAGCAGCACCAGCGCGCTGGGCAGCAGGTAGTCGCGCGCCACCGGGTACAGCTTCGAGAGGCTGCCGTCGATGACGCCCAGGGTATTCAGGATGGCCGGCACCAGGTAGCACAGCAGCAGGGCCGGCACGTAGGTATAGAACTTCTTCCAGAAGCCGTCGGGCCGCGAGGCCGACCAGAACACGAAGCCGAGGATCGCTGCGAGGATGCCGAGCACGACGGCATCGTTGGTGACGAGAGGAACAGCAGTTTGCATGGAATGATCATCAAAAGCTGCCGGGCCATCGCCCCAGGCACAGCCTATGGAGATGCCCGACCGGGAGCCTTGGCGGCCGGAGCGGGCATTTTACATTCCAGCGAGAAATTGCAAACTAAAATGAGGCCGGCCATGGGGACCGGCATCTTCATTCGTCGACGATGCGGGTGATCGCGCGGCGGTCGCGCTTGGTCGGGCGTCCCTTGATGTCCAGGCTCGGCTCGGGGAACAGGCGGCGCGCGGTCTTGTCGTTCTCGCGCTTGGCGATGCTTTCGTCGGTTTCAAAATACAGGGTGCGCGCGACCGGCGCCGGGCCGCGCTTGTCCGAGATGGCCGCGACGATCACTTCCCAGCGGTCCGAGCCGTTATCGATGAGCAGCTTGTCGTTCACCTTGACGTTGCGCGAGGGCTTGACCGGCTCGCCGTCGATGCGCACGCGGCCGCGGTCGATCGCGTCGGTCGCCATCGAGCGGGTTTTGAAGAAGCGCGCCGCCCACAGCCATTTGTCGATTCGTACGTTGTTGTCTTCCATGTGCTGCCTGTTTTCGTTCATGCATAGCCGATCGCGAAGATCCGCATCACCAGTTTATACACCATATAGGCCAATCCGTAGCTGGCACGGCGAATCCAGCCGATGCCGGCGTAATCCTCGGGGCGGATCGGCACGCCGTCGGCGACGCCGCGCTCGATGTGGTCGCGCACGGTGGCGGCGAAGCGCTGGTCCAGCACGACCACGTTGGCTTCCTGGTTCAGGAACAGCGACAGCCCGTCGCAGTTGCTGGAGCCGACCGTGGCCCAGTCGTCGTCCACCACCGCGACCTTGGCGTGCAGCTGGGTCTTGCGGTACTCGACCACCTTGATGCCGTCGGCCAGCAGCTTGGGGTAGAAGGAGTGGGCCACCATGTCCTGGATGACGAACTCCCCTACCCCGATCAGGAGCGTGACCCGCACACCGCGCTGGGCCGCGTGGGCCAGCGCCTTGCGGAACTTGCGGCCCGGGGCGAAATACGGCGTGGCCAGCAGCACGCTGTCCTTGGCGCGCCCCAGGGCCTGCAGGTAGGCGCGCTGGATGGTGCCGCGGTTGCGCAGGTTGTCGCGCACCACGAAGGCCGCCTTGGCCGGGTATTCGCAGGACTCGACGGGCTCCTTGCGCATTTCCCTGAACAGCTCGATGCGCTGCCGCAGTTTCAGGCGGCCCGCGCGCAGCCATTGGCCCTGGGCCTCGTCGTGGATCTCGGCCACCAGCGGGCCGCGTACCTGCACCGTGAAATCCCAGCGCGGCGCCGGCAGGCGGTGCTTGTCGGCGTGGTCGCACTGCCAGTCGTCGTTGATGTTGATGCCGCCGACGAAGGCCACCTCGCGGTCGACCACCACGATCTTGCGGTGCGAGCGCGCGATGCCGCGCCGGCACCAGGGATTGAACACGCGGTACTGCACGCCCGCTTCGGCGAACACGAGGCCCAGGCGCTGCGCCGGGCGATGCTCGGTGCCGATCCAGTCGACCAGCACGCGCACCTTCACGCCGCGCGCGGCCGCGCGCACCAGCGCATCGCGCACCAGGATGCCGGTCGGGTCCTCGGCAAAAATATAGGTTTCGAACAGGACGTCGTACTGGGCCGCGTCGAGCGCGGCGATCAGTGCGGGAAAGTAGGCGGTGCCGCTTTCCAGCAGGGTGACGTCGTTGTTGTCTACGAAGCTGACGTGGCGCATGGCGCGACGTCTAGCTCAGCTGGAGTTCGGCCACGATCGGGGCGTGGTCGGACAGCTTGGCCCACAGCGCGCCGTGCATCACCTGCGCGTTGTCCACCTTGAAGCCGCGCACGTAGATGCGGTCGAGGCGGAACCAGGGCAGCATGGCGGGGAACGTGCGCGCCGGCGCCAGGCGCGGCTGGCGGCCGGCCCAGCTGCGCACCATGTCGCCCATCGGCGACTTCGGTCCCAGCTCGTCGAAGACCTCGGACACGCCGAGGGCATTGCGCAAACGGTCGCTGAGGGTGTTGCGCCAGTCGTTGAAGTCGCCTGCGATGATCACCGGTTCGCCGTGCGAGGAGCTGTTGACCGCGTCGATCAGGGCCGCCGTCTGGCGCCCGCGGCTGCCTTCGAACAGGCCCAGGTGCACCACGTAGCAGTGGACCGGGCCGGCCTGCGTGTTCAGCACGCAGTGCAGGATGCCGCGCTGCTCGTAGGCGTGGTCCGAGACGTCGTGGTTGTGCGAATTCTCGATCGGGAAGGCGCTCAGCAGCGCATTGCCGTGGTGGCCGTGGTCGTACACGGCATTCATGCCGTAGGCGCTGTGGTGCTTCTCGCCCTTGAAGTAATCGTACTGCGCGGTTTCTGGCCAGTGCCGGTGCGCGTGCTCTTCCTTGCCGTAGCGTGCCTGGAAGCGGTCGTGCCTGCCCTGCACTTCCTGCAGAAAAATGACGTCGGCGTTGAACTCGGCGATTGCCTTTTTCAGCGCGATCACGCGCGGCTGGCTGCGCAGCGAGGACACGCCCTTGTGGATGTTGTAGGTGGCCACACGAATCTTCATGGGAACATTCTAACAACATCATGCCCGCCCCTTCCGGAACCGGCCCCAATCGTGCGCTTAAGCTGATGCGCCAGGGCAATTCAGCCTGGCGCCGGGCGTACCTGGTAGGTCTTGCCCTTCGTGGCGTCGAAGCTGAGGACGTAGCCGATGCCGCTGCGCTTGCTGCGTGCGGTCAGGCCTGCCACGCGCACCGGCGCCGCCGTCCGCAACACGCAGCGGCCGCCCTGACGCGCGGTGATGCGCGCCGTGCGCAGCCGGCCGCCGCGCCAGGCCATGTCGACCACGAAGTTGCCGCGGCCGACCAGACCGGCGACTTCGCCTTCCTGCCATGCGGCCGGCAGCGCCGGCAGCAGGTGCAGTTCGTCGTTCTGGCTCTGCAGCAGCATTTCGATGGCCCCTGCGGTGCCGCCGAAATTGCCGTCGATCTGGAAGGGGGGATGCGCGTCGAACAGGTTGGCATAGGCGCCGCCATGCTTGTCGCCCTGCTTCGTCAGCCGCATCAGCTTGCGGAACAGTCGATAAGCACGATCGCCGTCGAGCAGGCGCGCCCACATGTTGACCTTCCACGCCAGGCTCCAGCCGGTGCCGTCGTCGCCGCGCAGTTCGAGCGTGCGGCGCGCGGCGGCAGCCAGATCCGGCGTGGCGAGCGGCCCGATGCTGCGCCCCGGGTGCAGCGCATACAGGTGCGACACGTGCCGGTGCTGGGGCTCGACCTCGTCGAAATCCTTGTACCACTCCAGCAGCTGGCCCCTGGCGCCGACCTGGTAGGGAAACAGCCGGGCTGCGGCCGCCTTCAGCTCGCCGCGCAATGCCGCGTCCACGTCCAGCACCCGGGCGGCCGCCTCGACGTTGGCGAACAGGTCGCGCGCGATGGCCATGTCCATGGTCGAGGCGATGCTGACGATGCCCTGCTGCCGGTCGCCATAATAGAAGGCGTTCTCCGGCGAGGTCGAGGGCAGCGTGACCAGGCGCCCCTGCGCGTCCGGCTGCAACCAGGCCAGCATGAAGCGCGCGGCCTCCTTCATGACCGGATAGGCCTCGCGCAGGTAGGCGCGGTCGGCGGTGAACTGGTAGTGCTCCCACAGGTGCCGGCTCATCCATGCGCTGCCCATCGACCAGTTGGCCCATTTGGGGTCGCCCTTGCCGAAGTCGCCGACCGGATTGCTGGTCGCCCAGATGTCGGAATTGTGGTGCACCGCCCAGCCGGGAGCGCGGTAGAACGAAGCCGCGGTCTCCGTGCCGGTGACCGACAGGTTGCGGATCAGGTCATTCATGGGCGCGAACAGTTCGCCCAGGTTGGCGCTCTCCACCGGCCAGTAGTTCATCTGCACGTTGATGTTGGTCGTGTAGTTGCTGCTCCACGATGCGCGCAGCAGGTGGTTCCAGATGCCCTGCAGGTTAGCCGGTGCATCCTTGGTGCGCGAGGACGAGATCAGCAGGTAGCGGCCGAACTGGACGTACAGGGCCTCGAGGCCGGGGTCGGGTTGCCCGGCGCTGTACTCGGCCAGGCGGCGGTCGGTCGGGATGGCGCTGCGGTCCGGCTGGCCGCCGTTGAGCGTGAGCGACATGCGGTCGAACAGGCCGCGGAAGTCGGCCAGGTGCGCGGCGCGCAGGCTGGCGTGATCGCGCTGCGCGGCACGTTCGAGGGCGGCGGCGGCCAGCGCATGCTCGTCCCTGCCCGCGCTGTCCGGGCACTGGTCGAACCCGGCGAAGCTGGTGGCCGCCGACAGCAGGACGGTCGCTTCGGAGGCGCCGCTGACCCGCAGCCGGTTCTCGACCACCGAGACGCTGCCGTCCTTCACGATGGGTTGGACCAGCAGTTCGAAACGCATGCCCTTGCAACCCGCCGGATCGTCCTGGATGACCGGTTCGGGGTTGTAGCGCACGTAGTTCGGATCGACATGGGCCGGCGCCTTGCCGCGCAGGGCGAGCACCTTGCCTGCGGCCGTTGCGGCCGCGCGCAGCTGGCTGCTGGTCTCCAGCTCGAACTCGAGCTTGCGCGGTTCGCTGGCGCTCAGGTGGACGATGATCACCCCGTCGGGAGCGGAGGCGAAGACCTCGCGCCGGTAGCGCACGCCGTCCACGTCGAAACTGGTGGCGGCAATGCCGTCGCGGATGTCCAGGCTGCGCCGGTAGCCGGTCGGGACCGAACCGCCGAGCCGCTGGCGGATCCGCAGGTCGCCCAGGGGCAGGAAGCTCTCGGTGTAGCGTCCCTGGACCCCGCGCGCCAGCTTGTAGGCGGCGCCATAGTCTTCCTGCCTGAGGGCGTCCCGGACCCGCCCCAGCGCGTCGAAGGCGCCGGGGTTGAGCTTGCCGGATACCGGCCCGCCGCTCCACAGCGTCGCCTCGTTCAGCTGGAGCAGTTCTTCTTCCGGCCGCCCGATTACCATGGCGCCCAGGCGGCCGTTGCCCACCGGGAGGGCCTCGGTCCAGGCCTTGGCGGGGTGCTCGTAATGCAGCGTGAGCGGATGCGAAGACGGCGCATCGGCGGCGCGCGCGCGCGAGGCCGGCAAGCACAGGAACAAGGCGCAGGCGCTTGCGCACAGGAGACGTGAAGACAGCATCGGGCCCCCGCAGACGGAATGGAATCCCGATTCTATGGCGATCGAGGCCGCCTGTAAGCGGGCGTGGGGGAATCAATCACGCGCTTGCGCGCTGGAGAATTTTCGGCAACTGCAGGACGGCCTCGGCATTCGAGGACGAGAAGCAGCGGTCGGCCGCTTCCAGCCAGGGCAGCCAGGCGTATTGCGTGTGTTCGCGCGGACTCAGGACGATCGGGATCTCGCGCGGGACGCACACCGAGAACACGTGTTCGGTATTGTGGGTGACGCCGGGCGCGTAGCGGTGGCGCCAGACCGGGTAGATCTCGTAGACGTTCGACAGCTGCCAGTCGTGCAGGCGGATGTGCTGGCCGTCGGCGACGATGCCGGTTTCCTCGAACAGTTCGCGGGTTGCGGTTTGCAGCAGGGGTTCGTCGTGGGCGTCGAGCGAGCCGGTGACGGATTGCCAGAAGCCCGGACGGTCGGCGCGTTCGATCAGCAGCACCTCCATGGCGGAGGTGTGGATGACGACCAGGACCGATTCGGGGATTTTGTGGGGCATGGGGGCAGATAAAACAAACGCGGGCAGAACCGGTGACCGGTCATGCCCGCGTGAGTTGAACGCGCGGTCGGCAAAGCCGACCACCCTACCGAAGGCGCTTACGCGACCTTCGCTTCGTTACGCAGGCGGATGTGCAGTTCCTTGAGCTGCTTCTCGTCGACTTCCGACGGCGCGTTGGTCAGCAGGCATTGTGCGCGCTGGGTCTTCGGGAAGGCGATCACGTCGCGGATCGACTCGGAGCCGGTCATCAGGGTGATGAGGCGGTCCAGGCCGAAGGCCAGGCCACCGTGCGGCGGCGCGCCGTACTGCAGGGCGTCGAGCAGGAAGCCGAACTTCAGCTGCGCTTCCTCGGCGTCGATCTTCAGCGCGCGGAACACCTTGCTCTGGACTTCTTCGCGGTGGATACGGATCGAGCCGCCGCCCAGTTCCCAGCCGTTCAGGACCATGTCGTAGGCCTTGGCGACGCAGGCGCCCGGGTTGGTCTCGAGCATGTCCTCGTGGCCGTCCTTCGGCGCGGTGAACGGGTGGTGGGTGGCGTTCCAGCGGTCGCCGTCTTCGTCGTACTCGAACATCGGGAAGTCGATGACCCACAGCGGGGCCCAGACGTCGTCGAACAGGCCGGCCTTCTTGCCGAATTCCGAGTGGCCGATCTTCACGCGCAGCGCGCCGATGGCGTCGTTGACGACCTTGGCTTTATCGGCACCGAAGAAGATCAGGTCGCCGTCTTCGGCGCCGGTCAGTTCCAGGATCTGGGCCAGGACCTCGTCCGAGATGTTCTTGACGATCGGCGACTGCAGGCCGTCACGGCCCTTGGCCTTCTCGTTGACCTTGATGTAGGCCAGGCCCTTGGCACCGTAGATGGCGACGAACTGGGTGTACGCGTCGATTTCCGAACGCGGCATCGAGCCGCCCTGCGGCACGCGCAGGCCGACCACGCGACCGCCGGCCATGTTGGCGGCGCTGTTGAACACCTTGAACTCGACCGACTTCATCAGCTCGGTCAGTTCGGTGAACTGCAGCTTCACGCGCATGTCCGGCTTGTCCGAACCGTACATGCCCATCGCGGTGGCGAAGTCCATCACCGGGAACGGGTTCGGCAGGTCGATGCCGGCCGCGTTCTTGAACACGACGCGCATCATGTCTTCGAACAGGTCACGGATTTCCTGTTCGGTCAGGAACGAGGTTTCGCAGTCGATCTGGGTGAATTCCGGCTGGCGGTCGGCGCGCAGGTCTTCGTCGCGGAAGCACTTGGTGATCTGGTAGTAACGGTCGAAGTTGGCGACCATCAGCAGCTGCTTGAACAGCTGCGGCGACTGCGGCAGCGCGAAGAAGTTGCCCGGGTTGACGCGCGAAGGCACCAGGTAGTCGCGCGCGCCTTCCGGGGTCGACTTGGTCAGCATCGGGGTTTCGATGTCGATGAAGCCCAGGTTGTCCAGGTACTTGCGCACTTCCATCGACACCTTGTAGCGCAGGCGCAGGTTGTGCTGCATCTGCTGGCGGCGCAGGTCGAGCACGCGGTGGGTCAGGCGGGTGGTTTCCGACAGGTTGTCGTCGTCCAGCTGGAACGGCACCGGCACCGAGGCGTTCAGCACTTCCAGCTGGGTGGTGTTGATCTCGATCTTGCCCGACTTCAGGTTGGCGTTGGCGGTGCCTTCCAGGCGGTTCACGACGGTGCCGGTAATGCGCAGGCAATACTCGTTGCGCACGTGCTCCGCCGCCTTGAACACCTCGGCGTTATCCGGGTGGCAGACCACCTGCACCAGGCCTTCGCGGTCGCGCAGGTCGATGAAGATCACGCCGCCGTGGTCGCGGCGACGGTGCACCCAGCCGCACAGGCTGACGGTTTGGCCCAGCAGTTCCTCGGTGACGAGGCCGCAGTAGTGAGTACGCATGGAGGACATAGTTTTCGTTCCAGGTTGGTTGATTCGTGAAGGTTCGAGCCTATCCTGCTCGCGCCCTGTTCTTTGCTTGCTGCGTTGTTCTTTATTCCGGTGCCACCACGCCCATCGACACGATGTGCTTCAGGGCGGCATCCACGGACATGTTCAGTTCCACGACCTTGCTGCGTTCCATCATCAGGAAGAAGCCCGAAGTCGGGTTCGGGGTGGTCGGCACGTACACGCTCACGTAGTCGCCCACCAGGTGGTTCTTGACGTCGCCGCCCGGCACGCCGGTCAGGAAAGCGATGGTATAGGAATCCGCGTGCGGGTACGGGATCAGCACCGGCGTGCGGAACGCGTTGCCCGAGGACGAGAACAACGTGTCCGACACCTGCTTGACGCTGCCGTACAGCGAGCTGACCACCGGAATGCGCTTCATTACCCGGTCGCCCAGGCGTACGACGTAGCCGCCGATCAGGTTATTGGTCAGCAGGCCGGTAATGAACACGATGGCAAGCGTCAGGACCGCGCCGAAGCCCGGCACGTCCATGCCGAACAGCTGGCGCGGCTGCCAGGCTTCCGGCACGAACAGCAGCGACTGGTCGAGCGTGCTGATGATCATGCTCAGCACCCAGGCCGTGATCACCAGGGGCACCAGCACCAGCAGGCCAGTCAGGAAATATTTGCGCATCGAATTCTCTTGTTCTTGTTCGGGCTGCGGCCATCGGCCGCAGCGCTTGGACTACCCGGGTGCTTCAGGTACCGCTCTTGTCGCCGCCGGTGGCCGCAGGAGCCGCGGCCGGGGCCGGCGTGCTGGCCGTGCCGCCGCCGTCGGATGCGGCGGCCGGGGCCGCGGTCCCGCCGGCAGTGCCCGTGGCCGGCGGCGTGCCGCCACGGAAATCGGTCACATACCAACCCGTACCCTTCAGCTGGAAGCCGGCAGCGGTCACCTGTTTTTTGAAGGCTTCCTTGCTGCACGACGGGCAGACCGTCAGCACCGGGTCAGAAATTTTTTGCAGCACATCTTTGGTAAAACCGCATTCATCGCAGCGGTAGGCGTAGATCGGCATCTGATACTCCGCAAAAATCTTCAAAACCCTGAATTATAAAGCTTTTACGGGAGGTTTTGCCCGCTTTGGCTGCAGCAGCGGGACGCCGAGGCTCCGGCCAGCCATCCGAACGTGCGCGGGGTGTTGTTTTTCGTCATCGTCCAGTGCTGTTTCGTTTGCCCAACAGCAGGCTCGGGTGATTAAATAGCATCTTTCTTAAGAACATGATGGCAACAGGCAAGCTCTGCTGCCCGCAGTTAAGAAGAAACAGAAGATTTTGCGCGGTGCTGCACCGCCGCTGGTCCGTAAAAGAACGCTGTACTTATGAAGCCCGCTGATGCGGGCTTTTCTTTTGGCTCAACGGCAACAACGGCAGGGTCAGGGCTGACATTTAGACACGAGCTCTGCTTTATCTCCGCCTGAGGCCGTGTCCGCGGTTTGTGAATGTCAGACCTGACCCCGGTTTGCGGTTTGGGTTGTTCTTCTGGCTCAACGGCGTTGCCAGACCATCCAGCGTTCCTTGCCTACGAAGATGGGAATGGAATCGCCGACCGGTGCGTCCTCGACGCAATCGAAGTACGGCGCCAGCAATGTTTGCAACCCGTTGCGGTCGATCCCGAAGGGCGGACCTTTTACCGTTTGGTCAAAAAAGAAGAAGCCGCCCAGCCGCCCGCCCGGCGGCAGCAGTTGCGCCCAGCGCGCCGCCACCTGCGGACGCAAGGCGGGCGGCAGCGCGCACAGGAAGGCGCATTCGTAGATGAAGTCGAGCGCGTGCGGCGGCTGCCAGGCGAAGAAGTCCGCTTCCACGACCCGCTCGCCCCACTGCCCCGCCAGCGTCCTGCCGCGCGCCACGGCCTGCGGCGCGAAGTCGATCGCCCACGCATCCCAGCCGGCATTGCACAGATACACCAGTTCGTAGGCGCTGCCGCAGCCGGGGATCAGCGTGGACAGCGGGCGCGGGCTGGCGACGACGAAATCGCGCAGCGCCTGCGGCACCCCGCCGCGGTCCCAGGGCGTGAAGGACTTGGCGAAACGCTCGTCCCAGAACTGCGGACTGAGCGGATCGCGGCTGGCAAAGCTGGGCGGATCAGCCGCCATGCAACAGGCCATAGCCGGCAGCGATGGCGCCTACCAGCACCACCACCGCCGCCAGGAAGGCCAGTATCCGATTGGTGCGGCGCTGCTCCAGCAGCACCATCGCCAGCAGGTCGGCCTGCGGCATCAGCTGGCCGCGATGGGTTGCCGTGATATTCGAATGGGCCTGGCGCTCCAGGGCCTGGTGCAGCAGGCGCGGCAGCTGCGGGAAGATGTGCGCGTAGCGCGGCGCCTCGGCGCGCAGGCGCTCGACCATGCCCTGCCAACCCACCTGCTCGCTCATCCAGCGCTCCAGATAAGGCTTGGCGGTCTTCCACAGGTCGAGGTCGGGGTCGAGCTGGCGGCCCAGGCCCTCGATGTTGAGCAGGGTCTTTTGCAGCAGCACCAGTTGCGGCTGGACCTCGACATTGAAGCGGCGCGAGGTCTGGAACAGGCGCAGCAAGATCTGGCCGAAGGAAATGTCTTTCAGCGGACGGTCGAAGATCGGCTCGCAGCAGGCGCGCACGGCGGACTCGAGTTCGTCGACGCGGGTATCGCGCGGCGCCCAGCCCGATTCGATGTGGGCCTCGGCCACGCGCTTGTAGTCGCGGCGGAAGAAGGCCAGGAAGTTCTGCGACAGGTAATCCTTGTCGAAGTCGTTCAGCGTGCCCACGATGCCGAAGTCGAGCGCGATGTAGCGGCCGAAGGTCTCCTTCTCGACCGACACCAGGATGTTCCCCGGGTGCATGTCAGCGTGGAAGAAGCCATCCCGGAATACCTGCGTGAAGAAGATTTCGACGCCGTCGCTCGACAGCTTTTTCAGGTCCACGCCCTCGGCCGCCAGGCGGTCGATCTGCGATACCGGGATGCCGCGCATGCGTTCCATCACGATCACGCTGCTTGAGCAATAGTCCCAGTGCATCTCCGGCACCATCAGCAGGGTCGAGTCGGCGAAGTTGCGGCGCAGCTGGCTGGCGTTGGCGGCTTCGCGCATCAGGTCGAGCTCGTCGTGCAGGTACTTGTCGAACTCGGCGACCACCTCGCGCGGCTTCAGGCGGCGGCTTTCCGCCCATACCTTTTCGATCAGGCGGGCCGCCATGTCCATCAGCGCCAGGTCTTCGTCGATGGTCTTGCGCATGCCGGGACGCAGCACCTTCACCGCCACCTCGGTGCCGTTTTTCAGGGTAGCGAAGTGCACTTGGGCAATCGACGCCGACGCCACCGGCACCCGTTCGAAGCTGGCGAACAATTGGTCGGGATGAGCGCCGAGCGCCTCGGTGATCTGGGCCACCGCCAGGTCGGAATCGAAAGGCGGCACCCGGTCCTGCAGCAGCGACAGCTCGTCGGCGATGTCGGGCGGCATCAGGTCGCGCCGGGTCGACAGCACCTGGCCGAACTTGATGAAGATCGGCCCCAGCTCTTCGAGCGCCTGGCGCAGGCGGATCGCGCGCGGCGAGGTGATGCGGCGCCAGAAGAACACGGTATTCATGAAGCGCGCGGTGCGCGGGGCGTGCAGGCTCGTGACCGCGATTTCGTCGAGACCGTACTTGGTCGCGACAGCAAGGATTTTTAGCAGGCGCAGGAATTTCAATATCATCGGTTATCCGGACTCAGTATCACGCTCGGGCGGCCCGCATCAAGGCGCGGGCTTGCCGTCGTCTGCATTTGCGCCAGGCGCTGTTCCAGGCGGGCGATGCGCTTGGCGGTGCGCTCGACGTCGTCGCGCAGGCGCACCACGTCGGCCGCGAATTCGTCCACGGCGCTTGGCCGCACCAGCACCGGCCGCTCTTCCAGCAGGAATTCGGCCACGTTCTCGGCCAGCCGGCGGCCGGCGCCCAGCGCCCCGCCGGCGGCGCCGCGTGCGCCCTGCACCAGGTGCCGTGCGCCGAGCGGGCCGACGATACGCTCGAGGTCGTATTCGGCATCCCAGCGCAGGCCTTTCGACAGCGACGAGATGGTGTTGGCGAACTCGGCGTCCCCTTCGATTTTCACATAAGAAAAGGCGCGATCGCGGTTCTGGGCGATCAGCGGCAGGTCGGTCAGCTTGACGCGGATGGTCACGTTCGCCGGCCCCTCGGCCGTACCGGGCTCGAGCATGCCATCGCGCGCCACGCGCAGGCGCAGCGTCAGGTGGCCGGTGTCGATGCAGGCTTCCTTGCCTGCATGCCGCAGCAGCGCGTCACGCGCCCAGGCTTCCTGGGCAAGCAGATGGTTGATCGTGGCGACGGCAGGCGTCGCCAGCATGGCAGAACTCGGGAACATGGCAGCACACGTTTTATCGAAAAAAAACCGCCCGGCAGGCGCGGGCGGTTCGATCTTACCAGTTTGCCGGGCACCTACCCGGCAGCACGGGAACTTTACTGGAAAATAATTAAATCAAGCTACTTGCTGGATACCTGCCAGGACCCAGCCGCCCTGGCCCGACAGCGGCTTGGACATGTTCCAGACCTCGACGAAGGGCTCGGCCGGCGCGTTCGGGGCGGTGCGGATCATGCCGTTGAACTGCACGCTGGCCAGGTAGTCGGTGGCGGTGGTCTCGATGCCCAGCAGCTGGCCGTCGATCGTCACCACGTCGGTGAAGTCGGTGGCGCCGTTGCGCTCCTGGATCTGCATCTTCAGCTCGGCAAATACCTCGGGCGAAGTGAATTCGCGCAGGTCGTTGGTGTCGCCGCGGTCCCAGGCCGCCTGCATGCGGATGAACGAGGCTTTCGCATGGCGCAGGAAGGCATCCTGGTCGAAATCGGCCGGCACGCCCCACTGCTGGTGCATGGCCGGGGCGGCAGCGCCCGGCTTGCCGAGCTCGACGTTGCCGAACTGGCCCGGCTGCTGGCCCTGGAACGCGGCCGGCTGGCGCAGGCCGGAACCGATCTCCGGGGTCGAGACCGCGCCCGCGGCGCTGCCGGCGGCCGGGCTGGCGGCGCCGACCGGCACCGGATTGGTGTAGCCGCCGCCGAAGGCCGGGTTGGCCGGGGTGTCCTTGCGGCGGAACATGCGCACCACGAACAGCACGGCCAGCACCAGCAGGCCGATCATCAGGATGGCCGAGATCGCGCTGGCCAGCGCGCCGCCAATGCCGAAGTGCGACAGCAGCGCGCCCAGGCCGAGGCCCAGCAGCGCGCCGCCGAGGATGCCCTTCCACATGCTCGGACGTTTGGCCTGGGCCGCGGCCGCACCCGCGGCGCCGGCGGCGGCCGGCGCTGCGGTGGGCGCACGCTGCTGCTGGAAGCCCGGAGCCGGCGCCGGCGCCGGCGCCGGCGCCTGCATCTGCTTCACAGGCTGCGACTGGCGCCCGATCGAGCGCTTGCCGCCCATCGGACGTGCAGTGGCTTCCGCGATCATCGAGACCGCGGTCATTGCCAGCACCATCGTTGCCACGAATTTCTTCATCGTCGTCTTCCTCGAAAGCTTAGAGTTTGATACCGGTGTGCAATGCGGCCACACCCGCCGTCAGGTTGTGATACTGGACCCGCTCCAGTCCCGCATCGAGCATCATGGACTTCAGGGTTTCCTGGTCCGGGTGCATGCGGATCGATTCCGCCAGATAACGGTAGCTCTCCGCATCGCCGGCGATCTTCTGGCCCAGCCACGGCAGCACCGAGAACGAATACAGGTCGTACGGCTTCTGCAGCGGCGCGATCACTTTCGAGAACTCCAGCACCAGCAGCTTGCCGCCGGGCTTGAGTACGCGGCGCATCTCCGCCAGCGCCTGGTCCTTGTGCGTCATGTTGCGCAGGCCAAAGGCCACGCTGACGCGGTCGAAATAATTGTCCGGGAAAGGCAGCTTCTCGGCGTCGCACAACAGAGTTGGGGTCACCAGGCCCTGATTCAATAGCCTGTCCCGGCCGACGCGCAGCATCGACTCGTTGATGTCGGTGAGCCAGACCTCGCCGGTGCGGCCGGCCTGCTTCGCAAACGCCTTGGCCAGGTCGCCGGTGCCGCCGGCGATGTCGAGCACCTTGAAGCCGGGGCGCACGCCGGCCTGGGCGATGGTGAACATCTTCCAGGCACGGTGCAGGCCGGCCGACATCAGGTCGTTCATGACGTCGTATTTCGATGCGACCGAATGGAAAACCTTGGCGACTTCCTGGACCTTCTGGTCCTCGGCGACGGTCTTGTAGCCGAAGTGGGTGGTATTGGTCATATGTGCATGCGGTTGGGGGTTGCCACATTATACAAGCAGCCCGGCCCGTGCCCCGGCCCGGCATGCCGGAAGCAAACTTGCCTATGTATAATCGTCAAATTGCCCAATTCCCGGCCTGCAGCTTGCTGTCCATGCGTATCCGCACCCGCCTCCTGATCCTCATCCTGGCCATCCTGGTGCCGTCGTTCATCGCGGCCGCGCTGGCAGTGAGCTACGTCTATCGCGAGGAACAGAAGTCGCAGGTGCAAAGCGTGCGCGAGGCCACCCGCGCGTTCGCGCTGATGCTCGATAATGAACTGCAGGCGCGCGCCGCCATCCTGCGCACCCTGGCCGCCGCGCCTTCGCTGCGCGACGGCGACCTGCACGAATTCTACGAACACGCACGCGGGGTCGCACCGCACAGCGAGACCGTCATCATCCTGGCCGATCCCGACGGCCGCCAGCTGCTCAACACGCGCCGGCCTTTCGGTGCGGCGTTGCCGCAGCGGCGCGCGTCGAATATCGGCAAGCTGATGCAACGCCACGGTCCCGAACGCACCCTGGTCTCCGACATGTTCATGGCGCCGATCGGCAAGCTGCCCGACTATGTGGTCCAGGTGCCGGTCATGGACGGCGGCACGCTGCGCTACTTCCTGATCATGGGCATCAATGTGAAGAGCCTGCAGCAACTGGTGCGGCGCCAGGATTTCCGCGGCGAATGGATCGCCACCGTGGTCGACCGCAGCGGGGTGGTGCTGGCGCGCTCGCGCAACCCGGAGCAGTTCGTGGGCAAGCCGGTACGCGCCTACAGCCGCGACCTGCTGAACCGTTCGCAGGAAGGGGTCTACAGCAGCCGCACGCTCGACGGGATCGACGTGCGCGCCTTCTTCAGCACGGTGCCGCTGTCGGAATGGAAGGTACTCGTCAGCATTCCGGTGAGCGAGATCCGGCGCGTCCCGCTGGAGGCGGCGGCGATGCTGGCCGGACTGATGGCGGCCCTGCTCGCGGCCGGCGTGCTGGCGGCCCGCTGGCTGGCCCGGCGTGCGATCGGGCCGATCGAATACCTGGGCCGCTCGGCCGACGAGCTCGGCCAGGGCAAGGAGCCGGACTACCGCCCGCAGGGCATCGTCGAGATCGACAGCGTGGCCCGGCGCATGCAGGATGCCGGGCGCCAGATCCGCCAGGCGCAGCACGAACTCGAGCAGCGCGTGGCCCAAGCCGTGGCGGCCACCGAGCGCGTGCAGAGCGCGCTGCTCAAGTCGCAGAAACTGGAAGCGCTGGGCCGCCTGACCGGCGGCATCGCCCACGAATTCAACAACCTGCTGCAGACCCTGAGCACCGCGCTGCAACTGGCGGAACTGAACAACCGCGACGACAAGGTGCGCGGCCTGATCCAGACCTGCAAGAAGACCGTGCAGCGCGCCGCCGCCCTCACCGGCCAGCTCGGCTCCTTCGGGCGCATCCAGGAAGCGCGCCAGGAAACGGTCGATGCCTGCGGCCAGCTGCGCAGCGCACGCCAGCTGATGAGCGGCGCGCTGCGCGAGGACATCGACCTGCAGATCGACTGCGACGAGCCGTCCTGGCCGGTGACGGTCGAGCCGCTGCAGTTCGACCTGGCGCTGCTGAACCTGGCGGTGAATGCGCGCGACGCCATGCCGCGCGGCGGCGTGCTGCGCATCGAGGCGCGCAATGTCGTGCTCGCGCCCGCCGCCGCCGGCTCGGCCCTTGCCGCGCTGGCGCCCGGCGACTACGTGCGCGTCAGCGTGAGCGACACCGGCAGCGGCATGACGCCCGAGGTGCTGGCGCGCGCACTCGATCCCTTCTACACCACCAAGGCCCAGGGCCAGGGCACCGGTCTCGGCCTGCCCCAGGCCTACGCCTTTGCCCTGCAGTCGCAAGGCCTGCTGCTGATCGACAGCGAACCCGGCAAGGGCACGCGGGTGGATATCTACCTGCCGCGCGCCCGCCGGGCGGCGCCGGAGGCCGCGCCGGACGCACCGGACGCGCCGCTGCCGCGCGCCCGCGGCACCGTGCTGTTCGTCGAAGACGACGCCCTGGTGCGCGAAGCGGTCTCGCATGCGCTCGCGGACGCCGGCTTCGAGGTGCTGGCCGCGCACGACGGCGAACAGGCCGTGGCCATGCTCGACGGCGGCGCCCGCCCTGCCGTGGTGTTTTCCGATATCGTCATGCCCGGCGCCGTGAGCGGCATCGACCTGGCCGCCATCGTGCGCCAGCGCGATCCCCTGCTGCCGGTGGTGCTGGCCACCGGCTACACCGAGCGCCAGGCTGCGATTCCCGGGGTCCAGGTGCTCGCCAAGCCCTATCCGATCGAGCGCCTGGTCACCCTGCTGGCCCGCGCCGCGGCCAGGCAGCAAGAACTAAAGTAAATGCGCTAAGGCATTGATTCCTGTAGGAATTTTTGCGATGTCAATTACCAACTCAACAATTCTCGTGCGCCAAAAAGTGTCCTTTTCTGGTTAAATATTCGTCAAGCGATGTCGGACGAGTCCGGCATTTCCCGCCCGGTGTCCATCCTGCAAGGCGTCTCGGGATTTGGCCGACAACGTCGCCTGCATTACCTGTAATAACGAATAAGAACGAGGTTAATGTGTCGGTTAAACGACTCTTATGCATCACCACCAAGGGGTGTGCCGGCGTGCGTGCCGCCTGCGGGGAGTTGCGGGGCTGGGACGTGTGCACGGTGGACAGCGTGGCCGCCGCGCGCAAGGTGCTGGCGCAGCAGTATTATCCGGTTGGCCTGCTGCTCGACGGCGACGGCAGCCTGGAACACGACGACACCGAACGCTTCCTCCAGCAGCACCATCACATCCGCTGGATTGGCGTGTTCGGCTCCGACCTCCTGCACCGGCCGCAACTGCGGCAGGCCATCGCCACCCACCTGTGCGATTTCCACACCCGTCCGGTCGACACGGTGCGCCTGCACCATTCGCTCGGCCACGCCCATGGCATGGCGATGCTGGCCAGGACCACGCCGCCGCACCAGCGCACGGCACGTGCGCGCCACATCGACGGTCAGTCGGTGGCGATCCGCCGCCTGCGCGCCCACATCGACAAGATCGCCGCGGTCGACGCCCCGGTGCTGATTTCCGGCGAGAGCGGCAGCGGCAAGGAACTGGCGGCACAGGAAATCCACGCCCAATCGCCGCGCGCCGGCGGGCCTTTTATTGCCATCAATTGCGCGGCGATTCCGCCGACGCTGATCCACTCCGAACTGTTCGGCTACGAACGCGGCGCGTTTACCGGAGCGGCCAAGGGCAAGCCCGGCCTGATCGAAGCGGCGTCTGGCGGCAGCATCTTTCTGGACGAGATCGGCGACCTGCCGCTCGACCTGCAGGCCAGCCTGCTGCGTTTTTTGCAGGAGCGCACCATCTACCGCGTCGGCGGCACCCGCACGCTGGCGGTCGATGCGCGCGTGATCACTGCCACCCACGTCGATCTGCCCAGGGCGGTGACCGAGGGACGCTTCCGCGAAGACCTGTACTACCGCCTGAGCGTGTTCCCGATCCGGGTGCCGCCGCTGCGCGAGCGCAAGGATGACCTGCCGCTGCTCACCGAGATCATCTTTAACAAATTTGCCGACGAAAAGAGTCCGCAGCTCAAGGGCGTCAGCAAGCAGGCCCTGCGCGCCATGGCACAGCACGACTGGCCCGGCAATATCCGCGAGCTGATCAACCGCATGCGGCGCGCCATGGTGCTGGCCGAGCACCGCCTGATCATGCCGGAAGACCTCGAACTGGCGCCGCAGGACGACGCCATCATTCTGCGCGACGGACTCGACAATTCGCGCGGCAGCGCCGAACGCCTCGCGATCTCGAACAGCCTTGCCAAATGCGGCAACAACATCACCCGTGCCGCGCGCGAGCTCGGCGTTTCGCGCATGACACTGTATCGCCTGATGGCGAAGCATTCGATCGCTCCCTGAGCACTTCCCACCTCTCCTTTTTTCCTACACACCCACACTGGTCAATTCCGCGCCAGCGGCCGGCTTCCCTGAGCTGCTGTTACAGCCTGATACAGTCTCGTGACAATGTTCGCCTGGGTGTCACAGCTTTGCGACAGAAATTCCTCGCCTTATTGAACACTCCCATCAATTTAGTCCTACATGCTTGCTCAACATAAAAATGCTCAAATTAATCAAAGGCTTGCAGCGCATTTAAAAGCTGGCACACAAACTGCTATGAAGGTAGTGACCGGCAAAATCGGACGCCGGGCATTTCAACTCAGCGACATACATAGGGGAGTAACAGATGAAGCGCACACTTCTGGCGACCGCGATCGCACTGGCATTTGGCATGGCCCACGCACAAGATGGCAATACGGCCGGCGACGTCCGCCGTGGCAACACCCAGACACAAACCACTGACCAGAGCAACAACTCGGATAACCGTAACATGTCCGGACAAAATCGCAGCAGCGGTGATGCGCGCGCCACGGCCATTGGCGCAGCATCGGCCAATAACAACGGCACTTCATCGGCGAGCACTACAGACTCGTTCAATACCTCGTCCGCCAGCTCGACCAGCAACCTCGAAGGCCGCGCTGCCAACAACACCATTAACAACATCGGCAACGCCGCCGACAACAGCGGCAACGCGAACGGCGCGGCAGGCCGTGGCGCGGCAGGCGGACGCGCCGATGCGGGCAATGCCAACGGCGGCGCTGGCGGCGACAGCGGCGCGGCGCGCGGCGCGAACGGTGCAGCGGGCGGTGACGGCGGCAATGCCACCAGCGGCGCAGCAGGCAGCGGCGACGCCTCGACCGGTGCAGCGCGCGGCGGCGACGGCGGTGCCGGCGGCGAAACCGGCAATGCCCGTAGCGGCGCCGGCGGCAGTGGCGCGGCAGGCGGCGACGGCGGCCGTGGCGCGGCAGGCGGTGACGGTGGACGCGGCGCGGCAGGCGGCACCGGCGGCGACGGCGGAGGCGGCAACCTGGGCGGCAACGGCGCCGGCGGCGGCGATGGAGGTCGCGGCGGAAACGCCGACGCGACCGGCGGCCGCGGCGGCAATGCGGATGCGATGGGCGGCAACGGCGGCAGCGCAACCGGCACTGGCGGCCGCGGCGCAGCAGGCGGTGCGGGCGGCGAAGCCATCGGTGGCGCGGGCGGCGACGGCACCGGCGGCGACGGTGGCAACAGCGGCCGCATCTCTGGCGGCAACGGCGGCAACAACGGCCGCACCGAAGGCGGCGCAGGCGGCATGGGCGGGACCTCGACCGCCAGTGGCGGCAATGGCGCCCGCGGCGGCGAAGGCGGCACCGGCGGCAACAGCGGCATGAGCAACGGCGCGGGCCAAGGCGCGACCTCCAGCGCCACCAGTGGCGGGGTCGGCACCGGCGCCAACAGCGCCATGGGTGGCGATGGCGACACCGCGGGCGCCGCGGACGCCAACAGCGGCGCGGGCACTTCGGGTGGCGCCACCGGCGGCGCCGCCAGCAACACCGCAGGCTCGTCCACCTCGGGCACCGCCGGCAACGGCGCCGAAGGCGGCACCGGCGGCGCGGGAGGTGAAGCCGGCTCGGCCGGCGGCGCAGGCGCGGCCGGCGGCACCGCCACTGGTGCGACGGCCGGCGCAGGCGGCTCCCTTTCGGGCAGCGGCGGCGAAGGCGCTGCCGGCAGCGGCGGCAGCGGCGCGACCGGCACCGCTGGCAATGGCGCACAAGGCGGCAGCGGGGCTGAAGGCAGCGCGACCGGCGGCGGCGGCATGGCCGGCACCTCGACCGCAGGCGGTGGCGCCAGCGGCGAGGCAACCGGCGGCAATGGGGCCACCGGCGGAGCGGGCGGCGCAGGCGCTGCCGGCGGCACTGGCGGTGGCGGTGCCGCCGGCGGTGCCGGTGGCGCGGGCGCCGCGGGCGGCGCGGGCGGCTCCGGCGCCGAGGGAGGCGCCGGCGGTTCCGGCGCAGCCAGCGGTGATGCGTCCAACACCAGCGGTAATGGCGGCGGCGGCGGCGAAGCCACTGGCGGCAGCGCGACTAGCGGCTCGGGCACCTCTGGCTCGGCCACTGGCGGCAACGGCGCCGGTGGCGGCATGGGTGGCAGCAACACCTCGGGCGCCGGCGGCAATGGCGGTACCAATACGGGCGGCGCCGCCACCGGCGCCGAGGGCGGTGCGGGCGCCGGCGGCAACGGCGGCAGCCAGACCGTGAGCACCGGGGACTTCAACATGTCCAACAGCATGTCGGCAGTGTCGCAGGCTGCAGCAGGCGTGTCGGTCATCAGCCAGAACGGCGGGTTCTCCTCGCTGGTCCAGCAAAGCGTGAACGTGCAGTCGAACATGAACGTCGGCCAGTAAACCAGGTCGCTGCCGCCGTACACCTTCCGGCGTGCGGCGGCGAATGAGATGGTCCCCCTCCTCCTATAAGCTGAGTAACTTACAGGGTGGAGCGGGGACCATCTTTTTTTCGTCCGGAGCGGCTGCACCCGGTCCTTTTCGCCGCCCCACCGTCCTCCGCGCTTCCATTTTTCCTACGTACTCATCGGATGCGCAAGCTAGCCTGCCCCTGCCTTTTCCCTCTGCGCCTGTAACAGCTTGATACAGTTTTGTGAAAAGTTCAGCACTGAACGTAACACCTTTGAGACAGTGCGTTTCGGACTTGTTGAACTGGCCCATCAATCTGCTCCTACAAGCTTTCTCAGCATAAAAATCCTCAAATTAAACAAAGACTTGCGAGCCGATCGTGAGCTGGCACGCAAAGTGCTAATTCAGGAGTGGACCGGTGACTCAGGGCGCCGGGCATTTCAACTTCAGTGACACAAAGGGGAGCATCAGATGAAGCGCACTATCCTGGCGACCGCGATCGCACTGGCATTCAGCATGGCCCACGCACAAGCACAAGACGGCAATACTGCCGGCGACGTACGTGGTGGAAACAACCAGACCCAGACCACCGATCAGAGCAACAACTCGGACAATCGCAATTCCTCGGGCCAGAATCGCAGCAGCGGCAATGCGAACGCAAGCGAAGTGGCCGCTGCCGCCGCCAACAACAATAGTTCCTCTACATCGAACGTTGCCAGCTCCTTCAACAATTCGAGCGCCAGCTCGACCAGCACCCTGACCGGCACCGTCACTGGAAACAATATTCGTAACATCGGCAACACTGCGATGAACAGCGGCGATGCCAACGGCGCGGCAGGCCGCGGCGCGGCGGGTGGCGACGCTACCGGCGGCAACGCCCGCGGCGGCGCAGGTGGCGACAGCGGCGCGGCCAGCGGCGGCGCCGGCGCGATGGGCGGCGCCGGCGGTTCAGGCCGCAGCGGCGACGCCTCGAGCGGCATGGCCGATACCGGCAACGCCCGCGGCGGCGCGGGCGGTGCAGGCGGGATGACCGGCAATGCCCGCACCGGCGCCGGCGGTGACGGCGCCATGGGCGGCGCAGGCGGCAACGGCGCCGCCGGCGGCGATGGCGGACGCGGCGCGGCGGGCGGCATGGGTGGCGCAGGCGGCGGCGGCAACACCGGCGGGGCAGGCGCCATGGGCGGCATGGGCGGCAACGGCGCCTCGGCCGACGCGACCGGGGGCCGAGGCGGCAACGCCGACGCGACCGGCGGCGCTGGCGGCACCTCGGATGCAATGGGCGGCAACGGCGCCCGCGGCGGCGGCGGCGCTGCCGGCACAGGCGGCAACGGCGGCATGGCCAGCGGCGGCAACGGCGGCGGTGCCGGCGCCCTGGACGGCGGCAACGGCGGCGGCAACGGTGCTGTGACTGGGGGTATCGGCGGCAACGGCGGCAGCTCGGATGCGAGCGGCGGCCGTGGCGCATCCGGCGGCGCAGGCGGCTCAGGCGGCGCCAGCGGGAACGCAAGCGGCTCGGGCCAGGGCGCAACCGGCACCGCTTCGAGCGGCGGCGTGGGCAGCGGCGGCAACATGTCCACTGGCGGCGCAGGCGGCATGTCGGGCGACACCGCCGGCACCGGCGCGGGCGGCATGGCTTCTTCCAACAGCGGCGAAGCCTCTTCGGGCGCCTCGAGCACCGGTACCGTGTCGAACACAGCGGGTGACTCCACCTCCGGCGCAAGCGGTGCAGGTGCGGCTGGCGGCGCAGGCGGCATGGGTGCGGCAGGCACCTCGACCGGCGGCAACGGAGCAGGAGGCGGCGCCGGTTCCGGCGGCACCGCAGGCAATGGCGCAGCCCTGAACGGCACCGGCGGCGCAGGCGGTGCAGGCACCGGCGGCGGCGGCGCATCGGGCGCAGGCGGCAGCGGCGGCGCAGGCGGCGCAGGTGCGGCAGGCAGCGCGAGCGGCGGCGCAGGCGCTGAAGGCAGCGCCAGCGGCGGCGCAGGTGCGACCGGCACTGCAACCGGCGGCGCAGGCGCGGCCGGCGGTGTAGGTGGCGCTGGCGGCGCAGGCGGCGCGGGCGGCACCGGCGCGGAAGGCGGCGCAGGCGGCATGGGCGGCGCGGGCGCGGAAGGCGGCGCAGGCGCGGCCGGTGGCCAGGGCGGCTCGGGCGCAGCCAGCGGCGCTGCCTCGAACACCGGCGGCGCCGCTGCGGAAGGTGGCGCCGCCACCGGCGGCAGCTCGACCAGCGGCGCGGGCACCTCGGGCAGCGGCGCCGGCGGCAACGGCGGTGAAGGCGGCGCCGGCGGCACCAACACCTCGGGCGCTGGCGGCAACGGCGGCACCAATACCGGCGGCGCAGCCACCGGCGGCATGGGCGGCTCGGGTACGGGTGGCAATGGCGGCACCCAGTCCGTGACCACAGGCACCTTCGACATGTCGAACACCATGTCGAACATCGCCCAGTCGGCGGCCGGGGTCTCGGTAATCAGCCAGAACAACGGCTTCTCCTCGCTGATCCAGCAGAGCGTCAACGTTCAGTCGAACCTGAACGTCGGCAAGTAATCCAGCATCGACCGCCGCGCGGCCCGTCCGTGCGGCGGTTTTTCGAATTGAGGGGAGATTTCATGAAACCTGTGAACCGATTCTTGCTGGCGGCGCTGGTCGCGCTCCCGCTGGCGGTACAGGCCGCCGATCCCGACACCCTGCCGGTCAGGATCGCCTTCCTGGACAAGGTCGAGGTGGCCCTGGATGTGGCCGAGGGCAACAGCGGCTGGGGCGAAGCCGCCGCGGTCGAACGCCTCGACCGCACCACCGGCAAGGACGACACCATCCATACCGAAGCGGTACTGGGCGGAACCGTGGGCAACAACACTGCAATCAACACGGTCAGCGGCAACAATATCATCGACAGCGGCTCGTTCGCGAATGCCCAGGGCCTGCCGATGGTGATCCAGAACAGCGGATCCAACGTGTTGATCCAGAACGCTACCGTCATCAACCTGCGCCTGCAGTAAGCAAGAAGGGCTTATGAAACAATACCTTGCCATCTGCGCCGCCGTCGGCGGCATACTGCTGGCGCCACGGTGTCCGGCGTCGAGCATCGAGCTGGCCGTCGGCCAGCGCGCCACGGTGCCGGTCACCACTTTAAGAGACATCAAGTTTCGCAAGACCACCCGCCAGCAGTTCGACTTCAGCTGCGGCTCGGCCGCCCTCGCCACCCTGCTGACCTACCACTACGGCACCCCGGTCACCGAAAAGGAAGTGTTCGAGAAGATGTACCTGACCGGCGACCAGGCCAAGATCCGCCAGCAGGGCTTTTCGATGCTCGACATGAAGCGCTACCTGGCCACCCGCGGCTTCGTCGGCGACGGCTTCCAGCAGCCGCTCGACAAGCTGCTCGAGGCCAGGCTGCCGGCCATCGTCCTGATCACCGACCGCGGCTACAACCACTTCGTCGTCATCAAGGGCGCCGAGGACGGCCGCATCCTGCTGGGCGACCCGTCCAGCGGCGCCCGCTCGGTGACGCGCGAACGCTTCCTGGAACTGTGGGCCAACAAATTACTGTTCGTGGTCCACAAATACCCCGCTGCGGTCCGGGTGGCCTTCAATGGCATCGACGACTGGCGCGCGGCCCCGCGCGCTCCGCTCGGCAACGGCATCAACAACGAGCAGTACAGCCAGAGCCTGCCGAAATTCGGCCCTGGCGACTTTTGAAAGGACTACCATGCACTGGCTCACACATGCATGTCGCGCCCTGGTGGCCACGCTGCTGGCCGGCGCTTGCCACACCGTCCTGGCGCAAGCTGGTACGGCGACCATCGGCGCCGAGGAATGGGCCGCGGTGGATACGGCCACGCTCGACAGCGCCCGTGGGGGGTTCGAGACCCCGGGCGGCCTTAACATCTCGCTCGGGATCGAACGCGTGGTCTCGATCAATGGCGACGTGTTGTCGCGCACCAACGTCTCCATTCCCGACGTGGCGCACATGACCGCCGATCAGGTGGCCGCGGCCAGCGAAGCGCTCGGCACCGCGCGCCTGATCCAGGTCGGCGGCAGCAATTTCGCCCCCCACGACATTGGCCTGGGCAGTGGCGCCACCTTCCTCCAGAATAGCCTGGATAACCAGGCGATCCTGGCCCATACAACGATCAGCTCGACCGTCAACAGCATGGCGTTAATAAAGGATATTAATTTTCACGCAAGCCTTCGTGATGCAATCGTGCGCTCGGCAGGAAACCTGTAATATTGCAATATTATCAATTTCCCGATGGAGAAACGCATGCGTACTCACGTCGCGCGCCTCGGCGCCGCCGGCCTGGCGGCGATGTTGATGGCCCCGCTTGCCTGCGCGCAGCAGGCCGCTGCAAGCGAGGACAAGGCTGCCGAACTGGCGCAGCTGAAGGCCGAATTGGCCGCCCAGCGCGAACTGGTCGACAAACTGATGCGCGAACTGCAGGCGCAGCGCGCCAAGATCGAGCGCATCGAAGAAGGCCGCGACGCCGCGACGCCGATGCTGGCCGACAGGCCCGCGCTGCCGCCGCGCGCCGACGACCTGCTGCTGTCCGAGCAGCGCGGCACGGGCGGCCAGAACGGCGGCGCGCCGGCGCCCCAGAACACTGCGCCGAAAACCGCGCAGAACAACGCACCCAACAACAACCAGCGGCCGCCGAACCCGGCGCCGGCCGGTCCGGCCCCATCCCAGCCGGCCGCGCGTGCGCCGGCCCAGGCCCAGCAGAACACCGCCCAGAACAACCGCAACAACCAGCGCCCGCCCGAGGTGGCGCCGCTGTTCGAAGCACCCGGCGTGCTCACCCCGCGCGGCAAGTACATCCTCGAGCCCGCCCTGCAGTTCGGCTACTCGTCGAGCAACCGGGTGGCCCTGGTCGGCTATACCGTGATCCCGGCCCTCCTGATCGGCCTGGTGGACGTGCGCGAGGTCAAGCGCAACACTTTCACCGGCTCGCTCACCGCCCGCACCGGCCTGAGCAACCGGATGGAAGTCGAGGTCAAGCTCCCCTACGTGTACCGCTCGGACGCCACCGTCAGCCGCGAGATCTTCACCGGCACCGCAGTCGAGCGCGTGTTCAACACCAGCGGCAAGGACCTGGGCGACGTCGAGGTGGCCGGCCGCTACCAGCTGAACGACGGCGGCCCGGACAAGCCCTATTACATTGCCGGCCTGCGCTATAAATCGGTCACCGGCAAGGACCCGTTCGAAGTCGTGACCGACTGCCAGACCCGCTGCATCGGCGAGAACGTCACCGGCACCGGCCTGCCGCTCACGCTGCCGACCGGCTCGGGCTTCCATTCGCTGCAGGGCAGCCTGACCTGGCTGTTCCCCTCGGATCCGGCGGTCTTCTTTGGCAACCTCAGCTACCTGCACAACTTCAAGCGCAGCAACGTCGAGCGCCTGGTGCGCAACGACATCCGCGAACCGCTGGGCGAGCTGGAACCGGGCCCGATCATCGGCTTCAACTTCGGCATGGGCCTGGCGCTGAACGACAAGGCCTCGCTCAGCCTCGGCTATGACCACAGCACGGTGGGACGCATGAAGCAGAACGGGAAAAACGTGCCGGGATCGGTCCGCACCCAGCTCGGCACCCTGCTGCTCGGCTATTCCTACCGCTTCAACGACAAGCGTTCGCTGTCGGTGGCGGTGGGCGCCGGCGTGACGCGCGACACGCCGGACGTGTCGCTGACGGTACGCATGCCATTCAGTTTCTGATCAGTAAAGAATGGCCCTTGCGGCCGCTGCCGGAGACCGGCGGCCGCAATGTATAAAAAAGGGGCGCACGATTGAAAAAACTTGCTTCCTTTTTAAAAAATTGTCTCTATAATCATTTTTGCAATGTTGAGCACGCCGCTGGATCCACTACCCCCTGGACGGCCGACAAAGCAATAACACAGATAAACTTCAAGAGGGAATTACCATGGCGACTGGCACTGTAAAATGGTTTAACGATGCAAAAGGTTTCGGCTTCATCACCCCGGACGGCGGTGGCGAAGACGTCTTCGCGCATTTCTCGGCCATCAATTCGCAAGGCTTCAAGTCGCTGGCCGAAAACCAGCGCGTGAGCTTCGACATCACTGCCGGCCCGAAGGGCAAGCAGGCTGCGAACATCCAGCCGCAGGCGTAATACGCCACTGCCCGCTTGCTGCGGCAGGCGCAAAATGAAAGAGCACGTCGATGGACGTGCTCTTTTGCTTTTCCCGCCCAGCGCAGCACGAAGCCTGGCGCGGCCTCAAATCCCGACATTGAATAGACTGCCAATGGCAAGGGTCGAACCCATCGCGAGGGCGCTCCAGCAAGTGATGCGTAGCGCCGCGGGCAAGGCTGGCGCACCACCGATCTTGGCCGCCAATGCCCCCAGCACGGCGAGCCCGATGAGCGTCGCTACAACCAGCACCGCGACTTGCATACTGGCTGGTGTGAGTGCCGTGATCGCGATAGGCACCGCGGCGCCGACGGCGAAACTCAGCGCCGACGCCAGGGCCGCCTGCAGTGGACGTGCTTGCGTGGTCTCATGTATCCCCAGTTCATCACGAGCATGCGCCCCAAGCGCGTCGTGCGCCATCAGCTGGGTAGCCACCTGTCGCGCGAGATCCTCGTCCAGCCCGCGCTGCATATAGATGCTGGCTAGTTCGCGATGCTCAGCATCCCCATCGCGTGCAAGCTCTGCAGTTTCCTGCATGATCGCTGCTTTTTCAGTATCCGCTTGGGACGCGACCGACACATATTCGCCGGTCGCCATCGACATGCTGCCAGCAACCAGGCTAGCCAGACCGGTCAGCAACATACTGCTGTGCGAGGCATGGGCGGCGGCAATCCCGACAAGCAGGCTGGCGGTCGATATCATGCCATCGTTCGCACCGAGCACCGCAGCACGCAGCCACCCGAGACGTTCCATCCGATGAGATTCCTTGTGCCTCATGACATTCCGTCACTCATTCAGGAGCGTTTATTGTATGGCAGCCAAGCGCGGAGCACGCCTGTTTCTTGTGGCCTGCCAGCTTCCTCCTGCAGCTCTCTCGACGGCTGCTGGCATGCGATGGGCTGGAACGCGTGTGCGGCAAAGCCGCACAGCTACGATCAGTGGTGATGCCCGCAGCCCGACTTCGGCGCCGCACCCGGCAGCCCGGTGCCCGGCGCGCGCCCGCTGTCGCCCTCGAAACCGGCGGCATGCAGGCGGCCCAGGTACTGCTGCCACAGCGAATCCTGCTCGCTGCCCAGCTTGTACAGGTAATCCCAGGTGAAGATGCCGCTGCCGTGGCCGTCGTCGAACAGCGGCTTGATCGCGTAGTTTCCGACCGGTTCCACGTCCGTGATGCCGACCTCGCGCTTGCCCAGCTGGAGCACTTCCTGGCCGGGGCCGTGGCCCTTCACTTCGGCCGAAGGCGAATACACGCGCATCAGTTCGAACGGGATCGAGAACGTGTTGCCGTCGTCGAAGCTGATGTCCAGCACGCGCGACTTCTGGCGCACGGCGATGTCGATGGGATTGGCCATGGTGAGTCCTCTTATTCGTTGAAGTGCCTGGCGATGGCGGCGGCCAGTTGCGGCAGCAGTGCGCGGCGCGCGGCAAGCGTTGCCGCATCGGTCTGGCGTGCGGCCTGGGCCCATACGGGCGCCGGGAAGTGCGCGTCGTCCGCATAGCGCGGAATGACGTGCCAGTGCAGGTGCGGCACCACGTTGCCGAGGCTGGCCACGTTGACCTTCAGCGGCGCCATGACCTCGCGCACCGCCTCTTCGACGCGGAACACCGCATCGTTGAGCAGCAGGCGGTCTTCCTGCGCCAGGTCGCTCATCTCGCGCACGTGCTCGTTCCAGATGACGCGGCAAAAGCCCGGATAGTTGGCGTCGTCGACGATGATCACGCTGAACTTCCCGCCCTGCCAGGCCACGGGGGCGTTCAGTTCGCACAGTTCGCATCCGGCCTGCTTCGTCATACCAGCACCCTTTCGATGCCGCCGTTGTTGGCGCGGGCAACGTAATCCGGCATCCAGTTCTCGCCCAGCAGGTGGCGCGCCATCTCGACCACGATGTAGTCGGCGGTGGTGCCCGAGTCATGGTTGTAGCGCGACAGGCCCTGCAGGCAGGACGGGCAGCTGGTCAGGATCTTGACCTCGCCCTTGAAGCCGTCGTCGCGCAGTTTATCGGCGCCCTTCTCCATCTCGTCCTGCTTGCGCGAGCGCACCTGGGTCGCGATGTCCGGGCGGCTGACGGCGAAGGTGCCCGACTCGCCGCAGCAGCGGTCGTTCTTCTCGATCTTGACCTTGTCGACGGTCGAGACCAGCGCATTCACGGTCTTGAGCGAGTCCTGCATCTTCATCGGGGTGTGGCAGGGGTCGTGGTACATGTAGCGGGTACCGGTGACGCCTTCCAGCTTCACCCCTTTCTCCATCAGGTATTCGTGGATGTCGATGAGGCGGCAGCCCGGGAAGATCTTGTCGAACTCGTAGTTCGCCAGCGAGTCGTAGCAGGTGCCGCACGACACCACGACCGTCTTGATGTCGAGGTAGTTCAGCGTGTTGGCCATGCGGTGGAACAGCACGCGGTTATCCGTCACCATCTTGTCGGCCTTGTCGTACTGGCCGGCGCCGCGCTGGGGATAGCCGCAGCACAGGTAGCCCGGCGGCAGCACGGTCTGCACGCCCACTTCCCACAGCATCGCCTGGGTCGCCAGGCCCACCTGCGAGAACAGGCGCTCCGAACCGCAGCCCGGGAAGTAGAACACCGCCTCGGTATCGGCGTTGGTGGCCTTCGGGTTGCGGATGATCGGGATGACCTTGTCGTCCTCGATGTCGAGCAGCGCGCGCGCCGTCTTCTTCGGCAGGTTGCCCGGCATTTTCTTGTTGATGAAGTGGATCACCTGCTCGCGCACCGGCGCCTTGCCGGTGGTCGGGGGCGGGGCTTCCACCTGCGGCTTGGCGAAGCCGCGCAGCAGCTGGTTGCCCATGCGCTGGGCCTTGTAGCCCCACTCGACCATCACCTTGCGGGTGGCGTTGATGGTGGTCGGGTCGGTCGCGTTCAGGAAGAACATGCCGGCGCGCTGGGCCGGCTTGAAGCTGCGCTTGTCCATCTTGCGCAGCAGGTTACGCATGTTCATCGAGACGTCGCCGAAGTCGATGTTGACCGGGCACGGCGTCACGCACTTGTGGCACACGGTGCAGTGGTCGGACACGTCCTCGAATTCTTCCCAGTGCCTGATCGACACGCCGCGGCGGGTCTGCTCTTCGTACAGGAAGGCTTCGATCAGGGCCGAGGTCGAGAGGATCTTGTCGCGCGGCGAGTACAGCAGGTTCGCCTGCGGCACGTGGGTGGTGCAGACCGGCTTGCATTTGCCGCAGCGCAGGCAGTCCTTGATGCTGTTGGCGATCTCGCCGATGTCGCTCTGCTGCATGATCAGCGACTCGTGGCCCATCAGGCCGAAGGACGGCGTATAGGCGTTGCGCAGGTCGGCCGACACCGCCGTCGTGTTGAGCAGCTTGCCCTTGTTGAAGCGGCCTTCCGGATCGACGCGGGTCTTGTAGTCGCGGAATTCGCGGATCTCTTCGTCCGTGAGGAACTCGAGCTTGGTGATGCCGATGCCGTGCTCGCCCGAGATCACGCCGTCCAGCGAGCGCGCCAGCCGCATGATGCGTTCGACCGCCGCATGCGCATCCTGCAGCATCGCGTAGTCGTCCGAGTTCACCGGCAGGTTGGTGTGCACGTTGCCGTCGCCCGCATGCATGTGCAGGGCCACGAACACGCGCGAGCGCAGCACGCGCTTGTGGATCGCCGTGCATTCGTCGAGGATGCACTTGTAGGCCGCGCCGTTGAAGATCTGGCGCAGCGGCGCACGCAGCTCCTGCTTCCAGGAGACGCGGATGCTGTGGTCCTGCACCACGTCGAACAGCAGCGCGTCCGGCTGGCTGCCGATGCGCTGGTCCAGGGTCGAGGAAAGATGGTCGAGGCCCAGTTCATCCAGCTTGCCGCGCACATCAACCAGCTTCTGGTCGAGGTTGGCCAGGATGAAGCCCCAGCGCGCCTGCACCAGTTCCACCATCGCCACCGCCTGCTGCGGGCGGTCGCCCAGGATCTCGGCGCGGTCGACGGTGTCGCCGGTGGCGTCGTCGCTCTTCTCGATCGGCAGGTGCTCGTTCGACAGGTACTGGCGCAGCTCGCCGGCCAGCTGCAGCTTGTTCTTGATCGACAGCTCGACGTTGATGCGCTCGATGCCGTCGGTGTACTCGCCCATGCGGTTCAGCGGGATCACCACGTCTTCGTTGATCTTGAAGGCGTTGGTGTGGCGCGCGATGGCGGCGGTGCGGGCGCGGTCGAGCCAGAATTTCTTGCGCGCTTCCGCGCTCACGGCGACGAAACCTTCGCCGACCCGGGTGTTCGCCAGGCGCACCACTTCCGAGGCGGCGATCGCCACCGCGTTCTCGTCGTCGCCGACGATGTCGCCGAACAGCGCCATCTTGGGCAGCACGCCGCGCTTCGACTTGGTGGCGTAGCCGACCGCGCGCAGGTAGCGCTCGTCCAGGTGTTCCAGGCCCGCCAGGCGGATGGTGGAAAAGGCCGGGTCGCCGTTCTTCGGCAGGCCGTCGAGGTAATCCTTGATTTCGACGATCGACGGAATTGCGTCGCGCGCCTGGCCGAAGAACTCCAGCGCCACGGTGCGGGTGAACTTCGGCATCTTGTGCAGGATCCAGCGCGCCGAGGTGATCAAGCCGTCGGTGCCCTCTTTCTGGATGCCCGGCAGGCCGGCCAGGAATTTATCGGTGACGTCCTTGCCCAGGCCCTCCTTGCGGAAGCGCTTACCTTCGATGCTCAGGGTCTCGGTGCGGAACGGCTCGCCCTTCACCGCGCCGCGCTCGGTCGGATGCGTCCACTCCAGCTTGAAGGTGGCCACCGGCGCGTCGTGGATCTTGGACAGGTTGTGGTCCATGCGCGTGACGTCGAGCCAGTCGCCGTTCGGGTCGACCATGCGCCAGGATGCCAGGTTGTCGAGCGCCGTGCCCCACAGGACGGCCTTCTTGCCGCCCGCGTTCATGGCGATGTTCCCGCCGATGCAGGAGGCGTGCGCCGAGGTCGGGTCCACGGCGAACACGAAGCCGGCTTTTTCCGCTGCCTGCGACACGCGCTGGGTGACCACGCCGGCGTAGGTATGGATGGTCGCGTATTCGCGGTCCACGCCGGGCAGGCGGGTCATCTCGACTTCGCCCAGCTTGATCAATTTCTCGGTGTTGATGACGGCCGACATCGGCGTAAGCGGAATTGCGCCGCCGGTGTAGCCGGTGCCGCCGCCGCGCGGGATGATGGTCAGGCCCAGTTCGATGCAGCCCTTGACCAGGCCGGCCATCTCTTCCTCGCTGTCGGGCAGCAGGACCAGGAAGGGGTATTCGACGCGCCAGTCGGTGGCGTCGGTGACGTGCGAGACGCGGTGCATGCCGTCGAAACGGATGTTGCGTTTATCCGTGTAGGCGCCGAGCACCTGCTTCGCGCGCTTGCGCAGGTCGTAGGTCTCGCGGAACTCGCGCGCGAAATCGTCGACGGCCTTGCGGGCGGCCGCCAAGAGCTGTTCGACCGCGGCGCTCCTCGATGCGGAGGCGTCGGCGTCGCCTTCGGCCGCGTCGACGCTCAGGCGGCGCTTGTCGACTTCGCCCAGGCGGTGATGCAGCGCGTCGATCAGCTTCTGGCGGCGCTTGGGATTGTCCAGCAGGTCGTCCTGCAGGTAGGGATTGCGGCGCACCACCCAGATGTCGCCCAGCACCTCGTACAGCATGCGCGCCGAGCGGCCGGTCTGGCGCGCGCCGCGCAGCTCGTCGAGCAGGTGCCAGGACGATTCCCCCAGCAGGCGAATCACGATCTCGCGATCGGAGAACGAGGTGTAGTTGTAGGGGATCTCGCGCAGGCGTGCAGGAGCATTGTCGGCGAGCAGGGTATGTATGTGTGCGGGCGCGTTCATGGATTGCTAGCGTCGGTCGGACGAGTCCGAAGGACGTTCATTCTAGCTTATTGCGGTGCACCACGTCGGCGGGGCATAAAAAACCGATCACACCCCACGCAAGGAAATGCCAAGCGAGGACGAAAAATGCAAATTTCCTTTGCACGGGACGCCAATACGCTGTCATTCATTTGCACACAGGCAAATAAGAGCATATTGCATAAGGTCTGCATGTGAAAACACCTTGCAGGCTCGCGCGCTGCAAGGTGTTCGATGGCCCGTCGCACGGGCCTGCGCGCCAGGGTCGGCGCGCTGTATCAGGCGCTGTGCTTGCGGCGCACGCCGGCGAGGCCGGCGAGGCCGGCCAGGGCGATGCCGAACAGCGCCACCGAGGTCGGCTCCGGCACATTGACGGATGCCGCAGGTTTCGCTTCCTCGGTGAAGCCGACGTTCAGGGTTGCCGCTGCCAGGTACAGGTCGCCGCCGATGTCGAAGCTGAAGTTCAGCGCCTTGTCCTGCAGCAGGTTGGCCAGCAGCGAACCCTGGATCGTGAACATGCCGCTGTAGTCGGTGGTGGTGGTGGTGCTCTGGGTAGCCTCGACGGTCTGGTGTTTCACTTCCTTGCACGAAGCGTCATGATCGATCACCTCCTGGGTCGTGCACTTCACGCCGTTATTCTTGGCCCACACGGTCCCGGCGTCTTTTGCCGGCTGGAACGTGGTGACCGGGTCCGAGGTGCTGGTTGCTGCCGAGGTCTGGCCGAAGAAATCCACGTTACCGAAGGACAGCTTGACCGATTCCTGCTCGCCGGTCTTCGTCACCGGCACCACGGTGGTGGTGGTGGTGGTGGCGATCCGGTTGTTGCCGCTGCCGCTGACCTTGAAGGTGGTGGTGCTGCCGGTCGCGTTGCCGGCCAGGCTGCTGAAGTCGTCGGCGCCGTCGTCGACGAACTTGAAGCTGAAGCTGAGGCTGTCGATGCTGTAGGCGCTCGGCAGGCCGAGGACACCGTCCAGGTTGAAGCTGCCCTGGTAGGTGCCGGCAGTCAGGTAGTTGTTCGTTGGCAGGCCGGTTGCGCTCACCTGGACCACGCCGGCCATGGCATGGGAAGCAGCGCCGAGCAGGACGGCGGCGACGGCGGCTTTGAGGGAGTGGTGAATCTTCATCATGTTTTTCTTTCAGGACTAAATTGCAGGACTTGTGACATTCGCCGGTGTTGGGTGCGCTGAACAGCACAGAAAACTTGCACTAACGAATCGTTTATTATCTATATGCAATTTTTATGCCAGAAAAATTATGTGTGCCGAATCAAGACCTTAACTTTTGGGAGAAATGTCAGTGTAAAGTTTTCCGACAGAAAACTGATATTACACAAGAGGAACAATGTGTCCTCTTGCAAATGGTCTGATCCCGGATAGGCGCTCAGCGCGGTGCGGGCGCCTGGGCCAGCAGACGGTCCAGCCGCTCGGTAGCGGCCGCATTCATCTCGACCGAACGCAGGCAGTCGACCACCTCGGCACGCACCGGTTGGCGTGTGACGACATTGCAGGTGAGCGCCAGCTCCACCAGGAAGGCGCGCTCCGGCTCCGGCATGGTCGCGATGGCGGGCCAGACGACGCGCAACTGGTCCATGGTCGATTCAGAGTGCGAGCTGAGCATGTATTTGGCGCCGAAGAAGCCGAACACGGCCAGGGCGGCGAGTGCGGCGAACAGGGAAAGAAGGCTTGGAGATTTGTTCATGGCGCCATGATACAGCGCCGTACTGGCGTCGTCCTCACGCAGGGAGGGCAGCGTCGGGCAGCGCCGCCAGCACCTGGTCGTAGGTCGCGCAGCTTTCCAGCACCCCGACCACGACCGGCAAGGGCTCGGCGAGGATGCCGGGCAGGTCGCCCTCCCCCGCCTTGCCGGGCGTGAACGGCAGGACTTCGCGCGGCGGATCGAAACGGGCCTCCAGGCCGGGCTTGTTGCCTCGGGGGTCGAGCCGGTACCAGCCATGCGCGGCAAGGTAGACTGCGTTCAGCCCATGCAGGCAATACGGCGCGGCCTCGTCGCCGGTCGCCAGGCGCTGGTAGCACAATCCGGCCGGGATGCCGTTTGCCCTGAGCAGGGCCGCAAGCAGGTGGCTCTTGGCGTAGCAGAAGCCGGTGCGGTGGCGCAGGACATCGGAGGCGCGGCAAGTGACCGGATTACGCCGGAAGTCGGCGCTGTGCGCGATCTCGTCGCGGACGAACTCGAAGCAGGCCAGCACGATATCGGTAGTGGCGCGTGCCGGCATGGCCAGGCGGCGGGCGAGCGCCTGGAGGTCCGGATCCTCGACATCGATGCAGGTGCTGCTGGAAAGGTAGGGCTGCAGGCTGGTGTGGTCCATGTCGTGTCCGGGGTAGCTAGCCCGGCATTCTAGCGCCATGTTCCGGTGGCCTGCTCAGCCGATCAGGCGCTCGAAGAAGGCGCCGACGGTCTTCCAGAATCCATCCGGGATGTACAGCAGGATCGCGGTCATGGTCACGTAGCGCGCGAACTTCCCGATCGCCATGTACATCACGCTCGGCCAGAACGGCAGGTGCAGCCAGCCGGCCAGCGTGCACAGCGGGTCGCCCACGCCCGGCACCCAGGACAGCAGCATGGTCTTGGCGCCGTACTTCTTGAGCCAGCCGAACCAGCGGCTCTGGCGCTCCTTGGCAAAGGCGATCTTGGCGCGGTAGCCGACGAAGTAGTCCACCGCGCCGCCCAGGGTGTTGCCGATCGTGCCCACCAGGATGGCCGGCCAGAACATGGCCGGGTTGGCCTTCACCACCGCGAACACGGCCGGTTCCGATCCGAGCGGCAGCAGGGTGGCCGAGACGAAGCTGATGACGAAGATGGAAGTCAGGCCGACGGTCGGCGCGGCGAGGACGTTCAGCAGCCAGTGGACGGCGTTTTCGATCATCAGGGAAGGGGCGTTGAGCAATAGCGATAAGTGTCCATTATAATGAGGATCACCTATCGTAACGACACGATACGCCGAGGCTGCCATCCAGCGCGCCGTATCGCCACTTGGCCCCGGTCACCCTCCGAGCAACACAGTGTGCGTCGTCCGGACCGCCGGCCCATCCCCTGCCGGCATTGCAGCACTGCAGTAGACCGATTGCCGACCATGACTACCGACTACCTCAAGAGAATCCTGACCGCCCGCGTCTACGACGTGGCCGAAGAAACCCCGCTCGAATATGCGCCGACGCTGTCGGGGCGGATGAACAACCGCATCTTCTTCAAGCGCGAAGACATGCAGAGCGTCTTCAGCTTCAAGCTGCGCGGCGCCTACAACAAGATGGCCAACCTGACGCCCGAGCAGTTGAAGCGCGGCGTGATCTGCGCCTCGGCCGGCAACCACGCGCAGGGCGTCGCCCTGTCGGCCGCGCGCCTCGGCTGCCGCGCCCTGATCGTGATGCCGACCACCACCCCGCAAGTGAAGATCGACGCGGTGAAGTCGCGCGGCGGCGCCAGCGTCGAGGTGGTGCTGCACGGCGATTCCTACACCGACGCCTACAACCACGCGCTGCTGCTGGAAAAAGAGCAGCGCCTGACCTTCGTCCATCCCTTCGACGACCCCGACGTCATCGCCGGCCAGGGCACCATCGGCATGGAGATCCTGCGCCAGCACTCGGGCCCGATCCACGCGATCTTTGTCGCCATCGGCGGCGGCGGCCTGGTGTCGGGCGTGGGCGCCTACGTGAAGGCGGTGCGCCCGGACATCAAGGTGATCGGCGTGCAGACCATCGATTCGGATGCGATGGCCAGGAGCCTGAAGGCCGGCCAGCGCGTCACGCTCACCGACGTCGGCCTGTTCTCGGACGGCACCGCGGTGCGCCTGGTGGGCGAAGAGACCTTCCGCGTGGCGCAGCAGGTGGTCGACGAGATCATCATCGTCGACACCGACGCGATCTGCGCCGCGATCCAGGACGTGTTCCAGGACACGCGCAGCATCCTGGAACCGGCCGGCGCGCTGGCGGTGGCCGGCGCCAAGGCCTACGTGGAACGCTCGCAGATGGCGAAGAATCCGGTCAAGGGCGAGACCCTGGTGGCGGTGGCCTGCGGCGCCAACATGAACTTCGACCGCCTGCGCTTCGTGGCCGAACGCGCGGAGCTGGGCGAATCGCGCGAAGCCGTGTTCGCGGTGACCATCCCCGAGCAGCGCGGCAGCTTCCGCCGCTTCTGCGCGCTGGTGGGCCCGCGCAACGTCACCGAGTTCAACTACCGCATCAGCGACGCGCGCGAAGCGCACATCTTCGTCGGCGTGCAGGTGGGCAGCCGCAACGAATCGGGCCTCTTGGCGCGCACCTTCGAAGAGCACGACTTCCGCACCCTGGACCTGACCCACGACGAGATGGCCAAGCTGCACATCCGCCACCTGGTGGGCGGAAAAAGCACGCTGGCCGAGAACGAATTGCTGTATCGTTTCGAGTTTCCCGAACGGCCGGGCGCCCTGATGCGCTTCCTCGACAGCATGGCGCCGAACTGGAACATCTCGCTGTTCCACTACCGGAACCAGGGCGGCGACGTGGGACGCATCCTGGTCGGCCTGCAGGTACCGGCGGCGGAGATGGACGAGTTCCGGCAGTTCCTGGCGACGCTGGGCTACCGGTATTGGGACGAGAGCAGCAACCCGGTGTACAAATTGTTTTTGGGCTCGTAGCCCTCGCCAAATACAAGATGCGCTGAGTGTCGGTGAAGTTCGGCTACTCGCGCTAAAACCTCGTTCCGGCGCAGGCCGGAACCCAATGTTCGTACCGCAGTGTTACCCATGCCGCGCGTACGCAATCTTTCGTTGAACGCGTGGGCAGCAAAGCTGCCCACCCTACGGGTGCCACAAGTACCCATGTTTTCTATGAATACTCCTGATCAGTCACCTCTTGGCAAATCCTCCGCGTACCAGAGCCAGTACGCCCCCGAGCTCCTGTTCCCGATCCCGCGCCTGCAAAAGCGCGAAGAGATCGGCCTGGGCGCCGGCACCCTGCCCTTCTTCGGCGTCGACATCTGGAACGCCTACGAGCTGTCGTGGCTGAACATGCGCGGCAAGCCGCAGGTGGCGATCGCCACCATCACGGCCCCCGCCGATTCGCCCAACATCGTCGAATCGAAGTCGTTCAAGCTCTACCTGAATTCCTTCAACCAGACCCGCGTGGCCGGCAGCGACGCCCTGGTCGAGCTGCTGCGCCAGGATCTGTCCGCAGCCTTCGGCGCGCCGGTCCACGTCACGATCACCACGCCGGACGCCTTCGGCAGCCTCAAGATGGGCGAACTCGACGGCACCCTGCTCGACCGCCTCGACGTCGACATCGACCAGTACCTGCCCTCGCCCCAGCTGTTGAGCGCGAACATGGACGAAGCGCCGGTCGAGGAAACCCTGGTGTCGCACCTGCTGAAGTCGAACTGCCTGGTCACCGGCCAGCCGGACTGGGGCACCGTGCAGATCCGCTACGTCGGCCCGCAGATCGACCAGGAAGGCCTGCTCAAGTACCTGATCGGCTTCCGCGAGCACAACGAATTCCACGAGCAGTGCGTCGAGCGCATCTTCATGGACGTGCTGCGCCAGTGCAAGCCGACCAAGCTGGCGGTGTACGCCCGCTACACCCGCCGCGGCGGCCTCGACATCAACCCCTGGCGCGCCAATTTCAGCACCGGCAAGCCCGGCAACCTGCGTACCGCGCGCCAGTAACCCGAAACACCGCACAGTTGCAAGCCGGCTGTGCGTTTTCAGCCACACCCGTTTCGATTTTCCGATATCAAAACAGCACCGAAAAAGACTGCACAAAAATCGGGCAGAATGCGTCTAAAAGACGGTATGAAGCCTGCATAACCTGCATTTCCAGCGGTTTCCGCCAAATTTCGTTTAAGAAATTGCGTTTTGTCATAAAGCGACCTCATAGCAAAACCCTACGTTTTTGCGATATCGTCCCCATGTAGCTGACTGTATGCCCGTACAGATGCGAAATCGAATGTCACTGCCATGAAACCGGCCTATAATTCCGCCTCGCAAGCAGCTACCCTGTGCACCGCACACTAGTCATGACGAACCTTAGCAAAATCCTTTCGCTCGAAAACGTGCAGCTGGACCTGGAAGTCTCCAGCAAGAAACGTGCATTCGAGCAGGCTGGCCTGATCTTCGAAAACAACTGCGGGATCGCCCGTTCGACGGTGTCGGACAACCTGTTCGCGCGCGAGCGTCTCGGCTCCACTGGCCTCGGCCATGGTGTTGCCGTGCCCCACGGACGGATCAAGGGCTCCAAGAGCCTGAAATCGCCGCTGGCGGCCTTCGTGCGCCTGAAGGAACCGATTCCCTTCGAATCGCCGGACGGCCAGCCGGTCAGCCTGCTGTTCTTCCTGCTGATTCCGGACCACGTCACCCAGCAGCACCTGGAGATCCTGTCGGAAATCGCCGAGCTGTTCTCGGACGAAGCCGTGCGCCACGCACTGGCGACCGATCCGGATCCGAAGTCGGTACACGAGCGCATCATCAACTGGCAGCCCAGCCTGCAAGCTTTGGGCTAAACTGTCTACGCGGCAATTCGCCGCGTACGGAACGACATGCCCATGCTGCAGACCCCGCTGACCATCCAGCGCTTGTATGACGACAACCGCGACAGCCTCCAGTTGGGCTGGTTCGCGGGTTTCCCCGGCGGCGAGCGGCAGATCGCGGGCGATGCGGCCTCGGCCGCCGACCAGGTCGGCCACCTGAACCTGATCCACCCGGGCCGCATCCAGGTGTTCGGACACCAGGAACTCAATTACTACACCCGCCTGAAATCGAGCTCACGCGCCCACGTGATCGGCGAGCTGATCGGCGGCGGCCCGCCGGCCCTGATCATCGCGCAGGGGCTGGAAACGCCGCCCGACATCCTGGCCATCTGCGACGAGCAGAACATCCCGCTGTTCTCGACCCCGCTGCCGGCGGCGCAGGTGATCGACTTCCTGCGCGTGTACCTGTCCAAGAAGCTGGCGCAGCGCGTCATCATGCACGGCGTCTTCATGGACGTGCTGGGCGTGGGTGTGCTGATCACCGGCGACTCGGGCCTGGGCAAGAGCGAGCTGGGCCTGGAACTGATCTCGCGTTCGCACGGCCTGGTGGCCGACGACGCCGTGGAATTCTCGCGCATCGCGCCGAACATGATCGAGGGCCGCTGCCCGCCGCTGCTGCAGAACCTGCTGGAAGTGCGCGGCCTGGGCCTGCTGGACATCAAGGCCATCTTCGGCGAGACCGCGGTGCGCCGCAAGATGCGCCTGAAGCTGATCGTGCACCTGGTCAAGCGCGGCGCGCTCGACGAGGAAGTCGAACGCCTGCCCTTCCATCACCCGACCGAAGACGTACTCGGCCTGCCGATCCGCAAGGTCGTGATTCCGGTCGCGGCCGGCCGCAACATCGCGGTGCTGCTGGAGGCCGCCGTGCGCAACACCATCCTGCAGCTGCGCGGCATCGATACCCTGCAGGAGTTCATGGAGCGACAACGTCAGGCGATGAGCGGCGACTGACCCATTTGGGGTATCATCCCGCCCATGCACATCGTCCTCATTACCGGTATTTCCGGCTCGGGCAAATCGGTTGCCCTGAACGTCCTGGAAGACGCAGGCTACTACTGCGTCGACAACCTGCCGCCGGCCCTGCTGCCGGCCCTGGTCTACGCGGTCAGTGAAAAAGGCACCGAGAAGATTGCCGTCGCAGTCGATGCGCGCAGCGCCGAATCGCTGGTCGAGCTGCCGGTGAGCGTGCGCCACCTGAAAGAGGAAGGCCACAACGTCAAGGTCATGTTCCTGACCTCGAGCACGCATTCGCTGGTGGCGCGTTTTTCCGAGACCCGCCGCAGCCACCCGCTGTCGCACGAGCTGCGTCCCGGCGAGAACCCGGCCTCGCGCCGTACCCTGATCGAATGCATCGCCGAAGAACGCGAGCGCCTGTCGGCGATCGAGAACCTGGGCCACGTGATCGACACCTCGGAACTGTCGGCCAACAAGCTGCGTGCCTGGATCAAGGAACTGGCCGACATCGAACATGCGCCGCTGACCCTGTTCTTCGAATCCTTCGCCTTCAAGGTGGGGGTGCCGCTGGACGCCGACTTCGTGTTCGACGTGCGCGCCATCCCGAATCCCTATTACGACCTGGCGCTGCGCCCGCTCACGGGCAAGGACGCTCCGGTGATCGCCTTCCTCGACGCCCAGCCGAGCGCTGCCGAAATGCTGGAAGACATCCGCGCCTTCGTGGAGAAATGGCTGCCCTCGTTCAAGACCGACAACCGGTCCTACCTGACGGTGGCGGTGGGCTGCACCGGCGGCCAGCACCGCTCGGTGTACATGGCGGAGCGGCTGGGGGCCTATTTCGGGGCCACCGAACGCGTGATCGTGCGCCATCGCGAGCAGCCGAAGCACGCGTCGGCGTGAGTTGAGCGCGCGGCCGGCGAAGCCGGCCAGCCTGGCTAGGACAGATGCCGCAGCGGGTGCGCATACTCCGGCCACACCGGCTCGAAGAAGCGCGCCACCATCGACGGCAGAACCTCCTCCAGCGTCGCCGGATTCCACTTCGGCGCATTGTCCTTGTCGATCACCAGCGCGCGCACGCCTTCCAGCACTTCGCCGTGCTCGAAATTGCGGCGCACCAGGTTGCGCTCCATGCGCAGGCAGTCCGCCACGTCCAGCGCAGCGCCGCGCAGCAACAGCTCGCGGGTCACGCACATCATCAGCGGCGAACGCTGGCGCATCGCCTTCAGCGCCTTCTGCGCGAACGGGTTCTCGTCGCGCGCCAGCGAGGCCATGATCGCGGCCACCGAGGCGGCGCCGAAATGCGCGTCGATCACGCCGCGCTGCGCCTGCAGCTCGCTCGATCCCAGCTGCGCCGCATACTGCGCCGCGTAGCTGCGGATCGCCGCCGGCAGGTCCGCCCCCGGGGTCGACTCGACCAGCGCGTTCAGGCCGGCCAGCGCCGCGGACGGCACGAACACGTCGGCCAGCCCCACGTAGAGCGCGTCGGCCGCGCCGATGGTCAGGCCGGTCAGGCCCAGGTACTGGCCCAGCTGGCCCGGCGCGTGCGACAGGAAGTGGCTGCCGCCCACGTCCGGGAACAGGCCGATGTTCACCTCGGGCATGGCCATCTTGGTGCGCTCGGTCACGATGCGCAGGCCGCAATCCGGACCGCCCTGGGCGATGCCCATGCCGCCGCCCATCACCACGCCGTCCATCAGCGCGATGTACGGCTTCGGATAGAAATGGATCAGGTGGTTCAGCGCGTATTCTTCGGTAAAGAAGTCTTCCAGCAGGGCACTGCCGCCCATCGGGCCCACATGGCCCATCTCATGGAAGAAGCGGATGTCGCCGCCCGCGCACAGGGCTTTTTCGCTGGTGCTGGTGATGACCACAGCGTCGATGCCGGCATCGTCTTTCCAGCGCAGCAGGATGGCGGTCAGGGAACGCACCATGTCGAGCGAGAGGGAATTCAGGGCCTTCGGCCGGTCGAGCGTGATGACGCCGGTGCGATTGGCCACGCGGGTCAGGACGTAGTCGGTCATGATGGTGTTCTGTGGTCGAAAAGACATGCATTCTACAGAACTCCGGCGTAAAACCGGAAGCGCAGAAAAGTAACAGCGCCGTACAGATGCAAAAAGGGCGCCCCCTTAGACGCCCTTGCTGTTGTGCTACGGCTGGTTCGCAAACAACGCGTTACGCAGCGGCAGCTTCTCCGTTGTCCGGAAGGCGCTTGTGCGCCACGTGATTATGGTTTTGCAACATGGATTTGTGTTTCAGAACCTGTCTGTCCAGCCTGTCCATCAGCGTGTCGATCGCCGCGTAGAGGTCTTGCGCGGCACTGGCCACATGCAGGACCTTGCCCGATACCTGGAGATTGATCTCGGCTTTCTGCCGCTTTTCTTTTTCGGTAAGGTTATCGATGGCGAGGAACACGTGGGTGTCGATCACGTGGTCGAAATGGCGGGTGATGCGCTCGAGCTTATTCTGAACGTATTCACGGATGGCGGGGGTGACTTCGAGATGGTGGCCGCTGATTGTGAGGTTCATACACACTCCTTTGAGATGTCGCGCTGCCCGCGCCACAAGGCAAGTGTGGGCAGTGCAGATTACAAGGATTTGCGGAGGCTGACGGGCGGAATCTTGAGCGCTTCACGGTACTTGGCAACCGTCCGGCGCGCAATGACCATACCTTGTTCCCCGAGCATCTCCGCGATCTTGCTGTCGGATAAAGGGTTCCTAGGGTCTTCTGCTCCTGTCAATTGCGCAATGAGCGCGCGGATCGCCGTCGAGGAGGCTTCTCCCCCCGCTTCGGTGGCGACATGGCTTCCGAAGAAGTACTTCAGCTCGAACATGCCGTGCGGGGTCAGCATGTATTTCTGCGTTGTGACACGGGAAATTGTGCTCTCGTGTAGGCCTAGTGTATCAGCTATCTCACGTAACACAAGGGGGCGCATGGCAACCGCACCGTGGCTGAAAAAGTTACGCTGGCGCTCGACAATTGCCTCGGCAACGCGCAGGATCGTATCGAAACGCTGGCGCATGTTCTTGATCAGCCACTTGGCTTCCTGCAGCTGCGCGCCCATCTGGCTTTCGCTCCTGCCCTGCTTGAGCAGGTTGGCGTACAGGGCGTTCACGCGCAGCTTCGGCATCACCTCCGGGTTGAGCGCTACCTGCCAGCCGTCCTTGGCGCGGCGCACGATCACGTCCGGCACCACGTAGTCCGACACGCCCCCACCGAAGGCGGCGCCGGGATGCGGGTTGCACTGGCGGACCACGGCCTGCACCTCGCGCAGGTCTTCGTCGTCGCAGTCGAGCGCCTTTTTCAGCTTGGTGTATTCGCGCTGCGCGAACCAGGTGAGATAGCCCTCGACGATCTTCAGCGCCAGGCGCCGCGTCACCAGGGGCACGCCCGGCATGCGGCGGATCTGCAGCGCCAGGCATTCGGCCGCGCTGCGTGCGCCGACGCCGATCGGGTCCAGGCTCTGCACCAACGCCAGCGCGCAGCGCAGCTCGTCCATCTCGATCTCGAGTTCGGCCGGCAGGCGCGCGTGGATCTCGTCGAGCGGTTCTTCCAGGTAGCCGTTGTCGTCGAGCGCGTCGATCACCAGTTCGGCCAGCGCGCGGTCGCGCGTGCCGCAGCCGGTCAGGCGGATCTGCTCCGCCAGGTGTTCGCGCAGCGTGATGCCTTCGGCTTCCAGCTGCGGACGGCCGTCTTCGTCGTCGCTGCCGCGCGCGCCGCCGCCATCCATGCCCCAGTCGCCCTCGGCCTCGCCGTGTGCGCTGTCGGCGCCGTGGGCGCCGTCATCGACGCCCTCGGCCTCCGGCTTGGCGCCTTCCTGCGGCTCCTGCCCCGGCTGCGGCTGCGGCGCCTCGCCATTGGCCGGCGCGTTGTTGATCGCGCCGTCGGCCAGCAGCCGCACCGAGCGGTCGAGCGGGTCGTCGAGCCGTTCCAGCAAGGGGTTGTCGGACAGGATCTGCTCGATCTCCTGGTGCAGTTCGAGCGTGGACAGCTGCAGCAGCCGGATCGACTGCTGCAGTTGCGGCGTGAGCGCCAGGTGCTGCGAAGTGCGAAGCTGGAGAGACTGTTTCATGCCCGATGCTCTTGATTACATCCTGAAATGCTCGCCGAGATACACGCGCCGTACGGATTCGTTGGCGATGATGTCGTCGGGGCGGCCGGAGGCCAGCACGGCGCCCTGGTTGATGATGTAGGCGCGGTCGCAGATGCCGAGCGTCTCGCGCACGTTGTGGTCGGTGATCAGGACCCCGATGTTGCGCTCCTTCAGGAAGCGCACGATGCGCTGGATCTCGATCACCGCGATCGGGTCGACGCCGGCGAAGGGTTCGTCCAGCAGCACGAAGCGCGGATTGGTCGCGAGCGCGCGCGCGATCTCCACGCGCCGGCGCTCGCCGCCCGACAGCGACAGCGCCGGGTTCTCGCGCAGCTTCTCGATCTGCAGTTCGGCCAGCAGCGTGTCGAGGCGCTCGTTGATCTGGTCCTTGGACAGCGGCTTGCCGTCCACGCGCTGCAGTTCCAGCACGGCGCGGATGTTCTCCTCCACCGTCAGCTTGCGGAACACCGAGGCTTCCTGCGGCAGGTAGGACAGGCCCAGCACCGCACGCCGGTGGATCGGCAGGCTCGAGATGTCGGTGCCGTTGATGTCGATGCTGCCGGCGTCCGACGGCACCAGGCCCACGATCATGTAGAACGAGGTGGTCTTGCCGGCGCCGTTGGGGCCCAGCAGGCCGACCACTTCGCCGCATTCCACCTGCAGCGACACGTCGCGCACCACCAGGCGCTTGCCGTAGCTCTTCTGCAGGCCCTTGACGATCAGGGTGCTGCAGCCTTCGCGCGCCAGTGTCGTCGTGCTTGCGCTCATCGCTTCGGTCATTGCTTGGCGCCTTCGCTGGCTGGGGCCGTGGTGCGGCGCGGCGCGATGATCAGGGTGCCGCGCCCGCCGCCCACCTTGCTGGCGCCGCTGGCGTCGTTGCGCACCTGCGCGACTTCGCGGCGGTTGTCGTAGGAGATGAACGGCCCCTTGATCTCGTTGGTCATGCGGCCGTTCTCCAGTTCGCGCACCTCGGCGTTGGTGAACAGCTTCACCAGCTCGGCGCGCTCGTCGTATTCGATGCGCTGGGCCTGGCCCTCGACCCACAGGTCGGCCCCGCCGTCGCGCTTCTGGCGGAAGGTGGCCAGCTTGCCGCTGTTGGCCGTGAGCGTCACGCTCATGTAACCTTCCGGCGTTTCCTTGACCAGGGCGCGGTCGGATTTGAGCACCAGCGTGCCGCGCGTGAGCACGACGTTGCCGGTCAGGATGCGGGTCTGCGTGACCTCGTCGACGTCGAGCGTGTCGAAGTTGATCACGGCCTGCTTGAGCGAATCGGCGCGCTCCGCCGAGGCGCCGAAGGCGGCCAGGCTGAGAAATGCGGCTGCGATGATTTTTTTCATGTTGCTTGTCCTGGTTGACGCGCTGCGCCTTTACTGGCGCGCACGTGGCGGATAGACGATCTGGCCGCGGCTGGCGAGGTGCAGCTTCTGGGTCGCGTTGTTGGCGACCATGCCGGTGCCGGTCACGGTCGCGGCGCCGAGCTGCATCTGGATCGGCTGGCCTGTCTTGAGGATTTCTTCGTCGGGCAGCACCGTGAGCGCCTCGGTCTGCACCCGCAGCGCTTCGCTGGTGGGGGTGGCCGGACGCTGGATGTCGACCTTGCCGAGCAGCTCGACGCGGTGCTCCTCGTGGTAGATCTGGGCGTGGTTGGCGACGATGGTCATGCGCGGGCGGCCGGGCGTCATGCCCTGCATCACCGGCGCCTCGACCTGGGACACGTCGCCCAGCGGCGTGTGGGCCAGGCGCTTGCCCGACACCACGTAGCTCGGCTTGCCCTCCTTCGTCATGCGCACGAAGGAGAAGTTCTCGACGATGTAGTCCGGTTCGCTCATCGGCCCGCCGAGGCGGGCGTCGTCGTCCTCGCGCTCCATGACCTGCACCAGCCAGAAGCTGCCGAAGGCGAGGAAGGTCGCGATCAGCATGATCGCCAGGAGCTTCCAGCGGTGGGCAGTGCGCTTGTAGGTGACCATGGTTTGTCGTTATGCGAACGCTTGCTTATGCAAAATACGGCGCCAGCGCCTGCTCGTAGGTGCCCTGCGCGCGCATCACCAGGTCGCACACTTCGCGTACGGCGCCGCGGCCGCCCGCGTTCCTGGTGACGTAGTGGGCGCGGTGCTGCACTTCCGGATGGCCCGAGGGCACGGTGACGGCAAAGCCGACGCGGGTGAACAGCGGCAGGTCGATCACGTCGTCGCCGATGTAGCCGCATTCTTCCGGCGTGACGCCGGTGGCCGCCAGCAACTCCGCGAAGCCGACCCGCTTGTCGTGGATGCCCTGGTAGACGTGCGAGATGCCCAGGTCGGCAGCGCGCTTGACCACGATCGGCGACTTGCGCGCGCTGATGATGGCGGTCTGCACGCCGGTCTTGTTCAGCAGCTGGATGCCGAGGCCGTCGAGCACGTTGAAGGTCTTGGTGACCTCGCCTTCCGGGCCGTAGGTCAGGCTGCCGTCGGTGAGCACGCCGTCGACGTCGAAGATCATGACTTTTACGCGCGCGGCGCGCTGCATGTGCGGCAGCGAAGTGTCCAGGCTACTCATCAGATCACTCATTAGATGACCTTCGCGCGGGTCAGGTCGTGGATGTGGAGCGCGCCGACCAGGCGGTCGTCGGCATCGACGACCAGCATCTGGTTGATGCGGAATTCTTCCATCACGGCGACGGCATCGACCGCCAGCTGTTCCGGATGGACGCGGCGCGGGTTCGCGTGCATCACGTCGCGGATCGTGATGTTGGAAAAGTCGGTCACGCGCTCGATCAAGCGGCGCAGGTCGCCGTCGGTGAACACGCCGACCGGGCGCTGCTGTTCGTCGACGACGGCGGTCATGCCCATGCCCTTCTGGCTGATCTCGAGCAGCGCGCGGGTCAGCGCGGTGTCGGGCGTCACGCTTGGCACCGCGTCGCCGCTGCGCATCACGTCGCGCACGTGGGTCAGCAGGCGGCGGCCGAGGGCGCCGCCCGGGTGCGACATCGCGAAATCTTCCTCGCGGAAGCCGCGCGCATCCAGCAGCGCCACGGCCAGCGCGTCGCCCATCGCCAGGGTGACGGTGGTGCTGGTGGTCGGGGCCAGGTTCAGGGTGCAGGCTTCCTTGGCTACCGAAATATCGAGGTGGATCTCGGACAGCTTGGCGAGACGCGAATGCGGTTTGCCGGTCATCGCGATGACGGGCGTGCCCATGCGCTTGACGGCCGGCAGGATTTCCAGCAGCTCGGACGATTCGCCCGAATTCGAGATCGCGATGAACACGTCGTGCGTGGTCACCATGCCGAGGTCGCCGTGGGCGGCTTCGCCCGGGTGCACGAACATGGCCGGGGTGCCGGTCGAGGCCAGGGTGGCGGCAATCTTGCGGCCGATGTGGCCGGATTTGCCCATGCCCGAGACCACCACGCGCCCGGTGCAGCCGTACAGCAGCCCGACGGCGCGCACGAAACTGTCGTCGTCGCCCAGGCGTGCATGCAGGGCGTGAATCGCGTCGGCTTCGATGGCCAGGGTCTCGCGACCCAGCTCCAGAACACGGCGGGCCTGCTCCGCGTCAAAACTTTTCAGCATTATTTTTTCATGGGTTACACTCATCATGGCAGTATAAACGAATTGGGTAAGCAAAAAACTTGCCAGTCGTAACAAAGCGCGACAAGCGCGCGCAAAAACAGCATAACAACAACGATATTAGACTTGGGGATAATGCATTCCGGACTTGAACTGACCCTGCTCCTGCTGGGCTGCGCCGTGCTCGGCGTGGTCGCCTTCCGGATGCTTCACCTGCCGCCGATGCTCGGCTATCTGGCGGTCGGCGTATTGATCGGCCCCCATGCGCTCGCTCTTGCGGACGACAGTCCCGCCACCCACACGCTGGCCGAATTCGGCGTGGTCTTCCTGATGTTTTCGATCGGGCTGGAGTTCTCCCTGGCCCAGCTCAAGTCGATGCGGCGCATCGTGTTCGGCCTCGGTCTGGCTCAAGTCGTATTGACAATCGTGGCCGCCATGGTGTTCGGATTATTCATTTCCTGGTGGGCGCCGGAGCTGCACGTGAGCTGGCAGGCCGCCTTCGCCCTGGGCGGCGCGCTGGCGATGTCGTCCACTGCGATCGTGGTCAAGATGCTCACCGAGCGCCTCGAGCTGGAAAGCGAACACGGCCGGCGCATCATCGGCATCCTGCTGTTCCAGGACCTGGCCGTCGTGCCGCTCCTGATCATGATCCCCTCGCTGGCGCGCCCGGCCGAGGAACTGGCCATCACGCTCGGCTGGGCGGCGCTCAAGGCCGCCTTCGTGCTGGCCCTGCTGCTGATCTTCGGCCAGAAGCTGATGCGCAACTGGTTCACCATCGTCGCCAAGCGCCGCTCGCAGGAGCTGTTCATGCTCAACCTGCTCTTGGTGACGCTCGGCCTGGCCTGGATCACCGAGCAGGCCGGCCTGTCGCTGGCGCTGGGGGCGTTTGTGGCCGGCATGCTGATTTCCGAGACCCAGTACAAGCACCAGGTGGAAGAAGACATCAAGCCCTTCCGCGACGTGCTGCTCGGCCTGTTCTTCATCACGGTGGGCATGCTGCTCAACCTGAACCTGGTCGTGCAGCACTGGTGGGTGGTGCTGGCGCTGGTGATCTTTCCGGTGCTGCTCAAGTTCGCGATCATCGCCGCCCTGGCCAAGGCCTTCGGCTCGAGCGACGGCGTGGCCATGCGCACCGGCCTGGCGCTGGCGCAGGCGGGCGAGTTCGGCTTCGTGCTGCTGAACCTGGCGATGGGTTCGAAACTGGTCGATCCCTTCCTGCTGCAGCTGGTGCTGGCCTCGATGGTGCTGTCGATGCTGCTCGCGCCCTTCATGATCGACAACATGGACCGGGTCGTGATGAAGCTCGCGGCCAACGAATGGATGATGCAGTCGCTGCAGCTGACCCAGCTCGCCAGCCGCACCATGAAGACCCAGAAGCACGTGATCGTCGCCGGCTTCGGCCGCAGCGGCCAGAGCCTGGCCACCCTGCTGACCGAAGAAAAACTGCCCTGGTACGCGCTCGACCTGGATCCGGAACGGGTGCAGGAAGCCCAACGCGCCGGCGCCAACGTCTCCTACGGCGACGCGGCGCGCCGCGAAAGCCTGATCGCGGCCGGCATCAACCGCGCCAGCGCCCTGGTAATCACCTTCGCCGACACCCGCCTGGCGCTCAAAGTCCTGCACCTGGTGCACGAACTGGCGCCGAACCTGGCCGTGATCGTGCGCAGCCACGACGACAGCGACCTCGACGTGCTCAAGAAAGCCGGCGCCACCGAGGTAGTGCCGGAAGCGCTGGAGAGCTCCCTCATGCTGGCGTCGCATGCGCTGGTGACGATGGGCGTGCCGCTGCGGCGCGTGGTGCACCGGGTGCAGGTGGCGCGCGACGAGCGCTACGCCTCGCTGCGCGGCTACTTTCATGGCGCCAGCGACGTGTCGGACGACCTGGAACACACCTACGTGCGCCTGCATTCGGTGACCTTGCACAGCGGCGCCATGGGCATCGGCAAGCACATCAGGGAACTGGCGCTGGAAGAAACCGGGGCCGAGGTGACGACGGTGCGGCGCAATGGGCAGAGCCTGCACTTCGATCCGGAGACGACCCTGCTGGCGGGGGACGTGCTGGTGCTGCGGGGAGAAGGAGAAGCCGTGAGCCGGGCCGAGAGCCGCTTACTGTAGGGTGGGATGGGTAATTTCGGGCAATGCCCGGAATTACAAACGCCCACGCGTCCAGGTCACGTATGAAATGACGGAACGCGATGACGCTGATGCTGGTTGAACGCGTGGGCGGCAAAGCCGCCCACCCTACGAACTTTGATCTGCCGGGTACCCTACGAAACCGACACCACCCGATTGCGGCCGTTGGCCTTGGCCTGGTACAGCGCCGTATCCGCCTGCGCCACCAGGTCCTGCGCCACGCCCTCGATCGCATGGTCGCGCTCGAAATCCTCGAGCGTCGCCACCCCGATCGATACCGTCACCCCGACCCGCTCGCCCGAGTCCAGGTCCACCGGGTTCAGGGCGACACTGGCGCGGATGCGCTGCGCCACCATGCTGGCGCTGTCCAGGTCCGCATCGATCAGCAGCACCACGAATTCCTCGCCGCCGAAGCGCCCCAGCGCGTCCGAGATCCGCAGTTCGGCCTTGATGCGCTGGGCGACTTCGCGCAGCACTTCGTCGCCGCCCTGGTGGCCGACGCTGTCGTTGACCTGCTTGAAGTGGTCGATGTCGATGTACATGCACGAGATGCGGTAGCCCTGGCGGCGCGCCCGCGCGATCTCTTCCACCAGGCGGCGGTCCATGTAGCGGCGGTTGTAGACGCCGGTGAGCGAATCGGTCAGCCCGATAAACTTGAGCATCTCGTTGCTGATGACGTTCTCGAGGCAGATCGCGACGATCGACCCCATGTGCTCGATGAAGTCGGTGCCGAGCGCCGGGGTGAAACGGTTCGGGTCGGTACTGCCCAGGTTCAGGCTGCCGATCAGGCGGGTATTGCGCAGCAGCGGCACCAGGGCCACGCTCTGCAGCCCCTTGGGCGGGTGCGGGAACATCCCGGCATGGCGCGACGGCGCGTACGGTCCCAGCAGCGGACGCGGCACCCGCCCTTCGGCCACCTTGAACCCGAGCTCCTCGGCCTGCTCGCAGAACAGCAGGTTGGGCAGCTGTTCGTAGTCGACGCCCAGCTTGTGCATGACGGTGTAGATGTCGGCATCCGGGTCCACCAGCGACAGCGTCACGGTGTCGAGCTCCGAGATGACGGGCAGCGTGCCGAAAATGGTCGACACCAGTTGCTGGAAGGAGCCGGCCCCGACGATCTGCAGGTCGAAAGCCTGGTGGCGCGTCATGATCGAGTGGTTGCGCTCGGCCTGCTCGAGCAGGTACGCCATGCGGGAACGCAGGGTCTCGTTCTCCAGCATCAGTTCTCGCGTCTGCGCATCCGGCTCGTGCATTGAAAATTCCTTTCAGCAATAACCGTAACATTACGCCATCTTCCCGGCCTTGGAAACGAAAAATCGCCCGGGACGGGCGATTTCGCGACACTGCGGCCATGCGCCACGCATAGCCCTTCTTCCCGGGAGCGGCGCAGAGCGACCTCAAAAGGCGACGGCGGTGTCCAGCTGCTGGCCGACCTTCAGGGACAGGCCCGCGCCGGCCGTGACGATGCAGTTCATGCCCATGCACACCGCGCCTTCCATGCGCGGGTTGGCGCGGTAGGCCTGCAGGATGTCGAGCGGATCGGGGCCAGGAATGCCGGTGGCCTGGTCGATCGCCGGGATCGGGCAGCGGGCGCAGGGTTTCACCGGACGCAGCACCAGGCCGTCAAGCGCGAAGGATTCCACGTAGTCCTCCTCGAACGCCTCGATGCCGTCGACCACCAGGTTCGGGCGGAAGCGGTTCATCGGCAGCGGCGCGCGGCCGGCGGCCTGCAATTTCGCGTTCAGGTCGTCGAGCGAGGCCTGGCCGATGACCAGGATCGGGTAGCCGTCGGCGAAGCGGGTTTCGGCCGGCAGGCCGCCGGTCCACTTGGTGCTGGTCGGGCGCTGCGCGCCAGGCGGAAAACGCACCAGGCGGCAGGCGCCGCCAATCGCATCGGCGAACCAGGCCGCGGCCGCATCGCCGCAGTCGGCCGCCTCCACGCTGTGGTCCCATATCTGCACCGTCACGCCGCGCGCGGCGCTGTCGTGCGCAAGCGACAGGCGCAGCGGCGGCATGCCGGGGGCGGTGACGTCGACCGCATCGCCATCGATCCGCGGATGAACGAGCGCCATGCGCGGGTACTCGCGCTGGGTCAGGAACTGGCCATCATGGGTGACCAGCATCCACTCGCGGTCGTGCACGCCGTCGGCAACGAGACCGGAGACATGAAACTCGGCCTCCGGCACCGCGATGCCGGCGCAGGACTTGATCGGATAGATGAGGAGTTCGGTAACCGTTGCCATGCTGTCAGAGCTTGCGAATGAAGGCCGACAGTATGGCAGCAATCGCCCTCCCCTGTCAGCCGCCGGCGGCCTTGGCCTTCTCTTCGCGTTCGCGCTGCAGGCGCGCGTCGAGGGTCTTGCCGGCCGCCGCGGCCAGCTTGCGGCAGCCGTCCGGATCGATGAAGGGATTCGCCTGCGCGGTCTTCGCCGCCGCCTTGGCGAAGGCATCGGTGGCGGACGGGTGGGCGGCGATCACGATGTCGCACTTCAGGTTCGCCACCTTGGCGATGGTGTTGCGGAAGCTGGCGGAGCGGTCCGGGTAATTGGCGCCGCCGGTGTAGTAAAAACCGTCGGTCGAGATCGAGGTCAGGCTGTCGGCATAGACCATGTCCAGGCATTTACCCTGCTCGCAGGATTGCCAGGTCCAGGTGGTGCCGCCGGGCGTGTGACCGGGGGTGTAGTGCACGGTAACGCGCAGCGGGCCGACCGACAGGGTTTCGCCGTCGGCGACTTCCTTCACCTGCGCGACTTTCGGAACATAAAAAAGCTCGTTCGGGTCGTACTGCGGGTCGTCCTTGCCGGGAGTGCCGTCGCGCAGCACCTGGGCGCCGTGCGGGCTGTGCGCCACCACGGCGCCGCTGGCCTTCTGCAGCGCAGCGATGCCGCCGGCGTGGTCGAAGTGCGCGTGCGAGTTCAGGATCAGCTTCACGTCCCTCATCTTGAAGCCGAGGGCTTCGATGTTCTTCTGGATCAGCGGGGCCGACTGCGGCAGCGCGCCGTCGAGCAGGACGTGGCCCTGCGGGCCGGTGACCAGGATGGCGGACAGGCCGGCGGTGCCGACGTAGTACGTATTGCCGTGGATGTTGAAGGGAGCGGTGGGTTTGTTCCAATCGGCGCAGGAAGTGCATTTGATTGCATCCTGCGCGAAGGCGGGATAGGCGGCGGTCGACAAGGACAATGCGACGCCCAGGATGGTCAGAATTGTGTTCGGCATGCGCGTCTCCGGCAAAGCGTTGTTGGTATGAGCGGAATCATACCGGTTACAAGCTGCCTTTCGACAATCCTCGCAAAGTACCGGCCTGGTGGATTATCGGTCGCAAGCGACGATACCGGGAAGAAAAATGGCCCCGCAAGCGGCCCCGCAAGCGGGGCCATGTATTGGGCAGGTGAAGACTTAGACGTTGAACAGGAAGTTCAGCACATCCCCATCCTTGACGATGTACTCCTTGCCTTCCGCACGCATCTTGCCCGCTTCCTTGGCGCCGGCCTCACCCTTGTAGGTGATGTAGTCGTCGTAGGAAATGGTCTGGGCACGGATGAAGCCGCGCTCGAAGTCGGTGTGGATCACGCCCGCGGCCTGCGGGGCAGTCGCGCCGACCTTGACGGTCCAGGCGCGCACTTCCTTCACGCCGGCGGTGAAATAGGTCTGCAGGCCGAGCAGCTTGTAGGCGGCGCGGATCAGGCGGTCCAGGCCCGGCTCTTCCATGCCCATGTCGGCCAGGAATTCTTTCTTGTCGGCGTCGTCCATCTCGGCGATTTCCGATTCGATCGCGGCGGAGATGGCCACGATCGGCGCATTCTGCTTCTTCGCGAACTCGGTCAGCTTGTCCAGCAGCGGGTTGTCGGTGAAACCGGTGTCCGAGACGTTGGCGACATACATCGCCGGCTTGGCGGTGATCAGGTGCAGTTCGCGAATCAAGGCCATCTCGTCGGCGTCCAGGCCCAGGGTGCGAACCGGCTGGCCTTCGTTCAGGTGCGGCAGCATGCGTTCGCAGATGGCCACCAGCTTGGCGGCATCCTTGTCGCCCGAGCGCGCCTTCTTGTTTTCGCGGTGGATCGCTTTCTCGACGGCGCCCATGTCGGCCAGCGCCAGTTCGGTCTGGATGACTTCGATGTCGTCGATCGGGCTGACCTTGCCGGCCACGTGGATCACGTTGTCATCTTCGAAGCAGCGCACCACGTTGACGATCGCGTCGGTCTCGCGGATGTGCGACAGGAACTGGTTGCCCAGGCCCTCGCCCTTCGACGCACCGGCCACCAGGCCCGCGATGTCGACGAATTCGACGATGGCCGGCACGACGCGTTCCGGCTTGACGATGTCAGCCAGCGCCTGCATGCGCGGATCCGGCACCTCGACCACGCCGACGTTCGGCTCGATGGTGCAGAACGGATAGTTCTCGGCCGGGATGCCGGCCTTGGTCAGGGCGTTGAACAGGGTGGACTTGCCGACGTTCGGCAGGCCGACGATGCCGCATTGGAGGCTCATGGAAACTCTTTCTATTCGGTGAACTCGGAGCGCGAAGGAAGCCTGCTCCAAAACCCCATATTGTAACCTCGTACGCTACGGGTTGCCGAAAAAAACGGCGCATGCTGCCGCGGCTGTTGTGTCTGGCCGTACCCCTCTTGCGTGTAAAAGTGCGTGTTTTTGCAGCGATTATTGCTGATAAGATCGAAATTCCTGATTTTCCTGAAATTCATGACCCCGCACGCATTGCAACTCATCGCCGACTACATGATGCCGGCCTTCCCGGCCAGCCGATCCGACCTCGGCTTCCTGTTCGGCACCCGGCATGGCGTCGACCAGTTCTGCGAGGCTGCCCATGCGCTCTGGCAGGACGGGATGTTCGAGCGCCTGCTGGTATCGGGTGGACCGACCGCCGGGCAAGCGACGGCCGAGGCGGACGTGATCGGCGAGCGGCTGCTGCGGCTCGGCGTTCCCGAATCCGCACTTATCCTCGAGCGGGACGCGACGAATACCGGAGAGAACGTCCGCTTCGGCCGCGCCCGCGTGGCCGAGCACATGGACCTGAGCGCCATCCGCAGCGTCGTCGTCATCGGCAAGCTGTGTTCGACCCGGCGTTACCTGATGACCCTGCAGCGGCACTGGCCCGGCTTGCGCATGTCGGTCTGCCCGGTCAACTATTTCGGCGTGCCGGCGGAGCGCTGGCACGAGCATGCGGAGTTCCGCTCCCGCGTGCTGGGCGAGTTCGGCAAGATCCCGGACTACCTGGCGCTGGACTTCCTGCGCGAGATCGACGGCTGCGCACCGTATCCGCAACTGACCGGATGGGGGACGCCCTCATGAGGCGCTTGCGCAAGGTGTGGTTCATCCTGCCGATCCTCCTGCTGGCCTACCTGGCAGTGGCGGCCGCATGGGCCTGGACGGCATTCGACGATGCACTGAGGGCGGCGCCGGCAATCGAAACGGTGCAGCTCTCCGACCGCCAGGCCGCGATCCTCCTGCGTGTCGAAGACCCGGCATTCTACGAGCATGCCGGGCTCAGCATCGGCCATGGCCAGGGCGTGGCTACCATCACTTCGGCCCTTGCGCGCGAGCTGTTCCTGGGCGACGCCCGGCTCGACGGTGCGCAGGGCATGTTCCAGTCCCTCTATCGCGGCGTGTTCGCGTGCTGCAAGCGCGTCGACCTGGGACGCGACGTCATGGCGCTGGTGCTGGACGCCCGGATGTCCAAGCGCCAGCAACTGGCGCGCTACACGGCCACGATCTACATGGGCAGGCATGAAGGGCGGCAGCTCAAGGGCCTGGCGCAGGCGGCCCTTGGCTACCTCGGCAAGCCGCTCGAAGCAGCCTCGGAAGACGAATTCGTCCGCCTGGTAGCGATGATCAAGGCGCCCAACCACTATCACCCGTCGCGCAAGCCGGCGGCGCTGGCGCAGCGCGTAGCCCGTATCCAGGCCCTGCTGTCGGGGCGATGCGAGGCGGACGGCTGGTTCGATACCGAATTCCGCGCGTGCGCGCCCTGAGCCCGCTCAGATCGGCCTGATCCGCGACAGGTCCGGCTTCGCCACGAACTCCGCCAGCTCGTCCCGCAGCCGCTGCCCCTCCCCCATCGCGCGCTGCCAGTTGCGGATCCGCTCGTCATGGTCGAGCCCGTAGAACTTGAAGTCGGCCCGGTCCGGCAGTTTGCCGCGCGGCAGGGTGCGCAGGAACTCATCCGACGGCGCGACGATCAGCACGTTGTCGAGCCAATGGCGGTGGGCGCGCGCCGCGCGGCGCCACGGGAAGCCCTTGTCCAGCCAGCCCGGCACGATGTGCTGGGTGAAATGCGGGTACAGCACCAGGTCGCCCTTCGACGCATCTGTTCCCCCAGCTGCCGCCTTCGAATAGGGCAAGGCCAGGTGGTAGTCGATGATGCCGCCGTCCCAGTAGCTGCCCGGCGGCAGGTCGGCGATGCCGGTTACCGGCTTCATGATGAGCGGCAGCGTTCCCGACGCCAGCAGGCTGGCCGCGAGATTGCTGCGGCTGAGCGAAGAGAAATGCGTGGTGAAGGCGTCGAAACGTTCGCGCAGCCAGGGCGCCTGGGTACGCGCGTCGCCGATCACGACGCGTTCCATCATGCGTCCCAGCCAGGCGCGCGAGCAGGCGTTGTGCAGCGCCGCCGTCGCGAAACCGCGCAATTCGGCGCGCGGATGCGCCGGCGATGCCAGGCCGCCCTTGCCGCGCACCGCCAGCAGGTGCAGGCGATGGTGCGGGTGGCTGAGGATGTCGTCCTCGTGGCCGCGCACGAGCTCGCCCAGCAGGCCCTGCACCACCTTGTCGATCTCGTGCGGGCTCGGCTTGCGGCTGGTGTAGCGCTGGCCTGCGTACAGTTCGCCCAGGCGCGCAAAGGCCTTGGCGGGGTCGCGCTGGCAGGCGGCGGCCATGCGCCAGGCGCCGATCGAGGAACCGATGAGCACGCGCTCGCGCGGCGCGCCGGGCAGCCATTCGCCGAACATCCACTGGTCGAGCGCCTGGAAAATCAGCCCCTTCGGACCGCCGGCTGCGGCCGGCACGATGGCGATGTCTTGCGCGCGCAAGCCCTGCGCGCCGATCTGGACCAGGGCCAGCGGCCCGGCGTGGAATGTGAGTGCCTTCATGGGGCAAAATTATCGCAGGAAGAGCGGGCTTGCGCAGGCTCAAGGGTGGCGGGAAGGCACTGCGTAACATGGACCGATCGCTTTCGCGGAGCCCGCCATGCCCTTCCGACTCGCGCTGTTCTTCATCATGCTGCTCGCCTGCGGCCGGCTGGCGGCAGCCGACAGCGGGACGGACCGCTCGGTGCTCGTCGAGCGCCACTGGCAGCATTTCACGGTCGACGAAGACGGCTCCTACACGCTCGATGTCGAGCTGGTGAAAAAGATCGCCACGGCCGCCGCCGTCGAGCAGCATGCCGAACAAGCCATCAGCTTCAATGCGTCGCTCGACAAACTGGTCGCCATCGCAGCATGGACCACCAAGCCGGACGGGCGGCGGGTCGGAGTCGGCCCGCAGCAGATCCGCGAACAGCAGGAAGCCGCTTCCGCCGACGCGCCCATGTTCCAGGACACGCGCCTGAAAATCGTCATCTTTCCCGGCGTGCAGGCCGGCGACACGCTCACCCTGCGCTATACCATCCGGCGCCATACGCCGCTGTTTCCCGGCCAGTTCGAAGACTTCACGGTGGGGCGGCCCTACCGCCACGCCGATTTCCGGCTGAGCTACGACCTGCCCGCTTCGATGAGCCTGCAGGCCGACGCCGTCGGCTTCGTGCCGGTGGCCGCCGACAGCGCGCCGGGACGCAAGCGTTACAGCTGGCGCTATATGGACGGCGACAACGAACGCATCGAACAGGGTTCGGTGAGCTACCTCGACTATGGGCGGCGGCTGGCGGTATCCACTTTTGCGGACTACCCGGCCTTTGCCCGCGCCTACCATGCGCGCGCCGCGGCTGCCGCAACGCCGGACGCGGCCATCGCGAAGCTGGCCGCCCAGCTCACGCAGGGGCTGGCCGACCGGCACGCGAAGGCGGCCGCGCTGTCCGACTGGGTGCGGCGCAATATCCGCTATGTCGCGGTGTACCTCGGGCCGGGCGGCGTCGTGGCGCACCCGGCGGCATCGGTGCTGGCCAACCGCTACGGCGACTGCAAGGACCACGCGGTGCTGCTGCAGGCGCTCCTGGAGGCCAGCGGCATCCAGTCCAGCGCCGCGCTGGTCAATGGCGACGATGCCTACCGGCTCCCTGCGGTACCGAGCCTCGGCGTGCTGAACCACGTCATCGTCTACCTGCCCCAGCTGCAACTCTTCCTCGACCCGACCGCTGCGACGGTCGCCGCCGGCTTCCTGCCGCCCGCCCTGCTCGGCAAGCCGGTGCTGCTGGCGGATTCCGGCCAGTTCGCGGTCACGCCGGCGTTCCAGCCGGCGCGCAGCCGCACCGCGACGCGCTTCGACATCGCCCGCGACGGCAGCAGCCGCTTCCATGTACGGCGCACCAACGGCGGCGCCATCGCCGAACCCTACCGCCATGCCGTGCGCAGCACACCGCAAGCCGCACGCGACGGCTTCGTCCGGCGCATGCTGGCGGGACTGGGGCAAACGGGCGACGGCCTGTTCGAGCCGGGCCAGACCGACCCACAGGGCAATGCCTCGCCGACGGACGACTACACGCTGGCCTTCTCCGGCGCCACCGACGGCTTCGTGCGCCTGCCGGGGCCGGTCGCGCTGGCGACCACCTACAACTTCTGGGGCGGACTGGGCGATGCGGTATTCGATCTCGGGCGCGAGCCGGAGCGGCGCCAGGAATTCGTCTGTCCCGCCATCGATGCGGAGGACGAACTGCGCTATGCGCTGCCGCCGCGCACCCGCGTGCTGGCGCTGCCCAAGGGGGTGGAGGTGGATGACGGCAGGTTCTTCTACCGCTCGCAGTATGTGCGCGAGAAGCACGCGGTGGTGGTCAGGCGCCGCCTGCAGTTCCGGCATACCGCGGCCACCTGCACGCCGGAAGACTACCGGCAAATGCGGCCGGCGCTCGAGCGCATGATGGGCGACCTGCGTGGGCAGGTCGTGGTGCAGGGGCGCTAGCGCAGGCCTGTGTTCAGGCCGTATGCAACTGCATCATCGCCACATCCATCTTGCCTTCGCAGCACAACGGAATGATGCGCAGGGCCTTGTCGATCGATTCCTCGATCAGGGTCTGCTCTTCGCGGCGCGGACGGTGCAGCACGAAATCGGCCACGGCCTGCTGCAGGTTCAGGCTGCGCGGATGGCCGATGCCGAGGCGCAGGCGCCAGTATTCCTGGGTGCCGAGGGCGGAAGTAATGTCTTTCAAGCCGTTGTGCCCACCCGAGGAACCGCCCTTCTTCAGCTTGGCCACGCCCGGCAGCATGTCGAGCTCGTCGTGCACCACCAGCACCTCGTCCGGATTGATTTTATAGAAGCGCGCCAGCGCGCCGACCGACTGGCCGGAGCGGTTCATGTAGGTCAGCGGTTCCAGCAGCCAGACTTCGCTGCCCGCGATCCGGGTCTTGGCCACCATCGCATTGAAACGCGATTCGCGCTGCAGGCGGCAGCCCGGCAGCGAATTGGCCAGGTTGTCGACCAGCCAGAAGCCGGCGTTGTGGCGGGTTTGTTCGTATTCCGGGCCAGGGTTGCCGAGGCCGACGATCAGACGGATGGACATGCGTTGTCTACTTTGATTCTGGGAAAACAGGATTATCGCTGAAAACCATATGGATCAGCATCGCGCCGTTCGTAGGGTGGGCGGCTCCACCCGGCATGGCGCTCAGCCCGCAGATCAACGCCGCCCACGCGTTCAGGCAGTGGGTGAACAGACGCACGGGCAGCATTGCCATGGTTTGAACGCGTGGGCGGCATCAAGGTATCGGTGTGCAGCGGTCCCAAGTCGAGCCGCCCACACCCTACGAAAAAGAAAAACCCGCCGGGCAAGCCACGGCGGGTTTCGTTTCCGGCATGCCGCTTGCGCGGCATGCGAAGGAAGATATTACTCAGCAGCTGCTTCAGCCGAAGCTGCGCCGCGCGGGATCGAGGTGGTGACCAGGGTCAGGTTCTGGCCGTGGGTCAGCGCGGTGACGCCTTCCGGCAGGGTCAGGTCGTTCACGTGGATCGACTGGCCGGCTTCCAGCTTGCTCAGGTCGACTTCGATGAACTCCGGCAGTTTGCCCGGCAGGCAAGCGACTTCCAGTTCGTTGGCGACGTGCGAGATGACGGCGGCGCTCAGCTTGACGGCTGGCGAGATCTCGGCGTTGACGAAGTGCAGGGTGACCTTGGTGTGGATCGGCTTCGATGCGTCGACGCGCTGGAAGTCAGCGTGCAGGACCAGTTGCTTGTATGCGTGCATCTGGAAGTCGCGCAGCAGGACTTGCTGGGTCTTGCCTTCGATTTCGAGGTCCAGGACCGAACCGTGGAAAGCTTCTTTCTTGAGCGCGTGGAACAGGGCGTTGCCGTCCAGGGCGATCAGTTCCGGGGCTGCTGCGCCACCGTAGATGATGCCTGGGGTCTGGCCAGCCTTGCGCAGGCGGCGGCTCGCTCCGGTCCCCTGCTGAGTGCGGTTGAATGCGACTACTTTCATGTGAAACTCCAAAAATAAACGGGTCCGAATGCCGGCTTTGACGCCAACCCGGTAACCCAGTGGTGACTGCCCCGCGACCAGGGCAGTCGTGAACAAGCGCCGTGTTGCGCGCTCAAGAATTCAGAAATGTTCAACGAACGCCGTCTGGCATTCGCAAAACAGTAGATGTTACAACGGCGCGCCGGCCAAGTCAGCCAGGCGCGCCGCAAAATACGACGAAGTGTTGCTTAGTCGACGAACAGCGACATCACCGAGTCGCCCTTCACGATCCGCTTGAAGGTCTCGGCCAGCAGCGGTGCGCAGGTCAGCTGGCGGATCTTGGTGCAGGCGGCGCCGGCGGCGCTCAGGGGGATGGTGTCGGTGACGACCAGTTCGTCGAGCGGGGAATTCTGGATGCGCTCGATTGCCGGACCGGACAGGACCGGGTGCGTGCAGTAGGCGACAACTTTCTTGGCGCCGCGCTCCTTGAGCACTTCGGCGGCCTTGCACAGCGTGCCGGCGGTGTCGACCATGTCGTCCATGATGACGCAGTTGCGGCCTTCGACTTCACCGATGATGTTCATGACTTCCGACACGTTCGCCTTCGGGCGGCGCTTGTCGATGATCGCCAGGTCGCAGCCGAGGCGCTTGGCCAGCGCACGGGCGCGCACCACGCCGCCGACGTCCGGCGACACGACCAGCAGGTCTTCGTAGTTGCGCTTCTGCAGGTCACCCAGCAGGATCGGCGACGCGTAGATGTTGTCGACCGGGATGTCGAAGAAGCCTTGGATCTGGTCGGCGTGCAGGTCCATGATCAGGACGCGCTCGACGCCGGCTTCTTCCAGCATGTTGGCGACGACCTTGGCCGAGATCGCGACGCGCGCCGAGCGCGGGCGGCGGTCCTGGCGGGCGTAGCCGAAGTAAGGGATGGCGGCGGTGATGCGGCCGGCCGATGCGCGCTTGAGCGCGTCGACCATCAGCATGATTTCCATCAGGTTGTCGTTGGTCGGTGCGCAGGTGGACTGCAGGACGAAGACGTCCTTGCCGCGCACGTTCTCGTTGATTTCGACCATGACTTCGCCGTCCGAGAATTTCGAAACGACTGCTTTGCCGAGTGGAATGCCGAGGTTCTTAGCGACCCCCTCTGCTAGTGCCGGATTGGCGTTGCCGGTAAAAACCATCAGGTTTTCGTAAGCCATGGAGGGAGTCCCAAGAGATAAACGTTGACACTGGAAAAACAATCAGCCGGATGAACCGGCTGATTAGCTTATCGATGCAGACTGTGCTGCACCGCGGTTTGTCCCGCTGGAGGATCGCGCCTCGACAGCCGGGAAAACTTTGGCAGGGGAACAAGGATTCGAACCTTGGAATGCCGGAATCAAAATCCGGTGCCTTAACCAACTTGGCGATTCCCCTACACGACTGAACTGCTTGCCGTTACATTCTACGTATTTTAACGTCTAACGTCGCGACAGGCAAAATTTTATTCTACAACTCGTTGATTTGCAAGAGCGATTTCATCGGGTGGCTCGCCAGCGAATGCGCTTTCCATGCTTTCCACTGTTTCGGCACCTGCGCCAAAACCTGGTCCGCTTCACGCTCGCCGGGGAAGGCACAGAACACACATGCCCCCGAGCCAGTCATCCTGGCATCGCCGTAGCCGCTCAACCATCTCACCGCCTCTGCTACCGGCGGGAACAGGCGTTCAGCCACGTCCTGCAAATCATTTTTTCCGAAGCCATTCTGCTTGCCTGAAACAGCGAGGCTACTGGAAAAGTCCGCTATTGTAACGGGTGCCGTATCTCTCGTCAAATCGGGCGCCGAAAAAATTGCCGGGGTCGGCACGGACACGCCCGGTTCGATCACCACGTACCAGCAATCCGGGCCGACCACGGCCTGCAGTCCTTCGCCGACGCCCTCGACAAAGGCGGTCTGGCCGAACAGGAAAAACGGGATATCGGCGCCGAGCGGCAGGCCGATCGCCATCAATTCCTGCTGCGTGAAGCCGGCCTGCCACAAATGGTTGCCTGCCATCAGCGCGGTGGCGGCGTCCGAGGAACCGCCTCCCAGCCCGCCGCCCATCGGCAGGATCTTCTCGATGGCGACATCGATCCCCGGCGGCAGCCGGCCATGGCGGCGCGCATATTCCGCCTGCAGCAGGCGCAGTGCGCGCACGATCAGGTCCTGCTCTTGCGGCACGCCCGGCACCTCGCTGGTGCGCACGATGCGGTCGTCGTCGCGCAGGTCGAAATGCAGGGTGTCGCCGCGATCGATCAGCTGGAACACGCTTTGCAGCAGGTGGTAGCCGTCGGCGCGGCGGCCGACGACGTGCAGGAACAAATTGAGCTTGGCCGGAGCCGGGCAATGGTGGAGCGAACGCATGAATCTCAAGCCTGTCTCTTATTCCTGCCCTGCCGGGTCGATCACGATGCGGATCGACAGGTCCTGGATGTCTCCCACGGCGCTGCGCTCCGCATGGATCACGCGCGGCAAGGGCTTGGCGGCGTTCGGGTCTTGCCATTCGACGAAGCGCAGGCGCCAGCCGTCCTGGGTGCTGACCTCGTTCTTCGCCGGCGACGCGGCGAAACGCTGTCCCTGCGCGTCCACGGCATAGCCCTGCAGCCAGTCGCGCAGGCCGGATACCGGCAGCGGCCAGCCCAGCGTGCGCTGGGTCAGGGTGTCGATATTCGCCTCGCTCAAGGGGGCATGGCCGGCCTGGGTCAGCGTGGCCGACTGCGGCCTTACCTGGATGGTCGCCATGGTCTGCCCCAGCGGATTGGCCAGCGTGAGGTCCACGCTGCCCGGACGCTGCACCCAGTCGAAGGCGCCGGTCATGGACTCCTGCTTGCCGTCCTTCTGGTAGTTCACCGACAGGCGGCCGGCCAGGTCGATGGTGTCGCGGTAGGCGCCCACGGTGGCGACATTGGAGCTGGTGGTGGCGCAGCCGGCCAGCGCGGCAGCGAGGGCGAGCAAGGTCAGGCGTCGGGTAATCGGCATCGGCAAATGGGGTAGTTGCGGGAACGGGTTGACGTCGATGCGCGGCCGCATGCTGAGCGGCCGCGCAAAGGGAGATTATTTCACAAGCTCTGGCGCAGGCGCGCCAGCGTGCTGCGCAAGGTGTCGTTCTCGGGGTCCTTGGCGCGCGCCTCGCGCCACAGCTCCTGTGCGGCGGCATGCTGGCCCTTCTGGAACAGCACTTCTCCCAGGTGCACCGCGATCTCGGGGTCGCGCCGCAGCGCGTAGGCGTTGCGCAGGTGCTTCTCGGCCTCGTCGAGCTTGCCCATGCGGTACTGCACCCAGCCCATGCTGTCCATGATGAAGGGGTCGCCCGGCGCCATCTCGAGCGCCTTGGCGACCAGGGCGTAGGCTTCCTGCAGGCGCACGTTGCGCTCGGCCAGCGAATAGCCGAGGGCGTTGTAGGCGTGGTGGTTGTCCGGCGCCAGCGTCATCACGTCGCGCAAGGCTTTTTCCATCACGTCGACGCGGCCGATCTTTTCGGCCAGCAGCGCGAAGTCGTACAGCAGGTCGGGATTCTTCGGGAAGCGCTTGGCGGCCGCCTCCATCAGCGAGTAGGCCTCGAGTGTGCGGCCGGCGTCGCGCAGCAGCTGCGATTCCGCCACCGCCACCTGCGCCTGCTGCGCCGGCTCGGCCGGCTTCAGGCCGGCCAGCAGCTTGCGTCCGCCGGCCAGGTCGCCCTGGCGTCCCAGCAATTGCGCGCGGCGCAGCTGGGCGCTGAACAGCAGTTGCGGCTCGGTGCCCGGCGGGATTTTCTCGAGCCAGGCCAGCGCCGCCGGGTAGTCGCGGCGCTCTTCGGCGATCTGGGCCAGGATCAGCAGCGCGCGGGTGGGGTCGCGCTCGTCGTCCGGATTGCGGCCGAGCGCTTCGATGAAGCGGGTGAAATAGCTTTCGGCGCCCTGGACATCGTTCATCTGGGTCGCCAGCACCCCCAGCGCATACAGGTTGGCGGCATCGTCCGGCCGGCCCTTGAGCAGGGCTTCGAACTGGGCGCGCGCCTGCGGGTACTGCTTCTGGTTCACCAGCACGCGGGCATGGGCGGTGCGCACCTCGCGCGCCTCCGGGTGGGTCTTGAGGAAGGCTTCCAGCATCGGGCCGACCCTGGCGTCGTCCTCGAGCACCTGGGCCATCATCAGCACCGCGATTTCCGAGTCCGGCTTGGCCTTCAGGGCAGCCTGGGCCGCATTCATGGCCGCGTCCTTGTCGCCGCGCGCCAGCGCCGCCTGGGCGCGCACGATGCGGGCTTCGAAGGTAGCGTCATACGGCGCAATGACGCGCTCGAGCATGGCCGCCGCCGCTTCCTTGTCCTTGGCGCGGCCCAGCAGCTGCTGGATCTGGAACAGCAGCAGGCCGCGCTTGTCAAGCGGGGCTTCGCGCAGGCGTTCCACGAAGATCGGTTCCACGTCGGCGATGTTGTCCGAGGTGACCACCATGCCGACGAAATACTGGGTTGCCTCGTCCGATTCCGGGTCGAGCTCGCGCCACAGGCGCACTGCCGCCAGGGTATCGTCGGCCTGGCGCGCCGAGACCGCCATCTCGGCCGCACGGCGCGCCAGGCGCGGGTCACGGGTCTGCTGGGCCAGCGACAGCATGGTCAGGTAAGGCCCCTGCCAGTCGCCCTTGCGAAATGCAAACTCGGCCTTAAGTAACTGATTCAGCAGGCTGCTGGTCAGCGCGACCTTCGGCAGGCGTGCTTCCGCCTCGGCCCGGGCCTTGGCGTCGAGCTCTTCCTCGCTCGGCGCTTCCGCATCGGGCTCAGCGGCTTGCCCGGATGCCGCCTCGGCCGCCGCCAGGGGCGTGTCCGAGGACGCGCCCTGCGCAGTCTGCTGTTGCGGCGCGACAGCGCACGCTGCCAGGATGCTGGAGAGGGTTACAATGACGAAAGCGTTTTTCAAGGCAATTCCGGGGTTCTGAGATGTTGTCTGATTCTACGCTCAAGCATGCGCCCGCGTGCACTGCAGCGCGTTTTATCCCTGCTGCTTAATTGCGGTTTAAGAATGTACATCACTCCCCTTCCCCATGCCTGAACTGCCTGAAGTAGAAGTCACCCGGCGCGGTGTCGCACCCCACATCGAAGGCCGTGTCGTCGAACAGGTGGTGCTGCGCCGCGAAGGCCTGCGCTGGCCCTTCCCGCCCGACCTGGCGCAGCTGCTGGTCGGCCACCGCATCCTGGCGACAGGACGGCGCGGCAAGTACCTGCTGATCGAATTCGAGCACGGCACCCTGATCGTCCACCTCGGCATGTCGGGCCACCTGCGCGTGCTGCCGCCCGGGATCGAGCCGCGCAAGCACGACCACTTCGACCTGGTCGTGATCGGGACGGATGCGGGTCCGGAAGGACGACAGGTGCTGCGCCTGCACGACCCGCGCCGCTTCGGCGCCGTGCTCTGGCACGGCAAGGACGAAGGCGAACTGGAACAGCACCTGCTGCTGCGCGGCCTCGGCGTGGAGCCGCTGGGCGAGGGCTTTTCGGGCGAGCTGCTGTGGCGCGAAACGCGCAAGCGCAACGCGCCCATCAAGCAGGTGCTGCTGGCGGGCGACATCGTGGTCGGCGTCGGCAACATCTACGCCTGCGAAAGCCTGTTCCGGGCCGGGATCAACCCGAAAACCCCGGCCGCGCGCATCAGCCGGGCGCGCTACGAGCGGCTGGCCGAGGCCATCAAGGACATCCTCGCCGCCGCCATCGTGCAGGGCGGCAGTACCTTGAAAGACTTTATTGCAGTGAACGGACAATCTGGATATTTCCAGCAGACATATTTCGTCTATGATCGTGCTGGAGTGCCCTGCCGCAACTGTGGGACGCCGGTCCGCCAGATCAAGCAGGGCCAGCGCTCGACTTTCTACTGCGTGCAGTGCCAGCGATGAATTCGTAGGGTTTTCAGAGATGCAGGATTTTCAACAGTATGGCGCATGGCGCGCTGCTGTCGCGGAGGCGCTGGAAGGCTACGGCGCCGCGCTGCGCGAGGCTGCGCTGCTCGACGGCGCCGGCGAGCAGCAGCTCGCGCGGGCCCTGGCGCGCCTGCGCGACGACCGCCTGTCGGTGGCCTTCGTGGCCGAGTTCTCGCGCGGGAAAACCGAGCTGATCAACGCGATCTTCTTCGCCGATTACGGCCAGCGCATCCTGCCGTCCAGCGCTGGACGCACCACCATGTGCCCGACCGAACTGCTGTACGACGCCGCGCGGCCACCCTGCATCCGCCTGCTGCCGATCGAAACGCGCGCCAGCAACCTGTCCACCAGCGATTATCGAATGAACGGCGGGGAGAACAGCGGAGACGACAGCGCGAGCTGGACCGTGCTGCCGCTCGACCTCGACGCCCCCGAGCGCATGAGCGAGGCCTTCCGCCAGGTGAGCCAGACGCGCCGCGTCGCGGCTGACGAGGCGCAGCACTACGGGCTGTGGAACCCGGAAGACCCGGACAGCGCCACCAGCCTGGCCCCGGACGGTACGGTCGAGATCCCGCAATGGCGCCACGCGATCATCAACCTGCCGCACCCGCTGCTGAAACAAGGCCTGGTGATCCTCGACACGCCCGGCCTGAACGCGATCGGCACCGAGCCCGAGCTGACGCTCAAGCTGATTCCGAACGCCCACGCGGTGCTGTTCATCCTGGCCGCGGAAACCGGCGTCACCAAGAGCGACATCGAGGTCTGGCGCACCCATATCGGCGCCGGACCGGGACGCATGGCGGTGCTGAACAAGATCGACGCGATGTGGGACGAGCTGCGCTCGCCGCAGGAAAACGATGCCGAGATCGCGCGCCAGCAGCAAGATGTAGCCCAGCTGCTGGGACTGGACAGCGCGCGCGTGTACCCGGTGTCGGCGCAGAAGGCGCTGGTCGGCAAGATCAACGGCGACATGGCCCTGTTCGAGAAGAGCCGCCTGGGCCAGCTCGAGGCGGCGCTGTTCCACGACCTGATTCCGGCGCGCCGCGCAATCATCGAGCGCCAGCTGCGCGCCGACCTCGACCTGCTCGCCGGCGGGCAGCAGGTGCTGGCGACGGCGCGCATGCGCGACCTGGCCGAGCAGCAGCAGGAACTGAAAAGCCTGCGCGGCAAGAACCAGGGCGTGATCGCGCACATGGCGCGCCGCGTCGAGCTCGAGAAGAAGGAATTCGACGCCAGCCTGTTCAAGCTGCAGGGCACCCGCGCCGTGTTCGCGCGCCTGTCGACCGAGCTGTATTCGACCCTGGGCATGGACACCGTGCAGGAACACACCGACGCGGTGCGCGCGGCGATGCAGGCCGCGCGCTTCGCGACCGGCATGCGCGCTCCTGTGCGCAGCTATTTCGAGACCATGCGCGCCAAGCTCGACGCCTCGGCCGGCAAGGTCGCCGAGATCAGCGTCATGATGGACAGCATGGTCCGCAAGTTCTCGGCCGAGCACGGCCTGTCGCTGTCCAGCCCGATGGCGCTCTCGCTGGAGCGCTACCGGCGCGAGCTGGACGAGGTCGAGGCGTTGTTCCTGAAGCAGTTCGGCACCGCCACCCTGCTCATGACCAGCCGCTCCACCCTGCTCGAGCGCTTCTTCGATTCGATCGCCTCGCGCGTGCGCCACTGTTTCCGCGAAGCCAACCTCGAGGCCGAAACCTGGCTGAAAGTGATCATGGCGCCGCTGGAAACGGCGATCCGCCAGCACCGCGGCCAGCTGCGCCACCGCCAGGTCTCGATCCAGCGCATCCATGACGCCACCGACAGCCTGGAGCAGAAGATCGCCGCCTTCGAGAGCACGCAGCAGGCGCTGGAAGCCACCCGCGCGCAGCTCGCGCAAGCCGCGGCGCGGGTCGTGGCGGCGATGGAGGCGGCATGAAACGCCTGACCGAATTCGACCAGCTGGCCGACCCCACCTTTTCGCAGGCGGTGATCGACTGGCAGCGCAGCCACGGCCGCCATACGCTGCCCTGGCAGAACACCACCGACGCCTACCGCATCTGGCTGTCCGAGATCATGCTGCAGCAGACCCAGGTAGCGGCGGTGCTCGGCTACTATGCGCGCTTCCTGGAACGATTCCCGACCGTGCAGGCGCTGGCCGAGGCGCCGGTTGATGCCGTGATGGCGCACTGGAGCGGCCTGGGCTACTACACCCGGGCGCGCAACCTGCACGCCTGCGCGAGGCGCGTGGTGCAGGACTACGGCGGCGTGTTCCCGAGCGACCCGGCGCTGCTGGCCGAGCTGCCCGGCATCGGCCGCTCGACCGCCGCGGCGATTGCCGCCTTTTCCAGCGGCGCCCGCGCCGCCATCCTGGACGGGAACGTCAAGCGGGTGTTCGCGCGGGTGTTCGGCATCGACCAGTATCCGGGCGAGAAGCGGGTCGAGGATGCGCTGTGGCGCCGCGCCGACGCGCTGCTGCCCGAGCAAGGCATCGAATCCTATACCCAGGGCCTGATGGACCTGGGCGCGACCCTGTGCACGCGCAGCCGCCCGGATTGCCCGCGCTGCCCGCTGCAGGCGCGCTGCGTGGCCTACGCCACCGGCCGCACGGCCGAGCTCCCGGTACGCAAGCCGAAGAAGGCCACGCCGGAGAAGCGGGCCGCCTTGCTGGTGGTGATCGACCGCGGGCAGGTGCTGCTGGAGCAGCGCCCGGACAGCGGGATCTGGGGCGGGCTGCTGTCGCTGCCGGAAGCGGACGGCCACCTGGGCATCGACGTCGACGCCGTGGCGTCCTCCGCGGTCGCCGCCGCGGCGGCGCAGTTCGGGACGGTGGACGAGGTCCAGGCGCTCAGGCCGCTGGTGCACGTGTTCACGCACTACAAGCTGCACGTCAATCCGTGGCAGGTGCGGCTGTCGGCGCGCGGCGCGGCGACCGGCAGGCACCTGTGGTGGGACCTGCACGCGATCGGCGAGGCGCCGCTGCCAGCGCCGGTGAAGAAGCTGTTGCAGGAGCTGGCGCAGCCGGGATTGTTTGGCTGAGCACGCGGCGCAATCGCCGTTCGTAGGGTGGCCGACGGCTCCGGAGTCAGAAATGGTCGAGCGAGAAGATGCGCCGGTGCTCCCGGATGGCGTAGCGGTCGGTCATCCCCGCGATGTAATCCGCGATCTTGCGTGCCTGCTGCATCCGCATTTCTTCCCCTTCGCCTTCCACCTGGTAGTCGTTCGGCAGCAGCACCGGGTCGGTCATGAAGGCTTCGAACAGCTCGCGCACGATGCGGCTGGCCTTGACGCGCATGCGGTTGACCTGGAAGTGGCGGTACAGGTTGGCGTACAGGAAGCGCTTCAGGGCGGTGGTCTCGGCGCGCATCTGCGGCGAGAAGCGGATCAGCGGCGGGCCGTCGCGCACCTCGTCGATGCTCTTCGGCGCCGCCTCCTGCAGCAGCGCGCGCGAGGTCTCGACCAGGTCGGCCGTCATCGCCGTGATCATCAGGCGGATCGTCTCGTACAGCGCGCGCCGCCCCGGCAAGCCCGGGTACTGGGTTTCCACCATGTGGCGGTGGCGCGCGAACAGTTCCACTTCTTCCATCTGCGCCATGGTGAGCAGGCCGGAACGCAGGCCGTCGTCGATGTCGTGGTTGTTGTACGCGATCTCGTCGGCCAGGTTGGTCAGCTGCGCTTCCAGGCTGGGCTGGCTGCGCTCCATGAAGCGGCGCCCGAGCTCGCCCAGCTGGCGCGCATTCGCCAGCGAGCAGTGCTTGAGGATGCCCTCGCGCGTCTCGAAGGTGAGGTTCAGGCCGTTGAAGGCGCCGTAGTGCTCTTCCAGCTCGTCCACCACGCGCAGGCTCTGCAGGTTGTGCTCGAAGCCGCCGAAGTCTTTCATGCACTCGTTGAGCACGTCCTGGCCCACGTGGCCGAAAGGCGTGTGCCCGAGGTCGTGCGCCAGCGCGGTGGCCTCGACCAGGTCTTCGTTCAGCTGCAGGCTGCGCGCCAGCGTGCGCCCGATCTGCGCCACCTCGATGCTGTGCGTGAGGCGGGTGCGGAACAGGTCACCCTCGTGGTTGAGGAAGACCTGGGTCTTGTACTCGAGCCGGCGGAAGGCCGTCGAGTGGATGATGCGGTCGCGGTCGCGCTGGTATTCGCTGCGCGATCCTGCCGGCGGCTCGATGTGCGTGCGGCCGCGCGACTTCGACGAATGGGCTGCATAAGGGGCAAGGCGTGCGTCGAAGTCCATGGTGTTCACTCCTCGTCGGCGGCCACGCAGGCGCTCAGGGTGGCCTTCAGGATGTCCGGCGGCACCGTCGTGATCGCCGGGCTGCCGAGCGGCTTGAGCAGGATGAACTTGATCTCTCCGCCCTCGTTCTTCTTGTCGACCGCCATCAGCTCGATCCAGCGATCGAGGCCCAGGTCGGGCGCCACGGTCGGCAGGCCGGCCGCCTTCACCAGCTTGCGCACGCGCTGCACCGTGGCCGCGTCGACCAGGCCGAGGCGCGCCGACAGGTCGGCCGCCATCACCATGCCGCAGCCGACGGCTTCGCCGTGCAGCCAGGTGCCGAAGCCCAGGCCCGCCTCGATCGCGTGGCCGAAGGTGTGGCCGAAATTCAGCACGGCGCGCAGGCCGCCTTCGCGTTCGTCCTTGCGCACCACCTCGGCCTTGATCTCGCAGGAGCGTGCGATCGCGTAGGCCATCGCTTCGGGTTCGCGCGCCACCAGGCGGGCGATGTTGGCCTCGATCCAGTCGAAGTAGGCGGCATCCAGGATGGCGCCGTGCTTGATCACCTCTGCCAGGCCGGCCGCCAATTCACGCGGCGGGAGCGTGTCCAGGGTGGCGGTGTCGGTGATCACGGCGCGCGGCTGGTAGAACGCGCCGATCATGTTCTTGCCCAGCGGGTGGTTGATGCCGGTCTTGCCGCCCACCGAGGAGTCGACCTGCGACAGCAACGTGGTCGGCACCTGCACGAAGGGCACGCCGCGCATGTAGCTGGAGGCGGCGAAGCCGGCCAGGTCGCCGATCACGCCGCCGCCCAGCGCCACGATGGTGGTCTTGCGGTCGCATTTGTGCTGGAGCAGCGCGTCGTACACCAGGTTGAGCGACTGCCAGTTTTTATGTTCTTCGCCGTCCGGCAGGACGATCTCGACCACCTCGCGCCCGGCTGCGCGCAGGGCGCCGGCGACCCGTTCCAGGTACAGCGGCGCGACGGTGGTGTTGGTGACGATGGCGGCCTTGCCGCCGTCGATGTGGCGCGCCAGCAGCGCGGCGTCGTGCAGCAGTTGCGGGCCGATCGTGATCGGGTAGCTGCGCTCGCCCAGCTCGACGTTGAGAATGGTGGGTGCAGGTTGGTTCATCGCGTTCATCGGGTCGCTTGCCAGCCGGCGCGCAAGGTAAGCTGCATGGGCGGCCTCCTGCACGGCGAGCTGGTCCAAAATGGTCTGTACCATCGATTGTACGTTAGGTCGGCCGGTGTCGATGACGAGGTCCGCAATCTCGCGGTACAGCGGGTCGCGCTGGACCAGCAGCTCCTCGAGCTTGGCGCGCGGGTCGGCGGTCTGCAGCAGCGGGCGGTTCTTGTCGTGCGAGGTGCGCTGCAGGATGCTGCCGATCGAGGCGCGCAGGTAGATCACGGTGCCGCGCGCGGCCAGAAGCGCGCGGCTGGCGGGGTTCAGCACGGCGCCGCCGCCGGTGGCCAGCACCAGGCCGTCCTGCGCCGTCAGCTCGCGGATCATGTCCGCTTCGCGCCGGCGAAAGCTGCCCTCGCCCTCGATCTCGAAGATCCAGGGGATCGTGGCGCCGGTGCGTGCTTCGATCTCGTGGTCCGAGTCGACGAAGCGCATGCCGAGCTTGCGCGCCAGCTGGCGGCCGATGGTGGTCTTCCCGGCTCCCATCAGGCCGACCAGGAAGATGTTGTTGTTCTTGGGATGAGGCACTGCCAGGTCCGCAGAAATAAAAAAAGACGGCCAGTATAGACTGGCCGCCTTCCATTTCACCAAAAAATGCGTGGTGAACCTAGTTCGATTTGAACGTGAAGGCGCTGACGAGACCCTTCGGCGTCGACACGCGAACCACGACGCTGCCGGCGGTGCAGGTGGAATCGGGCTTGACGGTCACATGGTGGATCGTACCGCCGGCCGCGTTGGTCGAAGCAACGCTGGCTGGCATGAATTCCGAGAGCGAAAGCTTGTTCGTATCGCCGCCCGTCACGCTAGTGCCGACAGGCAAGGGATTGTTGTTGTCGTCGAACAGGCGGAAGGAAAGCCGCTGCTCGGAACAGCTTGGTCCTGCGACACCCTGGATGACCCCCGGGTCGCCGTCCGCGCTGGTCCAGTCGCGGCAGCTCGATCCGCTGCATACCTGGCGCGCCAGCTTGGCATCCGAACCGCTGAACGTAATCTCGATCGAGCGGCGTATGTAGTTCAGGCCCCACTTGCCATCGCCAGTGGCGCTGTAGCTGCTCCGGTTGTAGGGGAACGGCAGATCGCCCTTGTTAGGATCGTAGGCGCCGTCGTCCAGCTTGGCGTCGAGGAAGGGGTCGCCCATGTCGCCTTCCAGACCGGTAGCCGCATCAGGGAATTTTTCGCCAGTGCCAGCCGGGCAGACGTCGACCAATGGACGGTAAGGCGTGGAGCCCGTGTAGCCACGGCAGGTGTACTGGCCGTCGCCATTTTCATCGATGAAGTTCTCGATGCCCTGCACATAAGCCAGTACGGTAACGCGGCCGTCGCGCGGCCGGAAATCCTGGGTGCGCAGGTTGACGGTGCATCCGCCGTTCGAAGTGACGCAGGCGCCCTGGGCCGAGCTGCCGACGGCGCCGCCTTCGGTAACGAAGTTGACGGCGGTGTTGTCGGAGACCGGGTTGCCGTACTGGTCGGCCAACAGAACCGTGATCTTGCTGATCTCGTTATCGTAACGGCCCTCGAGGTTGTACTTGTCGGCGCTCATCGACATGAACTTCTGCATCGGCAGGCCGGTCGAGATGGTGAGGGTGTCCGACAGGCCGCTGATCTTCACGCCGTTGCGGCTGGCTTCGGCGATGACGCGCACCGGGGTCGGGATCGTGCCAGACGACACCATCGTCATGACGCGGCCGGTGGAATCAGTGGTCGCGCGGGTCGGCGATATCGACAGGCCGCCGGTACTGGTGGTAGGGCTGAAGTCCACGTCCACACCCTGCAGACCGTTGCCATGCTGATCGACCACGCGGAAGTTGATCTGTGCCGCCTCGGTGCGGCCCTGGCCGCCGGAGCCCTTCAGCACGATCGAACTGCCCGCCACGCTGCTGCCGGCGAACTGGATGGCGCCGATGTTCGCGGCGCCGACCGGGATGTCGATGCTCTGCGACGAGTTGCCGATCGAGACCGTGATGCGGTCCGTGCCCCGCAGGCAGCCGTTGTTGGTATAGGTAGCGGTCTGGACGCCATTGGCGAAGCTGCCGGGAACCAGGGTCGCGGTGCCGTCGCCGACGCACACGGAACTCATGGTGAGACCCGGTGCCTCGGCGGCCGGCTGGCCGCCGCTCGACACCGGAATGCGCAGCGCGACGGTACTGAAGGCAGGCAGCGTGCCGGCCGGCACCGGCACAAAGGCCAGCGAACCGATCGTTCTTGGCGCGGCGCCGACCGAGATATTGGTGGTGGTCGTGGCAGTCTTGCTTGCCACCACCGTGGTCGCGGTGATCCCGGTTGCGCCGGCCGAATCGACGCTGGCCGGCTTGACCGACACCACGGCCACGCCGCTGGCATCGGTCAGGGCCGACGCACTTTCCGGCGTGAAACTGATTAGGGTGTTTTCGCTGGCCGTGAACTTGACGATGACGTTCGGGGCCGGCTTGCCGGCAGCGTCCAGCACGGTCGCCTTTACCGAGGCGCTCTGGCCGCCGGACAGCGAGGTCACGTTGGCGCCGCTGCCGTCGGTCAGCGCGAGGCTGACTTTCGGGTCGGCGGGGGCCGGGGTAACGGTGCCGCCAGTGCCGCCGCTGCCGGTGCCGCCCGAACCGGTGCCGGTGCCGGTGCTACCCGGGTTGCCGCCGCCGCCGCCGCAGGCGGCCAGCATGGCGGCCGCCAGGCCAATGGCGGTCCAGCGACCGATCGACGTCAGGGCGTCCTGTTTTGGAGAGTAGTGCATGACTGATGTTCTTTCTATTTTTATGTCGATATGTCTCGTTGTCCGGCCGGGTCCTCAGCGTCCCGCCGCGGCATCGTTCACGATCTTCGGCGTGATGAACACCAGCAGTTCGGTCTTGGTGCTCTCGCGGCCGGTCGTCTTGAACAGGTAGCCGACCAGCGGTACGTCGCCAAGCAGCGGAACCTTGGTCACGTTGTTGCGCTCGGTCTGCTGGTAGATACCGCCCAGCACCACCGTGCCGCCGTTCTCGACCATCACCTTGGTCTTCACGTGCTGGGTGTTGATGGCCGGACCGGCGCGGGTCTCCTCGCCCTTCGAATCCTTGTTGACGTCGACCTCGAGCACGACATTGCCGTCCGGGGTGATCTGCGGCGTCACTTCCAGGCGCAGGTTGGCCTTCTTGAAGGTGATCGAGGTCGCGCCGCTGCTGGTGGCGACCTGGTACGGCAGTTCGATGCCCTGCTCGATCACGGCGATCTGCTTGTCTTCGGTGACCACGCGCGGGCTCGAGATGATCTTGCCCTTGCCGTCGGCCTCCAGCGCCGACAGCTCCAGGTTGAGGAAGCGGTTGGCGGCCGATGAGAACAGGCTGAAGGCCAGCGAAGACGCCTGGATGCCGCCGATCGGCGCGGCCGGCAGGTTGACCATGGTGGTGTTGGCGAAGCTGTTCTGGTTTTCGACCTGGCCGGTGATCTGGCCAACGCCGTTCAGGTTGCCGCCGATGGCGATGCGCTCGTTGCCCCTGACCTGGTAGCCGGGATCGCCGCCGCGCAGCCCGCGCATGTCGGCGAAGCCGAGCTTGGCGCCGAGGTTACGCGAGAAGCCGTCGTTCGCTTCGACCAGGCGGGCCTCGATCAGCACCTGCTTGGAGGCGACGTCGGTCTTCTGGATCAGCTTGCGGATGTCCTCGATCTTCGAGGCGATGTCGGTCACGAACAGCTGGTTGGTGCGCGGGTCGACGATGGCGCTGCCGCGCTTGGACAGCACGCGATTCTTGCTGTCGGCGCCGGGCACCGAAGCGCCGCTGGCGTCCAGGCCGAACACGGTGCGGAAGGCTTCGACCTTCTGGTAGTTCAGCTGGAATATCTCGGAGCGCAGCGGCTCGAGCTCGGCGATCTGGGCGCGCTGCTCGAGTTCGAGCTTTTCCTTGGTCAGCAGTTCTTCCTTGGGCGCGATCCACAACACGTTGCCGTTCTTGCGCATGTCCAGGCCCTTGGCCTGCAGGACCACGTCCAGCGCCTGGTCCCAGGGCACGTCGCGCAGGCGCAGGGTCAGGTTGCCGGTGACGGCGTCGCTGGTGATGATGTTCAGGCCCGAGATGTCGGCGATCGCCTGCAGCGCGGCGCGCACTTCGACATTCTGGAAATTGAAGGAGAGTTTTTCGCCGCGGTAGCCGGTGGCATTGCCGCCCGGACGGTTCGGGTCTTCCTTGACCGGGCGCACGTCGACGATCAGCTGGGTGTCGCTCTGGTACACCGACTGTTCCCAGGCGCCTTGCGCGTCGATGGTCATGCGCACGTTCTCGCCCTGGGTGGCGGTGGTCACGCGCGACACCGGCGTGCCGAAGTCGGTCACGTCGAGGCGGCGACGCAGGGTCGCCGGCAGGCCGGTGCGCAGGAAATCGACGATCACCTGGTTGCCGGCCTGGCGCACGTCCACGCCGACCTGGCCGTTCGGCAGGTCGACCACGACACGGCCTTCACCATTGCTGCCGCGGCGGAAGTCGACGTCACGCAACATCTGACGTGCCGCTGGCGCCGCCGGAGCGCCGGCGAGCGGCATGCCGGACGCGTTCAGGGCCTGCGCCACGCCGCCCGAGCCTTCGACGGTGACGATCACCGACTTTCCGTCGATGGCGGTGGCGTAGTTCAGGGCGCGCGCCATGTTCAGCACCAGGCGGGTGCGCTCGCCGGCCTGCACCACGTTCAGGCTGCGCACGTCGCCCAGGTTGATCTCCTGGGTGCTCTTGCCGGTGGCATTACTGGTGGCGCCGAAGTCGAGCGCGATGCGCGCCGGGTTGGTGATCGAGAAGCCGATCGGCGGCTTGGCCGGGGCCTCGCGCATGGCAATGTTCAGGACCACGTTGGGGCCCTGCTGGTTGGCCGTGATCGATTCGATGGCGTTGCCCTGTGCGGCGGCGGCGCCGGCGGCGAGCGCCATCAGGACGGTAGCGCCGCAGCGCGCCAGCCAGCCCGGCACGGTAAGTCGAATGGTGCTGCGATTGTTCATGCCTGGGGTCATTTCCCGGTCTCCTTGCTGTCCGCCAGCTCGATCGTCGCCTTGCGCTCGACCCAGTCGCCGGTGGCGTCCTGCACTACTTCCCTGATGTCGATCGCGCCTTCGCTGATGCGCGTGACCAACCCGTGATTCTGTCCGATGCGCTGGCCGGCCCTGACCTGGTGGATCTGCGCGTCGATCTGCACCAGCGCATAGTTTGCCCCGCCCTTCTGTAGCGTGCCGACCATGCGCATGATGTCGAGCGGGTAGTTCTCGAGCAGTTCGCGCGGACGGTTGGCGTTCGGCTGCAGCGGATTCGGATTGCTCGCCGCCACCCGCGCCATTTCGTTCAACAGCTTGGCTTCGCTGAACGGCTCGACCGCGGCGCCCGGATTATAGGCGTAAGGGACAAATTCCTTCGGTTCCGGCAGCGGCTTCACCTTGGGCAGGGTCTCGCGCTGGACCTGCTTCATCCAGTCGCGCACTTCCTGGACGTCGCCGTCCCCGCAGCCGGTGAGCAGGGTCGCCGCCCCGAATGCGCCGAGTGCACACAATAGGCGCATCATTTCGCCGCTCCTTTGTCTTCCTTGTCCTTGGCGCCCTTGGCCTTCCCTTTGCCCTTGCCCTTCTTGCTATCGCGCGCCTTCTTCTGCTCGCTGATCTCGTCCGGGTCGAGGTAGCGGAAGGTCTTGGCGACCGCTTCCAGCTGCAGCGTGCCCTCGCGCGTGCTCAGCGCCATGTTGTTGAGCGTGACGATGCGCGGCAGGTTGGCCATGTCGGCGGCGAAGGCGCCCACGTCGTTGTACTTGCCGCTTACCTTGATGGCGATCGGCAGCTCGGCGTAGTAGTCGCGCACCACTTCCTGGCCCGGCTTGAACAGTTCGAACTGCAGGCCGCGGCCGACGCCGGCCTGGTTGATGTCGGACAGCAGGTCCGCCATTTCGGACTTGCTCGGCAGCTGCTTCTCGAGGCGCGCCACGTACTGGTCGACCTGGGCCTTCTGGGCCTGCAGGGCTTCCAGGTTGATGGCCTGGGCCATCTTGTTCTTGTACTCGGTGCGCAGCTGGGCTTCTTCCCTGGCGCCCTTCTTCTGCTTCTCGAACTGGCCGTCCCAGTAGAAGAAGTAGCCGAGGCCGACGACGGCGGCCATCACGCCGGACGCGCACAGCAGGCGCGGCGCCAGCGGCCATTGGCCGGGCTGGCGGCCCTGCAGGTCCTGGAACTGCGCCGCGAGCTGGCTGCCGAGATCCTTGAGATCGATGTTCATGTGCTCAGCCTCCCTTGCGTCCCGACTGCTGCAGGCCCGCCTTCGGGGCCTTCGCGCCTTCCGTGTCTTCCTGCTCGCGCAGGCGCTTGATCGCCACGTCCATCTGGAACTCGACGACCTTGCGTCCGGTCTTGCTCTGGCCCAGCGGCGCCACCTTCACTTCGGTCAGGTTCGGGCGTTCCAGCCAGGGCGAAGCACCGGACACGTTGCGCAGTAGTTCGGCCACCCGCTCCTGCGACTGGGCGTAGCCGTTCAGCGTCACCCTCTGGCCTTCCTGCCTGAACGACTTCAGGTACACGCCCTCCGGGGTCTGGCGCACCAGTTCGTCGAGCACGTAGACCGGCTGGTTGCGGTCGCCCTGCAGGTCCTCGACCGCCTGCTGGCGCGCTTTCAGGGCCTCGATTTCTTCCTTGAGGGTCTTGATCTCGCCGATCTTCTTGTCCAGCTCCGCGCTGGCGGTCTTGAGCACCAGGTTGCGTTCGTTCTGGACTGCGATGCGGCTGGCGTTCCAGGCGCCGACCAGCAGCACCACGGCGGCGCCGACGATGCCGCCCGCCGCCAGCATGGCCACGAAAGCCGCCTGCTTCTGCTTGCGCTTGGCTTCGCGGTGGGGTAACAGGTTAATGCGGATCATCAGCCGAACCTCCGCAGGGCCAGGCCGCAGGCGACCAGGTAGGCCGCGCCGTCCTGGCGCAGTTGCTGTTCGCGCACCAGCGGGCCGTAGGACATGCCCGCGAACGGCGTCACCACGCTGCTCGGGATGCGGGTGCGGCTGCCGATCAGCTCCAGCAGCCCGGGCAGCGCGGCGCAGCCGCCGGCCAGGTAGAGCTGGTCGATCCGGGTGTAGGGCGTGGACGTGAAGAAGAACTGGATCGCGCGCGTGACTTCCAGCGCGGCGCTTTCCATGAAGGGCGCGAGCAGCTCGGCGCGGTAGTTCTCCGGCAGGTCGTCGGCCTTCTTGCGCGCTTCCGCTTCCTCGAACGCGAGGCCGTAGGCGCGCACGATATCCTGGGTCAGCTGGTTGCCGCCGAAAGGCTGCTCGCGCTCGTAGATGGTCTCGCCGTTCTGCAGCACCGACACGTGGGTGGCCTGGGCGCCGATCTGGAACAGCGCGACGATCTGCTCGGGCCGGGCGCCTGCCGCACGGCCAAGCGCGGCGCGCGCGGCATACGATTCGATGTCCATCACGGTGGCCGTCAGGCCGGCCGCTTCCGCGATCGCCACGCGGTCTTCGACCTTCTCGCGGCGCGCCGCGGCCAGCATGACTTCCATGTCTTCCGCCGAGTTCGGGGCCTGGCCGATCACGTCGAAGTCGAGGCTGACCTCGTCGAGCGCGAAGGGGATGTACTGGCTGGCCTCGGATTCGACCTGCACTTCGAGCTGGTCTTCCGACAGGCCGGCCGGCAGGATGATCTTCTTGGTGATGACCGCGGCCGGCGGCATGCCCAGCGCCACGTGCCTGGCCTTGGTGCCGCTTTTCTTCCAGACCCGGCGCACGGCCTCGGCCACCTGCTCGATGTTTTCGATGTTGCCGTCCACGACCGCGCCACGCGGCAGCGGTTCGGCGGCATAGCGCTCCAGGCGCAGTTCACCCTTGCCGGCGTCCTCCAGCTCGACCAGGCGGACGCCCGACGTGCTGATGTCGAGCCCGGCCAATGGCGGGCTGGACTTTCCGAACAAGGAACCTAGATTGATCACGAGCGTACTCCTTGGCTGCCCTTCCTGCCGAAGCAGGCTGTGTTGAACGCCCGCTGGGGGATATGTCCTGTTAAATCACTTAGTTAGTGCATATTTATGAGGCACCTCTTCAGATCGTAGCGAAAAGGATGCACCCAGACAAGATATTTCTACGAAGGAACACTGCAATCCGGGCGTGTACGCCACACTCTGGCGCAGAGTGTTATCACCCCTGCTACGACCGTTTCCACGTTGCTATTGTTCTGCTTGCTTTTGCTTAAAGTCGCCTATTAGCAAGCCGTGTGTCTCGCTCGAAACGTGTGACTTATAATGGGACGGTTCAAGGGAGTGAAAACCAGCATGAAAGAGAAACAATCGCCCAAAACGGGCGCATCGAAGTACAGTCCCAAGCGCCTGGTCCTGATGGCGTTCGCCGCCCTCACCGGCCTGGCCGTGATCGGCGTGCTGGTGCTCGTGTTCGCGCTTGCGATGGCCTATCCGAACCTGCCCGCGCTCGACACCATCACCGACTACCGGCCCAAGATGCCGTTGCGGATCTTCACCGCCGATAACGTCCTGATCGGCGAATTCGGCGAGGAGCGCCGCACCCTCGTGCATTTCAAGGACATTCCGGACGTCATGAAGAAGGCCGTGCTGTCGATCGAGGACGACCGCTTCTACGAGCACAGCGGCATCGACTACTGGGGCATCCTGCGCGCGGCGTTCAAGAACGCCACCGGCGGCGCGCGCCAGGGCGCCTCGACCATCACCCAGCAGGTGGCGCGCAACTTCTTCCTGTCGTCGGAGCAGACCTTCAAGCGCAAGGCCTATGAGGCGCTGCTGGCCTGGAAGATCGAGAAGAACCTGAGCAAGGACCAGATCCTCGAGCTCTACATGAACCAGATCTACCTGGGCCAGCGCGCCTTCGGCTTCCAGTCGGCGGCCCAGATCTACTTCGGCAAGGACCTGCGCGAGATCAGCGTGGCCGAAGCCGCGATGCTGGCCGGCCTGCCGAAGGCGCCATCTGCTTATAACCCGGTCGTCAATCCGACCCGCGCCCGTACCCGCCAGCAGTACATCCTGCAGCGCATGCATTCGCTCGGCTACATCACCGACGCCCAGTACGCGCAGGCCAAGGAAGAGCCGCTCAAGATCAAGACCGACAGCACCGCCTTCGGCGTGCACGCCGAGTACGTGGCCGAGATGGCGCGCCAGCTGGTGTACGAGCAGTTCAAGGAAGACACCTACACCCGCGGCCTGAACGTGTTCACCACCATCACCAAGGCCGACCAGGATGCGGCCTACCTGGCGGTGCGCCGCGGCGTGATGGAATACGAGCGCCGCCACCCCTACCGCGGTCCGGAATCCTATATCGATATCCCGAGCGCCAAGGCGGAAGCCGACGAGGCCATCGAGGCCGAGCTGGCCGAGCACCCGGACAGCGACAACATCGTCGCCGCCATCGTGCTGAAGGCCTCCCCGAGCGAGGTGACCGCCACCATCGCCTCGGGCGACACCATCAAGATGAGCGGTCCGGGCCTGGCCTTCGCCAAGGCCTGGCTGTCCGAGAAGGCCGCGCCGAACCGCCGCCTGCGCCGCGGCGCCGTGATCCGCGTGATGCAGGACGACGAGTCGAAGTGGGTGATCACCCAGATGCCGGAAGTGGAATCGGCCTTCGTGGCGGCCAGCACCGAGGACGGCGCGATCCGCGCGCTGGTGGGCGGTTTCGACTTCAACCGCAACAAGTTCAACCACGTGACCCAGGCCTGGCGCCAGCCGGGCTCCTCGTTCAAGCCCTTCATCTATTCGGCTTCGCTCGAACGCGGCCTGTCGCCGGCGACCGTCATCAACGACGCCCCGATCAGTTTCGACGCCGGCCAGACCGGCGGCCAGGCCTGGGAGCCGAAGAACTACGACAACAGGTACGAAGGCCCGATCACCATGCGCCGCGGCCTGACGCAATCGAAGAACATGGTCTCGATCCGCATCCTGAACAAGATCGGCGCGCGCTACGGCCAGGAATTCGCCACCCGCTTCGGCTTCGACGCCGAGCGCAACCCCGCCTACCTGACGCTGGCGCTGGGCGCCGGCTCGACCACGCCGCTGCAGATGGCCGGCGCCTACGCGGTGTTCGCCAACGGCGGCTACCGCGTCAGCCCCTACATCATCTCGAAGGTGACCGATGCCGACGGCAAGGTGCTGTCGGAGGCGCGTCCGGAGCGCGCCGGCGTCGAGGCCAACCGCGTGATCGACGCGCGCAACGCCTTCCTGGTCGACAGCATGCTGCGCGACGTGGTGCGCTACGGTACCGCGACCAAGGCGCTGGCGCTCAAGCGCACCGACCTGGCGGGCAAGACCGGCACCACCAACGACTCGATCGACGCCTGGTTCGCCGGCTACAACCCGAAGCTGGTGGGCATCGCCTGGATCGGCTACGACCAGCCGAAGAACCTGGGCAACCGCGAGACCGGCGGCGGCCTGGCCCTGCCGATCTGGATCAGCTACATGGGCAAGGCGCTCAAGGGCGAGGACAACGTCGAGCGCGAAGTGCCGCCGGGCCTGATCCTGGCCAACGGCGAGTACTACTATGCCGAGACGCCGCCGGGCACCGGGGTGCAGTCGCTGGATGTCGGCCCGCCGCCGGCCCCGGCCGAGCAAAAGCAGCGCGACGCGGTCAGGAACGAGTTGTTCTGATTTTTGACCGGTTGGTAAAAAAAATGGCAGCCCTCAGGCTGCCATTTTTCATTGCATTCAGCTTTTCAGCCCAGCGCCACCGGCGCCCCGCCCTGCTCCGTCACGTACTGCGACAGCGACGCGAACAGCTCGGTATCGTCGCGCGTGTTGCGCCACTCGTCGCCGACGCGCTTGTAGTGGAAGCCGCCCGAGCGCGCCGCCACCCACATTTCCTGCAGCGGGGCCTGGCTGTTGATGATGATCTTCGACGCGTTCGTCAGGAACTCGACTTCCAGCACGTTGCCGCTGCGCTTGCATTCGACATCGACCACGTCCTCGTCGTTCAGCCGGTCGAGACATGCTTCGATGCGGTCCAGGGTGCTTTCGGCCAGCGCCAAAAATTCGGATTCGGTCATGCTACACTCCAAAGTCTGCTAATCAAACCACCATTCTAATCGTGAAGTCCACCATCGCACTTCTTTCCGGCGCGGCAGTGCTTGCCGCCCTGGCCGGCTGTGGCCAGACGGGCCCGCTCTACATGCCGAACCCGCCGGCCAAGCCGGCGCCAAGCGCCACCGCGGCGGCCAACCCGCAGCCTGCCCAGCCTGTTCCATCGAATAACGCCTCCACCCCTGCCCCCACCAAGTAAAAGCACCTCATTTTCTATCCTATGTCGCACTTCCAGTACCAGAACGGCGTCCTGCACGCCGACGGCCTTGCGCTGCCCGCCATCGCCGAACAGTTCGGCACGCCGACCTATGTCTATTCCAAGTCGGCGCTGCTGGAGAATTTCAGGGCCTATGCCGATGCCTGCCAGGGCCGCGACGCACTGGTGTGCTACGCGATGAAGGCCAACTCGAACCTGGCCATCCTCGACCTGCTGGCGCGCGAGGGCGCGGGCTTCGACATCGTCTCGGGCGGCGAACTGCTGCGCGTGATCGCGGCCGGCGGCGACCCGGGCAAGACCATCTTCTCGGGCGTCGGCAAGACCGTCGAGGAGATGAAGCTGGCGCTGGACAAAGGCATCCTGTGCTTCAACGTGGAGTCGATTCCCGAGCTGCACCGCCTCAACGACGTGGCCGGCAGCATGGGCAAGCGCGCTCCGGTGTCGCTGCGCGTGAACCCGAACGTGGACGCCAAGACCCACCCCTACATCGCCACCGGCCTGAAGGCCAACAAGTTCGGCGTGGCCTTCGACGACGCCCTGGACACCTACCGCACCGCGGCCTCGCTGCCGAACTTGGACGTGGTCGGCATCGACTGCCACATCGGCTCGCAGTTGCTGGACGATGCGCCGCTGCTGGAAGCGCTCGACAAGCTGATCGAGCTGATCGACACCCTGGCGCTTGATGGCATCCACCTGCACCACCTCGACATCGGCGGCGGCCTGGGCGTGAACTACGGCGCCGAGGGCGACAAGCCGCCGGTCCCGGTGGGCGCCTACCTGGGCCGCCTGTTCGCCCGCATCGACGCCTGGCGCGCGCAGCGGCACGACGGCAAGCCGGTCAAGGTGATCTTCGAGCCGGGCCGCTCGATCGTGGCCGACACCGGCGTGCTGCTGACCAAGGTCGAATTCCTGAAGCCGGGCGTGGAAAAGAACTTCGCCATCGTCGACGCGGCCATGAACGACCTGATGCGCCCGACCCTGTACCAGGCCTGGATGGGCGTGCAGGAAGTCAGCCCGCGCGAAGGCGACAAGCTGACCTACGATGTGGTGGGACCGGTGTGCGAATCGGGCGACTGGCTGGCGCGCGAACGCGACCTGGCCGTCGAACCGGGCGACCTGCTGGCGATCATGACGGCCGGCGCCTACGGCATGACCATGGCCTCGAACTACAACACCCGCGGCCGCGCCGCCGAGGTGATGGTGGACGGCGACCAGGTGCACGTGATCCGCCAGCGCGAGAATCCGGCCGACCTGTTCGCGCTGGAATCGATGCTGAAATAAACCGTAGGGTGGGCGGATTCTCCGCCCACGCGTTCAAATCACGAAAGCGCTGCGGCAATGCATGCCGTAGTTGCACGCGTGGGCAGGAAACCTGCCCACCCTACAAAATCATGCGCGCGCGGACTGTGTCTTCCTGGCCGCGCTCCAGTACACCCGCAATCCCAGCAACGCCGCCACGATCAGCCCAAAAACGATCGGCTGCTGGAAATCGTTCTTCCCCGCCTTCATCCACCAATAATGCAGGATCCCCAGCGGCGCGATCACGTAGATCAGCCGGTGCAGCCACTGCCAGCGCTTGCCGCCCAGGCGGCGGACCATGCCGTTGGTGCTGGTCGCCGCCAGCGGAACGAGCAGCACGAAGGCGATGAAGCCGACCGTGATGAAGGGCCGTTTCACCACATCCTTGAGCATCGCCGCGACGTCGAAGAAATGGTCGAACCAGAAGAAGCAGGTGAAGTGCAGCAGCGCATAGAAAAAGGCGAACAGGCCCAGCATGCGGCGCAGCTTCACCACCCAGTTCCAGCCGCTGAGGCGGCGCAGCGGCGTGACCGCCAGCGTGATGCACAGGAAGTACAGGGTCCAGTCGCCGGTGCCGCGCGTGAGGAATTCGAGCGGCTCGACCGGCACGCCCTGCGCCACCAGCCAGGCCATGCGCAGGAAAGGCAGCAGCGCCAGCACGAAGACCGCGGCCTTGAGGTAGCCGACCTGCTTGTTCGACGGGGTGAACGCCATCAGAAGAACTTCTTCAGGTTCATGCCGCTGTACAGCGAGGCGACCTGGTCGTAGCCGTTGAACATCAGGGTCTTGCGCTTGGGCTTGAAGAAGCCGTCCTCGCCGATGCGGCGCTCGGTGGCCTGCGACCAGCGCGGATGGTCGACGTTCGGGTTCACGTTCGAATAAAAGCCGTATTCGTTGGGCGCCGAATCGTTCCAGGCGGTGCGCGGCTGGCGGCTGGTCAGGCGGATGCGGACGATCGACTTGGCCGACTTGAAGCCGTACTTCCAGGGCACGATCAGGCGCACCGGCGCGCCGTTCTGGTTTGGCAGCACCTGGCCGTACATGCCGACCGTGAGCAGCGTGAGCGGGTGCATGGCTTCGTCGATGCGCAAGCCTTCCACGTAGGGCCAGTCGAGCACCGGGCTGCGCAAGCCGGGCATCTGCCGGTTGTCGGCCAGGGTGGTGAATTCGACGTACTTGGCATTGCCGGTGGGCTCGACCTGCTTGAGCAGGTTCGACAGCGAATAGCCGACCCAAGGAATCACCATCGACCAGCCTTCGACGCAGCGCAGGCGGTAGATGCGCTCTTCCAGCGGCGCCAGCTTGAGGATGCGGTCGATGTCGAGCGTGACGGGCTTGTTCACCTCGCCCTCGATGGTCACCGTCCACGGGCGGGTGCGCAGGGTGTGCGCGTTCTCGACCGGGTCGCCCTTATCAAGGCCGAATTCGTAGAAATTGTTGTAGGAGCTGGCGTCCTTGAACGAAGTCTGCGGCTCCTGCGTGGACAGGGCCGCGTTGCGGGTCGCGGCCAGGCGCTGCGCCGTCCCCTGGGCGAAAGCCTCGCGGTTGGCCATTTCCCAGATGCTGGAGCCGACCGCGGCAGTGGCCGCAATGCGGGCGATGAAGGAGCGCCGGCCTTCGTAGACCTCGCGCGGGGTGATCTCGGACGGATACGGCAGGTCGATGCCGTTCGGACTGCGTTTGAAAATCATGGTTGACTCCGCTGCAGAGAGAAACTTCAGATTACACCAGGCGGCTTAAGTGCACGTTATCACTTGCTCCAGCCTGGACAAGAGAGGCCATGGCGCGCAGGACAAAAGCGCGTCAGTCCTTGGGAAAAGCGAGCGTAAAACAGGTTTCCGGCCCATCGGACTGCACGCTCGCTTTGCCACCATGTAAGTTCATGATGGCGCTGACGATCGACAATCCCAGCCCGGTCGAGCCGTCCGCATCGCTGCGGGCGGTGTCGACACGGTAGAAGCGTTCGAACAGGTGGGGCAGGTGTTCCGGGGCGATCGCCGCGCCGCGGTTGCGCACGCTCAGCTCCACCACGTGCTCGCGCGGCTGCGCATGCAGGGTGACGGTGCTGCCGGCTTGCGCATGGCGCAGCGCGTTCGAGACCAGGTTGGCCAGCGCCCGCCGCAGCAGCGCCGGGTCGGCGGCAAAGCGCCCTTCCCCGCTGCAGCGCAGCTGCAGGCCGCGCTCTTCCGCCATGCCTTCGAAAAAATCCGCCACCCGTTCCAGCTCGTCCAGCGCCACCAGCGGCTGGCGCGCCAGCACGAGCTCGTCCTGGCCGGCGCGGGCCAGGAACAGCATGCTCTCGATCATGCGCGCGAGGCGCTCGAGTTCCTCGATGTTCGACACCAGCAAGGTTTCGTATTCTTCACGGCTGCGGCCCTGGCCGAGCGCAACCTGGCTTTGCCCGATCATGTTCGTCACCGGCGTCCTGAACTCGTGCGCCAGGTCGGCCGAGAAGCCGGACAGGCGCGCATAGCCGTCCTGCAGGCGCTGCAGCATGGCGTTGAAGGCGTCGATCAGGGGGCGCAGCTCGGACGGCGCGGCGCCGATGTCGAGGCGCTGCGCCAGCGTCCCCGGCTTGATCAGCGCCGCATGCTCGGCGACCCTGCGCAAGGGGCGCAGGCCACGGCGCAGCATCAGGGCCGCCAGCAGCCCGGCAGCCAGCGCGCTGACCGCGCACGCCGCCAGGATATGGGCGCGGTAGCGCGCGAACATGGCGGTGCGCTCGGCATAGGCGCGCGCCACCACCACCGTCACCGGGGTCGCGCCCAGGCGCGCGCTGCCCGCGACCACCTGGCCGGGAATGCCGCCGCGCGCGGTCCAGCCGACGATCGCGTCGCGGCCGGGCGCCGCCCCGGCCGCGGGCGGCACCGGATAGCGCTCGTTGTGCGGGTTGATGTCGGCCAGCACCGCGCCGCCCGGACCGACGATGCGCACCAGCGAATTCTCCTGGCCGCTCATGGTGTCGCGGAAAAAATCGGGTTGCGCCGCCAGCAGCTCGGCCGCGCCCGGCCGGCCGAGCACGATCTGCACCTGGCGCAGCTTGCCCAGCAGCTGCAGGTCGTCGCGGCGCGCGATCTCGGCCACGAAGGCGCGGTACAGGTAGATGCCGAGGCCCGCCGCGCTCAAGGCGACGATCAGCACGAAGGCGAGCGTCACGCGCAGCGTCAGGGAATGGCGCAGGGCGGGCTTCATGCCGGGGCCTGCGCTTCGCAGACGTAGCCCATGCCGCGCCGCGTATGGATCAGTTTCTGCGTGTAGGGGTCGTCGATCTTGCGGCGCAGGCGGCGCACCGCGGCGTCGATGACGTTGGTGTCGCTGTCGAAGTTCATGTCCCAGACCTGGGACGCGATCAGGGCGCGCGACAGCACCTGGCCCTGACGCCGCGCCAGAAGGTGCAGCAGGGCGAATTCCTGGGCCGTCAGCGCGATGGTGGCGCCGCTGCGGCGCACCCGGCGCCGCAGCACGTCGATCTCGAGGTCGGCAATCCGGATCAGTTCTTCCTCGCGCACCGGGCCGCGCCGCAGCAGCGTGCGGATGCGCGCCACCAGTTCCACGAAGGCGAAGGGCTTGACCAGGTAGTCGTCGGCGCCCAGCTCCAGCCCGCGCACGCGGTCCTCGACCTCGTCGCGCGCGGTCAGGAACAGGACCGGAATCTGCTCGGTATCGGGGCTGGCGCGCAGGGCTTCGAGCACCTGCCAGCCATCCATCCGCGGCAGCATGACGTCGAGCACCACCAGCTCGATTTCTTCCTCGCGCGCGATCGCCAGGCCGTCGCGGCCATTGCGCGCGAGCCGCACCGCAAAGCCCGATTCCGCCAGGCCGCGCTGCAGGTAGTCGCCGGTCTTCGGCTCGTCTTCGATCACCAGGATAGTCATGGCTGCCACACAAACGAAAATCTCATTCTATGCCCGCGCGGCCCGCTGCAACATGACAGGATTGTCATCCGGCGGTCAGGCTGGCGTTGGCGGGCGCATGACAACATGGCGGTCATTCTGTTTTGGAGGAAATCCCATGTTCAGGCAGTCTTCTCTTCTCCTGGCGGCGCTGGCCGCCGCGCCGGCCGGCGCCCAGCTGCCCCGGCATGCAGAACTCGATCTGGAAGCCGCCAACCGGCTGGCCGCGCGCGCCATCCAGACCTGCCGCAGCGAAGGCCGTGCGATCGTGGTCGCCGTGGTCGACCGCGGCGGCAACCTGGTCGTGCTGCAGCGCGACGACGGCGTCGGTCCGCACAATGCGGAAGCCAGCCGGCGCAAGGCCTATACCGCGCTGTCGACACGGCGGCCGACGCTGACCCTGGCACGCGACGCCCAGGCCGTCCCGGACACCCGCAACCTGGCGGCCCTGCCCGAACTGCTGCTGCTCGGCGGCGGCGTGCCGCTGCTGGCGCAGAAGCAGGTCGTCGGCGCCATCGGCGTGGCCGGCGGCGGCGGTCCGATGAACGACCACGCCTGCGCGCAGGCCGCCATCGGCGCCGTCGCCGAACTCGATCAACCCACCCCTTGAATCCTTACCGGAGAACCAGCATGCGAATCATCCAGGCACTTGCCTTTACCGCCCTCCTGGGCGCGACCACCCTCGCCGCAGCGGCGCCGAACCCGCTCAGCGTCCACGTACTCGACCTGCAGAGCGGCCAGCCGACCGCGGGCATCGAGGTGACGCTCGAACAGCGCAACGGCACGCAATGGCGGGAACTGGCCAGCGGCGTCACCGATGCCCAGGGCCGCATCAAGGCCCTGTATCCGGAAGACAAACCGATCGCGGCGGCCGACTACCGCATCGTGTTCAAGACCGGCGAGCATTACCGGCGCCAGGGAAAGGCCACGTTCTTCCCGCGCATCCCGGTCGAGTTCACCGTGGATGCGCCCACGCAGCACTACCACATCCCGCTGCTGCTGAGCCCCTTCGGCTATTCGACCTACCGGGGCAATTAAGCCAGGTTTACAGCTCGCCGTAGGAGTGCAGGCCCGACAGGAACATGTTCACGCCCAGGAAGGCGAAGGTGGTCACCAACAGGCCGACCACCGACCACCAGGCTGCCACGCGGCCGCGCAGGCCATTCATCAGGCGCAGGTGCAGCCAGGCCGCGTAGTTCAGCCAGACGATCAGGGCCCAGGTTTCCTTCGGGTCCCAGGACCAGTAGCCGCCCCAGGCCTCGGCCGCCCACAGCGCGCCGAGGATGGTGGCGACGGTGAAGAAGGCGAAGCCGACCGAGATCGACTTGTACATCACGTCGTCCAGCACCTCCAGCGAAGGCAGGCGGTCGGCCAGGATGCCGTGCGATTTCAGCAGGTAGGCGGTGCCGACCATGGCGGCCAGCGCGAAGGTGCCGTAGCCGATGAAGTTGGCCGGCACGTGGATCTTCATCCACCAGCTCTGCAGCGCCGGGACCAGCGGCTGGATCTGGGCGGCGTCGCGCGTCACCGTGTACCACAGCAGGAAGGCCACCGCGGCCGAGATGATCAGGAGCACGAAGGGGCCCAACTGGCGGGTCGCGTAGCGCTGTTCGTAGTACAGGTAGAACATCGCGGTGATCAGCGAGAACAGGATGAACACTTCGTACAGGTTCGACACCGGGATGTGGCCCACGTCCGGGCCCACCAGGTAGGATTCGAACCAGCGCACCATCATCCCGGTCCAGCCCAGCACCACGCCCGCCCAGCACAGCTTGCTGCCGACCGAGCCGCCGAAGGCCGAGCGGCCGGCCAGGCCGATCCAGTAGAACACGGTCGAGAACACGAACAGCGCGCTCATCCACAGGATGGCGGACTGGCTCGACAGGATGTACTTGAGGAAGAATTTCTGGTTGGCCGCATCGAGCGAGCCGCCGTAGAGCGAGATCGCCCACAGCGACAGCACGGCCACCAGGGGCATCACCCAGCGCACCGGTTTCCAGTGCCAGCCCAGCAGGGCGAAGGTCGGTGCGCTCAGCACCAGGATCGCCTGCTCGTAGATGTCCATGTGGTGCGCGTAGCGGTTCAGCGCGAACAGCGCCGCGGCCAGCAGGCCGGCGCCGTACAGCCAGTCGATTGCGTTCAGGCTGCGGAAAAAACCCGGCTGCTGGACATAGGCTCCGGGTTTGCCGGTTGGGGCTTGCGACAGTTCCATCGTACTCTCCAGTACCGCGGCCTCAGGCCGGCTGCGGCAGTTTTACTTTCAAATCGTCGAATTCGCGTTCGAAGTCGAGGGTCTTGCGCTGGGTGCTCATGGCCATCAGCGCATGGGCGCCGCCGTCCACGTCGCGCACCCACACCCACATGCGCCGTTCACGAATATAAAACATTGCGAACACGCCCGCCACCAGCAGCAGGCAGCCGAGGTAGACGATGCTCTTGCCCGGCGAGCGCGTCAGTTGCAGCACGGAAGCTTTCACTTCCTGGAACTCTTCCAGCTGCAGGTACACCGGCGCGCCGTAGAACACGCTGTCCGACAGGGCGTTGGTGGCCAGTTGCAGGTAGCGGCCGTGGCTTTCGGTCGGCTCGACCGGCGCCAGGCCGGCGCGCGCATTCGCGGCCTGCCACAGCTCCCACAGGGCGCCGTTGAGCATCTTCATGAAGATGTTGGCGGCCTTTTCCTGTTCCGCCGGCGGGATCTTCTCGAGGAACTGCGACACGCCGGCAAAGCCGCCACGCCCGCCCTCGCCGGCGAAAATCGCCAGGGTGCGGCCGGCCGACTCTTCCAGCTGGCGCATCAGCTCGCCCTGCTTGCGCTGTTCCGGCGGCAGCGCGCGTTCCGCATAGCGCTTGGCGGCCTCGGCGCGCAGGGCCGGGTCGGCCAGCGCCGCGCGCAGGCGCATCCAGGTGCGCACGCTGTAGTCGTCGTCGGCCGGGATGCGCAGGAAGCTGAAGTTTTCCTGCGGATTGCTGCGCACGCCGGCCAGGTAGACCTGGGCGCCCTCGAGCGTCACCGGCTGCATGTAGTTCAGGAATTCGCGCGCCTGGCCGGTCTTGTCGCGCAGTTTGTATTGCACGCTCGGCCCGACATTCTTCAGGTCCTTGTCGTCGCCCGTCCTGGCCGCCGAGCCGGAGGCCTTGCCGAGGGTAGCCGCGAACTGTTCGTTGAACGAGGTGTTCTTCGCCACCGCGCGCGCATCCTGGTTGGCCGCGACATTCTCGACGTTGAACGGGCGGAAGCCCGACCATTCGACCGACCAGGTCTCGCCGCCCTGCTTCAGCTCGGTGGCCGAGCCGACCGTGCCGTCGATCTGGAAGGCCTTGTCGGTGGCGCCGCTCATCGGGAAACCGGTGAGCTTGAGCTTGCTGCCGCCATCCTCGAAGCTCGACTGGTAGACCGCCACGCCCTTGTAGATCAGCGGATGGTTGACCTTGATCGTGGCCGGGAAGGTCTTGCCGGTCTCGGGGTCGTGCACGATCACGTCGCTGGCGAACAGCTTGGGCATGCCGGTCGAGTAGAAATCGATGTGGAATTTTTCCAGCTTGATCGAGAACGGCAGCTCCTGCACCAGCACGCCCGATGCCTGCGGCAGCAGCGCGGTATTGCTGGTCTGGCCTTCGGCGATCAAGGTATTGCCGCGGAAGGTCGGGTTCGAGACGCTGAGGCGGTGCTGGGCCGGGATGTCGGCGATCACGCCGCTGCCGCCGAACGGCGTCTTGCCCAGGAACCACTGCTGGAACTTGACCGGCAGTTCCGAATCGAGCATGCCGCCCAGCAGGATCACGATGATGGCCGTGTGCGCGAAGATATAGCCGAACTTGTTGCCGGCGCCCTTCTTGGCGGCCACCAGCGTGCCGCCGTCCTTGTCCACCAGTTTCACGGCATAGCCGGCATGGCGCAGGCGGTCGGCAGTCTGGGCCGCCAGGGTGGCGCCGGCCAGCGGCGCGCTCCATTCGGTTTTATGGTGGAAGTTGCGTAGCGATTCTTCGCGCACCTGCTCGCGCCAGCTGCGCATGTCGCGCAGCATCTTCGGCGCATTGCGCACCACGCACAGGGCGGTGGACACGATCAGGATGACCAGGATCAGCAGGAACCACCAGCTCGAGTACACGCTGTACAGCCCGAGCTTGGCGAACACCTCGAACCAGAAGGGTCCGAACTGGTTCACGTAGTTCGGCATCGGCTCGCTCTGCTTGAGCACGGTGCCGATGATCGACGCGATCGCGACGACGGTAAGCAGGCTGATGGCGAAGCGCATCGAGGACACCAGCTCGACCGCTTCGGCGAACCCGCGCCGGCGGGTATTCAGTTCAATTCCGGTGGTACGCATGTTCTATCTTCTACAGCGCCCGGGAAACCGGGCAAACCTGACGAGCATACAGCAAAAAGGGCAGCCAGCTCAGCGCCGCTGCCCTTCTTTTTTCGATCCTGCGGTGCTTACTTCAGGCCCGCGATATAGTCGGACACCGCCTTCATTTCCTCGGGCGACATGCGCTGAGCCAGCGCGCTCATCTGGATGCTGTTCTTGCGGGTGCCGTTCTTGAATGCTTCCAGCTGGGCGTAAGTATAGTCCTGGTGCTGGCCCGACAGGCGCGGGTACTGGACCGGGATGCCGTTGGCGGTGGCGCCGTGGCAGCTGGCGCAGGCGGCGACGCCCTTCTCGGCGATGCCGCCGCGGTAGATCTTGCGGCCCAGCTCGACGGTGTCCTTGTTCTTGGCGGCGCCCGGCTTGGCCTTCTGGGTGGCGAGGTAGGCGGCGACGTCGCGCTTCTCGTCCTCGGTCAGCATCTTGGCATAGGTCGTCATGATCGGCTGCTGGCGGTTCGGGGTGGTGAAATCGACCAGCTGCTTGTGGGTGTAGGCTTCGATCTGGCCGGCCAGCTTGGGGTTGGCGACGATGGTCGAATTGCCGGCGGCGCCGTGGCAGGACATGCAGGCGGGCAGGCCGCGGGCGGTGTCGCCCGAATCGTAGAGGGTTCCGCCTTTGGCGGGATCGGCTTTGGCAGCGACGCGTGCTGCTTCGGCCGCAGAAACACTACCGCACACAGCCAGGCTTGCGAGCAACAAGGACTTCAAAAGCGGAAACGTCAGACGATTCATTCAAGCACCCTGAAAAAGTCAAAAACAAAAGATTGTCAGTGAAACAGTGCAGCTGCCCTACTCGCGCCCCGTGGGGAGCATGGATTAAGCCCTTATTGTACAATAGCTTTGTTTCCCCATCGCCATTTCGTTGTCTTTTATACCTTCCCTTATGTCCAAACTTTGGCAGGCCCGGTTCTTCACGACCGTTAATCAGTTGCGCGACCTCCCGGGCACGACCGTTCCCGAAATCGCCTTCGCCGGGCGCTCCAATGCGGGCAAGTCCACGGCGATCAATATTCTCACCAACCAGAAGGGCCTGGCCTTCGCGTCCAAGACGCCGGGCCGCACCCAGCACATCAATTACTTCTCGATCGGCGGCGCCCACGTGGCCCAGCACCGCAAGGACCCGACCATCGTCGAAGAGATCCGTGCGCTGCTGGTCGACCTGCCGGGCTACGGCTATGCCGAAGTGTCCGGCACCGCCAAGCTGCACTGGCAGAAACTGCTGGGCGACTACGTCCAGCGCCGCGAGCAGCTGGCCGCGCTGGTCCTCATCATGGATTCGCGCCGCCCGTTCACCGACCTGGACGTGCAGATGCTGGAATGGTTCGCCCCGACCGGCAAGCCGATCCACTGCATCCTGACCAAGGCGGACAAGCTCAACCAGAACGAAAAGGCCAACGTCCTGCGCCAGGCGCGCCAGATCCTCGACAGCTATGTCGACGAGGACGGCGAAGGCTTCCCCTTCACGGTGCAGCTGTTCTCGGCGCTCAAGCGCATCGGCATCGAAGAGGCGGATGCCAAGATCCAGGAGCTGCTGGGCCTGGACCGCGAGGAGGCGGCGCCGGCAGCGGACGACCGCGACGAAGATTCGGATTCGGAATAATCCTTCATTAGGACCTCATTGGAACTGAAATGACCATCATCACGCCAGCCACCTACCCAGCCGCCCGCATGCGCCGCATGCGCCGCGATCCGTTTTCGCGCGCCCTGATGCGCGAAAACGTCGTCACCAGCGCGGACCTGATCTACCCGGTCTTCATCCTCGACGGCGAGAACCAGCGCCAGCAGGTGGCGTCGATGCCGGGCGTGGAACGGGTGTCGGTGGACCTGCTGCTGAAGGTGGCCGAGGAATGCGTGGCGCTGGGCATCCCGATGCTGGCCCTGTTCCCGGTGGTCGACGCTGCGCTCAAGACCTATGACGGCGTCGAGGCGACCAATCCGGAAGGCCTGGTGCCGCGCGCCGTGCGCACGCTGAAACAGCACTTCCCGGAACTGGGCATCATGACCGACGTGGCGCTCGATCCGTATACGACCCACGGCCAGGACGGCCTGCCGGACGAGAACGGCTACATCGTCAACGAAAAGACCATCGAGATGCTGATTCGCCAGTCGCTGGCCCAGGCCGAAGCCGGCGTGGACGTGGTGGCGCCCTCGGACATGATGGACGGCCGCATTGGCGCGATCCGCAATGCGCTGGAACAGAACGGCCACATCCACACCCGCATCATGGCCTACTCGGCCAAGTATGCGTCGGCCTTTTATGGCCCGTTCCGCGACGCGGTCGGCTCGGCGGCCAACCTGGGCAAGGCGGACAAGAACACCTACCAGATGGACCCGGGCAACAGCGACGAGGCCCTGCGCGAAGTGGCGCTCGACCTGGCCGAAGGCGCCGACATGGTGATGGTCAAGCCGGGCATGCCCTACCTGGACGTGGTGCGCCGCGTGAAGGACGAGTTCAAGGTACCGACCTTTGCCTACCAGGTCAGCGGCGAGTACGCGATGCTCAAGGCAGCGGCGCAGAATGGCTGGCTGGACCATGACAAGGTCATAATGGAGTCGATGATGGCCTTCAAGCGCGCCGGCGCCGATGGCGTGCTGACCTATTTCGCGCTGGAGGTGGCGCGCAAGCTGAAGGCGCAGGGCTGATTCCCCTGCTCTTCCGATGAACAACGGCGCCGATGGCGCCGTTGTCGTTTGTGGCGGCAGGGCCGTTCAATACGTTTCCACGTTCACCGCCAGCAACTCCACCGCCTCCGCGCCCTCCATGCGATGGTGGTGCCCCGGCATCCCCGCCAGCGGCAGCACGCGCAGCCGGATGGTGCCGTCCGAGGGCAGCGGCTGGGCGGCGCTGGCCTGGCGCAGCTTGTCGGTCAGCGGCAAGGTGTAGGTCAGTGCGCCGCAGGCGCCGCGGTGGCCGAACATCATGATGGTCGCCAGGTAGAACGGGCTGCCCGCATCGACCTGCGCGACGTCGTCCGGGCCGTTGAGCACCACGACATAGGCATCGTGCACCATCAGCGGGAAGTTCAGCGTGACGTTGGCCACCAGCACCTGGCTGGCGCTGCGCGCGCCGTCGATGGTCGAACCGGACAGGCGCACCACCGCGCTGGCCGGCTCGGCGCTGGAAATCTCGCGCCGCAACACGGTGCCGTTGGTGCGGCCGCGCATGGCCTTCGGGCGCGGGACGCTGGCGTAGCGCGGGATCTGCTCTTCTCCCGAACCGGGCTCGTAGTCGTAGCCGAAGGACGTCATCCAGGCATAGTCGCCGGCCCGGGTCTGGCTGACCGGCTTGCCTTGGGCATCGACGAAGAACAGCATCGGTTCGCGCGCCCAGCGGTAGTAGTCGGAACTGCGTTCCGCCTGCGACTTCTGATCGTCCGGCAGGTCGGTGCGCAGCTCGTAGCCGGCCGGCAGGTAAGGCAGGCCGAGCTGGATCTGCTTGCGCGTCCAGACGTCCCACAGGCGGTCCATGTTGCCGTGGTGGAGGAAGAAGATCGGGTCGACCGGGGACAACATGTCGCCCATGAAGCCGCGCGCCTCGACGAAGTTGCAGTCGCGCGAGCCGACGCAGCGGTGGATCGAATTGTGCGGCCGGGCTTCGAGCACGCCGAAGCCGGCGCTGGTGCTGTGGTTCGAGCTCTTCGGGCTGCCGAAGGTGACGAAGTCCGGCGCCGCCAGCGCGGCCTGGATGGTGGCGGGCGCGACCGCGTCGGCCGTGGCCAGCGAGAAACCGGGCTGCTCGCGCCGGATGCCGCGGGCGCCGGGATGGTCGAAGAACATGCGGCCGGACGGGTCCTGGGTGATGTCGAACATCAGGTCCTGCTCGAAGCGGATGCGGCGCGACAGCAGCTGGCCGAGCTGGGTGAGGGCATTGAAGCCGGTGCCGGGCAGCGACCAGTAACCGGCCTCGGCGATGACGCCGCCCAGCATGCGTTCGAAGTCCTGCGAACTCGCCATGTAGGCCGGATGGTTGGGGTCGAGCACATCGTCGAACATGCCGTCGGGAACCTGCTGGTCGACCGTCCAGTCCCAGTACGGCAGGGCGAACTGCGGATCGCCGCTCAGCTCGCGGCAGACCTGTTCGAACCAGCCGAGGTAGCCGCGGTGCCAGGGCAGGAACCACCAGTTGCCGTGCGGGCAGTCGAGCGTGTGGATGATGGCCTGGCGGTACCAGTTGCGCGGGTCGCTGGGCGGCAGCGCCAGCATGGCGCGCACGGCCTTGGCGTAGCTCTTGAGCATGCGCGCGCCATGCCTGCCGGTGGCGTTGTAGCGCCGGTAGCGCGCCGGCTTGGTGTTGGCCAGGGCGCTGCCGAAAGGCAGCACGCCGGCACAGAGGGTGAGGCCGGCCGTTTTCAGGACGGTACGGCGCGTCTGGTTGGTCAGCGCGAGGGGCTTGTCGATCATGGGTGCTCTCCGTCGATGTGAAGAACAATGCCCAGAAGCAGCTGCTCTGGGCAGACAGGATGCCCATCCGGATTGGGCGGGCGTGAGACCAGCCTAAACGTTCGGCCCAGGCCGCCATATGGGCGGGCACAAGAGTGCGCATCCGTGCGCTATTGCGCAGGATCGAGCGATTTGCCCAAGTGCAGGAAGAGAAAGGACGGCTGCGGCGGACGCCGCAACCGGAAGGCGTGGAGTTGGCGGAACGCTGGGTTCCGCCCGGAAAAGCTTATCAGCGCCACTGCGCCGGCGGCTTGTAATCCGGGAACATTTCCTTGAACAGGAAGGTCATCAGCTGGTCGGTATCCTGGGGCCGCGCGCTCAGCTTGACGATGCGTCCCAGGCGGTGCGAATCCCACTCGAAATCGCCGGTCTTTTCGCGGCGGATCAGCTCGATCATCTTCTTGACCACCGCGATCTCGAGGTCGGGCTCGCTGCCCTGCTCCACCGTCACCTGCGTCAGCCAGCGGCGCTGGAAGTTCGGGTTCCAGCCGCGGAACTTCAGGTCCATGCTGTGGAAGGTCTTGTTCGACACCGAGAACACGCCGCCGCTCTCGTTGCGGTCTTCGCGGCCGCGGCCGTTGATGGCGGCGATGTTGGCCAGCGCATTGCGCGTGCCCTTGGCCGCTTCGCTTTCCTCGGACGGCTGCTCGCTGCCGCTGGCGGCGCCGCGCTGGCGTCGGCGCGCCTCGATGAAGGCCTGCATGTCGACCGGCTTTTCCTGGTCAAACTTCTGCTGCGGCTTGGTTTCCTTTACCGGCTCTTCGGGCGGCGTGGTGATCGTGTCCGGCAGGCGCGCGATCTCGATGCGCTCCTGGCGCGGCACCGGGATCGACGGCATCGGCAAGGGCTTCGGCGCCTGCTCGCGCGGCGCGTCCGTGGCTTTTTCTTTCATGGGCGCCACGTACACCACCTGGCCTTCGTCGCCCGAGGCCGGCTTGGCCTGCTTTGCGTCCTTGTCGGGATGGAACAGCCAGATCAGGACCAGCAGCAGGTGCAGCAGGATGGTCGCGACCAGCGCCGGGCGGTTCGGTCCCTGGCGGCCGTACGTGGGCACCGGGCGCTGCCCTTGCGGCAGCGGCTGCCCGCAGTGCGTGCACACGTCGCTGTGCTCGTCGTAGATGTGGGAATGGTCACGCAAGGTCGAACGGGTCCTGGGTCGGCGGCTATCAATACGATACGAGAGCCCGCAGTCTAACCGTTTTGGGCCAGCCGCGCAGCTTAGGGCAAGCTTAGGGACGCTTGCGCAGCCTGGATGGATGTTACAAGATGTTTCAAAACACGATCAACCGGCAGGAAGGTTTCCGCCCGCCGGTCGATCGGCCCACTTAGTGCGCGGCTTCCAGCTTGGCCAATTGCTTGTCCGTCATCGGGCCGGTGCCGCTGTACTTGTCCAGGTACAGGTAAATCACCGGGGTGATGTACAGCGTGATCACCTGCGAGAAGATCAGGCCGCCCACCACCGCCAGGCCGAGCGGCTGGCGCAGCTCGGCGCCGGCGCCGATGCCCAGCGCGATCGGCAGCGCGCCCATCATGGCCGCCAGGGTCGTCATCAGGATCGGACGGAAGCGCAGGATGCAGGCCTCGCGGATCGCTTCGTGCGGCTTCATTCCCTGGGTGCGCTGGGCGTCGAGCGCGAAGTCGATCATCATGATCGCGTTCTTCTTCACGATACCGATCAGCATCAGGATGCCGATCATCGCGATCAGGGTCAGGTCCATGTCGAAGATCCACAAGGTCAGCAGCGCGCCCACCGCCGCGGACGGCAGGCCGGCCAGGATGGTGAGCGGGTGGATGTAGCTCTCGTACAGCACGCCCAGCAGCACGTAGATCACGCCGATCGCGGCGATGATCAGGATGAGCTGGCTCGACTGGGTGTCCTTGAACACCGCCGCGTCGCCGCCGTAGTTGGTGATGATCGAGGCCGGCAGCTTCATGTCGCGGCCCATCTCTTCGATGGCGGCGGTGGCGTCGCCCAGCGGCACGCCCGGCGCCAGGTTGAAGGACAGCGTGATCGCCTGCAGCTGGCCCTGGTGGTTGACCGCCAGCGGACCCACCGTGCGCCTGACGCTGGCAAAGCTCGACAGTTTCACCAGCTCGCCGTTCTTGCTGCGCACCGATACCCGCGACAGCGCTTCGTCGTAGTAGCGGTCGCTTGGCGCCGCCTCCAGGATCACGTAATAGCTGGCCGCGGTCGAATAGATGGTCGAGACCTGGCGCTCGCCGAACGAGGCGTACAGCACGGTGCGGATGTCGGCCATTTCCACGCCCAGCAGCGCGGCCTTGTCGCGGTCGATGTCGATGGTGGCCTGCAGCGCCTTGTTCTGCGAATCGCTGGTGACGTCGCGGAAGCGCTGGTCGGCGCGCATGCGCTCGAGGAACTGGTCGGCCCAGCCGCCGATCTCGCCGCCCGACACGCTCTGCAGCGTGTACTGGTAACGGCTCTTGGACTGGCGGCCGCCCAGCTGCAGGTTCTGCACCGGCGACAGGAACACCTGCACGCCGGCAACCTGGCGCGTGGCCTTGCGCAGCTCGTCGACCACCAGCGGCATCGCCGGACGTTCGCTGCGCGGCTTGAGCACCAGGAACATGCGGCCGGTATTGCCGCCGCCGCTGAACGAGGTCACGTTCTGCACGTGGGGATTGGCGCGCACGATGTCCACCACCTGCGACTGCAGCTGCATCAGCTTGAACGACGAGGTGTCCTCGGAGGCCTCGACCGTCACGCGCAGCTGGCCGATGTCTTCTTCGGGGAAGAAACCCTTCGGCATGGTCGTGTACAGCACGGCCGTCAGCACCACGGTGCCCACCGCCAGCATCAGCACGATGAAACGGTGGCGCAGCGCCATGTCCAGGGTACGGGCATAGCCGTCGCGCACATTGGTGAACATGGCTTCGAAGCGGCGGCCAATCCAGGACATTTCTTTCGGATCGACGTGGCCGCCATGCTTGATCAGGCGCGAGCACATCATCGGCACCAGGGTCAGCGAGACCACCGCCGAGACCAGCACGGCCAGGCCGACGATCACGGCGAACTCGCGGAACAGCAGGCCGATCACGCCCGGCATGAAGAAGATCGGGATGAACACCGCCACCAGCGAGATCGAGATCGAGATGATGGTGAAGCCCATCTCGCGCGAGCCGACCAGCGCCGCCTGCATCGGCTTCTTGCCCATTTCCATGTGGCGCACGATGTTTTCCAGCACCACGATGGCGTCGTCGACCACCAGGCCCACCGCCAGCGTGATGCCGAGCAGCGAGATGTTGTCGAGGCTGTAGCCGAAGGCGTACAGCAGCGAGAGCGCACCCAGCAGAGAGATCGGCACGGTGACGGCCGGGATCAGGGTCGCGGTCAGGCGGTGCAGGAACAGGAAGATCACCAGGATGACCAGCACCACGGTGCCGGCCAGGGTCAGGTTGACGTCGTGGATCGCTTCGCGGATCGACACCGAGCGGTCGTTCACCAGGTGGATCTTGATCGACTGCGGCAGTTGGGTCTCGAAGCGCGGCATCAGTGCGCGCACGGCGTCGACCACCTGCACGGTGTTGGCGTTCGGCTGGCGCTGCACCATCAGCACGATCGAGCGCTCGCCGTTCAGGCTGCCGGTGGCCTTGACCGACTGGTAGCTGTCCTCGACTTCCGCGATGTCGCGCAGGCGCACCGGCAGGCCGTCGCGGGTGGCGACGATCAGGCCGGCAAAGTCCTTGGCGCGCATCAGCTGGCCGCCGCCCTGGATGGTCAGGCTCTGGGTCGGGCCGTCCAGGATGCCGAGCGGGGTGATCGAGTTGGCCGAACGCAGTGCGGTGGCCAGCTCGGACATCGAGATGTTGCGAGCGCTCATGAGGTCGTGTTTCGCACGCACCCGCACCGCGAAGCGCTTCCCGCCGTTGACCGTTACCTGGGCGATGCCCGGCAGGGTCGAGATCGCCGGCGAGACCAGGTTTTCCGCGTAGTCGTTCAGCTCCGACAGGTCCATCGACGGCGAGGTCATGTGCATGAACAGGATCGGGGCGTCGGCCGGGTTGATCTTGCGGTAGGACGGCAGGTCGGTCATCTCCTGCGGCAGCTGGCGCTGCACCTGCAGCAGCGCGGCCTGCACGTCGACGGCAGCCTGGTTGACGTCGATCGATTCGTCGAACTCGAGCGTCAGCGAGGTATTGCCCTGGGTGTTGGTCGAGCTGATGGTCTTGATGCCCGCGATGGTCGCGAACTGCTTCTCGAGCGGCAGCGCGACCGACGAGGCCATGTTCTCCGGGCTGGCGCCGGCGAGGTTGGCATTGACGTTGATGACCGGCGTGTTATAGCTCGGCAAGGCCGCGACCGGGATGTGCATGTAGGCCAGCACGCCGACCAGGACCAGGGCCAGCGACAGCAGCACCACCATCACGGGACGGCGGATACACAGTTCGGACACATTCATGCCTTGTCACCCTTCTTCGCAGACGCCGCCTGCGGCGCCCCTTCCGCGTTCGGTGCCGGCTGAGCTTGCGGTTTGGCGCCCGCGAGGCGCACCTTGCCGCCCGGACGCAGGTTCTGCTTGCCTTCGGTGATGACTTTCTCGTTGCCACTCAGGCCGGTCACGGCAGCATACTCGCCGAATCCGTGCAGGCGCGCCACCTTGACCTGGCGCGCTTCGTTGCCCTCGCCCACCACATAGACGAAGGTGCCCTGGGTGCTGGTGATGATGGCGTTCTGCGGGATCACGACCGCGTCGCGGATGGTCTGCACGGTGACGCGGGTGGACACGTACTGGCCCGGCCACAGCATGCTCTGCGGATTGGTGAACTGGGCCTTCACGCGGATGGTGCCGGCCGACGGGTCGACCGCGTTGTCGACGAATTTCAGCTCGCCGGTCAGCGGCCTGGCTTCGCCTCCGGTAGAGGCTTGCACCGCAACCTTGCCGGCGCGCTGGGCCGCCAGCACGGCGCCCAGCGCCGATTCCGGCAGGTTGAACGAGACGTCGATCGGATCGAGCTGGGTGACGGTGGTGAGCGAGGTGCTCGGCTGCACCAGCGCGCCCGGGTGGATGTCGATGGCGCCCACGCGGCCCGACATCGGGGCGCGGATGGTGGTGTAGCTGGCGCTGACCTGGCTGGCGCGCGCGGCCGCGGCATTACTCTGGACCAGCGCGCGCGCCGCCTCGACCTGGCTCTTCAGGGAGTCGACGGCGCTCTGGGACAGGAAGCCCTGGGAGGCCAGGTCCTGGCTGCGCTTGTACTGGCGTTCGAGGTCGGCCAGGGTGGCGCGGTTCTGCGCCACCTGCGCTTCGGCCCGGGCGACGTTGGCGCGGTCGGCGCGGTCGTCGAGCGAGAACATGACCTGGCCTTCCTTGACGAACTGGCCTTCGCGGATGTGCACCTGGCGGATGGTGGCGGTGGTCTGCGGGTGCAGGTCGACGGTGCGCACCGGGGTCACGGTGCCGTTGGCCGACAGTTCGACGCCGACGTCCTGGCGTTGCGGGCTCACCACATTGACGGTGGTCGGCGGCATCCCGCCCTTGCCGCCCGGCCCGCCGCCGCCCTTGCCCGGGCCTTCGGCGTGGGCGCCGTCAACCTTGTTCAGGTACCAGGCGCCGGCGACGGCCAGCGCCACCACACCCACGATGAGTCCCGCGTTCTTCTTTTTCATGTTCGTCCCTTGCCGCCAGTGCCGGCGGCTCTTTCTTTCATATTATCCGGCGCGAACGCGCTGGGCCGCACATTCCCAGGAAAAAATATGCGGCGCTGCATTCTCGCACAGCCATATTTCAGGACTGCGAATCCGCGATGTTGCCTTTACAACGTCGCGCTTGCTCGTCCCTTATTTGTTCGGGTAGTACTCCGGCAGCACCAGCGTCACTTCCAGGCCGCCTTCCGGATGGTTGGCCAGCGCAATGCTGCCGCCATGCTGTTCCGCGATGTTGCGGGCGATGGTCAGGCCCAGGCCGGTGCCGCCCGACTCGCGCGAGCGCGAGGTCTCGACACGGTAGAACGGATCGAACACCCGGGCCAGCTCGCCCGGCGGGATGCCGGGGCCGCCGTCGCGGATGCGCACGCGCGCCGCGCCGCCCACGCGGTCGACGCAGACGCGCGCCTCGCGGCCGTACTTCACGGCGTTGTCGATCAGGTTGCCGAGGCAGCGGCGCAGGTCCAGCGGCCGGCCCAGCAGCGCCATGCCGGCATGGCCCTTCAGCTCCACCTGCTGGCCGGCATCGACCGCGTCGGCGCACACGGCCTCCAGCAGCGAGTCGAGGTCCAGCATCTGCATGTTCTCGGTGGTGTCCATGCTGCGCGCCAGCACCAGGCCTTCGCGCACCATGGCCTGCATGGCCGACAGGTCGCCGATCAGGCGTTCCTGCAGTTCGGCGTCCGATACCTTTTCCAGGCGCAGGCGCATGCGGGTCAGCGGCGTCTGCAGGTCATGCGTGATCGCCGCCAGCATCTGGGTGCGCTGGAAGATGTACTGGCGGATGCGCGCCTGCATCGCGTTGAAGGCCGCGCTGGCCTGGCGGATCTCGCTGGCGCCCTTGAGCTCGAGCGGCGCCCGGTTGATGTCCTGGCCCAGGTCCTGGGCGGCGCGCGCCAGCACCTTCAGCGGGCGGGTGGTCATGCGCGCCACCACATAGGCCAGCGCGGCGATGCTGAGCAGGAACAGGCCGATGGTGACGCGGTAGTCGGTCTCGGGGCCGGTGAAGACCGAGCGCGGCGGCAGCACCGACAGGCGCAACTCTTCGCCGTCGCGCAGGCGCACGTTCAGGGTTTCGCAGGCGCCCTGCCACTGGGTGCGGATCAGGCCGTACAGCACGGTCTGCTGGTGCGGCATGTCGCAGGACGCGGGCCGGACCGAAGCCGAGGCGATGCCGTAGCCGTCGCCCAGGCGCGCCGCCAGCGAGCGGGCGAACCAGCTCGGGCTGCCGGCCAGCGGCTGGGGCGGACCGACCTCCAGGCGCAGGCCCGGGCGGTTGGCCACCGACAGGTAGACCGAGCGTGCCGAGGTGGGCACGATCTCGGTGGCCATCACCAGTTGTTCGGCGCGCTCGAGCAGGTGCTGGTCGCGCTGTTGTTCGATGACGCGCTGGCGTTCGAGGTCGGCCGCCAGCTGGGTCAGTGTTGCCGAGATCAGGATACCGAGCAGCAGCGTGACGAACACGCGCCCGGTCATCGATCCAAGAAAGGCTTTCACGCAGGCGGCTCCACGGTCACCTGGCCGGCCAGCACGTAGCCGCCGTTACGCACGGTCTTGATGATCTGCGGCATGCGCGCGTCTTCACCCAGCTTCTGGCGCAGGCGGCTGATCTGGATGTCGATCGAGCGGTCGAAGGGGTCGGCGTCGCGGCCCTGAGTCAGGTTCAGCAGCTGGTCGCGGTTGAGCACGCGGTTCGGGTGTTCCAGGAACACGCGCAGCAGGCGGAACTCGGCGCCCGACAGCATGATCACCACGCCTTGCGGATTGACCAGGTGGCGCGCGGTCAGGTCCAGGGTCCAGCCGGAGAAGCGCATCTGCTGCACATTCTCGGACGGGGCATTCGACGGCATCGCATGCGAGCGGCGCAGCACGCTGCGGATGCGGGCCAGCAGTTCGCGCGGCTCGAAGGGCTTGGGCAGGTAGTCGTCGGCGCCCATCTCGAGGCCGAGGATGCGGTCGAGCGGCTCGTTGCGGGCGGTCAGCATGATCACCGGCAGGCTCGAGGTGGCGCGCAGCTTGCGGCACAGGGTCAGGCCGTCGTCGCCCGGCATGTTCAGGTCGAGCACGATCAGGTCGGGACGGGCGTCGTCGAGCGCCTTCCACATGCCGGTGCCGTCGGCGGCCGACAGGGTGCGGTAGCCGTTCGATTCCAGGTAATCGGCGAGCAGGCTGCGGATGTCGCGGTCGTCGTCGACGATCAAAATCGTAGAGGGATTGTCCATAACCTCAATTATCCGCATCTACAGCAAGCGTGGACAGCGGTTTTGTATCGGCTTGTATATGCCGATAGGCACGAAACATATTGATACAAAGAACCGCACAGGGGAAATCCCACGGTTACACTTACTGGCGATGATGGGAACCGTGCAGCGAGCAGTCCGGATGCAAAGTGCACACCTTACTGACTCTCACCAAAGGAAATCGCCATGAACACCGTCCTGAAAAACATCGTCACTGCACTCGCCGCCATCGGCATCGCCGGCGCCTCGCTCGGCGTGCAGGCCCAGACCCAGGCGCCGGCCGAAGGCCGCCACGCCCACGCCATGAGCAAGGAACAGCGCGAAGCCAAGCGCGCCGAATTCCGCAACATGAGCCCGGAGCAACGCCAGGCGAAGATGGCCGAGTTCAAAGCCAAGCGCGCGGAAATGCGCGCCGCCCGCCAGGCCAAGCTGGCCGAATCGCTGAAGCTGACCCCGGCCCAGCAGCCGGTGTGGCAGGCTTTCGTGGCCAGCATGACGCCGCCGCAACAGGGCGAGCGCGCCGGCCAGCGCCTCAGCAAGGAGCAGCGCGCCGCCCTCACCGCGCCGCAGCGCCTGGAACGCCGCATCGCCATGCAGAAGCAACGCACCGCCCGCATGGAAGCCCGCCTGTCGGCCCTGAACAGCCTGTACGCGGCCCTCACGCCGGAACAGCGCAAGGTGTTCGATGAGCAGCAGCATCGCCGCGGCGGCCGTCATCATGGCGGCCACGGCAAGATGATGATGCACGGCTGATTGCCGGCTTGAATGGAAAAGACGCCCTCACCGGGCGTCTTTTCGTTTGGGGACCAGCCGGGGGTCCGACCAACCGGGGGTCAGGTCTGACATTTGGACACGGGCTGAGCAATACGAATGAGTAACGCTCGAGTTCGTGTCCGAATGTCAGACCTGAGGTGGTCCGGATTTCCCGGACATCTTAATTAAGCACACGAAATGCTGATTCGACGGCGACCGGTGTTTGATAGCTCAAGGTTTGATGCAGCCTCTGTCGATTGTAG
>NZ_JBFTEF010000012.1:0-159527 GCF_041023745.1 Massilia sp. X63
CACTTCCGCCCCGAGTTCATCAACCGGATCGACGAGATCGTGGTATTCCATGCGCTCGACGAGAAGAACATCGGCGCGATCGCCAAGATCCAGCTGCACAACCTGGAGCAACGCCTGGCCAAGATGGACATGACGCTCGATATCGACGACGAAGCGCTGCAGAAGATCGCGGAAGCGGGCTACGACCCGGTGTACGGCGCCCGTCCGCTCAAGCGCGCGATCCAGCAGCAGATCGAGAACCCGCTGTCGAAGGCGATCCTGGCCGGCAAGTTCGGGCCGAAAGACACCATCCCGGTGCGGGTGCGCGGCGGCCAGCTGGTGTTCGGCGAGCAGGTCGAGCTGGCCAAGTAAGGCCGGCCGCAGCCCTCAAGCAAAACGGCGCGTTCCCGCAAGGGCACGCGCCGTTGTCCCATTCATGCGGGAGTCAGGCCTGCTTGCGCTTGCTGCGCGCCATGAAGCCCACCAGCCCCAGGCCGCCGAGCATCATCGCGTAGGTCTGCGGTTCCGGCACCGGCGCGATGGTCTGCGACAGCAGGCTGCCGACCTTGCGATCGCCCTCGCCGAAGAAGTTCACCTTGACGTGCGGCGCATCGAGCGACGGGGCACCGCCGCTGAACGCGAACTGGAACACCATGTTGTCCGCCAGCGCCACCCGGTCGCCCGAGAAGCACAGGCCGGTGCCCACGTGCGCGCCGCCGGAACAGCCGTTCGCGTTCAGTTCGTTCGAGGACAGCGCCCAGTTGGCTGCGCCGGCCGGGCGCCGACACCAGCGTCACGTCGGAGAAGCTGCCCAGGTCCTTGAGCCGGAGGGCGCCGATGCTGCTTGCGTCGAGCCAGTCGCCGCTGCGGCCGGCGGCGTCGATTTCCAGGGTCAGCAGCTTGCCGGACCAGGACGAGGTGCAGGTGACGCCCTGGTCGGTGAGGGAACCGGCCTGGGCCGAGAGGGCGACGCCTGCGGTGAGCGCCAGGGCGGCCGTTGCTTTACAGAGTAAGGTCTTCAATTCAATCTCCTCGATGGCATTGAACGACCGGGCCTTCGCGTCGGCGAACGGCCCGGACTTGCGTGCGGATGGGCACGCAAATCCAGACTATTCCGCCCGTAAAGACCTTTCTGTTAGGCGACTAACCAGCGGCTGAGTTAGTTTTTTGGCATGGAAATGCCTTCGAGGAGGCCTACTTGCGGCGGCGGCGCGCCACGCCCAGCATCACCAGGCCGGCCGTCATCAGGCCCAGGGTGCGCGGCTCCGGCACCTCGGACGCATCCTCGTCGTCTTCGGTGGCGACCGGCAGCTGGCCGTTCGCTGCAGGGGGCTCGCTGGCCGGCGGGTTCAGCACCGGCGCCGCGGGGATCAGCTCCGGTGCGGTGCCGGTGTTGCCGGACGGGCTGCCGGCCGGCGCGCTGGCGCCCTGGGCCGGGAAGTCGAGCGACAGCAGGCTGCCGGTCTTGTTGCCGGCGGCGTCGACGAAGTGCACCTTCAGGTGCGGCGCCGACAGGGCTGGGGTGCCGGTGAAGTCGAAGGTAAACAGCATGTTGTCGCCGAGCGCGATGGCGTCGCCGGCGTAGCACAGGCGGGTCATGCTGGGCGCGGTGCCGGCCTTGGCGCGCGGGGCGGCGCAACCGCGTGCGTTCAGCTCGCTTGGCGCCAGCGACCAGGCCGTACCGGCCGAGGAGCGCATCGTCACGCCAGAAAAGCTGCCGATGGTCTTGAGCGACAGCGCATCGATGGCACTTGCGCCGGCCCAGCCGCCGCTGCGGTTTGCCGCATCGATCTCGAGCGTCAGGCTGTTGCCGAACCAGGTCGAGGTAAACACGACGCCATCTTGTGTGATGACACCGGCAGAAGCATTACTTGCGGCAACAATGAAGAGGCAACTGACAGCATGACGAACGAGGGAGCGCATGGTGATTTCGTTAAATAGTTAATGTTTTGACGAATTTGACGATTGCATCATGTCAGTACATGTTCGCTAAGTCAACTTATTAGCTGACTAATTTGATGATGTGGTGCATCTGAGCAACGCCCAGGTATGCACGCATTTTTTACATCGTGAAATTATGCTTTCGCCTGGCGAAATTTGCAGCAAATCTGCGCCGGGCCGGGATTCCCATTCTGAGAAATTTTATGCCACATCATGGAATTCGTATCGTAAGTTATTCATTTTAAAGGCATAAAAAATCTTTTCATGTCTTATATAAGAGTTGTTGTGCTGCGCACAAACTGATCTATGATTTACCCAACGAATTCGCAGTCTTCCAAATGGCTTTTCAATCAGGAGAAACAGCATGGCTACTCGTGAACAGCAGATCAGTGAACTCCAGCAAGACTGGGAAACCAACCCGCGCTGGAAAGGCGTGACGCGCAACTACACGGCGGCCGACGTCGTGCGCCTGCGCGGCTCGGTCCAGATCGAGCACACGCTGGCCAAGCGCGGCGCCGAGAAGCTGTGGGACCTGGTCAACAACGAGCCCTACGTCAACGCCCTCGGCGCCCTGACCGGCAACCAGGCCATGCAGCAGGTGAAGGCCGGACTGAAAGCCATCTACCTGTCGGGCTGGCAGGTGGCGGGCGACGCCAACGTCGCCGGCGAGATGTATCCGGACCAGTCGCTGTACCCGGCCAACTCGGTGCCGCAGGTGGTGCGCCGCATTAACAATACCTTCCAGCGCGCCGACCAGATCCAGTGGTCCGAAGGCAAGGACGACATCGACTATTTCGCCCCGATCGTGGCCGATGCCGAAGCCGGCTTCGGCGGCGTGCTGAATGCCTTCGAGCTGATGAAGGCGATGATCGATGCCGGCGCCGCCGGCGTGCACTTCGAAGACCAGCTGGCTTCGGTGAAGAAATGCGGCCACATGGGCGGCAAGGTGCTGGTGCCCACCCGCGAAGCCGTCGAGAAGCTCAACGCCGCGCGCCTGGCCGCCGACGTGATGGGCACCCCGACCCTGGTGATCGCCCGCACCGATGCTGAAGCGGCCGACCTGCTCACCTCGGACGTCGACCCCAACGACCAGCCGTTCTGCACCGGCGAGCGCACCGTGGAAGGCTTCTTCCGCGTCAAGCCGGGCGTCGAGCAGGCCATCTCGCGCGGCCTGGCCTACGCCCCCTTCGCCGACCTGGTGTGGTGCGAGACCGGCAAGCCGGATCTGGAGTTCGCCAAGCGCTTTGCCGAAGCGATCCACGCCAAGTTCCCGGGCAAGATGCTGGCCTATAACTGCTCGCCTTCGTTTAACTGGAAGAAGAACCTGGACGACGCCACCATCGCCAAGTTCCAGAAGGAGCTGGGCGCGATGGGCTACAAGTTCCAGTTCATCACCCTGGCCGGCTTCCACGCGCTGAACTACAGCATGTTCAACCTGGCCCACGGCTATGCGCGCCGCGGCATGTCGGCCTTCGTGGAGATGCAGGAAGCGGAATTCGCCGCCGCCGACAAGGGCTTCACCGCGGTGAAGCACCAGCGTGAAGTCGGCACCGGCTACTTCGACGCCGTGACCCAGACCATCCAGCAGAACCAGAGCTCGACCACCGCGCTGCACGGCTCGACCGAGGACGAGCAGTTCTTCGACGAGAAAAAGGTCGCCTGATTTTTCGATTACCTCTCTGTACGACTTGCCGCAGCGCCCGCGAGGGCCTGCGGCTTTTTTCTTGGCGCTGTCATCGTTCACTATGGATGAGCTCAATCGCGATGCGTAGCAATTGCGCGGCAGACGTAATCCGGTTCCCATCGAGCGCCCAGTGCCAGCCCAGGTAGTTGGACAGGTAGCGCGAGGCCACGCCGCGAAAGCGGCTCAGCCATTGGCGAAAGCGGCTGTGGTAGGCGTTCACATTCTGGACGTGGATCGCGCCGGCGGCGCTTCGGCGTACCCGTACCCCGGCGCGCAGGTCGATCGCCTGGTGCGCAATGCCGTGCTGGCGGGCGAAGGCCCGGTAAGCGGCATGCCCGTCGCTGACCAGGAGCACTTGCCGGTCGAGCCTGGGCAGCAGGTGGCGCGCCAGGTGCGCCGCCGTCAGCGCGCCGCGTCCGACCACGGCATCGATGGTCTGCCCGCCGCGGTCGCGCGCCACGAGGATGCAGTCGAGCTCGCGCGAGATCCCGCGCCGGCCGGCGCGTCCGCCGCGCTTGCGCGCCGGGCGGTCCAGCTTTTTCGCGCCTTTTTGCGACTCCAGCAGGAACATCTCGTCCGCCTCGGCAATGCCATTGAGCTGTTGCGGACGGTCATGCTTGGCGCGCTCGAGAAAGCGGTGGCGCCAGCGAAAGGCGGTGTTGCGGTGCACGCCGACCTGGCTGGCTGCTGCCCGCACCGACGTCGAGGCCAGGACTGTGCCCAGGTACGCCAGCCACTTGTCGCGCTGTCGCAGGCGCGCCAGCGGTGTGCCGCTCAGGTCGTTGTAGGTGCGCCTGCATGCGCGGCAGCGGTAGCGTGGCAGGCCATTGGCCTGGCCGTGCCGGTGGTACCGTTCGCAGGCGCAAGCGGGACAGCGCCGCTGCGCCGCGCCAAGCTGGCCGATCAGCGCCACCACCTGCGCCAGGCCGGCTGCCGGATGCAGGGCGGCCAGCGTGTGCAGGCGCTGCGGCAGGTTCAGGGCCGGCAGTCTGGCAAACCACTTCTTGAACTGAGGCGCACGCATACTCGTTTCCCGGTGGTGGAGACCGGTGTTCGACCATGAAACAGCTCAGCAGTTCAAACCTCATCCATAGCGAAGGATGACAGCGCTTTTTTCTTTTCGTTTTCTTTTCAGCCTCCGGCTAACGGCCGCGCCGCGTTGTAGTGGATAATGGCGCCCATTACGCCGTTACAAGCACGGCATTGACACTCTTCTCAGGAATTCCAGCTTATGTTGAGCTACCGCCACGCCTTCCACGCGGGTAACCACGCCGATGTCCTCAAACACTTTGTACAAGTGCAGCTGCACCTGTACATGAACCAGAAGGACGCCGCCTATACCTATATCGATACGCACTCGGGCGCCGGCGTGTATGCGCTCGACAGTTTCCAGGCGACCAAGACCGGGGAATACGATACCGGCATCGGCCCGCTGTGGAACGCAACGAATGTCCCGGCGGCGCTGCAGCCCTACCTGGACCTGGTCAAGCGAATGAACCCGAGCGGCAAGATGCGCTACTACCCGGGCTCGCCCTACGTGGCCGACCAGATGTCGCGCCCCGAGGACCGCCTGCGCCTGTTCGAGCTGCATCCGGCCGACGTCAAGATCCTGCACGAGAATGTCCGCAAGGCCGAGGCGCACAAGGCCGAGCAGGGCGAGCGCGCGCGCGGCAAGCGCGTCATCATCGAGCATGGCGACGGCTTCCAGAGCCTGAAGAAACTGCTGCCGCCGCCGTCGCGCCGCGCGCTGGTGCTGGTCGACCCGCCCTATGAGGTGAAGGACGACTACAAGAAGGTGCGCGACGCCCTGGAAGAAGCGCTGGGCCGCTTCCCGAGCGGCATGTACGCGGTCTGGTACCCGGTGCTGCAACGCATGGAGTCGCGCCAGTTCCCCGACAAGCTCAAGCGGCTGCCGGCCAAGGAATGGCTGAACGTCACGCTCACCGTGTCGACCCCGGGGCCGGACGGCATCGGCCTGCACAGCAGCGGCATGTTCATCCTGAATCCGCCGTACACGCTGGAGCCGATGCTGCGCGAGACCATGCCCTGGCTGGTGCAGGTGCTGGGCAAGGACAGCGGCGCCCGCTTCACCATCGAAACCGGCACCCAGCTCACCGGCGCCGCCTCGGCGCGCCTGGCCGGCGAGGGGCCGCGTACGCCGGTCGGCAACGCGCGCCGCGCCAGCCCGCTGTCGGGCAAGGGCAGCCTGCGCCTGCCGGGCCAGAGCATGGTGCGCGAAGGCGACGAGGAGGCGCGCGGCGCCAAGCCGGCGGCAAGCGCCCCGGCGGCCGGCAAGACCGGTGCGCGCCGCGTCTGGCGTCCCGACGGGAATGCCCAGGGCAAGCCGCAGGGCGAGCCGAAGGCAGGCGCTGCAGGCGACGGGCGCGGTCCGGGCAAGCGTCCGGCCACGGCCGGCCCGCGTCAGGCGGCGCCGCGCACTGCCGGCCCGGGTGCGGGCGGGCCACGTTCGGCCGGGCCGCGCTCGGCCGGGCCGCGCTCGGCCGGGCCGAGGTCCGGCGGCCCACGCTCGAGCTCGGGCGGCAAGGGCGGCGGCAATCGCTGATCCGGCGGTTCGATATAAAAATGCTAATAATGTCGAATTTGTAGTATAGTCTCCGAGGCAGGCGTTCGCGCGCCTGCCCGGCTGGCTTATCCGAGCCGCAACAGTTTCCAGGAGTTTTCTTGATGCATGCCGAAGCAACGGCAGCGGCATCCGTGCCGTCCAACGATTTTTTCCTCGCGCGTCAGCCTATCCTCGGCCGTGACCAGCACCTCGTGGCATTCGAGTTGCTGTTCCGGGCCGCCGGCGAAGACGACGATGCGAAGCTGACCGACAATGCCGCCGCAACCGCCGCGGTGATTTCGCACGCGTCGCAGCTGGGCATGGAACAGGTGGTCGGCGAACAGCTGGCCTTCGTGAATGTCGACGAAGTAGTCCTGATGAGCGACTTCGTACGTTTCCTGCCTCCGCATAAAGTTATCCTCGAAATCCTGGAAACCGTCAAGCCGACCCGGCAGTTGGTGGCGCGGGTCGCCGAGCTGAAAGAGCTCGGCTTCAAGTTCGCGGTCGACGACGTCACCGAGCATTCGCCCGAGCTCGACCGGCTGGTCGGCCTGGTCGACGTCATCAAGGTCGACGTCAAGTTGGCCCCGCGCGACGAGTTGCGGGGCCTGGTGGCCTCGCTGAAGGCCACCGGCAAGAAGTTGCTGGCCGAGAAGGTCGAGACGCTCGACGAGTTCAGGCTGTGCATGGACCTCGGCTTCGAATACTTCCAGGGCTATTACTTCGCCCGTCCGGTGATTTTGTCGGGCAAGAAGATCACCCCCTCCGAGATGGCGATCCTGCGCCTGTTGGAGCTGGTGGGTTCGGATGCCGATGCGCAAATGATCGAAACCGCGGTCAAGCGCGACGCGCTGATCAGCCTGAACCTGCTACGCCTGGTCAATAGCCGCGCGGCGCCGGGGCCGCAGATCGAATCGCTGTCGCAGGCGCTGAGCCAGCTGGGACGGCGCCAGCTGCAGCGCTGGCTGCAGATCCTGCTGTACACGACCGCCGGCGGAGTGGAGCTGGCCTCGCCGCTGCTGCAACTGGCCACCACCCGCGGCAAGCTGCTCGAGCTGATGACCCAGGCCAGCCATCCGGGCGACCCGGCCCGGGCCGACCGCGCGTTCACGGTGGGCATCATGTCCCTGGCCGATGCGCTGTTCTCGATTCCGATGAAAGACATTCTCGACAATGTCGAAGTGGCGGACGACGTGCGCGCCGCGCTGCTCGACCGCGAAGGCGAGTTCGGCACCATGCTGCGGATCGCCGAGCTGCTCGAGGCGGCCGAGGGCGGCTGCAAGCTGTACAACGCGCTGCGCAAGCTGGGCCTGAGCGTGGCGCAGATCCGCGAGATCGAGCTGCAGGCCTTCGACTGGGTGCGCGAGCTGACCCACGAAGTGCACTGATGTACCGATGTGGCCGGCTTGCCGGCCACACCAGGGGCTTACTGCGCCAGGAACAGGAACACGGTCGGCTTTTTGTGAAAATCCGGCGCCTTGCCGGCCGCCAGCGCCGCCTTCCATTTTGCCGCCGTCATCGTCCTGACCGACTCGCTGGCCAGCGACAGGTCGGTGGCCACGCACACCAGGGTTCCCGGCTGGCAGGCGGCGACCAGCGCTTCCAGCATCTGGCCGTTGCGGTAGGGCGTTTCGATCAGCAACTGGGTCTGCTTCTCGCTGCGCGAACGCCCCTCCAGTTGCTGGATGCGCTTGCTGCGCTGGACCGCGTCGGTCGGCAGGTAGCCGTTGAAGGCGAAACTCTGGCCGTTCAGGCCGCTCGCCATCACCGCCAGCAGCAGCGAGGACGGTCCCACCAGCGGACGCACGGCAATCCCGTGCTGGTGGGCCAGGCGCACCAGGTCGGCGCCCGGATCGGCCACCGCCGGCACCCCGGCTTCCGACACCAGTCCGGCATCGCGTCCGGCCAGCAGCGGCGCCAGCAGTTGCGCGAGGGCGGCCGGCGGCGTGTTCACGTTCAGCTCGGCGATCTCGATTTCCTGCAGCGGCCTGGCCAGCGGGTGGTCGATGGCGACCAGTTTCAAAAAGGCGCGCGCGGTCTTGGCGTTCTCGGCGACGAAATAGTCGAGCTTCGCGGTCAGCGCCTGCACCTGCGTCGGCAGCAGGGCGGACAGGGCGCCGGGAGCGGCGTCGACGGGACCAAGGGTGTTCGGGATCAGGTAAAGGGTGCCAGGCATCGTGTTGTTGAATATAAGGTGTTACAGGCCGAAGAAGGGCAGGCCGGCGCGGCGCAGCATGCCAGTCAGGGCGATCAGGGGCAGGCCGGTGAGGGCGGTCGGGTCGCTCGATTCGATCCGCTCGAGCAGGGCGATGCCCAGGCCTTCGTTCTTGGCGCTGCCGGCGCAGTCGTAGGGCTGCTCGATGCGCAGGTAGGCATCCAGTTCGGCGTCCGGCAGGTCGCGGAAGTCGACGAAGACCTGCACGTTTTCCACTTGCGCCGCCAGCGCGGCATCGGCCACCCGGCCGTCCCACAGGCACAGGGCCGTATGGAAGACGACGCGGCGCCCGCGCATCAGCTGCAGCTGGGCCAGCGCACGCGCATGGTCGCCCGGCTTGCCGATCTGCATGCCGTCGAGGGTCGCGACCTGGTCCGAGCCGATCACCAGCGCACCCGGCGCCTGGGCGCCCACCGCGGCCGCCTTCTCGCGCGCTAGGCGCAGGGCGGTGTCCTGCGGCGCTTCGCCCGGCTGCGGGGTCTCGTCGATGCTGGGGGCGATCGCTTCGAAGGGGAGTTGCAGGCGCGACAGCAGCTCGCGCCGGTAAGCGGAACTGGATGCGAGAATGAGGCGCGGAAGCGCAGAACTTGGTATCATTACGGTCTGGCGAATAAGTAAAACTATAAGCAAAGCTAATAGATCATATATCTCCGACAAGAGAACGTGATAAATCCGCCCGATACATGCGGCGCATGGAACACGTACAACGCAGGCCGGTCAAAATCGACGTAAGTCTTTGACTCTGCGGGGAGAAGCCTGCTATTATCGCAGGTTTTCCGGGGAAGTTTTCCAAATGAGCGCTTTTGTCATTGACGCCTTCGAGTTTTGCCGGAATAGCGGACACCGCGAGGGCGTGACCCCTGTGGCCGAGATGCCCCGTCTGGCAGCCGATTGCGCCGACAATTCGGGCGAGATCCGTTGGTCGATCGACGGCAGCCTGACCAAGCAGGGCTACCCGGCGATGACCCTGACGGTCGCCGGTCCCGTGAAGCTGGCCTGCCAGCGTTGCCTGGCGCCGTTCGAATACGAGATCGATTCGTCCACCATGCTGGTGCTCGGCAAGGACGACGAGGACGCCGACGGCATCGAGGAAGTCCTCGACGACGAGAGCATCGATGTGATCGTCGGCAGCCGCGAGTGCGATATCCGCCAGCTGCTGGAAGACGAAGCCTTGCTGGCACTGCCGCAGGCACCGAAACACGAGGTATGTCCGGACACCCAGCTCCTGGACGCCCTCAAGACCGAGAAGGTCTCGCCGTTCGCGGCCCTGAAAAATCTCAAGTCCGAATAAGCATTGAAGAATTAGTAGTACCGCAGTACCGAGCAGTACGACTGAAAGAACGTGTCAAACGCGTGCAGTAGTCGAGTATGGCAGTAGGCAGTTGATGTAGCAGCGTTAAAACATGTCGGCGATGGATGAATAAGAAATTGCCGCTGGGATACTCGATCTGCAAGTATTTGCAAATCGAATGTGTTAGAATTTTAGAACTTATGTATTAGGAGTCATCATGGCAGTTCAGCAGAATAAGAAGTCCCCGTCGAAGCGCGGCATGCACCGTTCGCACGATTTCCTGACCGCACCGAACCTGGCAGTCGAGCCGACCACCGGCGAAACCCACCTGCGTCACCACATCAGCCCGAACGGTTTCTACCGTGGTCGTAAAGTCCTGAAGACCAAGAACGACGAGTAATCGACGTCTTGTACTTTAGTACCATGAAAGCGGTGCGACGTATGTTATCTGCGTGGCGCCGCTTTTTCTTTATCCTCGGCTGCAACAACCTTGCACTCCGTCATTTTGAATTGCGCGGACAGCGGCTGGCCACGAGCCACGCCCGATCCCGTCTTGCCGCCCGCACTGCCGCTCGTCTTGCCTGAGCCGGCATCCCCAGACAAATGACAATCACAATTTCCATTGACTGCATGGGCGGCGACCACGGCCCCTCAGTTACCATTCCGGCAGCCATTTCGTTTCTAAAAAAACAAGCTGACGTAGACCTCATCCTGGTGGGCCTTGAAGACGTCCTGCGTGCCGAGCTGAAAAAGCACCACGCCGAAGCGAATCCGCGCATCACGCTCAAGAACGCCACCGAAGTCGTCACCATGGACGACCCGCTCGAAATCGCCCTGCGCAAGAAGAAGGACTCGTCCATGCGCGTGGCGGTCGAGCTGGTCAAGGACGGCACGGCCAACGCCAGCGTCTCGGCCGGCAATACCGGCGCCCTGATGGCCATTTCGCGCTACGTACTCAAGACCATGGCCGGCGTCGACCGTCCCGCGATCTGCTCGATCATGCCGAACCAGAAGGGCGGACCGACCTACATGCTCGACCTCGGCGCCAACGTCGACTGCGAGCCGCATCACCTGCACCAGTTCGCCATCATGGGCTCGGTGCTGTGCTCGGCCATGGAAAAGGTGCCGCGCCCGACCATCGGCCTGCTGAACGTCGGCACCGAGGACATCAAGGGCAATGAAGTGGTCAAGGCCACCGGCCAGTTGCTCAAGGCCGACCACGAGCGCGGCAAGCTGAATTTCTTCGGCAACGTCGAAGGCAACGACATCTTCAAGGGCACGGTGGACGTGGTCGTGTGCGACGGTTTCGTCGGCAACGTCACGCTCAAGGCCGTCGAAGGCCTGTCGCGCTTCGTCAAGTCGGTGTTCAAGGAAAGTTTCCTGTCGATGGCCGGCGCGCTGCTGGCCCGCAAGTCGCTCAAGAAGCTGAATCCGGAGCGCTACAACGGCGCCAGCCTGCTCGGCCTGAAAGGCCTGGTCTTCAAGAGCCACGGCGGCGCCAATGCCTTCGCCTTCGAATGGGCGCTCAAGCGCGCCTACGACGCCGCCAAATACGATGTACAAGAGCAGCTGTCGGCCCTGATCGCCGAACTGATGCCGCCCCCGCCCGACGCCCAGCGCCAGGCTTGAACCGAACCAGCAGGATGGTGAAGAGATGACTGTTTACAGCAAGATCACCGGTACCGGCAGCTACCTGCCGGCCAAGCGCGTCACCAACGAAGCGCTCGCGGCCCAGTTGGCCGAGCGCGGCATCGAGACGTCCGACGAATGGATCGTCACCCGCAGCGGCATTTCGAGCCGCCATTATGCGGCGGCCGACGAGAATGCCTCCGACCTGGCCGTTAACGCGGCGCGCAAGGCCCTGGAAGCGGCCGGCCGGCTGCCTGCCGACATCGACCTGGTGATCGTCGCCAGCTCGACCCCGGACTTCCACGGCAGCTTCCCGAGCACCGCCTGCATCGTGCAGCAGAAGCTCGGCATGAACAACGGCAGCGCCGCCTTCGACGTGCAGGCGGTGTGCAGCGGCTTCGTGTACGCGGTCTCGACCGCCGACGCCTTCATCCGCGCCGGCGTCTACAAGCGCGTGCTGGTAATCGGCGCGGAAGTGTTCTCGCGCATCCTCGATTTCACCGACCGCACCACCTGCGTGCTGTTCGGCGACGGCGCCGGCGCCGTGGTGCTGGAAGCGTCGGAAGAGCCGGGCATCCTGGCCACCAAGCTGCACGCCGACGGCAGCCAGTCGCACATCCTGTCGATCCCGGGCAACCTGGCCGGCGGCGCGGTGGCCGGCAGCGGCTTCCTGTACATGGATGGCCCGGCGGTCTTCAAGCTGGCCGTCACCGTGCTGGAAGAAGTCGCCAAGGAAGCGCTCGAGCACGCCAGGATGCAGCCATCCGACATCGACTGGCTGATCCCGCACCAGGCCAACCTGCGCATCATGAAGGGCACCGCCAAGAAGCTCGACCTGCCGCTGGAAAAGATGGTCGTCACCGTCGACCAGCACGGCAACACCTCGGCCGCCTCGATCCCGCTGGCGCTCGATTGCGCGGTGCGCGACGGCCGCATCAAGCCGGGCCAGAACGTGCTGATGGAAGGCGTCGGCGGCGGCTTCACCTGGGGCGCGGTGCTCGCCCGCATGTAATAGCACAGGCATCGCATTTGTAGGGTGGGCGGCTATGCCGCCCACGCGGTGATAGGTAACAGCAAGATCATCGCGCCCGACATTTCAGCTCGTAACAATCACCGCGTGGGCGGAAGATCCGCCCACCCTACGGAGAACAATAAAATGACGAAATTCGCATTCCTGTTTACGGGCCAGGGCGCCCAGGCCGTCGGCATGCTGAACGGTTTCGCCGGCAACCCGGTGGTCGAGCAGACCGTCGCCGAGGCATCCGAGGCCCTCGGCTTCGACATCGGCAAGCTGATCGCCGAAGGCCCGAAGGAAGACCTCGACCTCACCACCAACACCCAGCCCGTGATGCTGACCGCCGCGGTCGCCGTGTACCGCGCCTGGATCGCCGCCGGCGGCCCGGTGCCGAGCGTGGTGGCCGGCCACAGCCTGGGCGAGTATTCGGCCCTGGTCGCCGCGGGCGTGATCCCGTTCAAGGACGCGGTGCCGCTGGTGCGCTTCCGCGCCCAATCGATGCAGGAAGCGGTGCCGGTGGGGCAGGGCGGCATGGCCGTCGTGCTGGGCCTGCAGGCCGACGAGGTGCGCGCAGTCTGCCTCGAGGCTGCCCAGGGCGAGGTGGTGGAAGCGGTCAACTTCAACGAGCCGACCCAGATCGTGATCGCCGGCCACGCCGCCGCGATCGACCGCGCCTGCGAGATCGCCAAGGCCAAGGGCGCCAAGCGCGCCATGAAGCTGGCGGTGTCGGCGCCGTTCCACTCGTCGCTGCTCAAGCCGGCCGCGGACCGCCTGCGCGACTACATGGAAAACATCGTTTTCTCGGCGCCCCTGATCGACTTGATCAACAACGTGGACGTGGCTATCCTGCACGATCCGGCTGCGATCAAGGACGCGCTGGCACGCCAGGCCGCCGGCCCGGTGCGCTGGGTCGAGACCATGCAGAAGATGGCTGCCGACGGCATCACCCAGGTGATCGAATGCGCGCCGAGCAAGACCCTGATCGGCATGGCCAAGCGCATCGATCCGGTGCTGGTGGGCGAAGCCCTGGTCGACCAGGCCGCGCTGGAGCGCGTGCTGGCCTCGATGCAGTCGGCCTGAAGCAGTCGGCCGAATACGAACAGAAACGAAAAAGGAATAGCATGAATCTGGAGAACCAAGTCGCTCTCGTCACCGGCGCATCGCGCGGTATCGGCAAGGCCATCGCGCTGGAACTGGCGCGCCAGGGCGCGAAAGTGGTCGGCACCGCCACCAGCGGCGCCGGCGCGGAGGCGATCGGCGCCTACCTGGCCGAATTCGGCGGCAAGGGCGTGGTCCTGAACGTCACCGATGCGGCCAACTGCGCCGCCGTGGTCGACGACGTGCAGAAGAGCTTCGGCAGCCTGTCGATCCTGGTCAACAATGCCGGCATCACCCAGGACAACCTGGCCATGCGCATGAAGGACGAGGAGTGGGACAGCGTGATTTCCACCAACCTGACCGCCGTCGGCCGCCTGTCGCGCCTGGTACTGCGCGGCATGATGAAAGCCAAGCACGGCCGCATCATCAACATCACCTCGGTGGTGGGCGCCTCGGGCAACCCGGGCCAGATGAACTACGCCGCCGCCAAGGCCGGCGTGGCCGGCATGACCCGCGCGCTGGCGCGCGAGATCGGCAGCCGCAACATCACCGTCAACTGCGTGGCGCCGGGCTTCATCGACACCGACATGACCAAGGCGCTGGGCGACGATCAGCACGCCGCGCTGCTGGGCCAGATCCCGCTGGGCCGCCTGGGCCAGCCGGAAGACATCGCCCACGCCGTCGCCTTCCTGGCGGGCCCGACGGCGGCCTATATCACGGGCACCGAGCTGCACGTGAATGGCGGCATGTACATGAATTGAAGAGTATAAAGGAGGCGAACTGCCCGGCTTGCGCAATGCTTGCGATAAGAAATCCGGAGCATTCGCCTCTTTTAGCAGTAATTTCGGTGGAAATAGCAGGAGCTGCCGAAAGTAGTTTTTCACCGCGCAAACCTGATAAAATGCGCGCACTTTCCGCAACACATACCTTAATGGAGCCATAACATGTCGGATATCGAACAACGCGTTAAAAAAATCGTCGCTGAGCAACTGGGCGTTGCAGAAGCAGACATCAAGATCGAATCCTCGTTCGTTGACGACCTCGGCGCTGACTCGCTGGACACCGTGGAACTGGTGATGGCACTGGAAGACGAGTTCGAAATGGAAATCCCTGACGAGCAGGCTGAGAAGATCACCACCGTCAAGCAAGCCATCGACTACGCCACCGCGCACGTCAAGGCCTAAGCTGTCGCTGTCGCTTTAAAAGTTTCTGGGAGAATCGCTTGAGCCGTTCACGCAACCGCCGTGTCGTCGTTACCGGCCTGGGCTGCATTTCACCAATCGGCAACACCATTGCCGAGGCGTGGGACGCGGCGCTGGCCGGTAAGTCGGGCATTGCCAACATCACCAAGTTCGACGCGACGCCGTTCACGACGCATTTCGCCGGAGAAGTGAAGAACTTCAAGGTGGAAGACTACCTGCCGGGCAAGGAAGGCCGTAACATGGATAGCTTTATCCATTACGGCATGGCCGCCGGCATCCAGGCCCTGCAGGATTCGGGCATTGTCGTGACCGAGGAAAACGCGGACCGCATCGGTGTGACCATCGGTTCGGGCATCGGCGGCCTGCCGATGATCGAAGCCACCAAGGAAGAGTACATGAATCGCGGCCCGCGCCGCATCTCGCCCTTCTTCGTGCCGGCTTCGATCATCAACATGATCTCGGGCGATCTCTCGATCAAATTCGGCCTGCGCGGCCCGAACCTGGCGATCGTCACCGCCTGCACCACCGGCCTGCACTGCATCGGCGCCGCCGCTCGCCTGATCGAGTACGGCGATGCCGACGTGATGGTCGCCGGCGGCGCGGAATCGACCGTGTCGCCGCTGGGCCTGGGCGGTTTCGCCTCGGCACGCGCGCTGTCCACCCGCAACGACGATCCGGCCACCGCCTCGCGTCCGTGGGACAAGGACCGCGACGGCTTCGTGCTGGGCGAGGGCGCCGGCGTGATGGTGCTCGAAGAGTACGAACACGCGGTCGCACGCGGCGCCAGGATCTACGCCGAAGTCATCGGCTTCGGCATGAGCGCGGACGCCAACCACATCACCTCGCCGGTCGAGGATGGTAGCGGCGCGGCGCGCTGCATGGTGGCGGCGCTGAAGAATGCGGGCCTGAACGCCGGCGAAGTCCAGTACGTGAATGCGCACGGCACCTCGACGCCGCTGGGCGACGTGGCGGAAGTGCGCGGCATCAAGCGCGTCTTCGGCGACCACGCCAAGTCCGGCCTGGTCGTGAACTCGACCAAGTCGATGACCGGTCACCTGCTGGGTGGCGCGGGCGGCCTGGAATCGGTGTTCACCGTGCTGGCGATCCACAACCAGGTGTCGCCGCCGACCATCAACATCTTCAACCAGGATCCGGAATGCGACCTGGACTTCGTGGCCAACACGGCACGGGACATGAAGATCGATTACGCGGTCAAGAACTCCTTCGGCTTCGGCGGTACCAACGGTACCCTCGTCTTCGCAAAAGTCTGACGCAGATCCCTGCTGCGGACCTGAACCAGACCACGCCCATTCCGGTCTAACCGGAATGGGCGCCTGACAGCCTGGGCCGTTCGGTCCAGCGCAACAGCAATACCCCCCGTATCTCCTTCCGCGCGGCTCCGGCCTGCGGGCGCCCCTCTTTTTCCACTCCGACCATGTCGATCGCGCTGACCGTCGTCATTGCGCCGTCGCGCCGCCTGCGCTGCCTGCTCGCCGGCTTCGGCGTTTCCCTGCTTGCGGCCGCCGGCGCCGCGGGCCTGCCTGCGTTCGTGGCCGATCCCGCCGTCGCAAGCTTCGCCGGCGGGCCCGCCGTGGCGGGCGCGCTGCTGTTCGCAGGCGCATGCGTGCTGCATGCCGCGCTGGTTCCTGCAACGGTGCATCGCATTGATATTTCTGGAGTCGGCCAGCTACGCCTGACGGTACAACAGGGGGAGCGGATGGACGCATGCGAGGCCCTGCCGGCGCGGCTTTTGCCGGGCTCGACGCTGTGGCCGCGGCTGATGCTGCTGCGCCTGGAAACGGCGCGCGGCCCGGCCGCGGACGAGGCGCCGAAGCGGCGCCTCGTCCGGTTTTGCGCGCGCATGCGTGTCCGCCGCGACGTCGTCTGCCGCAGCGTCGCCGTCCTGCCCGACAGTCTGCCGCCGGAGGCCTTGCGTGCCCTGGCGGTGGCGCTCGGCGGGGCCGGCGGGGCCGGCGGGGCCGGCGGCGCGACATCGACGACGCACAAAATACGTTGAACTTATTGCAGCGGGCCAACTCTTAAGCAGGAGGGCCGGTGCAGCCGATGGGGCATGGTCCGTGACGACAGAACGCGAAGGAGATCAGGTATTGGTGGAGCGCGTCCAGGCCGGCGACCGGGGCGCGTTCGACCTGCTCGTGGCCAAATACCAGCGCCGCCTGATGCGCCTGGTGTCGCGCCTCGTGCACGATCCGGCCGAAGCCGAAGACGTGGTGCAGGAGACCTTCATCAAGGCCTACCGCGCCCTGCGGCATTTCCGCGGCGATTCCGCCTTTTACACCTGGCTGTACCGCATCGGAATCAACACGGCTAAGAATTATCTGGTAACACAGGGCCGCCGCGCACCGACCTCGACCGAGGCCGATGCCGAGCGGGCAGAAGGATTCGACGACGCGGACAGCTTGCGCGACATAAACACACCCGAATCGGTGTTGGCGAGCAAGCAGATTGCGCACACGGTGAATGCGGCGATGGAAGCGCTGCCGCTGGAATTGCGAACGGCAATTGTTCTGCGAGAAATAGAAGGACTGAGCTACGAAGAAATCTCCGAGGTGATGGCGTGTCCGATAGGAACCGTACGCAGCCGGATTTTCCGCGCACGCGAAGTCATTGCCGAGAAATTGCGCCCATTGCTCGATTTCCCGGTTGACAAACGTCGGTAGGTGGCAGGATCGTACATAGGCAGGACAAATTGAACAGACCGACGGCGACGAGTTACCAGATGGACACGAATAAGAAGATACGCGAATACATATCGGCCTTCGCGGATGGCGAACTGCCCGACGCCGACCTCGAACTCGCGCTGGCAGCCCTGCGCGAGCCGGACGGACGGCAGGCATGGGATCTCTACCACCGGATCGGCGACGCGCTGCGCAGCGAGCCTGGGCAGGCCGAGCTCTCGCCCGGCTTCGCGGCGCGGCTGTCCGACCGGCTCGACGCCGAGCCACTGCCCCTGCGGCGCCATGTGGCGCGGGCGCCTTCTACGGCCGACGCGCTGGCAGCCATCGCGCCCACGGTCGTCGCGGGCGCCGACGCGCTGAACGGCAGCAAGCGGACAGGGCAGGCAGTGGCGCCGCATGACGGACCTGCCCCGGAAGCCGCGCCGGCCGTCGTCAAGCGCGTCTAGGCCGGCGCCGGTACTCCCGGGCGCAGCGCCGAGGGCCGCCATCGTTCGCTTTTCCAATGACGTGATATGCCCTGCATATCGACCTGCCTCATCTGATTCGTCCTGCATATCAGTCTCGCAGCGGGCCTATGCGACATCCGATTTTCCACCCTGCATCGAGCCGCTGTATCCTGTTGGCGGCGCGCGACAAAGCGCGTATTTTGGCTTACCATAAAGTCAATCTCAGCCTTCCGATCCCATGCCCATGACCTGCCAATTTCCCCGCGCATTGTCCCGTCGCTCCATCGGCCTGATCCTGTCGGCCCTGCTGGCCGCTGGCAGCGCCTTCCTCCCGTCTAGCGCCCTGGCGGCCGCGCCCGTCCAGACCCCGGTCGTAACCGGCCTGCCCGATTTTTCCGACCTGATCGACAAGGTCGGCCCGGCCGTGGTCAACATCCGCACCACCGAGCGCGTCACGCGCGGCCAGGGCGTGCCGGGCGACGAGGAGATGCAGGAATTCCTGCGCCGCTTCTTCGGCGGCCAGATCCCGCGCGGCGGCCGCGGCCAGGGTCGGCCGGGCGGGCAGGGCGGCGCGGAAGAGCAGGTCACGCGCGGCGTCGGTTCTGGCTTCATCATCTCGGCGGACGGCTTCGTCCTGACCAATGCCCACGTGGTCGAAGGCGCCGACGAAGTCACCGTCACGCTCACCGACCGCCGCGAGTTCAAGGCCAAGGTGCTGGGCGCCGACCGCCGCTCCGACGTTGCCCTGCTCAAGCTGTCGGCCAGCAACCTGCCTTACCTGCGCACTGGCGACTCGAGCAAGATCCGGGTCGGCGAATGGGTGGTGGCGATCGGCTCGCCCTTCAACCTCGACAACACCGTCACCGCCGGCATCATCTCGGCCAAGTCGCGCGACACCGGCGAATACCTGCCCCTGATCCAGTCCGACGTCGCGGTCAACCCGGGCAACTCGGGCGGTCCGCTGATCAACATGCGCGGCGAAGTCATCGGCATCAACTCGCAGATCGCCACCCTGTCCGGCGCCTACAACGGCATCTCCTTCGCGGTGCCGATCGACGAGGTGATGCGCGTGGCCGATCAGCTCAAGACCACCGGCAAGGTCACGCGCGGCCGCCTGGGCGTGCAGATCGCCGAAGTCACGCGCGACGTCGCCGAATCGCTGGGCCTGGGCAAGGCGCGCGGGGCCGAAGTCTCGATGGTCGAGGCCGGCGGTCCGGCCGAGAAGGGCGGCATCAAGGTCGGCGACATCATCCTGAAATTCAACGGCCAGCCGATCGAGACCACCCGCGACCTGCCGCGCCTGGTCGGCGCCGCCAAGGTCGGCAGCCGCGCCACCGTCACAGTCTGGCGCCGCGGCACCCAGCTCGACGTGCCGGTCACCATCGTCGAGCTGAAGGAAGAAAAAGCCGCGGCGGCCCGCCCGACGCCGAAGAAACCGACCCCGGGCGCCGCGCCGAACGCGCTGGGCCTGGTGGTGTCCGACATCACGCCGGCCCAGCGCGGCGAACTGGGCGTCGACAGCGGCGTGCTGGTCGAGGATGCCGACGGCAGCGCGGCCACGGCCGGCATCCGTCCGGGCGACGTGATCTCGCAGGTCGGCAATACCCCGGTGAGCAGCGCGGCCCAGTTCAATGCACTGGTCGCCAAGCTCGATCCGAAGAAGGCGGTGGCCCTGCTGGTGCGGCGCGAAGACGTGAGCCAGTACGTCGTCGTCAAGCCACGCCAATGAGCACGCCAATGAGCACGCCAATGAGCGCGCCAACGAGCACGCCAATGAGCCGGGTGATCCCGTTCACGCTCTACTCGCGCAGCTACTGCCACCTGTGCGAGGACATGCTGCAGGCCCTGCTGGCCTTGCAGCAGCCCGGCGAGCGCTTCGAGGTCGCGGTGGTCGACGTCGATGCCGAGCCAAGCCTGGTGGCGCGTTTCGACGAGCTGGTGCCGGTGCTGTTCGGCGATCCGGCCGGGGCCGAGCTGTGCCATTACTTCCTCGATCCGGGCGCCGCGCGCGGCTGGGCCGATGCCTTCGTCGTCGATGCTGCGTAGGGCGTCCGGCCCCGCCGGGCACGCTGCGCAAGCCCATATTTACCCGCGCTTAAGCTAAAACCCGGCTTTCTCCCCCTCGGCCAGCCCAAAACCGGGCTTTCCGGCGCGGAATCCGGTAAAATGCCGGGGTCGGAAAAGCGTCCGTCCCCTGCATACCTGAAGATGCCGCTTTCCATTCGCTTGATCGAGCGCTTCGGCCGGGGACCGGCATGCCCCCACGGAGCGCTTTTTTGCATGAGCACTGCGTTTTGCACCCTGTTGCCGTAGCCTGCCGCGCTGTCCGCGGCCTTTTTGGTTTTGAGCTTTGTTAATGAACAACATACGTAACTTCTCCATCATCGCCCACATCGACCACGGCAAATCGACGCTTGCCGACCGCATCATCCAGTTGTGCGGCGGCCTGTCGGAGCGCGAGATGGACGCGCAGGTGCTCGACTCGATGGACCTGGAGCGCGAGCGCGGCATCACCATCAAGGCCCAGACCGCGGCGCTGCAGTACAAGGCGCGCGACGGCCAGGTCTACAACCTGAACCTGATCGACACCCCGGGCCACGTCGACTTTTCCTACGAAGTCTCGCGTTCGCTGTCGGCCTGCGAAGGCGCGCTGCTGGTGGTCGACGCCAGCCAGGGCGTGGAAGCGCAAACGGTCGCCAACTGCTACACCGCGCTCGACCTGGGCGTGGAAGTGGTGCCGATCCTGAACAAGATCGACCTGCCGCACGCCGACCCGGACAACGCCAAGAAGGAAATCGAGGACGTGATCGGCATCGACGCCTCGGACGCGACGGTCTGCTCGGCCAAGACCGGCCTGGGCGTGGAAGACGTGCTGGAAACCCTGATCGCGAAAGTCCCGCCGCCCAAGGGCGACAAGGACGCGCCGCTGCAGGCCCTGATCGTCGACTCCTGGTACGACCCCTATGTGGGCGTCGTGATGCTGGTGCGCGTGGTCAACGGCACCCTGCGTCCGAAAGAAAAGATCCTGCTGATGGCGACCGGTTCGGTGAACCTGGTCGAAAGCATCGGTGTGTTCACGCCGCGTTCGGTCTCGCTGCCGGAACTGTCGGCAGGGCAGGTGGGCTTCATCATCGCCGGCATCAAGGAACTGACCGCCGCCAAGGTGGGCGACACCGTCACCCTGGCCGCCAAGCCGGCGCCGGAACCGCTGCCGGGCTTCAAGGAAGTCCAGCCGCAGGTGTTCGCCGGCCTGTTCCCGGTGGAAGCGAACCAGTACGACGCGCTGCGCGACTCGCTGGAAAAGCTGAAGCTGAACGACGCTGCCCTGATGTACGAGCCGGAAGTCTCGCAGGCGCTGGGCTTCGGCTTCCGCTGCGGCTTCCTGGGCCTGCTGCACATGGAAATCGTGCAGGAACGCCTCGAGCGCGAGTTCGACATGGACCTGATCACCACCGCGCCGACCGTGGTGTACGAGGTCGAGATGCGCGACGGCAGCATGATCCGCGTCGACAACCCGTCGAAGATGCCGGAACCGTCCAAGATCAACGAAGTGCGCGAACCGATCGTTGACGTCAACCTGTACATGCCGCAGGAGTATGTCGGCGCCGTGATGACCCTGTGTAACGGCAAGCGCGGCGTGCAGATGGACATGGCCTACCACGGCCGCCAGGTCAAGCTGCACTACGAGATCCCGATGGCGGAAATCGTGCTGGACTTCTTCGACCGCCTGAAGTCGACCTCGCGCGGCTACGCCTCGATGGACTACGAGTTCAAGGAATACCGCGCCGCCGACGTGGTCAAGGTCGACATGCTGATCAACAGCGAGAAGGTCGACGCGCTGGCGATCATCGTGCACCGCGCCAACGCGCCCTACCGCGGACGCCAGGTGGCGGCCAAGATGCGCGAACTGATCCCGCGCCAGATGTTCGACGTCGCCATCCAGGCCGCGATCGGCGCCACCATCATCTCGCGCGAGAACGTCAAGGCGCTGCGCAAGAACGTGCTGGCCAAGTGCTACGGCGGCGACATCTCGCGTAAGAAGAAGCTGCTGGAGAAACAAAAGGCCGGCAAGAAGCGCATGAAGCAGGTCGGTTCGGTGGAGATCCCGCAGGAAGCCTTCCTGGCCATCCTCCAGGTGGAAGAAAAATAAATGGATATGCAACCGATTCTGAGCAACTTTGCCCTGATCCTGTTTGTCCTGATGGTGGTCACCGGCGTGATCTGGTGCCTCGACGTGTTCGTGTTCGCCAAGCAGCGCCGCCGCGCCGCCGATGCCGCCCTGGCCGAGTACGATACGCGCACCAGCAAGCTGACCGCGGACGGGATCAAGGTCGACAGCGGCGACAGGCGCGCCGCCATCGAGCAGGCGCACCTGCGCCAGCCGACCTGGATCGAGTACTCGGGCAGCTTCTTCCCGGTGATCGCGCTGGTGTTCATCCTGCGCTCCTTCCTGTGGGAGCCGTTCAAGATCCCGTCCTCGTCGATGGTGCCGACCCTGCTGGTGGGCGACTTCATCCTGGTGAACAAGTACGCCTATGGCGTGCGCCTGCCGATCGTCAACAAGAAGGTGATCGAGGTCGCCGACCCGCAGCGCGGCGACGTGATGGTGTTTAAGTATCCGAAGGACATGAGCCAGGATTACATCAAGCGCGTCATCGGCGTCCCGGGCGACAAGATCACCTACGATAACAAGCGCCTGACCGTGAACGGCCAGCCGGTCCAGTACACCCCGCTGGACGACTACCTGGACGACCAGCACCCGGTCTACCACAAGCAGTTCATCGAGAACCTGCCCGGCAAGGACAGCGCGGTCGCACACCGCATCCTGAACACCGACGGCAAGCGTACCTTCGATATCGGCGCCGTGGAGAATTTCCCGCATCGTGAAGCCTGCGACTATTCGTACGACAAATTTACCTGTATCGTACCTCCAGGCAACTATTTCATGATGGGCGATAACCGCGACAACAGTGCCGACAGCCGCTATTGGGGCTTCGTACCGGACAAGAACATTGTTGGCAAGGCGATCGTCGTCTGGATGAACTTCGGCAATCCGAAGCGGATTGGCGGCATCCAGTAAACTGGAGATCCACATGCAGAAGCACACCTTCGCCCGTCAGTCCGGCATCTCGCTGACCGGCCTGATCCTGGTACTCGTCGTGCTCGGCGTCGCCGCCGTGTTCGCGCTCAAGCTGGTGCCGACCTACACCGAATACAGCGCGATCAAGGATGCAATCGTGCGCGCCAAGGAAGCTGGCGGCACGCCGCGCGAAATACAGGTAGCCTTCGACAAGAACGCCGGCATCAACAACGTCACCGCGATCCGCGGCCGCGACCTGACCATTACCCGTGAAGACGGCGAAACCCAGGTCAGCTTTGCCTATGAGAAGCGGGTGCCGCTGATGGGCAATGTCAGCCTGCTGATCGACTACGCGGGCACCACCGATCCGAGCGGCGTGGTGGCGGCCAAGGATGCCGGCCCTAGCCAGTAAGAAACACCGTCCGCTACGTGGGTAGCGGATGCACACAGACAGCACAATGAATCTACAGTTATTGCAAACACGCTTGGCTTACACGTTCCGGGACACCGGCCTGCTCCAGCAAGCCCTGACCCACCGTAGCCATAGCGCGCTGCATAACGAACGCCTGGAATTCCTGGGCGACTCGATCCTGAACTGCGTCGTGGCCTCGATCCTGTACGAGCGCTTCACCGGCCTGGACGAAGGCGACCTGTCGCGCGTGCGCGCCAACCTGGTCAAGCAGCAGACCCTGTTCGAGATCGCCCAGAGGCTCGAGCTGTCGCAGTTCCTGCGCCTGGGGGAGGGCGAACTGAAATCGGGGGGCTTCCGCCGTCCCTCGATCCTGGCCGATACCCTCGAGGCCCTGCTGGGCGCGATCTTCCTCGACAGCGGCTTCGACAGCGCGCGCGACGCGATCCGCGCCTTCTACATCCCGCTGCTCGATACGGTCGACCCGGCCACCCTGGGCAAGGATGCCAAGACCCTGTTGCAGGAATTTTTGCAGAGTAAGAAAATTTCGCTGCCGACCTATAACGTGGTGGCGACCCACGGCGCCGCCCACAGCCAGGAATTCGAGGTCGAGTGCCTGGTGCCCAAGCTGAACGTGCAGGTGTTCGGCCGCGGCGGCAGCCGCCGCGCCGGCGAACAGGCCGCCGCCCGGCTGGCGCTGGAGGCGGCCCAGCAGGCGCTGACCAAGACCCCGGCCGCCCGCAAGAGCAAACCGCGCGCCGCCCAGCTCAAGCTGGCGGGCATCGCCACCATCCAGTCGGATGGGGCCAACCAAGGCGGCCCGGCGCAACCGGAACAGACAGGAAGCAAATCAGCATGAGCACCACCAGCAACAACGACAGCCACGACAGCCACGACAACACCGAGATCGGCAATGCCGGCAGCGCGGACGGTTTCCGCTGCGGCTACATCGCCATCGTCGGCCGCCCGAACGTCGGCAAATCGACCCTGATGAACGTGCTGATCGGCGCGAAAGTGTCGATCACCTCGCGCAAGGCCCAGACCACGCGCCACCGCATCACCGGCATCCAGACCCGCGTTGATGCCCAGTTCATCTACGTCGACACGCCGGGCTTCCAGACCCGCCATGCGAACGCCCTCAACAAGACGCTGAACAAGACCGTCTCGAACACGCTCACCTCCTCGGACGTGATCCTGTTCCTGGTCGAAGCCGGCACCTTCGGCCCGGCCGACCAGCAGGTGCTCGACCTGCTGCCGAAGAACGTTCCGGTGGTGCTGGTCATCAATAAATCGGACCGGATCAAGGACAAGGCGGTCCTGATGCCCTTCGCCCAGAAGATTGCCGCGCTGCGCGACTTTACCGCCATCGTGCCGGTCTCGGCCAAGATGCGCTTCCAGGTCGACGCCCTGGAAAACGAGATCAAGCGCCACCTGCCGGAAAACCCGCCGATCTTCGGACCGGACGACATCACCGACCGCAGCGAGAAGTTCCTGGCCGCCGAGATCGTGCGCGAAAAAGTGTTCCGCCTGCTGGGCGACGAGCTGCCCTACACCAGCACGGTGATCATCGAGCAGTTCCAGCAGGAAGGTAATCTGCGCCGCATCTTCTGCGCCATCCTGGTCGAGCGCGACACCCATAAATCGATGATCATCGGTAACAAGGGTGCGCGCCTGAAAGAGATTTCGACCCAGTCGCGCCTGGACATGGAAAAGCTGTTCGGCGGCCCGGTGTACCTGGAGATCTGGGTCAAGGTCAAGTCCGGCTGGGCCGACAACGAAGCAGGCCTGCGCGCCTACGGCTACGAATAAACCGCCGGAGGCCGTCCCCAGCCGCATGCCCGATCAAGAACAACAAGACGACCTCATCGATACTCCGGAGACCCGGCCTGGCGCCGCGGCTCCGGCGGCGGCGAAGCGTAGCCGGCCGCGGGCAGGCGATACCCGCGTGAGCGGCCAGCCCGGCTTCGTCCTGCATAGCTATCCCTACAAGGAAACCAGCCTGATCGTGGACATGTTCACGCGCGACTTCGGCCGCGTGGGCGTGGTCGCGAAAGGCGCCAAGCGCCCGCTGTCGAAGCTGCGCGGGGTGCTGCAGACCTTCCAGCCGCTGTCGGTCTCGTTCAGCGGCAAATCCGAACTGCGCACCCTGATCGATGCCGAATGGGTGGGCGGCATGCTGCCGCTGGAAAAGACTGCGCTGCTGTGCGGCTTCTACCTGAACGAGCTGCTGGTCAAGCTGATCGCGCGCGACGACAAGCATCCGGCCCTGTTCGACCACTACGTCTCCACCCTCAACCAGCTGGCCCATGGCGAACCGCCGCCGATCGTCTTGCGAAAGTTCGAACGGGCCTTACTTAAGGAAACAGGGGTGGCCGCCGACCTGGGGCGCAGCACCGTTACGCGCGCCCCGGTGGACCCGGCCGGCGACTACGTGGTGGACCCGGAAAAGGGGCCGCGCGAAGCGCTGCCGAGCGACGCCTGGCCGGTGGTGAGCGGCAAGACCCTGCTCGACATGGAGCGCGAGGCCTACGGCGACCCGGTGACGCAGGCGCAGAGCAAGCAGCTGATGCGCTTCCTGCTGGCGCACCACCTGGGCGGCGCGCCGCTCAACACGCGCCAGATTTTGATCGACCTGATGCAGTTATAGATTTTACGAGAGAGTACAGATGAGCTTCCTGCAACCGGCCGGTTCGGTGATCGACCTCGGCGTCAACATCGACCACATCGCCACCGTGCGCAACGCCCGCGGCACCAGCTACCCGGACCCGATCCGCGGCGCGCTGCTGGCCGAGCAGGCCGGCGCCGACCTGATCACCCTGCACCTGCGCGAAGACCGCCGCCACATCAAGGATGCCGACGTGCTGGCGCTGCGCCCGCAACTGGCCACCCGCATGAACCTGGAAGCCGCCGTCACGCGCGAGATGATCGACTTCGCCTGCCGGGTCAAGCCGCAGGACGTCTGCCTGGTGCCGGAGCGGCGCGAGGAAGTCACCACCGAAGGCGGCCTCGACGTGATCCGCTACTACAAGGAAGTGGAAGCGGCGGTGCAGCAGCTCAAGGGCGAAGGCATCCGCGTCTCGCTGTTCATCGACGCCGACGAAGCCCAGATCGAGGCCGCCGCCGCCGTCGGCGCGACCGTGATCGAGCTGCACACCGGGCGCTATGCCGAAGCCGAAGGCGAGGAAGCGCTGCGCGAGATCGAGCGCATCAAGCTCGGCGTGCATGCCGGCGCCAGGCGCGGCCTGCGCGTGAACGCCGGCCACGGCCTGCACTACACCAACGTGCAGCCGATCGCGGCAATCGCCGACATCCACGAGCTGAACATCGGCCACGCGATCGTCGCCCACGCCCTGTTCGTGGGCTGGGAGAACGCGGTGCGCGAAATGAAAGCGATCATGGTGGCGGCGCGCCTCGGTACCCGCTACGGGACTTGAAAAAGGGGAGGGCGGCATGATCTACGGCATCGGCACCGACATCGTCCAGATCTCCCGTGTCGAGGCGGCCCTGCTGCGCAGCGGCCCGCGCTTCGCCGAGAAGATCCTCGGCCCGCAGGAGCTGGCAAAATACCATGCGCGCAGCGCCAAGAACGCGACGCGCGGCCTGCGCTTCCTGGCCACCCGTTTTTCGGCCAAGGAAGCGTTCTCGAAGGCGATCGGGCTGGGCATGCGCATGCCCATGACCTGGCGCTCGATGCAGCTGCTGAACGCTCCGAGCGGCAAGCCGGAGATCGTCTGCAGCGGCGCCCTCCAACAATTCATGCAAGAGCACCGGCTCAGCGCCCAGGTGACGATCAGCGACGAAGCCGACTACGGGGTCGCCTTCGTCATCGTCACCCAGGCGCCGGGCGACACATTGGCAGAGTGATGTCCGAAGCAAAACCCGAAGACCAGCAGGAACCGAAGCAGGATCGCCAGGCGCCCGCGCACGTCGCCGAAGCCCGGGGCGCCTATGCGGCCACCCCCGCGGGCGTGGGCGCGGCCATGCCGGCCCCGGCGCCGGTGTCCGTCCCCGCGGACAAGCCGGCGCGCACCCGCAAGCCCAAGGCCGCCGCCGGGGCCGATGCCTCAGCGGCGCCGCGCCCGCGTCCGGACGGCTGGCAGGCCGTCAAGGAAGAACTCAAGGCGACCCTGCAGGACGACGCGCGCGAGCCGGTCAAGCCCAGCGAGGCGGCGCGCGAGCAGGTCCTGGCCACCGTCGCCAAGCTGCCGGCGCTGCCGGGCGTGTACCGCTATTTCGACGCCAACGGCAACGTGCTCTACGTCGGCAAGGCGCGCAACCTCAAGAACCGGGTGTCGAGCTACTTCCAGAAGACCCTGTCGAGCCCGCGCATCGCGATGATGGTGGGGCAGATCGCCCGGCTGGAAACCACGGTGACCAACAGCGAGGCGGAAGCGCTGATCCTGGAAAACAACCTGATCAAGTCGCTCAAGCCGCGCTACAACATCCTGTTCCGCGACGATAAAAGCTACCCCTACATCAAGATCTCCGGCGGGGAAGCGCCGCGCCTGGGCTATTACCGCGGCGCGCTCGACAAGAAGAACCAGTACTTCGGTCCCTTCCCGTCGGCCTGGGCGGCCAAGGAATCGATCCAGCTGCTGCAGAAGGTGTTCATGCTGCGCACCTGCGAGGACAGCGTGTATGCGAACCGTACGCGCCCCTGCCTGCTGCACCAGATCGGCCGCTGCAGCGCGCCCTGCGTCGACCTGGTGGCGCCGGAGGACTACCAGCGCGACGTCGACAACGCCGCGCGCTTCCTGCGCGGACGCCAGAGCGAGGTGCTTGCCGACCTCGAGCAGAAGATGCAGGCCTATGCGATGGAGCTGAAGTTCGAGCAGGCCGCCAGCGTGCGCAACCAGATCCAGGCCCTGTCGAAAGTGCTGCACGCGCAGAGCATGGAGACCGTGGGCGACGCCGACGTCGACGTGATCGCCGTGGTGGTGCAGGGCGGGCGCGCCTGCGTCAACCTGGCGATGGTGCGCGGCGGGCGCCACCTGGGCGACCGCGCCTACTTCCCGACCCATGTCGGCGAGTCGCTGGGCGAATGCCCGATCGAGGTCGAGGTGCTGTGCGCCTTCCTGGCCCAGCACTACGCGGGCCAGTTCATCCCCGGCACGCTGATCCTGAACATCGAGTTCGACCAGCCGGAGCTGATGGTGGCGCTGGCCGAGCAGTGCGGCCACCGCATCAACCTGATCTTCCAGCCGCAGGGACAGCGCCGCCAATGGCTGGAACTGGCCTGCAAGAACGCCGAGATCTCGCTGGCGCGCCTGCTGTCGGAGCAGGGCTCGCAGCAGGCGCGCACGCGCGCGCTGGCCGAGGTGCTGAACCTGGACGCCGAGACGCTCGACGAGCTGCGCATCGAGTGCTTCGACATCAGCCACACGGCGGGCGAGGCGACCCAGGCCTCGTGCGTGGTGTTCCACCACCACCAGATGCAGAACGGCGAGTACCGCCGCTTCAACATCAACGGCATCACGCCGGGCGACGACTACGCCGCCATGCGCCAGGTGCTGCAGCGGCGCTACGAGAAGGTGGCGGGCGGCGAGGGCGTCATGCCCGACATCGTGCTGGTCGACGGCGGCAAGGGCCAGGTCGAGATGGCGCGCCAGGTGTTCGAAGAACTGGGCCTGGACGTTGCGATGATCGTCGGCGTGGCCAAGGGGGAGGGGCGCCGCGTCGGCCTCGAGACCTTGATCTTCGCCGACGGACGCGCGCCCCAGGAACTGGGCAAGGAGTCGGCGGCCCTGATGCTGGTAGCCATGATCCGCGACGAGGCGCACCGCTTCGCCATCACCGGCATGCGCGCCAAGCGCGCCAAGGCCCGCCAGGCTTCGCGCCTGGAAGAGATCGAGGGCATCGGCGCCAAGCGCCGCCAGCGCCTGCTGGCCCGCTTCGGCGGCCTGCGCGGCGTGATCGACGCCAGCGTGGAAGACCTGATGACGGTGGAGGGTATCTCGAGCACGCTGGCGGAAGAGATCTATCGCCAGCTGCACTGAGCAGCGAACCGGGGCGCATGCCCCGGTTCTGTTTTGGGCGGCGCATACAGACGAGTTGCCTAGTCCAATTTGCAATACCCATGTAGACTGTCGGCGCAAACTTCATTCCCGTCATCAGTGCTTTCTCCATGCCCTTTAACATCCCGATTCTCCTCACCTGGCTACGCGTCGCGCTGATCCCCCTGGTTGTAGGCGTCTTCTACCTTCCGACCCACTGGCTGCCGCTGGCCGACCGCAACCTGGCGGCGACCCTGGTCTTCATCGTCGCCGCCGTGACCGACTGGTTCGACGGTTTCCTGGCGCGCCGCTGGAACCAGACTTCGGCCTTCGGCGCCTTCCTCGATCCGGTCGCCGACAAGCTGATGGTGGCCGGCGCGCTGCTGGTGCTGGTGCAGCTGGACCGCGTGAACGCCATCATCGCCTTCATCATCATCGGCCGCGAGATCACCATTTCGGCGCTGCGCGAATGGATGGCCCAGATCGGCGCCACCAAGTCGGTGGCGGTCAGTTCGCTCGGCAAGATCAAGACCGCGGCCCAGATGACCGCGATCCCGATGCTGCTGTTCCATGACGTGATCCTCGGCATCGACACCCACTACTGGGGCGAGTACTTCCTGTGGGTGGCCGGCGTGCTGACGGTCTGGTCGATGTTCTACTACCTGCGCCGCGCCTGGCCGCTCATCAAGGAGAAGGCGGGAAGCTTGTAACCGCTTTGGCATGGAACTTGTAAGAAATGTTCAGTGTCATCCTTGACGTACGGAATAGAATCTCTATAATGCCTGCCTGTTGCGACAACAACGCAGCAGAATGAAGACAAAGCGGGAGTAGCTCAGTTGGTAGAGCGCAACCTTGCCAAGGTTGAGGTCGAGAGTTCGAGACTCTTCTCCCGCTCCAGGTTCTTCAAGGTGTCGAATCGAAACACGATTCAGCAATCTTGAAAAACTGTCAAAGTTCTGACATAATCGTTGTTCTGTACGCGGGAGTAGCTCAGTTGGTAGAGCGCAACCTTGCCAAGGTTGAGGTCGAGAGTTCGAGACTCTTCTCCCGCTCCAGTTTGCCTTGCGGCGGATTGGTCGACAGGCGGTGTAAGTAGTAAAACTCCATGCGGGAGTAGCTCAGTTGGTAGAGCGCAACCTTGCCAAGGTTGAGGTCGAGAGTTCGAGACTCTTCTCCCGCTCCAAAGGTTTTACGATCGTTGTACTCCATATGCGGGAGTAGCTCAGTTGGTAGAGCGCAACCTTGCCAAGGTTGAGGTCGAGAGTTCGAGACTCTTCTCCCGCTCCAAATTCAGAGAAGACATTCCTTCTCGGTTGATACGGCACATAACCGGCCGGGTCAGCTTTCCCAAGATTACCTCTGGCGAGGTAGCAAAGCGGTTATGCAGCGGCCTGCAAAGCCGTCTAGACGGGTTCGACTCCCGTCCTCGCCTCCAGAAATCCAAGACGTGGCCCGAATCGGGCTGGTTCACGAAAAGGTGAAGCCTCCCGGCACGGGAGGCGCACCTCGTAGTGAAATGGCCATCTGGCCGTCATCTCCAGATGCAGGCTTCGAGAGATCTTAGCCATGGCATCCATCAAACAGACCCCATCCGGTGCATTCCAGCTGTGCGTCAAGAACAAGCTTCTTCCGAAGACCTCGTGGGCGACGTTCGACGCGCGTGACGCCGCTGAACAGTAAGGTGCGCAGCTAGCGCGCTTGAAACCGCAATGCGCATGCGCGAGTGCTACACCTTGCACATCGACTCAATCAGCATCCAGAAGCGGACTATTCATCCGGAGAGTTCGACGAGCAGTGAGACACGGCAGGTACCACTCTCGTCCCTAGCGCGTGAACTACTCCACAGCTTTTTCCGCGAGCACCGATGCCAGATCGCCGCAGGTAATGGCTGGTTTTTCAGTCAGTGGGACGGCGACCTTGCTATTCCTGCCTTTGATTGCACGACGGTCGAGGTCTCGCGCCGCTTCCGCACTGCGTTCGATGTCCAGATCAGGGCCGTGTACAGAGCTTGCATTGTCCAGTTTTCGACTAGGCCAGCGTATAAGCATCTGCGCAAGGTCCGGGCCTGCACTTTTTGCTGCCTCATCGACTCGTTCGCGACACGATATGCAGACTTCCCGATGCCGTTGACTACGAGCCAGGGGGGATGGAGCGCAAGCAGAAGAATGCCGTAAGCGCCCGGTAGCGGCGCGCCGACCACCATAGTCTCCTATCACTCGATCAGGCTTCGCGTGCGCGAAGCTTCGACGTTGGCCTTGCACCGTGGACCAACGCCTCCGCCGAGCATCGGTAATCTTGATACCACGCATCGAAACGTCCGATTTGTAGGGGCTCGATGCGGTCGGTACATTACGACATCACCTATGCGGAATCCGCCATGGGGCCGGCCGCCCAACGCGATCGGTGCATCGCGAAGCGCAGCGCCGTCATATCGAATCGGTATGGGTAATCCAAATAACAAGGAGACAACAATGAAAACGTCAACCGAGGACTGGGGAGGTCGCGCTGCGCTGATGGTAGCGCATTGTGCAGGCATGGTGGACCTCGTTGCGCTGCCGGTGTGGGTCGGTGTACTCATCAGCGGTTATGGTCTGGATCCCCAGCGGGCAGGTGGGCTTGCGACCTTGTTCCTGATCGGTGCGGTATGTGCCAGCCTGTTTGTTGCACCGCGCTCGACCCGGCTGCCTGCCCGCGCCATCGCGGTAACGGGTTTCGCCATCGCTGCAGTCGCATTCGGTGCGGTGGGATTGGTCGACGCTTATGCACTGATGGCCGTCTTGCACCTCGTCGCCGGCGTGGCGGCCGCAAGCGCCTTGAGCGTGACCCATGCGACGATCGGCGGCAGCAGCAATCCACACCGTCTGTTCGCGATCGTCGGCTTCGCGTTGGGCATCCTCGGTATCCTGTTCATGGGCGGCGTACCCCAGATCGTCGCGGTCGCGGGCGCGCCTGCGCTGTTCTGGTGCTTTGCCGGCATCATGGCCTTCGCTGCCTGCGTTGCCGCTATCGGATTTCCAGAGTCCCGTTCGGCTCACGCCACCGCGCACCGGCCGGCGGGCCGCTTGCCACGTGCGGTCTGGCTCCTTGCCATCGGGGTGAGCTGTATGGCCCTGGTACAGGCGATGATGTTCGCTTTCGTCGAGCGCATCGGGGCCGACCGCAGTTTTGGCGCCACGGCCGTGGCGGGCGTGCTGATTGCGCTCGGCTTCGTCAACCTCATGCCGGCGCCGCTTGCCGCCTTGCTGCAGAAACGCCTCAATCCACGCACGGTGCTGGTGTGCGGCCCCATCGTGCAAGTGCTGCTGGCCTTGCTGATGACGCAGAGCCAGAGCTTCGTTCCTTACGCGGTAGGCGCAATGTTCTTCGCCGCCGTGATGATCTTCACCCATACCTTCGCCTTCGGCCTGCTTGCAAGGCTCGACCCAAGCGGCCGCGCGGTCGGAGCGACACCGGCCATGCTGATGATCGGCGCGGCGATCGGTCCGATCCTGGGCGGAACCGTGGTCAAGCTGGCGGGCTACCAGAGCCTGGGCTTTGCGACCCTCCTGATCGCTGCCTGCGCCGTGGCTTGTTTCATGCCGGGCCGGGCCGTCAAACCTGCGCTCTCGCAATCCTGAGCACGCGCTGACCCGAAGCCCTTCTGCCCTCGCCGATCATCCCGGCGGGCGCTTTTCACATCAGGGCGAGGAGGTATCGGCGGGGCCGATGGAAGCCATCGAAAGTCTCCAGTTCTCCTTCACCAGGCATCGCTATACCATCAAACCATAATAAATCGGCATCGTAATGCCAGTACAAGTTGGAGACCCTACCCATGCATTCCCGCGATTAACGCAGCATCCGCTTCATGCCCGTCTCATGTCGGGCGCTTCCAATCGAACCATCCCGCACAGGCGCGCCTCGGCAGCGCCAGGGGATGGCTTTGCCTAACTTATTTGCAGGGACGGTGGTATGAACCTGAATGTTTCAAGCCTGTACTCCAGGGCAGCACTGCTGGCGGCGCTGATGCCGGCCGCCGCTGCCGCTGCGCCCGAAGCGGCTGTACTGGCGCGGCCCGCGCTGAAAACCGAACGGATACACAGCCGCAGTTTCCTGGCGCTGGCCATGGCCGGCAAGCGCCTGGTCGCTGTGGGCGAGCGCGGCCTGGTCGCGCTGTCCGATGACGGTGGCGGCAGCTGGCGCCAGGCTAGCACGCCTGTCAGCACAACCCTGACCAGCGTCAGTTTCGTCGATGGCCGCCTGGGCTGGGCGGCAGGGCACGCGGGCACCATCCTGCATACCGCCGACGGCGGCGCGAGCTGGACCGTGCAGGCCGACGGGCGTCGCATCGCCCGGCTGGTGCAAGCCTCGGTGCCGACCCTGGACGCCGGCGCAGCGGCGGGCATGGCAGTCGTTGCCGCGCAGCTGCTTGCCGACGGTCCGGACAAGCCCTTTCTCGACATCCAGTTCAGCGACGCACGAAACGGCCTGGCGGTCGGGGCCTACGGGCTGGCGGTCAGGACCGCCGATGGTGGCCGTAGCTGGCAGTCCTTCATGCACCAGATCCCGAATCCGAAAGGCCTGCACCTGTATGCCGTGCGGATGACGGGGGATGCGGTCTGGCTGGCGGGCGAGCAGGGCTATGTTGCCCGTTCGGCCGGCGTCGGCCGCGACTTCCAGCGCATCGAGACGCCTTACCGCGGCAGCTATTTCGCACTGGCGGCAAACGGCAGCGGGGTCGTGCTGGCGGGGCTGAAGGGCAACGCCTTTCGTGTCAGCCAGGACGGCGCCGGCTTCACCCGCATCGAAGGCGCGCCGCCGGTGTCCTTCAGCGGCGTGACGAGGCTGAAGGACGGCAGATTCGCCTTCACCAACCAGGCCGGCCAGGTGCTGCTGTCGTCCCCTGACGGCGCACGCCTGAAGGCATTGCAGGCGCCGCCGCGCGCGCCGCTGAGTGCAGTCGTGGAGTCGGACGGCGGCCGCCTGGTGCTGGCCGGCGCAGGCGGCCTCGAGATCGTCGGACAGGATGTCACGCGCAACGGAGGCCGGCCATGAACGACGCCACCCCGGCTTCCCGCCACGACCCGATTCCCGACCTCGCGCACTTCGACCGCCAGTCCGGCTCCTGGGCGGAACGGCTGCTATTCAACCACCGCGCGGTGGTCGTGGCGCTGTGCGCGGCGCTGACGGCGCTGCTGGCCTGGACCGCGATGGGTCTGCGCTTGAACGCCAGCTTCGAGGACATGATTCCGAAAAGCCATCCCTACATCGCCAACTACCTGAAGAACAAGCAGGATCTGGCGGGCCTCGGCAACGCGGTGCGCATCGCGGTGGTGGCCAAGGGCGGCAGCATCTACGACCCGGCCTACCTGGAGACGCTCCAGCGCGTCAGTGACGAGGTGTTCCTGCTTCCCGGCGTCGACCGTGCGGCCATGAAGTCGCTGTGGACCCCATCCACCCGCTGGGTTGGAGTGACCGAGGACGGCATGGATGGCGGCCCGGTGATCCCGAACGACTACGACGGCTCGCCCGCCAGCATCGAGCAGGTGCGCATGAACGTGCAGCGCTCCGGACAGGTCGGCCAGCTGGTGGCGCGCGACGGCAAGTCCAGCATCATCTACGTGTCGCTGCTCGCCGCCGACCCGGAAACCGGCAAGGCACTGGACTATGCCGTCTTCTCCGAGCGGCTGGAGCAGATACGCGCGCGCCATGGGGCGCAAAACGTCGACATCCACATCGTCGGCTTCGCCAAGGTGGTCGGGGATTTGATCAAAGGCATTCGCCTGATCCTCCTGTTCTTTGCGGTGGCCATCCTGATCGCCACCGCCATGCTGTACTGGTACACCCGTTGCGTGCGCAGCACCCTGCTGGTGGTGCTGTGCTCCTGCGTGGCGGTGGTGTGGCAGCTCGGCCTGCTGCCCCTGCTCGGCTATTCGCTCGATCCCTACTCGGTGCTGGTACCTTTCCTCGTGTTCGCCATCGGCATGAGCCACGGCGCCCAGAAGATGAACGGCATCATGCAGGACGTCGCCCGCGGCGCGCACCGCATCATCGCGGCGCGCTTTACTTTCCGCCGCCTGTTCCTGGCCGGGCTGACGGCCCTCCTGTGCGACGCGGTCGGCTTCGCGGTGCTCATGATTATCGATATCAAGGTGATCCAGGACCTCGCCGTCGTAGCCAGCATCGGCGTGGGCGCACTGATCTTCACTAACCTGATCCTGTTGCCGATCCTCCTGTCCTACATTGGGGTGAGCGCAAAGGCGGCGCAGCGCAGCCTCGGCCAGGGCGGCGAGGCTGCCGGCACGCTGTGGCGGCTGCTCGGGAAGTTCACGCAACGTCGCTGGGCCGCGCCGACCGTCGTCCTGGCCTTGCTGATGGGAGTGGCCGGCTACGCCGCCAGCCTGCACCTGAAGATCGGCGACCTCGACCCGGGCGCACCGGAGCTGCGCGCCGACTCGCGCTACAACCGCGACAACGCCTACGTGGTCGGCCATTACGCAGCCAGCAGCGACGTGTTCGCCGTCATGGTGCGCACGCCCGAAGGCCAGTGCGCCGCCTACGACACCCTGATGCGGGTCGATGCGCTGGAGTGGCGTCTGGCGCAACTGCCGGGGGTCGACTCCACCAATTCGATGGCCTTGCTGAACCGCCGCGTGATCACCGGACTCAACGAAGGCAACTTGAAGTGGTATGAGCTGCTACAGAACCAGAGCTCGCTGAACATGGTCACGGCGGGCGCCCCGCGCGGCCTGTACAACGATTCCTGCAACCTGCTGACGCTGTACGTCTACCTGCGCGACCACAAGGCGGACACGCTCGCGCGGGTGGTGGAGGAGGTCGAGCGCTTCGCAGCCGCCAACAATACGGCTGAGGTGCAGTTCCAGCTGGCGGCAGGGAATGCCGGTATCGAGGCCGCCACCAATATCGTGGTGAAAGACGCCAGCCGGGCCATGCTGGTCTGGGTCTACGGCGCCGTCGTGCTGTTGTGCCTGGTCACGTTCCGCTCGTGGCGCGCGGTGTTGTGCGCCGTGCTTCCGCTGGTGCTCACCTCGATCCTGTGCGAAGCCTTGATGGTTGCCCTGGACATCGGCGTCAAGGTCGCCACGCTGCCCGTGATCGCCCTGGGCGTGGGCATCGGCATCGATTATGCCTTGTATGTGATGAGCATCATGCTGGCGCGCCTGCGCGCCGGCGACAGCCTCGACCAGGCCTACCGCGAAGCCCTGCACTTCACGGGAAAGGTGGTGCTGCTGACCGGTGTGACGCTCGCGGTCGGCGTGTTCACCTGGATCCTGTCACCCATCAAGTTTCAGGCCGATATGGGCCTCCTACTGGCGTTCATGTTCCTCTGGAACATGGTAGGCGCACTGGTGCTGTTGCCGGCGCTGGCCCGCTACCTCTTGCCGGAAGCGCAGCAGGCAAAGGGGGCAGCTGCCCCCGCGACGCCGGGCGAGGCGGTCGGCATCAGCGTCACGCCTGTACTCACCAGCCCCCAATAGCAGCACCCACACCCACCAATAACAAGGGAGACACCATGAACCAATCCAGGCCGACACCAGGCAAATCCGGACCGCCGCGGCGCTCAGCCATCGCAGGGGCGGTGCTTGCCGTCCTCGCCGGGGCAGCAGCGTCGGCGGCGCATGCAGCGCCGGTCGAGACCGACAATCCTGATCTCAGGATCCGCTTCGACAATACGGTCAAGTACAGCCAGGCCTACCGGCTGCGGGATGCATCGCCCGGCCTGGCCAGCTGTGCGATCTGCCTCAACCAGAACGACGGCGACAACAATTTCGGCAAGGGCATGGTGTCGAACCGCATCGATCTGCTCAGTGAGTTCGATGTCACCTACCAGAACGTCGGCCTGCGTATGAGCGGGGCAGCCTGGTACGACGCGAAGTACCGCTCGTCCAACGACAATAACACCTTCACTGCCAACCACCTGCCGCGAAATCAGTTTCCGGAGGTGACCCGCAAGCTGCTCGGGAAGAAGGCGGAGCTGCTGGATGCCTTCGTGTTCGGCAAAGCGAGCTTGGGCGACATGCAGGCCAGCTTCCGTCTCGGACGCCATACCCTGCTGTGGGGCGAGAGCCTGTTTTACGGCGCCAATGGCATCGCCGGCGGCCAGGCGCCGATCGATCTGGTCAAGCTGCTCAGCGTCCCGAATGCGCAGTTCAAGGAAACCGCCATGCCGACCGGGAAGCTGTCCGGGCAGGTGCAGGTGAACGAAGACCTGTCGCTGGGCGCCTATTACCAGTATGACTGGCGCAAGACACGGATGATGCCGGTGGGCGGCTACCTCTCTTCCTCCGACGCGATGGGCGATGGCGCCGAACGCATCATCGCCGGCAATCCGGCGCTACCGAATCCGCCGGCTTTCGCCGCGCTGCCAGAGCAGGAGCCGAAACAAGGGGGGCAGTACGGCCTGCAGCTACGCATGCGAGCACCGGCTGTCGATACCGATTTCGGCTTCTATGCCACCCGTTACCATGCGACCACGCCCTCGAACATCTACAACACCCTGACCGGTTTCCCGCCGGCGCCGCGGCCCTCGGCCTTCCAGTGGACCTACGCGGAAAACATCCGCGCCTACGGCGCCAGTTTCGCGAAGGCGATCGGCGAGGTGTCCCTGAGCGGTGAGGTGTCGGTGCGGCGCAATTCGCCCCTGTCCAGCTCTGGGCAATCCATCCTCAGCAGCATCGGCGTCAACGTCGGCCTGAACAACAACAGCAAGCCGGGATATGCGATCGGCGAAACCGCGCACGCGCAGCTGTCCTGGCTGGCCAGCCTGGGACCTTCCTTCATCTCGCGCGAAGCCTCCTTCCTGGGCGAGATCGCCTGGAACCGCATCACCTCGGTCACGCGCAATGCCGGCATGCTCAATCCGAACGCGGACCGCTCGGCGACCGCCTTGCGGATGGTGTTCTCGCCCACCTACCGGCAGCTGTTCCCTGGGGTCGACCTCAGCGTGCCGGTCGGGGTGAGCCACACGCGCGGCCGTTCGGGGGCGCTGGGACCTGGCTTCGGCGTGCATCGCGGCGGCGACGTGAACCTGGGCGTTTCCGCGATCTACCTGAACGGCTGGACCCTGGCCGCCAACTACACGCACTTCTATGGCCCGGAAGGTCCGACCCTGGACGGCGCCAACAATGCGCAGTTCAAGCAGGCATTGCGCGACCGCGACTACATCTCTCTTTCGATCCGTAACACATTCTGACCAGGAGCACACATGCACCACATCCACACGAAGACGTTCACGATGCGCCTGATGCCGGGGTTCTGCCTGGCGATGGCGTTCGGCGTTCATGGACTGGCCTATGCGGGCGTGACCGCGGAAGAGGCGGCCCAGTTGAAGACCACCCTGACGCCGATGGGGGCGGAACGGGCCGGGAACAAGGAAGGTACGATCCCGGCCTGGACCGGCGGCCATACCACCCCAGTCCCCGGCTTCAAGAACGGCGGGCGCCGCGGTGATCCCTTTGCCAGCGACAAGCCGCTGTTCCAGATTACGGCCAAGAATATGGAGCAGTATGCCGACAAGCTGACCGACGGCACCAAGGCGCTGCTGAAGAAGTTCCCGAACAGCTACCGGGTCGACGTCTACACTACCCGTCGCACTGCCGCCGCGCCGCAGTGGGTGTATGACAATACCTTCAAGAACGCCACCAACGCCAAACTCGACGGGGACACCGTGAGCGGCGCTTACGGCGGCATTCCTTTCCCGATTCCGAAAAGCGGCTGGGAGGTGATGTCCAACCACCTGCTGCACTGGCGCGGCGAGGCCTGGCAGCAGGACTTCCGACAGTTCCTCACCACCTCCGACGGAAAGCGCGTGCTGTCCAGCGAAGGGCAGGGTACCTACCAGATGCCATACTACTTCAAGGACGGCGCCGACAAGTTCAAGAACAATAATTACTGGATGCTGCGCCTGGTGACTGCGGCACCCGCGATCCGTGCCGGTGAAGCGATCACCGGTTCGGAAAACCTGGATCCGGACAAGAGCCAGGCCTGGGTCTACCTGACCGGGCAGCGGCGCACCCGCAAGCTGCCGAACGCCTGCTGCGACACCCCGACACCTGCCTCGGCCGGGGTGATGAGCTTCGACGAGATCGACGTCTGGGGCGGGCGTGGCGATCGCTTCGACTGGAAGATCGTCGGCAAGAAGGAAATGTATATCCCCTATAACGCGAACGGCCTGTTTACGCCGAAGAGCGACGCCGAGATATTCGGTCCCAATCACCTGAACCCTGACCATGTGCGCTGGGAACTGCACCGCGTGTGGGTGGTCGAGGCTACGCTCAGGCAGGGCAAGCGCCACCAGGCGCCGCGCTCGCGCTACTACGTGGACGAGGACACCTGGGTGGCCGTGCTGGGTGACCGCTGGGACGCCAAGGGCCAGTTGTGGAAGACCTTGTGGTCGCATCCGGTCGTGATGCCGGACCTGCCGGCCACCACTCCGCCGCAGCAGTTCGGCTTCAATGACCTGATCAGCGGCGCCTGGTACATGAGCGGGGTGGTGAACGAGAAGAACATCCATTACCGCATCATCGGCCGCCAGCCGGAGGCGAGCTTTACCGGCGACGCGCTGGCAGGAGAGGGCGTGCGCTAGCGCCGGTCGTTCAGGCCTGGCCTGCACCCGGCAAGGCCAGCGGCGCCCGGCTTTGCGCATTGTTTTCGCGTACCAGCTTGGTCAGCAGCGCCATGAAGCGACGCTGCTCGGCCGGGCTCAAGGGCGCAAGAAGGCGCTCGCGTAGCCGCAGGGCGCCGGCTTCCATGGCTTCCAGCAGCCGTGTGCCGCACGGCGTGATGGTCAGCGCACGCTGGCGCCGGTTATGCGGAATCACGCGCCGCTCCAGCAAACCCTTTTCTTCGAGCCGTGCGCACACGGTAGCGCCGGTCGAGGTATCGATCGCGGCCAGGCCGGCCAGCGACACCTGGTCGATCCCCGGATGCAGCGCCAGCTGGCCGAGGATCGCATACTGCACCGGCGTCAGCTCGTCGCCCAGTTCATCGTAGAAGAGCGAGACCGAAATCTGCTGGGCGCGGCGCAGCAGGTGGCCCGGGTGTTCGTGAAGGTCGAGCATCGCGCGGTGCTGAAGGTCGTGTGTCGGATCGGTCGGCATGATTGGAAAGCGTGATAGGTCGTATCGTCGAAAACGATGAGCGCGAAGTTTACTTCGCCGCTCAAAGCAAGGATACTTTTCAAACATTCAGTGTACTGAATATTTGCCCGATCACAAAGAAACAAGGGAGGAGACAAGCATGTTCCCGAAAAACGCATGGTACGTCGCATGCACCCCGGACGAAATCGCGGGCAAGCCGCTGGGCCGGCAGATCTGCGGCGAGAAGATCGTGTTCTACCGCGGCCAGGGCGGCAAGGTGGCTGCAGTCGAGGATTTCTGTCCGCACCGGGGCGCGCCGCTTTCGCTCGGATTCGTCCGCGACGGCAACCTGGTCTGCGGCTACCATGGCCTCGCGATGGGATGCGAAGGCAAGACGATCAGCATGCCGGGCCAGCGCGTCCGCGGTTTCCCCTGCATCCGCAGCTATCCGGTCGAAGAACGTTATGGCTTCATCTGGGTCTGGACCGGCGACGAGAAGCTGGCCGATCCTGCTGCGATCCACCATCTCGAATGGGCCGACAACCCGGAATGGGCCTATGGTGGCGGGCTGTACCACATCAACTGCGATTACCGCCTCATGGTCGATAACCTGATGGACCTCACCCATGAAACCTATGTCCATGCATCGAGCATCGGACAAAAGGAGATCGACGAGTCGCCGGTCACGACCAGGGTCGAAGGCGAGCAGGTGGTGACCAGCCGCTTCATGGAAAATATCGGCGCACCGCCGTTCTGGCGCGGCGCCTTGAGAGCCAACGGGCTGGCGGACGACGTGCCGGTGGACCGCTGGCAAATTTGCCGTTTCAATGCCCCGAGCCACGTGATGATCGAGGTCGGGGTGGCCCATGCCGGCAAGGGCGGCTACGACGCAGACCCGGCGCACAAGGTGTCGAGTATCGTGGTGGACTTCATCACGCCCGAGACCGAGACTTCGCACTGGTATTTCTGGGGCATGGCGCGCAAATTCAGGCCCGATGATGCGGAGCTGACCAAGATGATCCGCGAAGGACAAGGCAGGATATTCGGCGAAGACCGCGCAATGCTCGAGCTCCAGCAACAGAACATCCTGCGTCATCCCGAGCGCAAGCTCCTGATGCTGAACATCGACGCCGGCGGCGTGCAATCGCGCCGGATCATCGACCGGTGGCTGGCGCTGGAAGGCGCCGTCGGGGAGTCGGCATGAGCACATGCATGAGCACCTTCGAGGTCCGGGTCGCGGCCAAGGTATGCGAGGCCGAAGGCATCTGCAGCTACGAACTGGTGCGCCTCGACGGTGGGGCGCTGCCGCCGTTCGAAGCGGGCGCCCACATCGACGTGCATATCGGCGACAGCTACGTGCGCCAGTATTCGCTGTGCAATGCACCGCATGAGACGCGGCGCTACCTGATCGGCGTCCTGCGCGACGCCGGCTCGCGCGGCGGCTCCCTGGCGATGCACGACGCGGTGCATGCCGGTTCGGTGCTGACGATCGGCGCACCCAGGAACCATTTCCCCCTGGTGGATGCCGTGCACACGCTCTTGATCGCCGGCGGGATCGGTGTCACGCCGATCCTGGCGATGGCCGAGGCGCTGGCGTCGAAGGGAGCCGCGTTCGAGATGCACTACTGCGCACGTTCGCCGCAGCACGCGGCATTCCGCGACCGCATCGCCGCATCGGGCTTCTGCCAACAGGTGCATTTTCATTATGACAATGGTAGCGCGGCGCAGAAGCTCGACCTGCCCACCCTGCTGGCTGCGCCGCTGGACCAGCATTTGTATGTGTGCGGGCCGGCAGGCTTCATCGACTACGTGCTGGCATCGGCACGCGCGCATGGCTGGCCCGACGCGCAACTGCACGTCGAATATTTTGCGGGCGCGATCGTCGACACCGCCGGCGACCAGCCCTTCGACGTGAAGCTCGCCTCGACCGGACAGCTGCTGACGGTACCGGCAGGGCGCTCGGTCATCCAGGTGCTGGCGGAGCAGGGCATCGAGGTGCCGTATTCATGTGAAGAAGGTGTTTGCGGGACCTGCCTGACCCGCGTGCTGGACGGCGTGCCGGACCATCGCGACCTGTACCTGACCGACGAGGAACATGCCGCGAACGACCAGTTCACGCCTTGCTGTTCGCGCGCCAGGACCAAGCTGCTCGTTCTGGACCTCTAGCGATGAAGACAGTGATTCTATTGTGCGGCCTGCTTTGCGACGAGGTGGTGTGGGAATACCAGGCGCAGGCACTACGCGCTGAATACGATGTCCGGATCCTGAAATTCGTGGAGCAGGATTCGATGGAAGCGATGGCCGCGCATGTCCTGCGCCATGCGCCGGAGCGGTTTGCGCTGGCGGGGCATTCGATGGGAGGGCGGGTCGCACTCGAGCTCATGCGCCGGGCGGGGCCGCGCGTGGAGCGCCTGGCGCTGCTGGACACCGGATTCGAAGGGCCTGCGGCGGATGAAGCATCCCGGCGCGCCGTGCTCGTTGAGCAAGCCCAGCGAGAGGGGATCGACGCCGTCGCGGCAGCCTGGGGCCTGCCGATGCTGGCGCCAGGCCATCGCAGCAATCCGGCCCTGGTTCGGGCCATGTTCGACATGGTGGGGCGCATGTCGGGTGGCATCTACGCCGCGCAGACCCGTGCCTTGCTGGGCCGGCCGGATGCGACCGAGGTGTTGACGAACATCGCCTGCCCGACGCTGGTCCTGTGTGGGATGGAAGATGGCTGGAGTCCGCCGGAGCGGCATCGGCGCATGGCGGAACTGATTCCACGCGCCAGTCTGCGCCTGATCGACGACTGCGGCCACATGTCGATGATGGAGCAGCCCGTTGCGGTGCTGGCCGCGCTGCGCGACTGGCTGGCCCTGGAGGATGCCCATGCATGACGAAGAAGCGGTCCGGCGCGTCTGCGCCGAACTCATATTGCGCTATGCCTACCTGAATGACGAGCGCCGCCATGAGGACCTGGCGGCGCTGTTCACCGAGGACGGATGCTTGTACCGGCCATCCGCGCCCGGACAAGCCATCCAGGGGCGTGAAGCGATCCTGGCGGCGTTTCGCAAGCGGCCGGCCGACACCATCACGTTTCATGTCTGCAGCGACATCCTCATCGAGGTCCAGGACAGCGGGCGGGCACAGGGCAGGTCAAGAATACTCCTGCTGTCCGCGCCCCGGCCAGCGGACGACGCAAGGCCGCAGCCCGGCGTGCCGGTGCCGGGCGTCTTCATCGACCGCTTTGCATTAACGGAAGACGGGTGGAAATTCGCCGAAAGGCGTGGCTCGTTCTGGATATAGCTTACAACCAAAATTACCAAGCAGGAGACATCATGGCAACCATCATCGGTGGTATCGGGACATCCCATGTCCCCACCATTGGCCTGGCCTACGACAAGAAGCGGCAGAACGACCCGGCCTGGGCGCCTCTGTTCGAAGGCTACAAACCAGTGGCGAAATGGCTGGAAGAGAAGAAGCCCGATGTGCTGGTCTTCTTCTACAACGACCATGCCAACAGCTTCTTCTTCGACTGCTATCCCACCTTCTCCATCGGCGTGTCGCCGGAATTCGACATGGCCGACGAGGGCGCCGGCCGCCGGCCGCTGCCCAACATCAAAGGCCACGCGAAGCTGGCCGAACACGTCGTTAATCGCCTGGTCAACGAAGAGTTCGACATGGCCGTGTTCCAGGACCGGCCGCTCGACCATGGCTGCAATTCGCCGCTGGCCTTGCTCTGGCCACATGCGCCGGCCTGGCCGGGCGCGATCCTGCCGATTGCGATCAACGTGCTCCAGCATCCCTTGCCGACGGCGGCGCGCTGCTACAAGCTGGGGCAGGCAGTGCGGCGCGCCATTGAATCCTACCCGGAAGACCTGAAGGTGGTGGTGGTCGGCACCGGCGGGCTGTCGCACCAGATCCACGGCGAACGCACCGGCTTCAACGACACCGACTGGGATGAGGAATTCTTGCGGCTGTTCGTCGAGCATCCGGACTACCTGAACGGGCTCACGCATGCGGACCTGATCCGTCTCGGCGGCGCCGAGAGCGCGGAAGTGATCATGTGGATGGCCATGCGCGGCGCCCTGGCCGGCAAGATCCGCTGCCTGCACCAGAACCATTACCTTGCCACGACGACCAACATGGCGGTGGCATTGTACGAGCCTGAGGCCGGCCAGCCACAGGAGCCGCCGCTGGCGCACTCCAACACCCAGCTGCTCGGGGTGGACGAGATCCCGGGCACCTATGCCTTCGACATCGGGCACAGTGTCAAGGCGCTGGGCTTGAACCGCTTCTTCTGGCGGCACCGGGAGCCGGCCTTCCGTGAACTGGTCCGCCGCGACCTCGAGGCGGCGTTCGACGAATCGGGGCTTGGCGAGGAGGAAAAGGCGCTGGTACGCAGCAGGGACTGGCTCGGCCTGATCAGGTACGGCGTATCCTTCTTCGTGCTCGAGAAATTTGCACGCGTGCAGAGGATGTCGAACCTGGAGGTCTACGCGAGCATGCGCGGCGAGAGCCTGGATGCGTTTCTCCGTACGCGGAGAGTGCCGGAATCGGCCTGAGCGGCCGATTGCGATGGGCCGAGGCCCCGGTCGATCCGGGCCTCGGCCAGGCCGTTCAACGGTCGTGGACCTCTGCGACGCAGGGGTTGCGCTGCTCGCCAAGTCCGGTGATCGACGCTTCCATCACGTCGCCGTCGCGCAGGAAACGCCCGAAGTGGATGCCGTTCCCGGCCGGCGAACCGGTGCAAATGACGTCGCCGGGCCACAGTTGCACACGGCTCGAGATGTATTCGATCTGGCGCGCGATATCGAAGATCATGTCGGAGGTGCTTTCGTCCTGCATCACCTCGCCGTTCAGCTTGAGGACGATCTGGAGCTGCTGCGGGTCGGCCACGAAAGCCGCCGGCACCAGGTAGGGGCCGAGCGGGAGGAAGGTCGGGGAGCTCTTGCTCGACACCCAGTCCGTGCCCATGGCCTTCGGTTCCTTGCACCAGATCAGGTCGCGGCTGGTGATGTCGTTGGCGATCGTATATCCCGCGATATAGCCTGCAGCGTCTTCACGTCGCACATGCCGCGCGGGCTTGCCGATCACGATCGCCAGTTCCAGTTCCCAGTCGGGCTGGCTGGCCAGCGCGGGCAGGATAACCGGGTCGTACGGTCCGGTCACCGCGGAGAGGAGCTTGCTGAAGACGTAGGGCGAGCCCGAGGTGGCGCGTTCGCGCATCATGTTTTCGGCATAGGCACGTAGTTCCGCAGGCGTCATCTCCGCGGTGCCGGGATGGGCGCCCGGCCCCATGCTGACCAGGATGTCCACGACGTGCTTGAAGTAGTTTGCGCCGGTACAGAAGATCTGGCGTGGCAGTTCGACCGGGGCGTGCACCTTGAGGCTGGAGACCGGTACCCAATCGAGCGCGCCGGCCTGGTCGCCCAGCGCGAGCGCCTCGGACAGGACGGCGAAGTTGGCTTGCCAGTTCTGCAGCAGGGCGAATACCGATTCGCTGCCGCTCAGTTGCAGTCCCTTGGCCTCGGCCAGCTTTCGCAATGCGTGCAGGGCGATGACACGGTCACCCTGCACGAGGCCGGCGAAGGCCGGAGCACCGGCGGTCGAAAAGCTGCCGAGCTTGAAGCCGGTCCGGGTATGCGTATCTGTCATACAGTCCTATCCTTTGTTGGTTGGCGCGAGCCGCCAGTATATGGATGGCGCTGCCGGTTGACGAATGGCGAATTCCGCTAGCTGCCTTCTGAAAAACCGATAGCTCCGGGCTGCGCCATCCATCGGTCCAGCCGATGGGAGCGATCGGAAAAACGCATGCCAGCAAGGCGCATGGCCTCGGTAGAATCGGCTGGATTCGCGCGCCCCCCGGGCGGGCGGTCCGCCGACTCACGACCAGGAGACCCCATGCTGTTTCATCAATGTACGCCGACATGCCCAAGCGATTGCCCGGACCATTCCCCGGTCCGGGTCCAGGACGCGGCGCGCAGGAAAACACGGACGTTCACCGTCGACCTGCATTGCCATGCGCTGTTCCCGGAGGTCGAAAAGCTGGTGGCCGGGCTGCCGCAGAAGCTGGCGGAGCCCGAGCTGATGCTGCGCGCGCTGGGCGCCCCGACCGTGGAATACAACAACAGGGTGATGCTGCCGCAGGCCGGGCCGAAGCTGACCAGGCTGGACGAGCGCCTGCGCGACATGGATGCCATGGGCGTCGACATGCAGCTGGTGAGCCCTACCTCCACCCAGCACTACTACTGGGCCGAGCCGGACCTGGCCGCCGAGGTGGTTCGCATCCAGAACGAGGGAATCGCTGAACTGTGCGCGACCCATCCGGATCGCTTCCTCGGGCTGGGCACGCTGGCGCTGCAGCATCCCGCTCTGGCGCTCGAACAGCTCGAGCACGCCGTGCGCAAGCTGGGCCTGCGCGGCATGGAGATCTCGACGATGGTCGCCGGCAAGGAGCTGGCCGACCCGATGTTCGAGCGCTTCTGGGCCAAGGTGGAAGAACTGGGATGCATCGTGTTCATCCACCCGTTCGGCACCACGCTGGGCACGCGCCTCGACCAGCACTACTTGTCCAACGTGATCGGGCAGCCGCTCGAGACGACGATCGCACTGTCCCACCTGATCTTCGGCGGCGTGCTGGACCGCTATCCTGGCGTGAAGATCCTTGCGGCGCATGGGGGGGGCTACCTGCCTTCGTACATCGGGCGCTCCAACCACGCATGGCATGCCCGGCAGGACGCGCGCGGCTGCGCCAGGCCGCCCGGCGACTACCTGCGCCAGATCTGGTTCGACAACCTCGTGTACGAACCCGAAGCGCTGCGTCACCTGATCCAGGAAGCCGGCATCGACCAGATCGTGACCGGGTCGGACTATCCCTTCGACATGGGGCAGTACGGCTTCTCGGACCTGCTGGATTCGGTGCCGCGCCTGTCGCAGGAAGACCATGAACGCATCGCCTACCGCAACGCCGAGCGCCTGCTCGGCCAGGGCTTGCGGCCCGCGGACTGGACGCCGCCGGCCCAGTCCTGAATTCCCACCGGCACCGCTGCAGGGCGGTGCCGGCGCCACTGGTGCAATGCCGCGATCCAGGTCGGACAAGCATTCAGTGGACCGATAGGTCGTATCGGAATAATCCATTTTACGGATGGCGTGCGCCTCCCTACAGTGGGCGAGACATCACTTCGTTGCGAGCGCTCCCAAACACATATGTTCAAATATTTTCCTACCAACTACGTCTGGAACCTGTCGGTCGACCTGGCCATCGAAATGGGTGCGCGCATCGGCGAGATCGAGGAGATGTGCGCTCCGCTGCAGGAAGCGGCGAAGCAGCCGGATGCCGCCGGTACCAAGGCCTTCCGCGAGACCTGGGCGAAGATGGCCGACAAGCTCTGCGGCCTGGCCGAAGAGGACGAAGCGCGCGGCCGTTTGATCTCGGCCGGCGACAAGTACGGCCGCGCGGCCACCTACTACCTGACCGCCGAGCGCCTGCAAGCGCATGGCGCGTCCGGCCGCAGGGAACTGTACAAGCGTTTTCTGGACGTGTTCGCACGCGGCCTGAAGCTCTCCGGCGAGAACTGCGTGCGTGTCGAAATTCCCTACGGCGACGCGCATATCTCGGGCCTGTACGTGCGCGCCGAAGGCGGCAGTGACGGCACGACCGGCACTGCGGCGCCGGCGCCGATCCTGGTGCAAGTCAACGGCCTCGATTCGACCAAGGAAATGAAGTACCGCGTCGGCCTGCCGCAATGGTTGGCCAAGCGCGGCGTGTCGTCGCTCGTCATCGACCAGCCGGGCACCGGCGAAGCGCTGCGCCTGCATGGCATGCACGCGGTCTTTGACAGCGAGCGCTGGGCCAGCAAGGTGGTCGACTGGCTCGAGACCCGCGCCGACGTCGACCCGAAGCGCATCGGCCTCGAGGGCGTATCGCTGGGCGGCTACTACTGCCCACGCGCGGTGGCCTTCGAGCCGCGCTTTGCTTGTGGCGTGGTGTGGGGCGCCAACCACGACTGGCGCGACGTCCAGAAGAAGCGCCTGGCGAAGGAAGGCAGCTTCCCGGTGCCGCATTACTGGGAACACGTGCGCTGGGTGTGGGGCGCGAAGGACCATAACGACTTCATGCGCATCGCCGAGAGCGTCCACCTCGACGGCATCCTGGACCGCATCAAGGTGCCCTTCCTGGTGACCCATGGGCAGAAGGACTCGCAGATTCCCCTGCACTGGGCCGAGCGCACCTACGAGCAGCTTGTGAATAGCCCGAAGCGCGAGCTGAAGGTATTCACCGAACGCGAAGGCGGCGTGCAGCATTCCAGTTTCGACAATTCCGCCAACGCGGGCGCCTACATCGCCGACTGGGTCGCCGAGACCCTGGGCGGACGCACGGCAATTTGACTACAAAGAAAGAGCAAGCACCATGAATATCATCGGACCCGACGAACTGCTGTTCGGCGTCGACAACCTCGAAGCCTGTTCCCAATACCTGACCGACTACGGCCTGAATCCGGTCGGAGCGGGGCGCTTCGAAGCACTGGATGGCACCGCCATCGTCATCGCCCACAAGGACGACCCCGCGCTGCCGCCGTCGATGGGCACCGCCAGCATGCTGCGCAAGACGGTCTACGGCGTGGCGGACCAGCAGACGCTGGGCGCCATCGCCGAGGAACTGGGCCGCGACCGCGATGTCAAGTGCCTCCCCGACGGCTCGATCGAAGCGGTCGACGACATGGGCTTCGTGCTCGGCTTCCAGGTGACCATGCGCCGTCCTCTCGGCCTGCCGGCCGAGGCGATCAATGCACCGGGCGCGTACGGGCGCCCGGCCAACGTGGTGGGCGTCGACGAAAACGCTTCCGCGAAGCCGCGCACGCTGTCGCACGTGGTGTACTTCGTGCCCGATACAGCCAGGGCCGAAGCCTTCTACGTGGAGCGCCTCGGCTTTCGCTGCACCGACCGCCTGGTCGGTGCAGGACCCTTCCTGCAGCCGGCCGGCACCGCGGACCACCACACCCTGTTCATGATCCAGACCCCGCCGTTCATGAAGGGCTGCGAGCACTTCACCTTCCACATGGGCGGGCCGACCGAGGTGATGCAGGCCGGCACGCGCTTCGTGGAGAAAGGCTACCAGTCGTTCTGGGGGCCGGGGCGCCACAAGATGGGGTCGAATTGGTTCTGGTACTTCAACAGCCCGCTGGGCTGTCATGTCGAGTACGACGCCGACATGGATATCCACGACGAAGCGTGGGTGGCGCGCGCGATCCCGATGGACGCCGATGCCTCGCAGCTGTTCCTGTTCGAGCGGCGCGACAAGTGGGCACCGGGCGGCCCACCGCCCGGGCCGGTGGGCGCCGCCGAGCGCCACTAGGAGTTGGGCGTGAGTGAACAGGTATTCCTGTGCCGCGAGGATGCGCTGGCGGAAGGCCAGTCGCGCGGCTTCGATCCATGGGGCGAGGGGCACGATACGGTACTGCTGGTGCGCCACGCGGGCAAGGTGTTCGGCTGGCGCGATGCTTGCCCGCACCATGGCGGCACCCCGATGGCCTGGCGCAAGGACGCCTACCTGAACGGAGACCGGACGCGCATCGTGTGCGCCGCGCACGGCGCGCAGTTCGATATCGCGAGCGGGCTGTGCACGCTGGGACCCTGCCTGGGCCAGTCGCTGCAGAGCGTCGACATCGTCATTACATCAGAACGAGAAATCTATATCTGCCAGGAAGGCGGAGGGGACACGGAACATGACAAGCAGCGCCAGTAAAGTACTCATCATCGGAGGCGGTTTCTCCGGCATGGCAGCGGCGATCGAATTTCGCCGCGAGGGCGTCGAGGTCGACCTGGTCGAAATCGACCCCGGCTGGCGCTCGTATGGCGCCGGTATCAGCCTGGGCGGCGCCACCTTGCGCGCCCTGCGCCGCCTGGGCGTGCTCGACGCCTTCCTGGCGCAGGGCGCGGCGTCGGACGGCGTCGACATCTTCATTCCGACCGGCGTCAAGGTGGCCAGCCTGCCGACGCCGCGCATCGCCGGGCCGGACGTCCCGGGCAATGCCGGGATCATGCGTCCTGTGCTGGCGCGCATCCTCGCCGAGGCGACCCGGGCGGCTGGCGCCACAGTGCGCCTGGGCTGCACGTTTACCCACATCGAGCAGGACGAGGACGGCGTCGATGTCAGCTTCAGCGATGGCAGCCGCGGGCGCTACGATCTGGTGATCGGCGCCGACGGCCTGTATTCCAAGGTGCGCGAAACCCTGTTTCCGGATGCGCCCTGTCCGCAGTACAGCGGCCAGGGCGTATGGCGCGCGGTGCTGCCTCGCCCCGTGGAGGTGACCGGGACCATGATGTGGCTGGGGCCGAAGATCAAGACCGGCCTCAATCCGGTGTCGCGTGACGAGATGTATCTGTTCGTGACCGAGGACCGCGCCGAGAATTCGCATATTCCTCCGGGCGCCTTCCTGCCCATGCTGAAAGCGCTGCTGGCGCAGTTTCCGGCGCCGCTGATGCAGCAGGTGGCGCAGCAGCTCGACGAGCGCTCGCAGATCATCTACCGCCCGCTGGAGAGCCTGCTGGTGCCGCAACCATGGTATCGCGGCCGCGTGGTGCTGATTGGCGATACGGTGCACGCGACGACGCCGCACATGGCGTCGGGAGCCTGCATCGGCATCGAGGACGCGATCGTGCTGGCCGAGGAGGTGGGCAAAGGCGGCGCGGTGCTTGATGCCTTGGCGCGCTACCAGGAACGGCGTTGGGAGCGCTGCCGCATGGTGGTGCAGAACTCCGGCCGGTTGGGCGAGATCGAGATCGCCGGCGGCGACAAGGAAGAACACAAGAGAATCATGGGCGAGACCCTGATGGCGCTCGCCGCCCCCATCTAAGGAACAACAAATGACCCGCCAATTCATCGATCTGTCGATCTACCTCGAGAACGAAGTGCTGTCCGATCCGCCGCCACTGGCGCCGAAGATCACCTACCAGAAGCACCAGGAGACGCTGCCGGAATTCATGGCCATGATCCCGGGAACGACGCCCGAGGACTACCCGGACGGCGAGGCCGCCGCTGCCGAATGGGTGACCATGACGACCCATAGCGGCACTCACCTCGATGCGCCTTACCACTTCCATTCGACCATGGATGCGAAGACCGGCGAAAAAAGGGCGTCGATCACGATCGACGAGGTACCGCTGGAATGGTGTTTCCAGCCGGGCGTCAAGCTCGACTTTCGCCATTTCCCGGATGGTTACGTGGCCACGGCGCAGGACGTCGAATCCGAACTGAAGCGTATCGGCCATGAACTGCAGCCGCTCGACATCGTCGTGGTCAACACCCGCGCCGGCAGCCGCTACGGCCACAACGACTTCGTGCAGGCCGGCTGCGGCATGGGCTACGAGGCGACCATGTACTTGCTCGAGCGCGGCGTGCGCCTGACCGGCACCGACGCGTGGAGCTGGGATGCGCCGTTCTCGTACACGGCGAAAAAAATTGCCGAGACCGGCGACAAGTCCCTGATCTGGGAAGGCCACAAGGCCGGACGCGACATCGGCTACTGCCACCTCGAGAAGCTGCACAACCTGGAGGCCCTGCCGGCGCATGGCTTCTTCATCAGCTGCTTCCCGCACAAAGTACGCCGCGGTTCGGCCGGCTGGACGCGCGCGGTGGCGATCGTCGACGACGCGCTGCAAGCACTGCCGCGCAATTAAGGAGGCAACATGAAACTGGCGACTTACCGCAATGGCGAAGCCGATGGCTGCCTGATGGTCGTATCGACCGACCTGTCGCAGGCCGTCGAAGCCTCGGGCCTCGCGCCGAACCTGCTGCAGGCGCTCCAGCGCTGGGACGAGGTTGCCCCCGAACTGCAGCGCCTGTCGGATGCGCTCAATGCGGGACTCAAACCGCTCGCCCGTCCGTTCGATGCGGCACGCTGCATGGCGCCGCTTCCCCGCAGCTTCCAATGGTGCGATGCTTCCGCCTTCCTGAACCACGGCCATCTGATGGAGCGCGCCTTCAACACCGCGCCGATTCCGGATTTCGACAAGATTCCCGTGATGTACCAGGGCGCCTCGGACGATTTCCTCGGGCCTTGCGAAGCGGTCCCGATGCCGGACGAAGCGCTGGGCATCGACTTCGAGGGCGAGTTCGGCGTCATTACCGGTCCGGTCGCCATGGGCGCCACGCCCGAGGCGGCGCAGCAGGCCATCCGCCTGGTGGTGCAGCTCAACGACTGGAGCCTGCGCACGCTCGGGCCGCGCGAAATGAAGACCGGTTTCGGCTTCCTGCAGGCCAAGCCATCGACCAGTTTCGCCCCGGTCGCGGTGACGCCCGACGAGCTGGGCGAACACTGGGTTGACGGGCGCGTGCACCTGGACCTGGAAGTGGTCTGGAACGAAGAGCGCTTCGGCAGTCCGAACGGAGGCGAGATGCACTTCAGCTTCGGCGAACTGCTGGCCCACGCGGCGCGCACGCGCAAGCTGAGCGCCGGCACCATCATTGGCACCGGCACCGTGTCGAATGCCGGTGGCGAGCGGGGTTCAGCCTGCATCGCGGAGCGGCGCGTGATCGAGATCATCGCCCAGGGCGCGGCCGCCACCCCCTACATGCGTTACGGAGACCGCGTCCGCATGGCCGCGCGGCTGCCGTCCGGCGAGGCGCCGTTCGGCGCGATCGACCAGCGGGTAGTCGCATGTTGAGCCGCCGCCCGAACAATTCACGCAAGGAGACCCCATGTCCAGACTCTCGCGCCGCACACTGCTGAAGGGACTCGCTCCCGTGCTCGCCGGCTCGGTGCTGCCGGCCCGGGGGGAACAGCAAGCGGCCCGTCCGCCAAACATCGTCTGGCTGGTCAGCGAGGACAACTGCCCCATGATCGGCGCCTACGGCGACCGGCTGGCGCGCACGCCGGTCATCGATGCGCTGGCGACGCAGGGCATCCTCTACCGGAACGTGTACGCCACCTCGCCGGTATGCGCACCCTCGCGCTTCGGCATCATCACCGGTGTGCGGGCGGAGAGCGCCGCGCCCGCCAATCACATGCGCGCCGTCGCGCAGTTGCCGGCCACCTTGCGCGCATTCACCGAATACCTGCGTAAACGCGGCTACTACTGCTCGAACAACAACAAGACCGACTACAACTGCGACATCGCACTTGCCGATGCATGGGACGACAGCAGCAAGAGCGCCCACTGGCGCAATCGCGAGCCGGGCCAGCCGTTCTTTGCGGTCTTCAATGACGAGACGACCCATGAAAGCGGTTTGTTCCGGCCCGACCTGATGAAGCAGCCGGCACCAACCGGCGCCGTGACGCCGGAGCAGGTCAGGGTGCCCGGCTACCTTCCAGACACCCCGCTGGTGCGCCGCGACATCGCGCTGTACTACAACCTGATGGAGAAGATGGATGCCCAGCTCGGTGCACGCCTGGCCGAACTGGAGGCGGATGGGCTGGCGCAGGACACCATCGTTTTCTACTACTCCGACAATGGCGGTGCACTGCCGCGCAGCAAGCGCTACTGCTATGACGAAGGATTGCGCTGCGCGCTTGTCGTGCGGGTTCCCGAGCGCTTCAAGGCCATGGCGCCGGCAGCGCCCGGGTCGACGGTCGACGCGCCGGTGACTTTCATCGACCTGGCGCCGACCGTGCTGTCGCTGGCCGGCGTCGAGCGCCCCGCCTACATGCAGGGCGCGCCTTTCCTGGGACCGGCGACCGGGGCTCCGCACCGCCTGGCGTTCGGCGGACGCGACCGCATGGATGAGCGCTACGACATGATTCGTACCGTCAGCGACGGGCGCTGGCGCTACATTCGCAACTACATGCCGCACCGCCCATGGGGCCAGCATGTCGGCTTCGCCTGGCTGGCCAAGGGCTACCAGGACTGGGAGCGGGAATTCCGGGCCGGCCGCCTGAATGCCGACCAGGCCCGCTTCTTCGGCAGGAAACCCCACGAGGAGCTGTACGACCTGCAGGCGGACCCGGACCAGCTGCGCAACCTCGCCGGCAGGCCCGCGTCGCGGGAGCGCCTGCGCAAGCTGCGCGCCGCGCTCGACGAGCACATGCTGGCCATCAACGACAACGGCTTCATTCCCGAAGGGTCGCCCCTCGAAGGCTATGTCGCCAGCCGGGCGCCCGGCGCCTATCCCTTGCGTGAAGCGATGGCGCTGGCCGCCAGGGCGGCGCGAGGACGGCCGTCCGATCTCGCCACGTTCAGGGCGGCCCTGGACGAGCGCAACGAAGTGCTGCGCTTCTGGGGCGCCCAGGGGCTGCTCGTCCTGGGACGGGACGCACGGGCGGCGCTGCCGTCCCTGGTCAAGGCGATGGAGCGCGACCCCTCACCGCAGGTGCGGGTGGCCGCCGCGGAAGCCGTGGCCATGCTTTCCGATCCGGGCCGCGCGCTTGCCGTGCTGTCCGGACTGCTCGACGCGGATAATCCACCGCCGGTGCGCCTGCAGGCAATCAATGCGCTGACCTTCCTCGGGGCGAAGGCGCGCCCCGTGCTTCCCTTGGTCACCGCCGCCACCCAGGACAGCGACAAATATGTGAACAATGCCGCCCGCTACCTGGCCCTGGTGCTCGAGCGCAGCTACGAGCCGGGCAAGGTCACGATCGACCTTGCCGCCATGGCGCGCGGCTACCAATGAGCATTCCCGGTCGTGGCGACATGGTGAGCCTGCCTGGAGGCGACTTTGCCATGGGCTGCGACGGCGTCTATCCGGAAGAGGCGCCGGTGCGGCGGGTGCGCGTCGGTCCCTTCCGGATCGACCGCGGTCTGGTAAGCAACCGGCAGTTCGCGCAGTTCGTCGCCGCAACCGGTTACCGTACTGTGGCGGAGCTGGCGCCGGACCCGGCCGTCTATCCCGGGCTGCCCGTCCACCTGGCGCTGCCCGGCTCGATGGTGTTCATCTATCCGGCGCTGCGCCGGGAAGGCGCATCCGGTCCGCCCTGGCAATGGATCGCGGGCGCCGACTGGCGTCATCCTTTCGGTCCGGACAGCGGTATCGCGGGCCTCGAAGACCATCCCGTGGTGCATGTGACTGCGCGTGACGCCGAGGCCTACGCACGATGGGCGGGAAAGGCCTTGCCCACCGAAGCCGAATGGGAGTTCGCCTGCCGCGGCGGGCTCGATCGCAAGCGCTATGCATGGGGTGACAGCTTCCAGCCCGGCGGACGGTTCATGGCGAACACCTGGCAAGGGGATTTCCCCGACCAGCAGTTGGCCCTGCATGGCTTCGCCGGCACCTCGCCGGTCGGCAGCTTCCCCCCGAACGGGTATGGACTGCTCGACATGATCGGCAATGTCTGGGAGTGGACCGCGGACTGGTTCGCCATGCCGGGCGCAGGCAGCAAATCATGCTGCATTCCCAGCAATCCGACCGGGGGCAGCGAAGCGGGCAGCATCGATCCACAGGCGTCGCTGGCCAGGCTGCCGAGGCGCGTGATCAAGGGGGGCTCGCACCTGTGCGCCCCGAATTATTGCCAGCGCTATCGGCCAGCGGCGCGTGCGGCGCAGGCGATCGATTCGGGGACCAGCCATATCGGCTTCCGCTGCATCGTCCGGCCCTGAGCCCCGCGCAAGCACGGGGCGGACGTGCGCCTTCCCGCGGCCTATCCGCTGCTCCGATTCCACGCATTCAATTTTCCGATTGGACAATTTACAGCGTCAGCGCATAGGATCACTGCATCTGGAAATGGTACCGCTACCGTAGCAAGGGGGCGGCGGCGGTCCGAAGAACCAATAAATACAGGCAGGAGGATACCTGCCCCGAGGAGATCATATGGAAGCTTGTCGTCTGCGCCGGCGCGCTGTCGCGCGTGCACTGGCCCTGGTTGCATTGCCGGCCCTGGCCGGCTGCGCCGCTCCCGGCGCAAAACACGAGGCAGGGCCGGAGTCGGTACCCGGCGTCCTTTACGGAAGCGGACAGCCGGCCATCGGCGTGCGCAGCAAAGCGGTCCTGAAAGTGGACGGCGCCGCGTTCCGCGACGCCAACGGCGATGGCCGGCTCGATCCCTACGAGGACTGGCGCCTGAGCCCCGAGCGGCGGGTCGCGGACCTGCTGCCGCGCATGACGCGCGAGCAGAAGGCCGGGATGATGCTGATCGATACCCTGAACGCGGGCTGCGCGGGCAGCCTGGCGGACTCCAAGGCGGCCGACTACGTCAAGGCGCAGAAGATGACGCGCTTTATCCTGCGCAACGTCGCCGGACCGAAACCGGACGTCTGCGACGGCAGCGTCAAGCCAAGCCGCGGCGGTTTCACCGTCACGCCGCGCCAGCTGGCCGAATTCCACAATGCCGTACAAGCCATGGCCGAGAACGAGCCCCTCGGCATTCCGGCGCTGTTCAAGGACAACCAGCGCAACCACTACAACAACGACCCGCGCTTCGGCATTTCAGGCGGCGCCGGCGCCTTCACCGAGTTCCCGCGCGAAGCGGGTATCGCGGCAGCGGCGCTCGGCACCGGGGACATGGCCCCGGTCCGCGCCCTCACCGATGTGATGGGAGCCGAGTTCCGCGCAGTCGGCCTGCGCGGGGTGTACGGCTACATGGCGGATCTCGCCACCGAGCCGCGCTGGTACCGCATTTCGGAAGCGTTCACCGAGAACGCCGACCTGAATGCCGACATCATGCGTGCCCTGGTCGGCGGCCTGCAAGGCGGTCCCCTGAGCCCGCGTTCCTCGGTCGCGCTGACGATGAAGCACTTCCCGGGCGGTGGACCGCAGGAGCAGGGGCTGGACCCGCACTATTCCTTCGGCAAGGGACAGGTCTACCCTGGCGGGAACTTCGGCTATCACCTCAAACCGTTCAAGGCGGCGATCGACGCCGGGCTGGAAGCGGTCATGCCCTACTACGGCGTACCGGTCAAGGTGACGTACGAAGGCGTGACCTACGACCAGCTCGGCTTCGCGTTCAACCGGCAGATCGTCACCGACCTGCTGCGCGAGAAGCTCGGCTTCAAAGGCTATGTGAATTCCGATACCGGCATCATCAACGAGCGTGCATGGGGACTGGAGGGCAAGTCCGTGCCGGAGCGCGCGGCGACGGCGATCAATGCCGGTGTCGACGTGCTGTCCGGGTTTAACGAGAACAAGGTCATCCTCGACCTGGTCGATCGCGGGCTGGTCAAGCAGGAGCGCGTGGACGAGGCAGTGCGCCGCCTGCTGCTGGTGCAGTTCCGGCTAGGCCTGTTCGAAAATCCCTACGTCGACGCCGCGGGTGTCGACGGCATCATCGGCAAGGCCGAGCACCGTGCGGCCGGGCTGCAGGTGCAGAAGCAGTCGATCGTGCTGCTGCAGAACCGGGAACAGGGCGCGGCCAGGCTGCTGCCGCTGGCGTCCGGAAAGCGCGTCTACACGATGGGGATGGGCAAGGCCGACGTCGAGGCTTATGGCTACAAGGTCACCGACGGCAATTACACGGCGCCCGGAGCGCGTCCGAGCGCGGCAGGCCACGACGTGGCGATCATCCGCGTCCAGGTGACCAATCCGATGAGAACCACGCTGGCTTACCGTACCAGGCAGATGGGAGCCGATGCGGGCAAGCTCAATCCGCGCACCGGCAAGGTGTGGGGCTTTGAAGATCCCTGCGTCAGCCATCCGGCGCACAACCCCAAATGCGTCGACGACATGGGGATGCTGTTCGGCGGTCCCTTCCCGTGGGAAGCCGACAGGCTCTCGTTCACGACCATGGCCGCCTCCGAGTCCTGGCAGATTTCCCCGTCGCTGGCGGACATCCAGGCGGTGATGCGCGAGGTCGGGGCGGAGCGCACGGTATTGGCGATCTATTTCCGCCAGCCGTATGTACTGGACGAGGCAAGCGGCTTCCGGAAAGCCGGCGCGGTGCTGGCGACTTTTGGCGTGACCGACCTCGCCTTGCTGGACGTCGTCAGCGGCAGGTTCAAGCCTCAGGGCAAGCTGCCTTTCGCGCTGGCCAACAAGCTCGAAGCGATCGTCAACAAGCAGTCGGATGTGCCGGGCTATCCGGCTGCGGATACCCTATACCCCTACGGCTTCGGCCTGGGTTACTGAGAGCGGCCATGGTTGACAGAAGAAGCCTCCTCGGCGCGCTTGCAGCGCCGGCATGCGCGTCTCCGCGGCCGCCGGTACCGCCGGGATGCGCGATTATTCTGTTGAACACGACTTTCCGGCCGATCCGATGGCCAGCATCAGCACCAGCTTGCATCATTTGAAACGGATCCTGACATGAGTTATCGACGCGTTTTCCACTGGGTTGCCGCATTGCTGGCGACCCACCTGCTTCTTGGCGCGGGCGCGCATGCGGCGCCGGTCGCCGGCGGAAGCCGGACCGCGACCCCGCTGGTCGAGGGCTGGCGCTTCGCCTTCGGCGCCCACCACACCGAGCAGTCCGATGCCAGCGGCTGGCAAGCCGTCACACTGCCGCACACCTGGAACCGGATCGGTGGCCATACGACCAAGGCGGCCGATGCCAACGACAGCCGCGGCCAGGGCTGGTACCAACTGAAGTTCCGCGCGGGGCAGGGGACGGGCAAGCCGCGCCGGAGCTGGCTGCAGTTCGACGGCGCCAGCATCGTCAGCGATGTGTGGCTCAACGGCGTGCGGCTGGGCCGGCACGCCGGCGGCGTGTCCGCCTTCCGCTTCGATGTCAGCGATGCGCTGCGTACTGGCGACAACCTGCTGGTGGTACGCACCGATAACACGGCGCCGGACACCAAGGGCTCCGTCACCGCCGAAACCCTGCCGATGGGCGGCGACTGGTTCATGTATGGCGGCCTGTATCGCAAGGTGTCGCTGATCACGACGGCGCCGGTGCACGTCGACCTGGGCGACCATGGGGGACCGGGCGTCTACGCCCGTACCGTGTCGCTCGAGCCGGGCCGCGCGCAGGTGGAAGTGGTGGCGAGAATACGCAACGATGCCGGCGCCGCGCAGGCGGTCAAGGTCCGCACTTCGCTGGTCGACGCCAAGGGCAAGGTCGTTGCCAGCAACACCCGGTCGCTCGAGATGGCGGCGGCGTCGCTGCACGAAGTGAAGACCAACCTGGACGTGGCGAAGCCGCGCTTGTGGAACGGCGTCGCCGATCCCTACCTTCACACTGTGCGCGTAGATGTGCTGGCCGGCGCTCGCACGGTCGACACGGTGGCGGAACAGTTCGGCATCCGCACGATGCGCTTCGATCCCGACAAGGGCTTTTTCCTGAACGGCAAACCCCTGGCCTTGCGCGGCGTGAACCGCCACCAGGAAACCGGGGCGAACGGCTGGGCATCCACGATTGCCGAGCTGGAGCGGGACTATGCCATCATCAGGGAAATCGGCGCCAACACCATCCGGCTCGCCCACTACCAGCACCCGAAGGAGGGCTACGCGCTGGCCGACCGGATGGGGCTGATCGTCTGGGCCGAAGTGCCCCTGGTGCTGCTGTCGGCCCCGTATGGCGAACCGGCGGCCACGCCCGGCTTCATCGCCAACGCCGAACAGCACCTGCGCGAGCTGATCCGCCAGAACTACAACCATCCGTCGATCGCGGTCTGGTCGATCGCGAACGAGCCGAACATCGCCAATGTCTGGATGCAGCCCAAGCCGCCCACCTTGCCACTGCTGGAGCGCCTGGCAGCGCTGTCGCGGGCGGAAGATCCGTCGCGTCCGCCGGTCCTGGCCAGCTGCTGCGGCACGCTGCCGGGAAGCCTGATGCCGACCACGCCGGGCAAGGGCCTCGATTCGCCGCCCGAGGCCGTCGATGTATTCGGGGTCAATGTCTATTTCGGCTGGTATTACGCCAACGTGGCAGACCTGAGCGCCTACCTCGACGAAGTGCACGCCTTCTACCCGAAGAAGGCGCTCAGCGTGACCGAGTATGGCGCCGGCGGCGCGCTGTCCCAGCATACCGACAATCCGCTCGGCGGCCCGATCGTCGCCGGCGGACGCCCCCATCCGGAGGGCTTCCAATCCTATATCCACGAGAAGACCTGGCCGCAGTTACGCGACAAGCCCTACCTCTGGGCCAGCTGGCTCTGGAACATGTTCGACTTCGGCACCGCAATCCGCATGGAGGGCGACCTGGTCGACACCAACGACAAGGGGATCGTCAGTTTTGACCGTTCGGTAAAAAAGGAATCCTTCTATTTCTACAAAGCGCACTGGAACCCGGAACCGATGATCTACCTGGCCGGGCATCGTTATCTCGACCGCGCCAGTCCCGTAGCCGACGTCAAGGCCTATAGCAACGCACCGAAGGCGCGGCTGTCCGTGAACGGCCGCGACCTGGGCAGCGTGGACTGCGTCGAGCGGATCTGCTTGTGGCGCAACGTGGTGCTGGCCAAAGGCGACAACGAGATCGTCGTGAGCGCCTCGCTCAAGGGTAAAGCCCTGCGCGATCGGGCCGTCTGGCGGCGCGCGGATGGCCCAGGCACCTACCGGGTGCTGGCAGGCCAGCTGGGCGTCATGCAGACCAGCGCCGGTCTTTACGGCTCGGACAACTTCTTCACGGGCGGGGAGGGCAAGCTGCTGAACGAGCCGGTGCGCCGCCCGCCGCCGCCGAAAGTCGTGCAGGGGGCCGCCGACCAGCAGATGTACCTGGGTTACCGTACCGGCCGTTTCAGCTACGAGCTGCCGCTGCCGGATGGCGAATATGAGCTGACCTTGCGTTTCGTCGAACCGGTCGACAAGCAGGAGGCGGGCAAGCGTGTCTTCGATGTGCGCGTGCAGGATCGCCTTGCATTGGCCGATCTCGACATTGCGGCAAGCGTCGGCAGCCTGACGGCGCTCGAGCGCACCGTGCCCCTGCGCGTCAGCGGCGGAAAGGCCCGGATCGATTTCGAGCCGAAAGCCGGCGAAGCAATCCTGTCTTCGTTCAGCGTGACCCCACGCTAAACGGCCCAGCGCCGGTCCCGCGCTTCAGCAGCGGTACCGGTACCAACATTCCCGAAGCGCGCTTTGGCCGCTGGTGCCCTCGCACACCAGCGGCGGTTCCGTTTTAGCGCATCCCCGCACGGTCGCTGTGCGCACAACTATCGGATTCCCCGATCTCGAGCATCCGGAATATCGATTGGACACGGCGAATGCACGGCGAATAGCATGACTCATCCGGTAATGGTACCGGTACCGAAGGAAAACGATGTCCAGTCCATCCAACGATATTTCCCGCAATGGCTCTCCGGTGGTCCGCGAGATGCGGGTGATCCCGGTCGCAGGCCGGGACAGCATGCTGCTGAATCTCTCCGGCGCCCACGGCCCTTACTTCACGCGCAACCTGGTGATCCTCACAGACAGCGCCGGCAATACCGGCGTCGGCGAAGTGCCAGGGGGCGAAGCCATCCGCCAGACCCTGGAAGATGCCCGTCCGCTGGTCGTCGGCCAGCAGGTCGGCAATGTCCATGCGATCCTCAACCGGGCACGCGCCGCCTTTGCCGGCCGCGACGCCGGCGGGCGCGGGAACCAGACCTTCGACCTGCGCGTCGCGATCCACGCCGTCACCGCGCTGGAATCCGCGCTGCTCGACCTGCTCGGCCAGTTCCTCGACCTGCCGGTATGCGCATTGCTGGGCGATGGCCAGCAGCGCGAGCAGGTGGAGATGCTGGGCTACCTGTTCTACATCGGCGACCGCAAGGCCACCGACCTGGACTACGTCTGCGACCTCGACAATGACGATCCCTGGTTCCGCCTGCGCCACGAGCAGGCCATGAGCCCGGAGGCGGTGGTAGCCCTGGCCGAAGCTGCCTATGCGCGCTATGGCTTCCGCGATTTCAAGCTGAAGGGCGGAGTGCTGCGTGGCGAAGAGGAAATCGCCGCCGTCACCGCGCTGGCCGAGCGCTTCCCCGATGCCCGCGTGACGCTGGACCCGAACGGCGGCTGGCTGCTCAAGGACGCGATCCGGCTGTGCCGCGACCAGCACCATGTGCTGGCTTACGCCGAAGACCCTTGCGGTCCCGAGAACGGCTATTCGGGGCGCGAGACCATGGCCGAATTCCGTCGCGCCACCGGTCTGCCGACCGCCACCAACATGATCGCCACCGACTGGCGCGAGCTCGGGCATGCGGTCCAGCTGCAGTCGGTCGACATCCCGCTGGCCGATCCGCACTTCTGGACCATGCAGGGTTCCGTGCGCGTGGCCCAGCTATGCAATGAATGGGGCCTGACCTGGGGTTCGCATTCGAACAACCACTTCGACGTCTCGCTCGCCATGTTCACGCATGTGGCTGCGGCGGCGCCCGGCAAGATTACCGCAATCGATACCCACTGGATCTGGCAGGACGGCCAATACCTGACGCGTAATCCCCTGCAGATTCAGGGCGGCAAAGTCGCCGTGCCGACGGCGGCCGGCCTCGGCGTGGAACTCGACATGGATGCCGTCGAGGCGGCGCACCAGGCCTACCGCAACATGGGCCTGGGCGCGCGCAACGACGCCGTCGCAATGCAATACCTGATCCCGGGGTGGAGCTTCGATCCGAAACGCCCTTGCCTGGTGCGATAGCGCACCGCGCCACCAACTAAAACTATTCAAACAGCAGCGCAATTGGAGGAGTCAACAATGAAGCATCATTCGTCCCGTCCCACGGTGAAGTGTTCGGTCATCGCCATCCATTCCGCACTGGCGGCGCTCGGCGCGCTCGCAATCTCTGTGCCGGTACATGCGCAGACCGAGGCAAGCGCTCCCGCCGCACCTGTCGAATCCCAGTCCCCTGCCGCCGTTCCTGCAGGGCCGTTGCCCGCGCCCGCCGAAGCCGCAGCCTCTGCAACAGGCGCGGTGCAATCGGTCGTCGTGTCCGCCTCCCGCATCGACCGAGCAGGCTATTCTGCCCCCACGCCCACGGTAAGCATTGGCGCTGCGGCCCTGGAACAGCGCGCCACCGTCAACATCGGCGACATCCTCAACGAGATTCCGTCGTTCCGGGGCAGCCAGACGCCTGCGGGCGGCGGGATCGGCAACACCGGCCAGACCCTTGCCGACCTTCGAGGCCTTGGCGCAACGCGAACGCTCGTCCTGCTCGATCGTCACCGGCTTCCGCAGACCAATAACGGCGCCGGGATCGACATGAGCATGATTCCAACCGTCTTGATCCGCACTGTCGACGTGGTGACGGGCGGCGCATCCGCCTCGTACGGGTCCGACGCTGTCTCGGGTGTCGTCAATATCGTTCTGAACGACCAGCTCCAGGGCGTGAAAGGCAACGTGCAATACGGCGCGACGCGCTACAACGACGCCAGGGACACCTTTGCCAGCCTTGCGTGGGGCGGCAGTTTCGCGGGCGGCAAGGGGCATGTGGTCGTTGGCGGTGAGTACAACAAGAACACCGGCACCGACATTTACAACGACGAGCGTGCGTGGGGCAGGGATAGCTACATCAACTGGGCGTTTCCCAATCGCGCGGCCGGCGTGCCTGCCAACATCATCGGCAAGAACGGGCTGGTGGGCAACGGCACGACCGGCGGTCTGATTCGCACCAACGGTCCTCTGCTGGGCCTGGCCTTCGTCAAGGCGCCGAATGGGGCCACGACGACTGCACGATTCTCGCAGGGTCAGTACGGCAATCTGCTCACGTCTCAGGATGTCTTCACCGATGAGGCCAGGGCCGCCAACGCGGCGGCCGGCATCACCCACCGGTATCCGCTCCAGCTTCGTCCGCAGCTGGAACGTGCCAACTTCCTGACCAAGGTAACGTACGAATTCAGCGATCGTCTCAGCGCCTACGTCCAGCCCCTGTTCTCACACACGCGAAGTGGCAATATCCTTATTGCACGACGTGATGGCGCCGGTGCCGGCCCTACGCTGCCCATCGCGCGCGACAATGCCTATCTGATGCAAGCCCTGACGCCGGCGCAGCTGGCACTCGTTCCTGCCACAGGTATTGCGATCGGCTATCTTGGCAATGACTTCGGTCCTGTGCAAAGGGACGTGTCCCACGATACCAGCTATATTTCGACCGGGCTCCAGGGTAAGTTCGGCGAGACTTGGGAATGGGACATTTCGTATCAGAATGGTCGCGACAAGGCTGATACAGAATATTCGAACAACATGATCAACGCCAACTTCCGGAACGCGATCGATGCCGTAACGGTCAACGGCCAGGTGGTCTGTCGCAACGCCGCGGCCCGCGCTGCGGGATGCGAGCCGTTGAACATTCTTGGCCAGGCGAGCGGCTCGCCAGGCGCGTTTAACTACATTCGGGGCACTTCAAGCGGCAGAACCGTTTCGCGCGTGAGCGAGTTCTCGGCCAACGTGCAAGGCGAGCCGTTCTCGAACTGGGCGGGTCCGGTCTCGGTCGGCGCCGGCCTCGAACGCCGCAAGGAATCGCTCGCGACGACGGTCGATCCACTTTCGCAGGCGGGCGGCTGGCTGACGGGGGCAGGGAGCAATTTGAATTCCGCGAGCGTCACCGTCAAGGAAGTGTATGCCGAGACGATCGTGCCCTTGCTGAAGGATAAGCCGTTCGCCAGGACGCTCGACCTCAACGGCGCGGTGCGCCGCACCGACTACAGCAGCTCGGGCATGGTCACCACGTGGAAGGGCGGCCTGAGCTGGGAGCCGAGTCCCGATTTCCGCCTGCGCGGCACCCGGTCGCGCGACATCCGTGCACCTAACTTGGTCGAACTCTACACGCCGGCTACGCCGAACCTGCCTTTGCCGGCCGATCCGCGCCCAGGCGTCGCGCCGATCACCAACGCGGCCGGGGTGACCGTCGGCGGAAATCCCGACCTGAAACCGGAAATTTCCAACACCCTCACGGTTGGAGTGGTGTTCCAGCCGACCTACCTGAAGCGCCTGAGTGTCTCGGCAGATTATTACCGCATCAACATCAACGGCGCGATCACCGCCACCCCCACCCAGAATGTGGTCAACAACTGCCTGCAGGGTGGCGTCTATAGCGGAAACGCGTATTGCTCACTGATCAGCTTCGCCAACAACGACACGGTGAGAGGCCAGATCACGGGGATTCGGGGAACGACCGCCAACGTGGCAGAGTTCCTGACCCGCGGCGTCGACATGCAGATGACCTACAGGCAACCGCTTGGCGAGTTGAGCTCAGCACTTGCCGGAACGCTCGCCGTCAATATCCAAGGCACGCGCGTCTTCGAGTACCGGACCTCGACGGATGTCTCGGCACTTTATCCGGAGGGGATCAATCGCGCCGGCCAGACCGGCGCCGGATTCGGAGGCCCGGCCGGCTTGCCGAAATGGATGTGGACGACGGCGCTCGACTACAAGTGGAAGCGTCTGTCGCTGAACGGCCAGGTACGTTTCATCAGCCGAGGGCATCAGAACAACGGATTCATCGGCCCGGACGAACCCGGCTACACCCCGGCAGCCGTCAACAGCGTCAACAACAACATGATTCCGTCCTACACACTCGTGAACGTGGGAGCGAGTTACGACTTCGGCGAGGATGCCGGACGCCGCGAGCTCTACTTCACCGTCAATAACCTGCTGGACCGCGCCCCACCGCCGCCGGCCAACCAGAACGCCTACTACGACCTCGCCGGACTGACGGTCAAGGCTGGTGTGCGGTTCAGCTTCTAGTCATCTAGCAGGGAGCCCGATCGTCAATGGTCGGGTTCCAGGCGATGGGATGTCGATACCAGGGACAGTAATTCAATCATGTCGTTAAGGTAGCTGGATGACGAAACCATTCAAGAAAATCCTGTTCACCGGCGCGGCCGGCAAGCTCGGCCAACGCCTGCGTGAACATCTGCATCAATTTGCCGACATCGTTCGACTGTCGGACATGGCCGATTGCGGTCCCGCTCGCCCGGGCGAAGAGATAGTCCAGTGCGACCTGGCCGACCGGGACGCAGTGTTCAGGATGTGCGAAGGCGTGGACGCCATCCTGCACTTCGGTGGTGTCTCCACCGAGCTCGAATTCGAGCCGATCATGCAGGCCAACATCCTGGGACTGGTCAACTTGTACGAAGCTGTCCACAAGCTGGGTATCCGTCGGGTGGTGTTCGCCAGTACCAACCATACCATGGGCATGTACCGGACTACCGATTCCGTCGACGCCACCATGCCCACCCGCGCCGACGGCTATTACGGGGTCTCGAAGGTTTTCGGCGAATCGCTATCGCGCTACTACTGGGACCGGTTCGGCATCGAGACCGTATGCCTGCGTATCGGCTACTGCTGGCCAGAGCCGACCAACTACCGGCAAATGGTGACCTGGCTTGGCCTCGACGACCTGGTGCAGTTGCTTCGCAGGTCGCTGATGACACCACGTGTCGGCCACACGATCGCCTTCGGCGTCTCGGACAATCCCGGCCGCTGGTGGGACGACCGGCACTCGCGCCATCTGGCTTACCGCCCGACGCAGAGTGCGAGCGCATTTGCCCACTTGATTCCCGAGGCCGTCGACTGGTCCGATCCACGCGACGTCACGTTGACGCACCAAGGGGGCGTGTTCCTGACAAATGGCCCCAGGTACAAGCCCACGTGATGACATCCGATACCAACAATCCGCCTGGACATGAACCCGGGCGCCGCCGCCGGCGTCACGGCGGCCTGACCCTACGCGATGTCGCCAAACTGGCCGGCGTGGCGCCAATCACGGCTTCGCGCGCGCTGAACACACCGGAAACCGTGTCGCCGGAGATCCTGGCGCGGGTGCGCGAGGCCGTCGAACGCACCGGCTATGTGCCGAACATCCTGGCCGGTGGCCTGGCGTCCCGCCAAACCCGGCTGGTGGCAGCGGTCGTGCCCACCATTTCCAGCCCGGTCTTCCTGGAGATGATCGAGGCCCTGACGCGCTCGCTCACCGCCGCCGGCTACCAGTTGATGCTTGGGCAGAGCGGCTACGCGGACTCGCATGAAGACGAACTGCTGGAAGCGATCATCGGGCGGCGCGCCGATGGCGTGGTCCTGACCGGGGTGATGCGCTCGCCGCTGGCCCGGCGTCGGCTGCTTGCCAGCGGCATCCCGGTGGTCGAGACCTGGGACCTGACACCGACACCGATCGATATGCTGGTTGGCTTCTCGCACAGCCGGCTCGGCAGCGCGGTCGCGGCCTACCTGCACGGGCGCGGCCGGCGCCGGGTGGCCCTCATCAGCGCCAACGACGAGCGCGCGCGCCAACGTAGCACCGCCTTCATCCAGACCGCGCAGGCACTCAAACTCGCAGGCCCGGATGGCCAGGTCCCGGCCTGCTATGTCGGGGCGCCAACGACGGTCGGGCATGGCCGCAGCGGCCTGCGCGAGCTGCTGGCGGCGCATCCCGACATCGACGCCGTATTCTGCAGTTCCGACATGCTGGCCATGGGCGTGCTGAACGAGGCGCACGCGCAGGGAATCGATGTGCCGGGACGACTCGGCGTGATCGGCCTGGGCGACCAGAGCTTCGCGCGCGACCTGCATCCGTCGCTGACCACGGTGCGCATCGACGGCAACGTGATCGGCGAAACGGCTGCGCATTTCATCCTCGAGCGTATCGCTGGGCGGCGCATTGCAGACCCCATCTGCGATATTGGATTCACGATCGTCGAGCGTTCCACTATTTAATTGAACCACATAACAGAAAGGACTCATATGCAGCGCTCGCCCAATGCTCTTTCCAGGACCATCCTCGCGGCGCTCGCGGGATTGCTCATCCTCAGCCCCGTCTGCGTCTTGGCGCAGACGGGCGGCACGCCGATCCCGGTGCCATCGGCGCCTACTGAAATCCGGCTCTATCCAGGTGTCGCGCCAGGATCGGAAGGCGCAACCCACACCGAACAGTGGACCCAGTTCGCGGACGGACGCAGGGCACGCAATGTCGTTGTTCCGATGCTCATTCCAGTGCTGCCCCCTGCCGGCAAGGCCAACGGGACGGCGGTCATCGTCGCGCCCGGCGGCGCGTTCCGACTGCTATCGATGGATAATGAAGGTCATCTGGTCGCGAACTGGCTCGCACAGCGCGGCGTGAGTGCCTACATCCTGAAATACCGCCTGGTGGAGACGCCGGCCAAGGAAGAAGACTTCATCCGGGCGCGGCAGCAGGGTGCGGCGTCAGGTAAACCCATCGGCACCTTTCCCCTGGCAGTCGAAGATGGCCGCCGAGCCGTGCAGCTGGTCCGCGAGAATGCCGCGCGCTGGGGGCTGCGTGCGGGGCGCATCGGGATGATCGGGTTTTCGGCCGGGGCAATGACGACGCTCGAGGTGGTATCGGGGCCCGGCGCCGCCACCCGCCCAGACTTCGCGGCGATGATCTATGGCCCGATGAGCGCACGGGAGGTCAGCGCCGATGCACCGCCGGTGTTCCTGGCGCTGGCGGCTGACGACCCCTTGTTTGCCAATGGCGATTTCGGCCTGGTGAGTTCCTGGAAAAAGGCTGGAAGGCCGGTCGAGCTGCACTTCTATGAGCGCGGAGGTCACGGTTTCGGGATGAAGAAGCAAGGACTGAGCAGCGATGTCTGGCCGGAGCAGTTCTGGACCTGGATGCGCATGCGTGGACTGGTCGACGGGTGAAACACTGGCCGGTGGGGCACGCCAGCCGGCCTTCGCGCCGACTGTTCAGGCGGACATGCGCTGGCGCGGCAGGGGATGGACCTGTCCTGCCGGCGCGGTCGCCATCGCAGTAGCCGACATGTTCCTGGCCGGTTCGGCGTCCGCGATCTCCAACAGCATCTTGCGCAGCCAGAGGTGGGATGGATCGCGGTCGAGGAAGCGGTTCCACTGCATGCACATTTCCAGCTTTGGAAACGCAATCGGCGGCGCAATCAGGCGGATCGGGTAATAGCAGGCCAGCATGCGCGCCAGGCGAGTGTGCATGGTCGCGATGCGATTGGTGCCGATCACGAAGTGCGGAATGCTGGTGAAATTGGTCGTCGAGACCTCGATCCGCCGGTCGTAGCCGCTGTCCTTGAGGAAGCTCTCTTCAAAGCTGGTCAGCGAAGTGCCGAAGCGTGAGGACACGTGGCCGAGCTGCATGTACTGGTCTACCGAAAGACTGTCACCGACCAGCTTGTTGCCGGTCCAGACGATGCAGGTGTAGGTTTCTTCGAACAGCGGTGCAGTCGGCTGCGACTCCGACAGGAACTTGCTTGGCAATATCACCAGTTCGACCTCGCCGCGCTCGAGCTGTTCCGCGGGCGTCGATGTCGTCGCCGAGATCTCGATGGAAATACCCGGTGCGTCTTCACTGATCCGGCGTCCGAGTTCGCCCAACAGGACGGTCGAGGCAAAGTCGGAGGCGAAGATGCGAAATTCCCGGGTGGCGGTTGCCGGGGCAAACTCCGGCTTGATCTCGATGGTCCGCTGGATCTGCAGCAATACGTCGCGCACCGGCTCGGTCAGGCTGACGGCCAGCGGCGTAAGAATCAGATTGCGGCCGACCGGCACCAGCAGTTCGTCCTTGAAATAGTCACGCAGGCGGGCCAGCACGCCACTGGTAGCCGACTGGCTCAGGTTCAGGCGCCGGGATGCACGGGTGATGCTTTTTTCGCTCAGCAGCGCGTCGAGCGCGACCAGCAAATTGAGGTCGAGGCGATTGAAACGCATGGTGTCTCCTTGTTCTCGGCGTGCGTGTCGTGCCGCAACGCTCTTGTTGGCCGATCATGCCACACTGACGAGGATACGTCACCGCTTTCTGCGCCCTGATCCTGGCCCTTGGGGCCGGTAGCGTCTTGGATTTTTCGATAGCAGCTATCGGCGCGGACGATGTGACACGGCGCCGGACTCGGTCTCGCGCAGCGCCAGCCGGTATTCCGTGGGCGAGACCCCCATCAGTTTCTTAAACAGACGGCTGAAATAGGCCGGGTCCTGGAAGCCCAGTTCGTAGGCGATGCTGGCCACGCCAGCCGGCACGTAGGTCAGTTTGCGGCAGGCTTCCAGTAGCAGGCGTTGCTGCGCAATCTCGAAGGCCGACTTGCCGGCCAGTTTCAGGCACAGGCGGTTCAGGCGGGTGGGCGAGATGTGCAGCACATCTGCGTATTGCCCGACCTGCCACTGTTCCTTGTAGCGGCGCTCGACCTCGGCGCGGAAGCGGCTGAACAGCTCGAAATCGTCGCGTCCGCCGCGGTCGGCGATGCGGTGCTCGGCCTGCACCCGTATCAAATTCAGCAGCACGCTGCGCGCCAGCCAGTCCAGCATCAGGGCGTGCCCGTGGCGTGGCCAGCTCGACTCCGCGACCAGGTGCTGCAGCAGCGCCTCGATCCGTGCGCGCATGTCGGGCGCGGCATCGAGGGCGATCGCGAGCGGCTGGACGAACAGTGAGGAGAACAGGTCGCCACCGTCGAACAGCAGGTTCTGGTCGATGGTCAGCACGTAACCATGGGCCTCTTCGGAGAAGTCGAAGCCATGTGCCAGCGACGGATGGATCGTCAGCGCCACAGGTCCTTCGCATTCCCACAGGTCGCCGTCGATGCTCGCCCTGACCTGGCCGCCCAATAAAAAAAGTACCTGAAACAGCCCCGCATGGATGTGGGTGCCGATATGCCAGTCGTACTGGCGGCTGCGCGTTTCAATCAGTTCCACGTGCACCCCTTCGGCATCCGCGCCCCGTGTGGACTCGCCGTACAGGGCGAAGATGGGAATCTCGGAAGGCGCAGCGTTGACGATCAGTGGCATGTGACGGTGACGGACTGAAAAATCGGCGTGTAAAAATAGTACAAGTATTTTCCGGTTTGATCCATTCTTGTCTGCGCAGACGAACACTACGATGGTCTCATACAACACACATCGGAGACATCGACATGCGTACCCAGGTCGCCATCATCGGCGCCGGCCCCGCCGGCCTTCTGCTTTCCCACTTGCTGCACCTGAACGGTATCGAATCGGTGGTGCTGGAGTCGCGCAGCCGGGCGGATATCGAATCCACCATCCGCGCCGGCGTGCTGGAGCAGGGCAGCATGGACATCCTCGACGAGGCCGGAATCGGCGAACGCATGCGCAAACAGGGCGCGCTGCACCACGGCTTCGAGTTGGCCTTTGGCGGCGGGCGCCACCGCATCGACCTGCTTGAGCTGACCGGCAAGGCCATCGCGGTCTACCCGCAGCACGAGGTGATCATCGACCTGGTGGCGGCGCGCGTGGCGGCTGGGGCGCAGCCGCTGTTCGAGACCAGCGAGGTGGCGCTGCATGACATCGATGGCGCGCGCCCCGCCGTCAGCTTCATGCACCAGGGCGAGGCGGGGCGCATCGAAGCCGACTTCGTGATCGGTTGCGATGGTTACCACGGCGTCTCGCGCCCGATGATCCCGCAAGGCGTGCGCGAGGAGTTCCAGCGGGTCTATCCCTTCGGCTGGTTCGGCATCCTGGTCGAGTCGGCGCCGTCCTCGAATGAACTCATCTACGCCCAGCACGAGCGCGGCTTCGCCCTGGTCAGCACGCGTTCGCCGACGGTGCAGCGCCTGTATTTCCAGTGCGATCCGAAGGACAAGGTCGAGAACTGGTCCGACGACCGCATCTGGAACGAACTGCATGCGCGCCTCGAACACAAGGATGGCTGGAAGCTCAATGAAGGCCGCATCTTTCAGAAGGGGATCATCGGCATGCGCAGCTTCGTATGCGCACCGATGCGCCACGGATGCCTGTTCCTGGCCGGCGACGCCGCCCACATCGTGCCGCCAACCGGCGCCAAGGGGATGAACCTGGCGATCTCGGACGTGAAGCTGTTGTCGCGCGCGCTGTCCGCGTTCTACCGCAGCGGACATCAAGGGCTGCTGGAGCGCTATTCGGAAGAGGCGCTCAAGCGGGTCTGGCGCGCCGAGTACTTCTCGTGGTGGATGACCCGGCTGCTGCACACCTTCGCCGACGCCACGCCGTTCGAGCGCAGGATGCAGCAAGCGGAACTCGAGAACCTGGTGGCATCGCGCGCGATGCGCACGGCGCTTGCCGAGAATTACGTTGGAGCGTTCTGACCTGGCTCCGGAGGCAGCAGGGCAGCCGGCGCCAGCCTGGCCAGCAGTTCCGCCATCGCCTTCTGGGTTTCGGTGGCGGGGCGGTGCGCGTGGGTAGCGATATACAGGCGCGAGGCAAGCCGTGGTTCGCCGATGCGGCGCATGGCGTAGCGTTCCGGATGCGCTGCCGTCAGCACGGCATGCCGGGTCAGGACGGCACAACCCGCGCCGTCGGCCACCAGGTCGAGGATCGCCGCCACACCGTCGATCTCCAGCGCGATGCGGGGCAGGACGCCCAGGTTGATCAATTCGTTTTCGACCTGCATGCGGATGGCATTCGGCCGGCTCGGGATGATCAAATGCAGATCCGCCAGTTCTGCCAGTCTGGCTGTCTTGCCTGCTGGTGCATCGGCGCGCCGCTGAACCAGCAACAGCTCCTCTTCCAGTAGCGGCACCAGGTGCAGGTCGGGCGAGGGTTGCGCATTGTGCAACAAGGCGATATCGAGCTTGCCGGACACCAGCGCCTGGGCCATCGGCGCGGACAGACCTTCCGTGATCGCCAGGGTCCCCTCCGGCATGCGGCTGCGAAATTCGCGCGAGATCGGCACCGTCAATACCTTGGACACGGTCGGCGGCAGCCCGAGCGCCACGCTGCCGGCCAGCGAACCACGGACCCGCGACAGTTCCTCGCGCAGGCGCTCGACCTGGTGCAGCACGCCGCGACTGTGCTCCAGCAAGACCTGGCCGGCCTCGGTCAGGGTCACGCCGCGGCCGTTGCGCACCAGGAGGTGCTGGCGCAGCTCGAGTTCCAGCATCCGCACCTGGCGGCTCAGCGCAGGCTGGGCAATGTCGAGCATCACGGATGCGCGCGAGAAACTGCCCAGTTCCGCGACCCGCACGAAGTAGGCGAGCTGTTTCAGGTCCATGCGAGCGTATCCATTAGTTCAAGGTAAGTACTGATGATATAGCAAAACGGCATAGCTGCTAGTGGATGCGGGCACTAGGTCCGGGCCGGAGCGAGGAGCACAATCCTTACCATCATGCAAAAGCCAATCCCTGCCTTGTTCATGCGCGGCGGCACCTCGCGCGGCCCTTTCTTCCTCGAGTCGGACCTGCCCCTCGACGGCGCCGGGCGCGACCGCGTGCTGCTGGCTGTGATGGGTTCGCCAGACCCGCGCCAGATCGACGGCCTGGGCGGCGCCCACCCGCTCACCAGCAAGGTCGGCATCGTGCGCAGGAGCGCGGTCCCCGGCGTCGACCTGGATTTCCTGTTCGCCCAGCTGCAGCCCGACAAGGACACGGTCGACACCACGCCGAATTGCGGCAACATGCTGGCGGCCGTGGTGCCGTTCGCGCTCGAGCGCGGCATCGTGCCGGTGCAGGGCGAGACCACGACCTTGCGGGTGCTGACCCTGAACACCGACATGCAGTGCGACATCACCGTGCAGACGCCGGGCGGCCGAGTGTCCTACGAAGGCGAGGCGCGCATCGACGGCGTGCCCGGAACGTCGGCGCCGATCAGCATCGACTTCCTCGACACCGCGGGTTCTGTGTGCTCTAGCCTGCTCCCGACCGGGAATGCGCGCGACACCATCGACGGCATCGAGGTCACCTGCATCGACAACGGCATGCCGCTGGTGCTGCTGCGCGCCGGCGACGTCGGGCGCAGCGGCTATGAAGACGTGGCGGAGCTGAACGCCGATACGGAACTGAAGGCGCGCATCGAGCGCCTGCGCATCGCATGCGGCCATGCGATGGGCCTGGGCGACGTCAGCAGCAAGAACTACCCGAAGATGACCCTGATCGCGGCGCCCCGGAGGGGCGGCAGCCTGGCCACCCGCAGCTTCATCCCGCACGTGTGCCACGACGCCATCGGCGTACTGGCCGCCGTTACGGTCGCCACCGCCTGCGTATTGCCGGGCACCGTGGCCGAGGGCCAGGCGGTGATGCCCGAGGGCGCCGTGAAGACCGTGTCGGTCGAGCACCCGACCGGCGAGTTCTCGGTCGAACTGGAACTCGATCCGCTTGACCCGCACAAGGTCGTCCGCGCTGCATTGCTGCGTACGGCCCGCCTGATCATGCGCGGTGAAGTGATGGTGCCATCGAGCCTGTTTTAATCGCTAAACAACAATCACATCCCATGAACAGCCCACTCATCATCGACATCCACGGCCACTACACGACCGCGCCCAAGGCGCTGGAAGACTGGCGCAACCAGCAGATCGCCGGCATCAAGGACCCTGCGGCCAGGCCGCGCGTCGCCGACCTGGTGATTTCCGACGACGAGCTGCGTGAGACCATCGAAGCGAACCAGCTGCGCCTGATGCGCGAGCGTGGCAGCGACCTGACCGTGTTCAGCCCGCGCGCCAGCTTCATGGCCCACCACATCGGCGACTTCGAGGTGTCCTCGACCTGGGCCGCGATCTGTAATGAACTGTGCTACCGCGTGAGCCGGCTGTTCCCGGACAGCTTCGTGCCGGCGGCGATGCTGCCGCAGTCGCCCGGCGTCGATCCGGCCACCAGCATTGCCGAGCTCGAGAAATGCGTGAAGGAGTATGGCGCGGTCGCGATCAACCTGAACCCGGACCCCTCGGGCGGGCACTGGACCTCGCCGCCGCTGACCGACCCGCACTGGTTCCCGATCTACGAGAAGATGGTCGAGTACGACATCCCGGCGATGATCCACGTCTCGACCAGCTGCAATGCCTGCTTCCACACGACCGGCGCACATTACATCAATGCCGATACCACGGCCTTCATGCAGCTGCTGTCGGGCGACCTGTTCGCGCGCTTCCCGACCCTAAAGTTCATCATCCCGCACGGCGGCGGCGCCGCACCCTACCACTGGGGGCGCTACCGCGGCCTGGCGCAGGAGATGAAGAAGCCGCTGCTGCAGGACCACCTGCTCAACAACATCTTCTTCGACACCTGCGTCTACCACCAGCCGGGAATCGATCTCTTGACGAAGGTGATTCCGGTCGAGAACGTGCTGTTCGCGTCCGAGATGATCGGCGCGGTGCGCGGCATCGATCCGGAAACCGGCCACTACTACGACGACACCAAGCGCTACATCGAGGCAGCCGCGCTGAGCGATGAGGAACGCTACAAGATCTTTGAAGGCAACGCGCGCCGGGTCTACCCGCGCCTGGACGCCGCATTGAAACAAAAAGGACGCTGAACATGACGACTCCCCACATCAACCTGCTTGGCATCGTCAAGCGCGCTATCACCCGCGCCGACCGCGCCGCCGCCGACACCCTCGGCCGGCTGGGCGCCGCCACCGTGCACGAAGCAATGGGGCGCGTAGGCCTGTTAAAACCCTATATGCGGCCGATCTACGCCGGCAAGCAGGTATCGGGCACGGCCGTCACCGTGCTGCTGCACCCGGGCGACAACTGGATGATGCACGTGGTGGCGGAACAGATCCAGCCGGGCGACATCGTGGTGGCGGCCATTACGGCCGAATGCACCGACGGCTATTTCGGCGACCTGTTGGCCACCAGCTTCATGGCGCGCGGCGCCAAGGCCCTGGTGATCGATGCCGGCGTGCGCGACGTGCGCGTGCTGCAGGAGATGGGCTTCCCGGTGTGGAGCAAGTCGATCAGCGCCAAGGGCTGCATCAAGTCGACGCTGGGTTCGGTGAACATCCCAGTGATCTGCGCCGGGGCCCTGGTCAACCCGGGCGACGTGATCGTGGCGGACGACGATGGCGTGGTGGTGGTGCCGGCAGCCGACGCCGTGCGCGTGGCCGAAGTGGCGAGCAAACGCGAGGCGCTGGAAGAAGAGAAGCGGACCAAGCTTGCGGCGGGCGTGCTGGGCCTGGATATGTACAACATGCGCGGCCCGCTGGAAGCGGCAGGTCTGCGTTACATCGACTGAACCATGAAGCAGGAAACCCTTTTCGAGAGGACGCCCGGCTGGCTGGACTGGTATTCCGGCCCGAGCAAGCCGGCCTACCAGCTGCCGGCGGGGGCAGTCGACGCCCATTGCCACGTGTTCGGCCCCGGCGCCGAGTTTGCCTACGCGCCCGAGCGCAAATACACCCCCTGCGACGCCAGCAAGGCGCAGCTGTTCGCGCTGCGCGACCACCTCGGTTTTGCCCGCAACGTGGTCGTGCAGGCCACCTGCCACGGCGCCGACAACCGCGCCATGGTCGACGCCTGCCTGGCATCGCAGGGCAGGGCGCGCGGCGTGGCCACCGTGCGGCGCTCGGTGAGCGATGAGGAATTGCAGTCCATGCACGATGCAGGCGTGCGCGGCGTACGTTTCAATTTCGTCAAGCGCCTGGTTGATTTTACCCCGAAGGACGAGCTGCTGGAGATCGCCGGGCGCGTTGCGACGCTTGGCTGGCATGTGGTGGTGTACTTCGAGGCCCAGGACCTGTCCGAGTTGTGGGACTTCTTCAGCGCGATTCCCACCACGGTCGTGGTCGACCACATGGGACGACCGGATGTGAGCAAGGACATCGACGGTCCGGAGTTTGCGCTGTTCCTGAAATTCATGCGCGAACACCCGAATATCTGGAGCAAGGTAAGCTGTCCGGAGCGGCTGAGCGTGACCGGGCCGAAGGCGCTGGACGGCGAGCGTGTCCCCTACCGCGACGTGATCCCGTTCGCGCGCCGCGTCGTGGAAAGCTTCCCCGACCGCGTGCTGTGGGGCACCGACTGGCCGCACCCTAACCTGAAGGACCACATGCCCGACGATGGCTTGCTGGTGGATTTCATCCCACACATTGCGCCAACATACGCGCTTCAGCACAAACTGCTGGTGGCGAACCCGATGCGTCTCTACTGGCCAGAGGAGACCGCCGATGGCGCTCGATAAACCCTACCGGGACGTCCCCGGCACCATCATCTTCGACGCCGAACAGTCGCGCAAGGGATACTGGCTGAACCAGTTCTGCATGTCGCTGATGAAGGCCGAAAACCGCGAACGCTTCAAGGCCGACGAACGCGCCTACCTGGACACCTGGCCGATGACGGAAGAGCAGAAGCAGGCCGTGCTTGCGCGCGACCTGAACTGGTGCATCCGCCTAGGTGGCAACATCTACTTCCTCGCCAAGATCGGCGCCACCGACGGCAAGAGCTTCCAGCAGATGGCCGGATCGATGACCGGCATGAGCGAGGAGGCGTACCGCAACATGATGATTGGCGGCGGCCGTTCGGTCGAAGGCAACCGCTATCTGGGCGAGGACGGCGACGCCCAGCCGCATCGCCAGCCTCAAGGAAAGAACTGACATGGCGCGCATTACCGCATCCGTCTATACCTCGCACGTGCCGGCCATCGGGGCCGCATTTGATCTCGGCAAGGACCAGGACGCCTACTGGCAGCCGCTGTTCGCCGGCTATGAATACTCGAAGCGCTGGATGGGAGAAAACCGGCCCGACGTGGTCTTCCTGGTCTACAACGACCACGCCACGGCCTTCAGCCTCGACATGATCCCGACCTTCGCGATCGGCACCGCCGCCAGTTACGGCATCGCCGACGAGGGCTGGGGCCCGCGTCCCGTGCCGCAGGTTGAAGGGCATCCGGAGCTGGCCGCCCACATCGCCCATAGCGTGATCCAGGAAGATTTCGATCTCACCATCGTCAACCGCATGGAAGTCGACCACGGGCTGAGCGTCCCACTATCGCTCATGTGCGGCCAGCCGCAAGCCTGGCCCTTCAAGGTCATTCCCTTCGCCGTCAACGTGGTGCAGTACCCGGTACCGTCGGGCCGCCGCTGCTTCGAGCTGGGCAAGGCGATCCGCCGCGCCGTCGAATCCTTCGATGGCAACCTGAAGGTGCAGATCTGGGGCACCGGCGGCATGAGCCACCAGCTGCAGGGCGCGCGCGCGGGCCTGATCAACCGCGAATGGGACAATGCCTTCCTCGACAAGCTGATCGCCGACCCGGCCGCCGCAGCAGCCATCCCGCACATCGACTACGTCCGCGAAGCCGGCTCGGAAGGCATCGAACTGGTGATGTGGCTGATCGCGCGCGGCGCCATGGCTGATGTGGCCGGGGGGCCGGCCCCCATCCTCCAGCACCGCTTTTACCATGTGCCGGCGTCGAATACCGCGGTCGGCCACCTGATTATGGAGAACCCAGCATGAAGACCATCAAGGTCGCCCTGGCCGGCGCCGGCGCGTTCGGCATCAAGCACCTGGACGCCATCGCCCAGATCGACGGCGTGGAAGTCGTGTCGCTCATCAGCCGCGACCTCGCCAAGACCCGGGCGGTCGCCGACAAATACCGCATCGCCCACGTGACGACGAATCTCGACGAGGCCCTGGCGCTCCCGGAGGTCGATGCCGTCATCCTGTGCACGCCGACCCAGATGCACGCGGCCCAGGCCATCGCTTGCATGAAGGCGGGCAAGCACGTGCAGGTGGAGATTCCCCTGTGCGACGCCTTCCGCGACGGCGAGGAAGTCGTGCGGGTCCAGAAAGAAACCGGCCTGGTCGCCATGTGCGGCCACACGCGCCGCTTCAATCCAAGCCATCAGTGGGTGCACAAGCGCATCGAAGCGGGCGAACTGAAGATCCAGCAGATGGACGTCCAGACCTACTTCTTCCGCCGCACAAACATGAACGCGCTGGGCCAGCCGCGCAGCTGGACTGACCACCTGCTTTGGCACCATGCCGCGCACACGGTCGACCTGTTCGCCTACCAGTGCGGCAGTCCGGTCGTGAAGGCCAATGCGATCCAGGGGCCGATTCACCCCGAGTTGGGCATCGCCATGGACATGTCGATCCAGCTGAAAGCGGCGAACGGCGCCATCTGCACGCTGTCACTGTCGTTCAACAACGACGGCCCGCTGGGCACCTTCTTCCGCTACATCGGCGACACGGGCACCTACATCGCCCGCTATGATGACCTGGTCAATGGCAAGGAAGAAAAGATCGACGTGTCGCATGTGGACGTGTCGATGAACGGGATCGAGCTGCAGGACCGCGAGTTTTTCGCAGCCATCCGCGAAGGCCGCGAACCGAATGCCAGCGTGGCCCAGGTGCTGCCGTGCTACGGGGTCCTGCACCAGCTGGAACAGCAGCTGAACGAAGCATGATGCAGCAGCGCAAGCTCGGCGGCTTCCAGGTCGGCGCGATCGGTCTGGGATGCATGAACCTGTCGCATGCCTATGGCCGTCCGCCAACGCCGGAGGAGGGCGCGCGCGTGCTGCTGCGCGCGCTCTACCTGGGCGTCACGCACTTCGACACGGCGGCGCTGTACGGCTTCGGCGCTAACGAGAGGCTGGTGGGTGAGGTGCTGGGGCCTTACCGCAACCGCATCACCCTGGCCAGCAAGTGCGGCGTGCAGGGCATCGCGGGCGCCGACGGCGTCAAGCGGCGCGTTATCGACGGCCGCCCGGAGACGATCCGGCAGACCTGCGAGGACGCGTTGCGCCGCCTGCGTACCGACGTGATCGACCTGTACTACCTGCACCGTTGGGACAAGGCAGTACCGATCGAGGAGAGCGTCGGTGCATTGGCCGATCTCGTTAGGGAAGGGAAGATCCGCGCAATCGGCCTTTCCGAGGTCCGTGCCGCCACCCTCCGGCGCGCGCATGCCGTGCACCCTATCGCCGCAGTGCAGTCGGAATATTCCTTGTGGACGCGCCATCCGGAGTTGGGCGTGCTGGAGGCCTGCCGCGAGATCGGTGCCACGCTCGTCGCCTTCAGCCCCTTGGGGCGCGGCTTCCTGGCCGGCGCCATCCCGGACACCGCCGCCGCCGAGGCCCTGCCGCAGTCTGACCTGCGGCGCGGCATGCCACGCTTCCTGGGTGTGGACCTGGAGGCCAACCTGGGGTGGCTGCCCGCGTACACGTCGCTGGCGAGGGAAGCGGATTGCACTCCGGCCCAGCTGGCGCTGGCTTGGCTGCTGCACAAGGCGCCGCATGTGCTGCCGATTCCCGGCACGACGCGCGTTGACCACCTCGAAGAAAACATAGCCGCGCTCGGCGTGGAGCCAGATGCTGGCCTGATGGCGCGATTGGAGATTCTCGTCAACGAGCAGACCGTTTCCGGACCGCGCTATCCACAGGCGACGCAAGCTGAAATCGATACGGAAACCTACACTTCAGGTTTCTAAGTGCTGCTGACCCATTTGGGTGGCTGGAGTGCGGTCACCCTGCCTGAGGTGATGAAACGGCGGGACGCCGCCGGTGTCCGATACGTGACGCTGGGGCAGGCGCAAGCTGATCCAGCCTATGCCAAACCCGGCGGTGGCAGTATGATCACGCGCGTAGCGCGAGAGCGGGGCATTAGCCTGTCTGGTAATAGGGCACCTCGAGGGCTGCGTTTCGATCCTAAGGCGCTCTGTTACTGAGGAGAGCTGTCTCGACAGTCGCTAACAAGCTTAGTCGCAGGCGTCTTCAGGAGCGTCAAAAGGAGGTTGTAGTGCAACTAAATGATTGTGTTGACGAGATACGGCCTGCAAAGCCGTCTGGACGGGTTCGACTCCCGTCCTCGCCTCCACTCTCCCTGCAGGTCGGCCATCTCGTGCTGATCTGCGCCTGAAACCCAGGATCCGACAAGACATCGCAGGGCGCCGGCGGGAAGCAGGCAATCATGCTTTATCCCCGCTCAGCACGACGCAATTCCGTCCCGCTTCCTTGGCCCGGTACAAGGCGACGTCGGCCAGCTGCATCAAGGCGTCCGGATCGCCGGCGTCCTGTGCCGCCTGGATCGCGACCCCGATGCTGATCGTCACCCGTCCCGTGCTCGCGTCGGCATGGGCGATGTCGAGCGCTTCGATGGCGCCGCGCAGCGATTCGCCGATATAGCATGCCTGTCCCGCGCCGGTATTCGGCAGTACGATCGAAAATTCCTCGCCGCCATAACGCGCCGCCAGGTCGCCGGTGCGGCGCGTGCCGGCCGCCAGCGCATGCGCGACGCGGATCAGGCAGGCGTCGCCGGCCTGGTGGCCGTAGCGATCGTTGAATTTCTTGAAGTAGTCGACGTCGAGCATGATCAGGGCGAGCGGTTGGCCGGCGCGGGCGGCGCGGGCGGATTCGCCGCGCAGATACTCGTCGAAACGGCGCCGATTGGCCAGGCCCGTCAGGCCGTCGGTGATGGACAGCGTCGCCAGCTTGCGGTTGGCCTCTTCCAGTTGCGCAGTGCGTTCGGCCACGCGCTGCTCCAGGCTGTCGTGCAGCTTTGCGCTGGCGATCGAGATCATGGCCTGTGCCCCGAGCATGCGCAGGAACTCCACACGCTCGTCGGTGAACGAGGCTTCGGTCAGGCGGTTTTCAAAATACAGGACGCCGTCGATGCTGCCCCCGTGCCGCACCGGCAGGCACATGACGGAACGCGGCCTGAATTTCCTCACGTAGGGATCGGCGGCGAAGCGCGAGCCCGCCGCAATATCGTCCTCGATGACCTCGACGCCGGTACGGATGACGTAGCGCAGCAGCGATAGCGGGAATTGCGGATCGCTATCGGCCTCGAGATCGATTCGGCGGGATTGCAGGACCGTGATGGCATCGCCATCGATATCCGCCTCCAGCCGGTAAGCGCCGTCGGACAGCAGCAGCAGGCGCGCCCCCTGTGCCCCGGCGTTTTCGCGCGCGACGGCAATCAGGCGTTGCAGGACCTTGCGCAGGCCGACTTCGTTCGCCACGGCCTGCGTCGCCTTGAGCAGCGAGGCCAGGTCGAGTGCGGCAGTGCGCCGCGTCTGCGTGCCGGCGTGCGATTGCATGGCGTCCGCGTCCGCCTTTGCCAGCAAGGCGCCATGGCGATCGCGCAGCTGCGTCACCTTGCCTTCTGCCCCCCACTGGGCGTAACACGCGATGGCGTCCTTGATGAACACCGCCGCCACCCGCGGCAGGTCCTGGTCGATCCAGCATTCGCCGCACAGCTCGTTTGCCAGGGCCTGGACGTTGACGTAAGCAGCCTGGCCGGCGGCGTCGATCGCCCGCTGATAGCAGCGGGTGGCCAGGGCCGGGTCCTGGCGGTAGCGTGCCATCTCCGCCTGCACCAGCGCGTGTCGGGCGTCGATATTGTCGGGACCATGTTCGGCCCACCTGGCGAGGCTGTCCTGCACGGCTTCGATCCGGGCCAGTACTTCTTCTGCATCGGCACGCGCGCGGTCGCGCCGCAAGGCGCGGATCCATATCAGCGCCGCGTAAAAACTGGTCTCGGGCACCTTGGCCTGGCCGCGCATCATCCGGGTGACGATCTCGAGCTGGCCGGCCAGGGCTTGCGCATCGTCGCTGTCGAACAGATACGCGTTGCGGATCTTCCCCTGGAGGTAGTAAGCATGAAACAGCTTCGAGCCGGCGTATTGCTCGAGGAAGGCGGCCTCGCTGAAGCTCGCGTCGTCGTAGCTGTCGCTGCGCGGGGTCAGGCCCATCAGGCATTTGATGGGCTGGATCACTGCGCCCACGCAGCAATCGGCCATCGACTGCTGTCCGTTGGCGCGCATCAGCGCCAGGTCGCGGCTGGTGGCGTGCATCAGGTCCGGCAGGTAATCGCCCAGGATGATTCGCTCGGTCGCGCGCACCGCCGCCACCACGCCGACCTGCACGAAATCGCCGAGTTCCAGTGCCCAGCCGAAAGCTTCCTCGTACAGCGCGTCGGAGATGCGCAGCGGCCGCGTCCAGTGGCTGACCAAGGCCGCGAACATCAAGGCCGTCTGGGTGCGCGTCTGCAGGTTGGCACGGCCCCTGGCCAGCGCCAGCGCCATTGCGCCGAAGCGGTGGCTGCGCGCGTGGTCGCCGTCCTGCAGCGCCAGGATGGACGCGTAGGCAACATAAGCGACGGCGCTGAAATCGCTGGTGCCCTGCAGCGTGGACAGGCGCGTCATCAGCAGCACCATCAGCTGGCACAGCTCCTGCTGGCCGGCGTAGTAAGCCGCCATCCACAGGGCATGCATCATCTGCAGCGCCGCCACTGCGCCCGGATCGACCATGTCGCCCGCCTCCAGCAGCTCGCTGGCGACCAGCTCGGGCGCGCGCGTGCCGTGCAGGCGCACGATGTCGGCAAGGATGTCGTCGAAGCGCGCGCGCTGTTGCGCGGCGTCGTGCGGAATGTCGAAGCCCAGCAGCGCCAATCCGTCGCGCAGCACGGTGATGGCGTCGTGCAGGCGGCCCTGCAACTGGTACTGATGCGCCTGTACGGTGATGCTGCGCGCCTGCAGCAGCGGAGCCGGACTGCGTGCCCGTAGCAGCGGGTAGATCGCCTCTGCGGCCTCGAACCGGCCGCACAGGTAGGCCGCTTCGGCCATGCCCAGTTGCAGGTCGTGCCAGAGTCCGGCGTGACTTTGCCATGCATCCGGCGGCAGCAGGTCGAGACCGATGCGCATGTGCTCGAAGGTAGCCATGAAGGCTGCCGAACGGCGTGCCTTGGCGCCGGCGCGCCGGTTCAGCTCCGCCAGCTGTATGCGTTCGGCGGCGTCGACGATCAGTGCGCGGCTGGCGTTGAGCTGTTCCACGACTTCGAACACCCGCTCGTCCTGCCTTTCCTGTGGCGTGTGCCGGATCAGGAGCCGGCCGATGCGCAGGTGGTTCATTGCGCGCGTGTCGGCATCCACGCTCAGATATGCGGCTTGCTGCACGCGGTCGTGCAGGAAGCGGTAGCCGACCGCGCTTTCGCCCGCATCGACGTCGACGTATTTGTAGCTGCCGTCGAGTGGCTGGATCAGCCCCGCGTCGAGCGCCGGCCACAGGGCCTGTTGCGTTTCCCAGGGACTGCTCTCGACGACCAGTGCGAGCATGTCGAGGGCGAAGCGGCTGCCGATCGACCCAGCCAGCTGCAGCAGGCGCTGCGTCGCGGCGGGCAGGCGGCGGATCTTGTCGACCAGCAGTTCGACGACGTTGTCGGTGTAGCCGGCCTGCCTGATCGCGTCCAGGTCCCCCTCCCAGCAATCATGGTCGGCGCGGTAGTGCAGGTGGCCGGCGTCGTGGATCGAGCCCAGGAACTGGTTCAGAAAAAACGGGTTGCCGCCGGTCTTGTCGAAGCACAGCCGGGTCAGGGCGGCGCAATCCGCCGGCGCCACGCGCATGGCGTCCGAGACGATGCGCCCCACCTGTGTCTCGCTCAGGTTGCCCAGCACCAGCGTGGACAGGGGCAGGCCGCCCGCGAGCAGGCTGTCGCGCAGCGCCATCAAGGGATGCAGGGCGTCGACCTCGTTGTCGCGATAGGCGCCGATGAGCAGCAGGTGGCCCTTGTCGCGCGATGCCATGAGCAGCTCGATCATGCGCAGGGTGGCCGTATCGGCCCACTGCAGGTCGTCGAGGAACAACACCAGCGGACGATCGGCGGACGCGAACACGTCGACGAAGCGGGGAAACACACGGTTCAGGCGGAGCTGGGCCTGTTCCGGCGTCATCGCGGGCAGCGCTTCGACGGGGCCGACGATGAGCGCCAGCTCGGGAATCAGCTCGACCATGACGCCCAAGCCGCTACCCAGGGCGGTGCGCAGCCTGGCGGCCCATCGCCGCATTGCCGCTTCGGGCTCGCAGAGCAGCTGGCGCAGCAGTTCCTGGAAAGCCTGGATCAGCGACGCGTACGGCAGGTCGCGCCGGAACTGGTCGGACTTGCCGGCCACGAAGCAGCCGCGCCGTGCGACGATCGGCTTGTGCACTTCGTTGACCACCGCCGACTTGCCGATGCCAGAATAGCCGGCCACCCACAGCATCGTGCGCTGCCCGGCGGCGCTGCGCTCGAACGCCTCCAGCAGGGCGGCGACCGCATCCTCGCGCCCGTGCAGGGCCTGCGGGACCATGAAGCGGCCATTGTGGCCGGATAGCCCGCGCCCCTGCACCGGCGACGGCGCGCGGCAGGATTCGAGGTCGCCGCGCAGTCCCTGCAGGCTCTGGTAGCGCAGCTCGGCATTCTTCTCGAGCAGCCGCTGGACGATCGCCAGCAAGCGGCCGGGCAGCCCGTCGAAGGCCGGATGCGAGCAATCGGGTGCGCGCGCAATGTGACAATGGACCAGCTCCATCTCGTCCTCTACCGCGAATGGCGGCTGGCCGGCGAGGAGTTCGTAGAAGGTCGCGCCCAGCGCATAGAAGTCGGCACGGTAGTCGACCCGCCGGTTCATCCGCCCGGTCTGTTCCGGCGCCATGTAGCGCAGCGTGCCTTCCAGTGCTGCGGGATCGACGATGCCCTGGTTCTCGTGCGGGAGCTCGCTGGCAATGCCGAAATCGATCAGCTGGAGCAGGCGCCGCTCGGCATTCCATACCAGGTTGGAGGGGTTGATGTCCTTGTGGATCACGCCCTGCCGGTGCACTTCCTCGAGCGCTGCGCACAGTTGCAGGGCGATCTCGAGGAAATCGTCCAGCGGCAGGCCGGGCTGCGCGCGTGCCTCGCCGCTTGCCGTGTGCGCACGCAGCAGCTTGTCGAGCGACAGGCCGCCGATATCCTCGTGCACCATGGTCCAGCGCCCGCGGTGCAGCTGCAGCCCGAGCGGGCGCACCACGCCCGGATGGCGGCAGCGGCGCGCGATCGCGTATTCGCGCTTGAACTGCGCCAGTTGCTCGAAGGAGGGGGCTGCTTGCCTGGGCAGCTTGACGATGAGTGTGGCGCCATCGGCGGCGCGGGCACGGTAGACCAGCGAGCGGGCACTTTCGTGCAGATGTTCGATGATCTCGTGATCGAAAAACGTGCTCATGGGCTGGACTTGCAATGTGCCGAGGGCAGATGAAAGGGAAAATCGGATTCGCCACATTACCTACTGGCAATTATTATAGCAAACGTGGGTGCGCTCACGCTTGGTACAGCATGGTCGACGAACCGGCAGCCGGATAGCGCTGCGCGCGCCGCAGTAATGTGATCCGCGTCCAAGGCTGCAGCGCGACATTCATGCTGATCGCCCTGGGTAAACAAAGATGGCATTGACGCCGCCCAATACCGAATCTGGCCCGTGGCCTAGAATTGGTCCTGGCGAGGTAGCAAAGAGGTTATGCAGCGGCCTGCAACGCCGCCAAGACAGGTTCGATTCCTGTCCTCGCCTCCAGAACCCAGGAATCCAGCCCGCATCGGGCTGGTTCATCCCTCACCCAGACCCCCATCTAGCCCCTCATCTAGACCACCGCGGCGCCGAACGACTCGGGCCGTCGCGCCAGCAGTTGCGACAGCCGCTGCAGGGCCGCCTGCAGGCGGGCGCGGTCCCGGGTGCTGCCCAGGGATATCCGGATCGCGTTTACCGAAGCAGCGCCGGTGGCGAAAGCCTCGGCCGGCGTCACCGCGATGCCCTCGCGGTCGGCCGCATGCGCCAGCTGGGACGGGTTCCAATACGCCGGCAACGCGAGCCAGACATGCAGCCCGTCTCCAGTGCCGCTGTAGCGGCCGGCGAGAATATCGCGCGCCATCCGGTGGCGCAGGCGCGCTTCCCTGCGCACGCCTTCCATCAATGCGCCGGCCGAACCGTCGAGGATCCACTGCGTGGCCAGCGCTGCGCTCAAGGGCGCGGCCATCAGCGCGAACGATCGCAGCGCGACCAGGAAGCGTTCCCGTTCCTGCGGATCGCGGACCAGCACGAAAGCGACGCGCAGGCCGGGCGTCAGGCATTTCGACAGGGTCGAGACGTAGTAGACCTGTTCCGGAGCAAACGTGGCGATGGGCGGCGGTGGGGCGTCGGCCAGGAGCCAGTACGGGTCGTCTTCGACGATGCGCACATTGCAGCGCCTCGCGACGGCGGCAAGTTCCTTGCGGCGGCGTTCCGGGAAGGTGACCGCGGTCGGGTTCTGCAGCGTCGGATTGAGGTAGACCAGTCCGGGCTGGTGCGCGCGGCAGGCTTGCTCGAGCAACTCGGGCAGCATCCCGTGCTGGTCCGCGCCGACGGCAACGACGCGCCGGCCGAACTGGCTTGCCGCGGTACGCAAGCCGGGATAGCTCGCCGGCTCGGCCAGGATGACGTCGCCGGGCTCGGTCAGCGCAAGGATCAAGGCGGCGATCGCTGCTTGCGCACCCGGACAGACCAGGACCTGTCCGGCATCGAGCTGCCCGAACATCGGTGCGAGCCATCTGGCGCCCGCCTTGCGGTCGGAATCGCTGCCCCCTCCCAGCTGGTAGGTCATCAGCAAGGCATTGTCCGCCCGCATCAGCACCTGGGCCAGGCCCTGTTTCAACATGTCGTCGAAGTCCACGCCATCCGGCGGCGGCGGGGTATTCATGCTCAGGTCGAGCACCGGGCTCAACTCGACTTTTGGCGCCGCGACATAGGTGCCGCGCGCACCGCGGCCCTCCAGCAGGTGGCGGCGCCTGGCTTCGTCATAGGCGCGGGTGACCGTCGTCAGGTCGACGTCCAGCTGGGCGGCCAAGCGGCGCTGCGGCGGCAGGCGGTCGCCCGGTTTCAGCGATCCGTCTGCCACTGCCGACTGCAAGGCATCCGCAATCTGCAGGAAACGCGGCCCGCCGTGCACGGCCAGGCGCGGCAACCAGATCGGCAGGTCAGCATCTTGGTTGGTTTTCAACTGGGACATTTTGTCTCAATGTATGGAAATTGCTTCGAAGTAGAATGCCTTGGAACGCGCAGCAACGCCATCCTTGCATGGCAGCTGCGGGCTTGCCTCCTCTCTCATCTGCATTGGTTCAACATTATGGATTGGTTTCCTATCGTCGCTGGTACGTTCAAGGTTCTCGCCTTGTGCACGGGCATGTTCTTCGCCATCAAGTGGCATTACGACCAGGGGAAGAAGGGGAAGCAGATGGACAGGCGCGCCCTGCTGGGAGCGGCCGGCAAGGTGGTCGCCATCTTCGTGCTGTCGCTGCTGGGACTGGGGCTCCTGACCTTCTACCTGGTCAGGAGGCTCGGCCTGGACATGGCCCTTCCATGATGGCCGCACGGCTTGCCTGTCCGCATGGAAAAGCCGGCTTCATACCGCTGTGATATGGTCGGGTCGCGTGTCGTGCGCCGATCCCGGCCATGGCGCCGGCTTGCACGGCGGACCAGCCATCCGCGCATGGTGCGCGCGATGGCGATGGATGCGGCCAAGGATGGCGTGCGGGTGAATGCGGTCAATCCGAGCTTTACGGCGACGGGCATGACCGAGGACATGCTGAGCGACCCGGAACTGGTCGCCAGGTTCAGGGAGCGCATGCCGCTCGGCGCGCCGGAAGATGCGGATGGCGTTGCGGCAGCGATGGCCTTCCTGGCCAGCGAGGACGCGCGCCTGATTACCGGCGTCAACCTGCCGGTGGATGCCGGCCTGACGGCCTAGAACGGCCAGCCGCACCAATAAGCACCGCTCCCGCGCCTCACTCGTCGTGGAACTCGTCGGCGTTCGCAAACAGGCTCCAGGCCGCGATGAACAGCGCCGCGATCACGGGACCGATCACGAAGCCGTTCAGGCCGAACAGCGCCATGCCGCCGATGGTGGACAGCAGCACCAGGTAGTCCGGCAGCTTGGTGTCCTTGCCGACCAGGATCGGGCGCAGCAGATTGTCGACCAGCCCGATCACCAGCACGCCGTAGAGGGCCAGGATGGCGCCTTGCCAGACCGCGCCGGTGAACAGGAAGTAGGCCGCCACCGGACCCCAGATGATGGCCGCGCCGACCGCCGGCAGCAGCGACAGGAAGGCCATCACCACGCCCCACAGCACCGGTCCCGGCACGTCCAGGAACCAGAAGATCAGGCCGCCCAGCGCGCCCTGCGCGACCGCCACCAGCACGTTGCCTTTCACGGTGGCGCGGATCACGGTGACGAAATTGTCGAACAAAGGCTTCTTGTAGTGTGAGCTCAGCGGCACCGCGCGCTTGATGCGCGCCGCGATGCGGCGGCCGTCGCGGAACAGGAAGAACAGCAGGTACAGCATGACGGTCACGCTGACCAGGAAATCGAGCGCATTGCGTCCGATGTTGAGGGTGTAGCGCGCCGCCAGCTGGCTGGCCTGGGCGATGCCGGCGCTGAGCTTGTCCTGCAGGGTGTCCATGATGGTCGACTCGTAGCGGTCGAACAGCGCGCCGGCCCAGCGCGGCAGGCCGGCCACCGCGCGCTTGAGCAGGGCGTCGAAGTCGAGCTGGCCGCCGCTGATCATGGCGTACAGGCCAAGCGCCTGGTCGACCAGCGCCGCAGCGATCAGGGTCACCGGCAGGATCACCATCAGGATGATCAGCATCAGGGTGACCAGGGCCGCGACGTTCTGGCGCTGGCCGAAGGCGGCGAACAGGCGGGCGTGCAGCGGGGCGAACACGATCGCCAGCACCACGCCCCAGAACACGGCGCCCGAGAAAGGCAGCAGGATCCACAGGAAGGCCAGGGTCACCAGGGCCAGCAGGACCAGGAAGGAGTTTTGCGTCAGGGTGAATTGTTTCATCGATAGTGAGGAGTAAAGGTCACTGGATCTTGATGATACTCTATCAATATTGGGAACCCGAACTTCCGCGCCGCTGCCCGGCCATTGCTGCAAAGGCCAGACTCCGCGATAATCCCTGCTGCTGTTTCGAGCCGCACGCAAACCCGATCCTTCCCTAGCACCCCGGCCGGTCGCATCGTCGATCGGCGCCCAACCGATGAAAAATCCGATGCCTACCCTGAAGCCGATGTCGTTCGCCTTGCTGGCCGCGCTCCTCGCCACCCCGGCCGCCCACGCCGCCGATCCTGCCGCGGCCGCGCCGAGCGCGGCGCCGGCCCGGATCGGCGTCGCCTCCTTCAACCTGGCCTGGGCCGGTTCGCAGCAGGATTTCGATCGCCAGAACGCGGTCTGCAAGACCGTGTCCTGGTGCGACACGCGTCCGCGCCGCCAGCCGGGGCAGGCGTCCATCACCGACGAGGCGGTGCAGGTGGCGCGCCAGTGCGTGGCCGATACCGAACGCCTGGCGGGCGGGCGCGCGCAGGCCGCCATGATGGCGCCGTGTAACGCCTACCAGGGCCGCGGCGCGCCGGTGGCGCTGACGAGTAGCGACTACGCCGCCAAGCTGGCCGGCCTGCAGGCCACCATCGACAGGCTGATCGAGACCGAAGGGGTGCGCGTGCTGGCCTTCCAGGAAGTGCGGTCGGCCGAAGTGGTCAAGCAGCTGCTCGGACGCCATGCCGCGCGCTTCGGCGTGTGCGACGCGCCGCACGACGGCTTCCAGACCCTGGCCTTCGCCTGGGACCGTGGCCTGGGCCAGGACGGCCGCTGCAGCGTGGACACCGGCATGGCGGTGGTCGACAACCCGGCCGATCCGGACGCGCGCAAGGTCCGTCCGGGCCTGGCGCTCGAACTGAAGGTGGCCGGCCGCCCGATCAGCTTCCTGAACGTGCACCTGAAGTCCGGCTGCGCCAACATCGTGCCGACGCCGGTGTACCAGGCGCGCCTGCTCGACGATCCGGCGCCGGCCTGCCAGGTCCTGAACCGCCAGGTCGCCCCGCTCGAGCGCTGGCTCGACGGCGTGGCCAAGCGCAGCCCCGACTACGTGCTGCTGGGCGATTTCAACCGCCGCATCGACGAAGAGGCGGCGGCGGGCATCCGCCCGGAACAGGTGCGCGCGGACGGCAGCAATCCGGCCGGCGTGCCGGCCCAGGACAAGGACGGCAAGGTGGCCACGCGCTACCTGTGGCAGGAGCTGAACGACGGCGGCAGGTCGCTGCAGCAGGTGCTCCTGACCGGCGTCGAGGCGGGCTGCAAGGGCTTCTCGGGCCTGGATCACATCGTGCTCAGCGGCGCACTGGCGGCGCGCCAGCCGGCCGATCTCGGCTCGCGCAAGACGGCGGTGGTGCGGGCGCCGGACCAGCGCATCGACACCAGCGATCACTGCCCGCGCAGTGTCACGCTGAGCTTCTGACGCACGGGGGACGGACGGGGCAGGGCCCGCGCGGGCGGCGTTCAAGGTCCTTGTTGATAGTAATCTATCAATAATGGATAATGCCGAGCTTTCCGCTCCGCAACTTCCTCTATGCCGAAACCCCTCAGCTCGACCGTCCTGCTGGCGCTGGTCGCGATGCCCGCCTGGGCCCAGACCGCCGTTCCCGCCACAGACCCGGCGGCAAAGGCGGCCGTTTCCGACGCCAAGCCCGGCCAGCGCGAAGCGCAGGGCCGCAGCGACGAAAACGCCGTGCGCCAGGCCGAGGATGCCTTCGGCACCAGCGTCGGACGCGAGTCGATCGGCCTGTACAACTCGTCGAGCGTGCGCGGTTTCTCGCCGGTCGCGGCGGGCAATGCGCGTATCGAAGGCCTGTACTTCGACCAGGTGTGGGGCCTGAGCTCGCGCATCCGGCGCTCCACCAACATCCGGGTCGGCATCTCGGCCCAGGGCTATCCCTTCCCGGCGCCCACCGGCATCGTCGACTACAGCTTCCGCAAGCCGGGCGAGCAGGCCAGGCTTGCCGTGGTGACGGGCGGCGACAGCTACGGCGCGGCCTATGCCGAGGCCGATGCCGAACTGCCGCTGCTCGGGCGCAGCCTGAGCCTGGGCGTCGGCGCCGCCGGCGGCACCAACGAATACCCCAACGGCACCGACGCGCGCTTTCGCAATGCCGCCCTGAGCCTGCGCTGGCAACCGGTGGCGGCGCTCGAGATCGTCCCGTTCTGGCACCGCGCCGAAACCTACGACGACGAAAAGGCGCCGAGCTACCTGCCCGAAGGCGGCAAGCTGCCGCCGCGGATTGCGCGGCGCCGCTTCCTGGGACCCGCGTGGGCCGACTACCGCAGCACCATGACCAACGCCGGCAGCCTGGCCACCTGGCAGGCCGGGGCGCACTGGGTGCTGCGCGCCGGCCTGTTCCGTTCGACGGTGGCCGACCACCAGGCCTTCACCCACCTCCTGACCGGCGTGACGCCGGACGGCCGCGCCAACCGGCGGCTGATCGCCGATCCCCCGGCGCAGAACGCGTCCACCAGCGGCGAGCTGCGCGCGACGCGCACGCTCGCCGAAGGCCCGCGCCTGCATCAGGTGCACCTGAGCGTGCGCGGGCGCGACCGCCAGCGCCGCTACGACGGCTCGCAGGTGTTCGACCTGGGGCGCACCACGGTCGACGCGCCCTACGAGGCGCCGCCGCCGGCCTTCGTGTTCGGCGAGCAGACCCGCGACCGCACCCGCCAGTGGACCGGCGGCCTGGCCTACGACGGGCGCTGGCGCAATGTGGGCGAGCTCGGCTTCAGCCTGCAGAAAACCGACTACCGCAAGCGCCTGCACAAGCCCGGCCTGCCGCTGGCCACCGCCGCGGACAAGCCGTGGCTGTACAACGTGTCGACGGCAGTCACCGTCACGCCGAATCTGGCGGTGTTCGGCAGCTTCACGCGCGGACTGGAAGAAAGCGGCGTTGCGCCGAGCAATGCGCTCAACCGCAACGAACTGCTGCCGGCGATCCGCACCACGCAGGGCGACCTCGGCCTGCGCTATGCCGTGGGCCCGGGCGTGAAGCTGGTCGCGACCGTGTTCGAGCTGCGCAAGCCGTATTTCAATTTCGATGCCGCCAACCGCTACGCCCAGCTGGGGGACGTGCAGAACCGCGGCCTCGAGCTGTCGCTGGCGGGCGCCCTGGGTCCGCGCCTGAACGTCGTGGCCGGCGCGGTCCTGTCGCGCCCGCGCGCCACCGGCGAGGGGGTGCGGCTGGGCAGGGTGGGCGCACGTCCGGTCGGCATGAGCCCGCGCAGCGTCGAACTCAACCTGGACTGGCGCACGCCCTGGGTCGAGGGCCTGTCGCTCGACCTGACGGCCTCGCACAGCGGCGCCGTCACCGCCACCGTCGACAACCGGGTCGCCCTTCCGGCGCGCACGCTGGCTGCGCTGAGCGGCCGCTACCGCTTCAAGCTTGCCGGGCGTCCGGCATCGCTGCGGGTGGCGGTGAGCAACCTGTTCGACACCTATGGCCTGGAACTGCGCGGAGCAGGGGCCTATGACGTCATCAATGGCCGGCTCGCCTCGGCCTACCTGTCGGTCGACTTCTAGACCAGGCAGCTTCCGGACAGAAGCAGGCCGGCGCAAGCCGGCCTTCTTTTTGCCCGTCCATCCAATGCAGCAGCGGCTCCACAGGCGCCTGGCGTGCTGTGTCTCATCCCCCCTTTCTTACCAAATCGCAACAATCTCGTGATCGGAGAACCGCGTTGTTCCTGCGCGGTTTCGTTTCGCGTAAATATTTGTTGCAATAAAGTGGCCGGACCAATTTATAATGCGGTCATATCAATTCTTAGAAAGCCGCTCTGGAGAGCCAGGAATTGAAGGTGAGGTACGCAGCTTTTCCAGCATGGTGGCCTGACCAGTTAGTAGTTTGGTCATATCAATTCTTACAAAAACATAGGAGACGTGAATGCACCAGTACTTTGTTCCGACCCCTCGCCGTGCGCAGCTCGCCAGCGCGGTCAGCCTGGCCCTGTTCCAGCTGACGGCGCAGGCGCAAGCCCAGGCCCCGGCCACTCCTGACGCGCCGCAGGTCAGCACCGCGCCGCAGGCCGTGGTCGTGACCGGCTCGCTGATCCGCCGCGTCGACGACGAGGGCACGACGCCCGTCACCACCGTCAAGGCGCAGGAACTGGAAGCGCGCGGCCATACCGAACTGAAGGACTTCGTGCTGGAACAGCCGCAGTCGCTCTCGCTCGGCACCAACTCGGGCGCGGCCGGTCCCGTGACCAACCTGCGTGGCCTCGGCCCGATGCGCACGCTGTCGCTGCTGAACGGCCGCCGCCTGGCGAACGAGCCGCTGCAAGACCAGTACGTCTCGGTCAACGTGATTCCGCGCATGGCGCTCGACCGCGTCGAGACCCTGAACGGCGGCGGCGCCTCGATCTATGGCGCCGACGCGATCGGCGGGGTGCAGAACTACTGGACCAAGCGCGGCTACACCGGCGCTTCGGTGAAGGCGGAATATGCGCGTCCGGAGCTGAGCGGCGGCGGCACCACCAAGAGCATCGGCGCGATCGCCGGCTGGGGCAAGCTGAACGAAGACGGCTGGAACGCCTACATCGCGGTCGACCACCAGAAGAAGGATGCGCTGTTCCAGGGCGACCGTCCGGAGCAGCACGACCCGGCCGTGCTGCGCACGCTGGGCCTGGGCATCACGCCGGACGCGCGCAACCCGAACCCGCTGGCCAACTTCGGCTTCGCCCGCAATGCCAACTCCAACTTCAACCCCAACTTCGCCAGCGGCTGCGCCTCGCCTTGGTCGCTGCCGACCCTCGGCAACGCCAGCCTGAACAATCCGCCGACCTATGCGCCGGGCTGCAGCCGCAACCCGCTGTTCTGGACCGCCGTCACCGACGGCAGCGAGATCACCACGGTCGCCGGCCGCGCCAGCTGGAACATCGCCGGCGGCCACAAGATCGACCTCGACGTGCTGCACTCCGAGTTCACCGTGCAGAAGTTCCGCGGCATGCAGGTGGCGGGGTCGAACCAGCCCTTCACCACCTATTCGCTGGCATCGACCAGCCGCTTCTATCCGGGCAAGGGCATTACCCCGCTGCCGAAGGTCGTCGGCAGCAATACCGGCGCCAACACCCCGGTCATGTACATCGATCCGGCCAAGACGCCCGGCGCGGTCAGTGACCTGAACATGAACAACCGCGCGATCTACTTCCAGTGGGGCCCGGGCGAACTCGGACCGGCCTACCGCAACGACGAGCAGCACAACGACCGCATCGTGCTGTCGGCCGAGGGCGAAGTGATGGGCTGGGACTACCGCGCCGGCCTGAATTACGGCCAGTCGAAGCGCGACACCCGCGTGGGCGAAGGCTACATCCTGTACTCGAAGGCCCAGGAAGGCTTCGACAAGGGCATCCTGAACCCCTTCGGACCGCAGGACGCGGCCGGCGTCGCCTACCTGCGCAGCATCCAGGCCGAGGACTACACCTACCGCCTGAACAAGGCCTTCAACAAGAGCGTCGACCTGACCGTCACCCGCCCGGTCTGGGAACTGGGCGGCGGCGACATGATCCTGGCGCTGTCCGCCGAACTGCGCGAAGACTCGGCGCGCACCTTCAACGCGCCGCTCGACTACGTGCTGAAGAAGGCTGACGGCAGCTACGCGATCGATGCCTCGGGCAACGTGACCCAGACCGACCTGGTGGGCGAAGTGCCGCAGGGCGTGGCCAAGAAGCTCAAGCGCCAGATCTCGTCCTTGGTGCTGGAAGTCGATGCCCCGATCACCAGGAGCTTCCTGCTCAACGGTTCGGTGCGCGCCGACCATTACGACGACCTGAAGCAGACCACGGTGAATCCGGCGCTGGCGGCCCGCTGGCAGCCGATGCAGCAGATGGTGCTGCGCGGTTCGGTGTCGAGCGGCTTCCGTGCGCCGTCGATCATGGACATCCAGAATCCGACCCCGGAAGTACGCACCCAGGTGATGGACGACCCGGTCCTGTGCCGCAGTACCCAGCCGCTGGTGGCCGGCACCGGCACCCCGTCGCCGGGCTATACCGCCGACCAGGTCTGCAACGTCCAGACCACCTATTGGACCAAGTCGCCGAACAACACCCACCTGAAGCCCGAGAAATCGCGCGGCTTCAACCTGGGCATCGGCCTGGAGCCGATCAAGAACCTTTCGCTGACCGTCGACTACTGGGGCTTGAAACTGCGTGACGTGCTGGGCGCGGTCTCGATCGCCGAAATCCAGCAGAACCCGGCGAAGTACGAGAGCTTCATCAACCGCCGCGCCGACGGCACCATCGACTACATCATCGCCAGCCAGGCCAACCGCGGCCAGACCCGCATCCGCGGCGCCGACTTCTCGGGCAGCTACCGCTTCCCGACGACCAGCATCGGCAGCTTCGATGCGAAGCTGGACGCCACCTGGTACCACAAGTACGAGTTCCAGAGCGAGCGCGGCGGCCCATGGATGAGCAACGTCGGCATCATCACCAACGACGGCCGCTACGGCAGCGCCGGTCCGAACTCGGGCCTGGCCGGCATGCCGCAGGTGAACCCGCGCTGGAAGTACACCGCCGCGGTCACCTACAGCACCGGCGACTGGAAGGCGACCCTGTCGCAGCGCTTCAACACCGCGCTGACCGACCTGACCCCGCGTGCCGGCTCGACCCTGACCGAGGTGGAATCGTACAGCCAGTTCAACCTGAACGTGCGCTACACGGGCATCAGGAACACCACCGTGTCGCTGGGCGTGAACAACATCACGGAAGAGTGGCCGCCGCTCACTGCCAACACCATCTACAGCGGCGGTTACCTGACCAGCCTGGCGGACATGATGGGCCGCGTGTACCGCGTGTCGGTCGAGTACAAGTTCTAAGCCGACAGGTGGTGTGCGCAGGGGTTTCCCTGCGCACGAGCGGCCGCGTGCAGCAGTGCCGCGCGCGGCCGCTTACTGCAGCAGTGCGGGCGTACGGGCGACCTTGAACTGGCCGACCAGGCGCGACAGCCCGTCTGCCTGCTCCTGCAAGGCGCCGGCGGCGGCGGCCGCTTCCTCGACCAGGGCCGCGTTCTGCTGCGTGAAGCCGTCCATGTGCGTCACCGCCCGATTGGTCTGCTCGATGCCGGCGCTCTGTTCGAGGCTGGCGACCGAGATTTCGCCGATGATTCCGGTGACACGGCCCACGCTGTCGACCAGGTCGCGCATGGTGTTGCCGGCCTGTGCAACCAGCTCGGTGCCGGACGCGACCTTTTCCACCGAGTCGTCGATGAGCGTCTTGATCTCCTTGGCGGCGGCGGCGGCGCGTTGCGCCAGGTTGCGGACCTCGGAAGCGACGACCGCGAACCCGCGCCCCTGCTCGCCGGCCCGCGCCGCTTCCACGGCCGCATTGAGTGCAAGGATGTTGGTCTGGAACGCGATGCCGTCGATGACGGCGATGATGTCGACGATCCGTCGTGCCGAGGCATTGATCGTTTCCATCGTGTCGACGACCTGGCCAACCAGGGAACCGCCTTGCTGCGCGATCGCGGAGGCCGACAGGGCGAGCTGCTTGGCCTGCTGCGCATTGTCCGCGTTCTGCCGCACCGTGGACGTGAGTTCTACCATCGACGATGCGGTTTCCTCGAGCGCGGCCGCCTGTTCGTTGGTGCGCGACGACAGGTCCATGTTGCCCATCGCGATCTGGGTGGCGGCCGACGCGATGACGTGGGTGCCCTGCTGGACTTCGCCGACGATCTTGACCAGGCTGCCGTTCATGTCCCGTAGCGCCGCCATCAGTTCACCGGTTTCGTCCCGGCTGGCGACCTCGATGCGGGCGCTGAGGTCGCCGGCGGCGACCGTACGTGCCACCTCCACGGCCCGGCCGAGCGGAGCGGTGATCGAGCGGGTGATCCACATGGCCATGCAGACGGCGGCGGCGACCGACACCAGCAAGACCGTCGCGATGATCTGTTCCGCAGTGTCGAAGCTGGCCTGCAGGTGCGTGACCGCCTCCCTGGTCTGCGCATTCTCTTCCTCGATCAGGGCATACATCTCGGCAAACCAGCGGTCCTGCGGCGCCTGCACCGAATTGCGCAGGAAACGCGTGGCTTCGGCGGCCTGGCCGGCGTCGACCATGGAAAACACCTGGTTGAAGAGCGGGCGCACGCTGTCGCGGAGCTGCGCCAGCGGTCCAAGGCGCTGGCGCTCCCGATCGGTCCTGGCGAGCCGCTCGAGTTCCGCGAACGCGCGGTCGAACTCCTGGCGCGCCTCGGCCACGCGTTCCCTCTGCAGCGTGCGCATGGCTTCGTCCTCGTACAGCAGGTAATTGCGGACTGCACGGGCGACGATGTTGAGATCGTCGATCATGCTGTTGAGCAGGGTGGTCTTGCGATCATTATGCTCCACGATCTGCGTGATATCCCGGTCGGCCCGGGTGAGCGAAGCCCAGCCCGTGAAGGCGGTAACGCAGATCAAGATAATGATGGATGCAAAGGCGCAAGCCAGGCGCGCACCAATTTTCAGGTTCTTGAATGCCACAGGTATGTCTCCTTACAAAAACAACGCGCTTCTCCAATATGGTAAAAATTGCCTAAAATGATAATAAATGATAATCTGCTTTCAATCTAGAAAGATGTTGAAACGACAAAATGCCTTTCAGCAATAACACCGTGTTTTGCACGACCCGCGAGGCCGCCCAGTTGCTTGGCGTGTCGCTCAGGACTGCCCAGTTGTGGGTCGAGAGCGGCTTGCTCGAGGCCTGGAAGACGGATGGCGGACATCGGCGCATTGCGCGCACCTCGGTCGAAAAGCTGCTTGCCGAGAAACCCGGCGCAGCTGCTGCACCCGCTGCGGAGCAGGGGCAGGCGCGCGTGCGCATCCTGGTCGTCGAGGACGACAATGTGCTGCTCAAGCTGTACAAGATGCGCATCGCATCCTGGCAGCTGCCGGTCAGCCTGGCCGTGGCCGGAAACGGCTACGAAGGCCTGCTACGGATCGGGCGCGAGACGCCCGACCTCCTGATCCTGGACTTGCACATGCCCGGCATGGATGGCTTCCGGATGTTGCAGACGCTGGCGTATTCGCCATTTCGTGAAGGCATGGAAATTGTCGTGGTCACCGGCCTGAGTCCCGAGGAAATTGCGGAGCGCGGCGGCGTGCCCCAGGGGATTGCCGTCCTGCCGAAGCCGGTGCCCTTCGGGCAGATCCGCGCCATGGTCGAGACCCTGCTGGCGAAGATGGAGCAAGTCGAATGCCTGAGCTGAGCCCATCCTTGCCGGCGAATGCGCCGAGCGTGCTGGTGGTCGACGACCACGTGGCCTTGCGCCGCCTCGTCGGGCTGGCCTTGCGCCGCCAGTACCGCGTGCGCGAAGCCGGCGATGCCGCCGAAGCGCTGGCGGCGATCGCCGCCGAGCGGCCCGACGTGATCATCCTCGACGTCATGATGCCGGGTGAAACCGATGGATTCGCACTGTGCCGGCGCATCAAGGCCCTGCCCGGGATGCAAGCCGTGCATATCGTCATGGTCACCGCGCGCGGGCAGCAGAACGATATCGCGCTGGGCAGCGCGGCGGGCGCCGATGCCTACTTCGTCAAGCCGTTCAGCCCGCTCGCACTGCTGACGCACCTGGACACGGCGTGCAGGGGAAGGGAGAAAACATGATGGTCGCTCCAGCAGTACACGGCGCCGAGGGCGATCGCCTGCCCGAGGCGACCTGGGACGAGGGCGGGGCCGCGGCAGCCCTGGCGGAGCAGGTCGAGCGCTTCGCCGAGGAATTCTCGGCGGTCGTTGCCGAGCTGTGGGCCCTGCGCAAGCGGGAGTCCTGGAGCAATCCCGAGCGCGCAATGGCATCGCGCCTGCGCGACAGCTTCGACAGCATGTTGCGTAGCCTGGGCAGTTTCGGTTTCTTCGTGCTCGACCAGGCCGGCCGAATCACCCACGCGACCGGCCAGTCGGAAAAGCTGTTCGGACTGCCTGTCGCCGCGCTGACGGGCAAGCCGCTCTCATCTTTCGTGCAGGTATCCGGCGACCGATGCATCGACATGGAACTGCAGGATTTGCTGGCTGGGATGGCCGGCCGTGTCGACCGGTTGCCGGTGCAGGCGCGCAGCGGACCGCATGCGCAGCTGATCCTGCATGCGCTGCGCGGGGATCATCCCTCGCCGGAAGCGATGTACTGCCTGCTGCGTCCTGCAGACCCCAGCGAGATCGAGCGCCCGGTCCAGCACATGCTGCTGGCGGACGTCTTCGCCGGCAGCAACGACGCATGGATGGTGGTGGACGGCATGCGCCGGATCCTGGCCGTCAACACCGGCTTTACCGCGGTGACCGGCTACGAGCCCTTCGAGGTCATCGGCAAGACACCGAAGGTCATCGGTTCGGGCCGGCATGACGCTGGCTATTATGCGCGGCTGTCGGAAGCGCTCGACACCACCGGCGAATGGCAGGGCGAGATCTGCAACCGCCGCCGCAACGGCGAATTGTACGAAGAGTGGTTGCATATCAGCGCCTATCGCGATGGCGCCGGCCGGACCTGCGGCTACGTGGCGCTGTTCTACGACCTGGTGTTCGCGCGCAAGGCCTACGAACGCATCGATTACCTGGTGCATACCGACGCCTTGACCAAGCTGCCCAACCGCGCCCTGTTCCTCGACCGCCTGGCGCAGGCGGTCAAGCGCGGGCGCGAGGCCGGGCGGCCATTCGGCATCCTCGCATTCGACATCGACCACTTCAGTGAAATCAACGATACCCTCGGCCACGATGCGGGCGACCGCGTGCTGTCGGTCGTCGCCGCTTCCCTCGACCGGCTGGCCGACGAGCGCATGATGGTGGCCCGCCTCGGTGGCGACGAGTTCGTCGTGCTGGCCGAAGACGGCGAGGTGGGCAGCCTCGAAGGCCTGGCCGCCCAGTTGCGCGGACTGCTGGAGCTGCCGGTGCTGCAGGAGGGGCGCGACATCCACGTCACGCTCAGCGGCGGCATCGCCTATTTTCCTGCGCACGGCGAGGATGCCAGCGCGCTGCTGCGCAACGCCGAGATCGCCGTCGACATGGCCCGCGAGCGTGGCGGCGACACCACCCAGATCTACCAGGACGAGTTCAGCCGGCGTCGCCTGGAGCGGTTCTCGCTGGCCAGCGCCATGCGCCATGCGCTGGAGCGCAGGCAGTTCTCGCTGGTCTACCAGCCCCAGGTCGACAGCGTCACGCGCGCAGTGACCGGGGTCGAGGCGCTGCTGCGCTGGCGCCTGCCCGAGCAGGGCGAGGTCTCGCCGGCCCAGTTCATTCCGATCGCCGAAGAGACCGGACTGATCGTCCAGATCGGGGCCTGGGTGCTCGAGCAGGCCTGCCGCCAGCAGGCGGAATGGGTGCGCCAGGGCTTGCGGCCGATCCGCATGGCGGTCAACATCGCCGGACGCCAGCTGCGCGAACCGGGTTTCTGCAGCATGGTCGCTGCGATCGTCGAGCGCTGCGGCATCGCGCCCCGGCTGCTCGAGATCGAAGTCACGGAAAGCGAGTTGATGGGGGAAGTCGACCAGGCGGCCAGGGTACTGGTGCAGTTGGCGGCGATGGGCGTGGGCATCGCGGTCGACGATTTCGGCACCGGGCATTCCAGCCTGGCCCGCCTCCACGCGCTGTCGGTCGACCGGCTCAAGGTGGACCGCTCGTTCGTGCTGGCGATGGGCGAGGGCGGCAAGGGTGCCGCCATCCCGCGCGCCATCCTGGCACTGGCGGAATCGCTCGGACTGGCTTCGGTCGCCGAAGGCGTCGAAACCGAAGCCCAGGCCAGCCTGCTGCAGGAATGGGGTTGCGGTGAAATGCAGGGCTACCTGTTTTCCCGGCCCGTGCCCGCAGCGCAGATCGCCGCGCTGCTGCGATGAGGCGCCGCACCGCGTCATGGTTGGCATGCGCCGGCCTGCTCCCGTTCGCCCTGCCGATCCGGGCCCGGGCGCAAGCCCCGGTCACGGTGGCGCTAACGGCCGAGTTCGGCCTGTCGGGCAGCACCTCCGCCCAGGCGATCGAACTCGGCCTGCGCATGGCCCTGGCCGACATCAATGCGGCCAGCGGGGTGCTGGGCGGTCGGCCGCTGCGGCTGATCGCGCGCGACGACCGTTCGATCCCGGCGCGGGCAATACGCAACTTCCAGGAATTCCAGCAGGCGCCGGACCTGGTGGCTATCTTCGGAGGAAAATTTTCTCCGGTACTGCTTGACCTGGCGCCACTGGCCCGCCAGGCCGGCATCCCGCTGCTCGCGCCCTGGTCCTCGGCAGATGCCTTGACCGACGACGACAGCACGCCCGCCGTGACCTTCCGCCTCGCGCTCAAGGACAGCTGGGCGATCGGGGCCATGGCCCGCTACCTGGCCCGGCGGCATGCGGTGCGCACCATCGGCCTGCTGGCGCCGACCACGGCCTGGGGCAGGAGCAGTGTGGAGGCGCTGCGCCGCCTTTCCGCCGCGACCGGAGCCGCGCACCAGGTACAGTGGTACAGCTGGGGCGAGCGGACCTTGCTGCCGCACTATCTGGCCTTGCGCGGGGCGGGAGCGGACGGCCTGATCCTGGTAGGGAACGAAGGCGAAGCTGCGCGCATGCTGCGCGAGATCGCCGCGCTGCCCGCGGCCCAGAGGCTGCCGGTCGCCCTGCACGGCGGCGCCACCGGCGGCGACCTGTTCGCGATGGCCGGCCCGGCGCTCGGCCAGGTCGACGTCGCCGTCGTCCAGAGCTTTTCGTTCGGCGACAGGTCGACGCCCGCGCGCCGGCGGGTACTGGCCAGGCTGGCCGCACGGACCGAAGGCATGCCGGTCGAGCGGGTCTCGAGCGCCGGATTCGCGCAGGCCTACGACTTGATGCACCTGCTGGCCCTCGCCATCGACCGGGCCGGCAGCACCGACTGCAAGCGCATCCGCATCGCCCTCGAAAACCTGCCCGCACATACCGGTCTGGTGAAGCACTATGCCCGGCCGTTCGCGCCGGGAAGACACGATGCATTGTCGCCCGATGACATATTCATGGCCAGGTTCACGCGCGACGGCCGCCTGGCCCGGCTGAGCGAAAGATAAGCAGGGATGAGGAAGAGCTTGTATGGCGGGCGGGCGCGTTGGCGTGCCGCCCTGATCTGGTTGAAGCATGTGCCCGGCAAGCCGGGCTTGGCGCGCCGCATCGTCTTGCGCGCCACGACGCTGCTGTTCGTCGTGCTGGCCCTGGGTGGTGGCGCCTCGTTCGCGCTCACGGCGGTGCTGATCAAGGAGCAGGTGCAAGGCAGCCTGCGGCATGAAGCGCGGCTCGCCGCGCAGCGGATCGAACTCGAGGTCGGCAACGTCTACCAGCATGCCTTGGCCATGGCCGAGAGTCCGCTGCTGAGCAGCAGCCTGACCGATACCGCGGCCGGGCGGGGCGCCTACCTCGCGCCCTTCCTGCAAAACGACGTGCTGGCGCGCCAGGGCGCTACCCTGGCCCTGCTCGACTTTACTGGCGATCCGGTCAGCGTGGCCCAGGCGGAACCGGGCGCGGTCGAGGTGCCGCCCTCGACGGTGGACGCCGTGCTCCTGCGCGGTGAAGTCTCGGCGACCCTGGTCCGAAGCAACGGACAGGGGCCTTACCAGCTGCAGATCCTGGTCCCGGTCAAGCTGCCCGATTCGCAGCAGGCCGAGGGCGTGCTGCTGGTGCGGGCCGACCTGGAGCAGGTCGCGGCCCTGATGCCGGACGAGCATTCGCACACGCTGCGCTTCCACCTCCTGCTGACCGACGCCGGCACCGTGCTGATCGGCGGCGAGCAGCGCACGGCGCTGTTCAGCGTGCGCGAGCCGGTCTACCTCGGCGCGCCGTTCGCGGATCGCCAGTTGTTCCTCGAGGTCGGCGTCGAAACCGCCGGGGTCCTGCACCTGCTCGGCCTGTGGCTGGCAAGTTATGTCGCCGCCGGCGTGCTGGTCCTGCTGCCGGTGCTGCTCGCGGTCCGGCGCATGGCGCGCAAGCTCACCGCGCCGCTGGCGCAGCTGACTTCGCGGGTCGACGACATCTGCGACAGCGGCCGCCTGGATTTCGCCTGGGAGTACCCGGCCAACGACGAGATCGGACGGCTGGGCCAATCGTTCCGCACCATGGTCGAACGTACCGCGCGGGTGCAGGGCGAACTCGAGCTGCGGGTCGCCGAGCGTACCCACGAGCTGCAGCAATCGAAGGAACAGCTGGCGCACTCGCTGCGGTTCGCGCAGTCCACCCTGGATGGCCTGACCGCGCATATCTGCGTGCTGGATGCGAACGGGGTCATCCGCTCGGTCAACAAGGCCTGGCGCGAGTTCGCCATCGCCAACGGCGCCCGTCCCGAACGGGTGGGCGCCGGCGTCGACTATCTTGCGGTGTGCGGCGCCGGCAGGGGACAAGCCGGCGCCGCCCAGGTGGCGCAGGGGCTGGGCAAGGTACTGCACGGTGAGCAGGAACTGTTCGAATGGGACTATGCCTGCCTGTCGCCGGATCGCCTGCGCTGGTTCCGCCTGCGCGCGAGCCGGCTGGCCGACGGGGTCGGCGGCGTGGTGGTCGCGCATGAAGACATCTCGGCCACCAAGCTGGCCGAAGCCGCCCTCCAGGACCGCAACGACCAGCTCGATACGCTGCTGTCGTCGAGTCCGGACGGCCTGTTGTCGGTGGACGCGGAGGGCATGGTCAGGTTCGCCAACGCCACCTTCCTGCGCATGACCGGCATCGCTCCGGCGGCGATCCTGAACCGGCCGGAAGCGGTGCTGGACGAATGCCTGCGCCGCATTGCCGACGATCCGACCGGCTTTCCCGGCCTGTCCTGCCTGCGCGGGGCCGGCGGACAGGAGGAGGCGCCGCGCCACCTGCTGACGCTCGCGGACGCGCGCCACAGCGTGCTGGCGGTAACCGGCGCCTGCAGCCGCGCCCGCAGCGTGCGCAGGCTGTACTACTTCCGCGACGTGACGCACGAGATCGAGGTGGACCGCATGAAAAGCGACTTCCTGGCCACCGCCGCCCACGAACTGCGCACGCCGATGGCCAGCATCTTCGGTTTTTCCGAGTTGCTGCTGGCCGACGATTTCGACGCCGATACCCGGCGCGACCTGCTGCAGACGATTCACCAGGAAACCGACAAGCTGGTCACCATCATCAATGAGCTGCTCGATCTTGCCCGCATCGAAGCCAGGCGCGGCAAGGATTTCCGCTTCCAGCCCGTGGAGCCGGCCGCGCTGGTGCGGCGCGCCTTGGGGGCGCTGGCCATCGACGCCGCGACCTGGCCGGTCGCCACCTTCGGCATGGACGGCGCGCCAGCCGTGTGGGGCGACCCGGACAAGCTGTATCAGGCGCTGTTGAACGTGCTGTCGAACGCCGTCAAGTACTCGCCCGACGGCGGCCCGATTGCGATCCGGATTATCAGCGGCGAGCACGCGCACGCGGGGGGCGTCGGCATCCAGGTGCAGGACGCCGGCATCGGCATTTCGGCGCCCGACCTGGCGCGCGTCTTCGAACGCTTCTTCCGTGCCGACACCTCGGGCAAGATTCCGGGCACTGGACTGGGCATGCCGATCGTCAAGGAAATCGTCGACCTCCACGGCGGGGAAGTCGTGGTCGACAGCGTCTTCGGCCAGGGCACCGTGGTCACGCTCTGGCTGCCTGTGAGGGCGTTCGGCGACCGGCCGGGCATGCCCGGCACGGCGCCGGCTGCCACGAACAGGCCGGTGCAGGCCAGCATCGTCTAGCGGCGCGTGGCGCCGCCCACGGAGGCGGCCTCACGCGCCTGGCCTTCAGGTGCCGGCGCTTTCCGGCGCGGCGCCGGCCAGGACCACGCGCTGCTGGCCGGCCGCCTTGGCCCGGTACATCGCCTCGTCGGCGGCATGCAGCAGTTCGCGGATATTGCGCCCATCGCGGGGATGGCAGGCGATCCCGATGCTGGCGCCGACCTCGACCTCGACACCGTCCAGCGCAACGGGAACCGACAGTTGCTCGAGGATCTTGGCCGCCACGACGGTGGCCGCGCCGGCGCCGGTAGCGGCCAGCACCACGGCGAACTCGTCGCCGCCCAGGCGTGCCGCGAAGTCGGCGTCGCGCAGGCTGGCGCGCAACTGGCGCGCCACGTGGACCAGCACGCGGTCGCCGGCCGCATGGCCGTAGCGGTCGTTGATGGGCTTGAAGCGATCGAGGTCGATGTACAGGATCGACAGCTCGCTGCCGTTGCGATTGGCCAGCGCCACCTGCTGCACGATGACTTCATGGAACAGCGCCCGATTCGCCAGCCCGGTCAAGGTGTCGTGGGTGGCCTGGTAACGCGCCTGCTCGAGCATGCCGGAAGCGCGCACCAGGGCCTTGCCGACCTCATCGGCCTCGGCCAGCGGCAGCGGCGGCACCGTGACCGTTTGGCCCTCGCCCAGGGCGGTGGCCGGTGCGATCAGGGCGGTGATGGCGGTGGCAATCCGCTTGCCCAGCATGCGCGCGCCCAGTACGCCGATGGAAAACAGGGCAAGGAAGGCGAAGAACAGGCCCGACAGGGTATGGCGCAACTGGCTGGCAACCCGGTCGGTCGGGATTCCGATCACCACGCTCCAGCCGCTCATCTCCGAGCGCTTGAAGCTGGCATAAGTATCGATGCCGTCGGGCGTCCGCCCTTCCAGCTGCCCTTCGGTGCGGCTGCCCAGCGCGGCGCGCAGTTGCGCCGTCACCGGCTTGCCAACCTGCGACGCCATGCCCCCGGTCCGGGCCACGACGATCCCGTTGCGGTCGACGACCGAGACGATCCAGGCCCGCGGAAACTCTTGTTGACGCAACATGGCATCGAACACTGCGGGAGACATGCCGGCGCTCAGTCCATACAGCACCTGGCCGGAGCGACGCACCGGCACCGCCACCGCGATCACCGGCCTGGCGGCGACCTTCCCCTGGAACAGGTCCGAGATGACGGCTTGCTGCGAGTCGCCGAAATGCCGGATGCGGATGCGTGACCCGTTTTCGGCCAGCGCTGCGCCGAACGGGCGCAGGGTATTCAGCAACTGCAGGCCGTCGGGGCCGGTGAGCACGACATTCGCGATTTTCTGGGTGAACAGCGATTCCTTGGCCTGCCAGTGGAAAGCGGCCAGGTCGCCGGTGGACAGCGATGGCGAAGTGGCCAGGGCGTTCAGGGTCGATTCCACGTTCGAGAAATGCTGGTCGAGCAGATGGGAAACCGTGCGCGCGGTGGTGAGCGAGTTTTCCAGTAATTGCTGCTTGTTCTGTTCGTAGGAATAAGCGAGCAGGGCCAGTGCGACGGTGGACGCCGGCAGCAGACAGGCTGCGACGAGAATCGCCAGGTTGGATTTGATGGAAAGCCGGAATTTCATGGAAGTGGACGATCGCCGTAATTTGGTAGTACGGCCGATAGCCAAAGAAAGAGGCATTTGCCAAACTTTCGATTCTAGCAAGCTTTCATATGCGTCATCAATAAAAGGCAATAGAGGCTAAGCAAAACGGTAGGGTATTCCCTGGCGCCGTCATCGACAGGCGCCGCGCACATCGCCGCTCGACCTGCAAGCTCCTACAGCGGCAGGGCCGTCTCGTACTTCACCTCGCGCAGCGCCACGCTGGTGTTCAGTTGCGACACCCCCGGGAGCTTGAGCAGCACGTTGTGCAGCAGGTCGTGGTAGGCGTCCATGTTGGCGACCATCACCTTGACGATGTAGTCCGAGGTGCCGGTCATTTCGTAACACTCCATCACTTCGCGGCAGGCCTTCATCTGCGCCTCGAAGGCCTCGACCACGCCGGCCTCGTGCCGGGTCAGGGACACATGCAGCATGCACACCAGCCCGAGGTCGAGCTTGCGGCGATCGAGGAGCGCGGCGTAGCGGCGGATGAAGCCGTGCTCCTCCAGCTCCTTCTGGCGCCGCCAGCAGGGCGAGGCCGACATGCCGACCCGTTCGGCCAGTTCGTTGACCGAGAGGCGGGCATCCTGCTGCAGTTCGCGCAGGATGCGGATTGACGCAGCGTCAAGGTTGAATTTTTCCATATCAGCCCAGAAATCGAAATGATTTGCCCATTCTGCACCAGAATCTGGTAAGTTAGAAAAGTTATTTCCTGTGCAGAGACTATCATCACCCACTATAAACAGGCCCTGGCTGGCCGCGATATCAATATAGTGGAGACAACAGATGGGAACGATGCATGAGGAAGTAGGCAGGCCCGCGCAGGATGCGGGCCAGGGCGGCCAGACGGGTTTGGCCGACCCTTCCTACCGGCTGGACGACAACCTGACGCGCGACCGGGGCCGCGTGTTCCTGACCGGCACCCAGGCCCTGATCCGGCTCACCCTCATGCAGCGGGCGCTCGACGCGCGCGCCGGCCTGAACACGGCCGGCTTCATCTCCGGCTACCGCGGCTCGCCGCTGGGCGCGGTCGACCAGGAAGTCTGGCGCGCCGCCAAGGTCCTGCAGCAGAATGCGATCGAATTCCTGCCCGCCATCAACGAGGAACTGGGCGCCACCGCGGTGCTGGGCACCCAGCAGGTCGGGAGCGATCCGAACCGTACCGTGGATGGCGTGTTCGCCATGTGGTACGGCAAGGGCCCCGGGGTCGACCGCGCCGGCGACGCGCTCAAGCACGGCAACGCCTACGGTTCTTCGCCGCTGGGCGGCGTGCTGGTGGTGGCCGGCGACGACCACGGCTGCGTGTCCTCGTCGATGCCGCACCAGAGCGACCATGCCTTCATGGCCTGGGGCATGCCGGTGCTGAACCCGGCCAATATCGAGGAATACCTGGAATTCGGCCTGTACGGCTGGGCCCTGTCGCGCTTCTCGGGCGCCTGGGTCGGCTTCAAGGCAATCTCGGAAACCGTCGAAGGCGGCGCGGTGGTGGAACTGCCCGAGGCGCCGGTCTACACCACGCCCGAGGCCTGGGTGGCGCCGGCCGACGGCCTGCACTACCGCTGGCCGGACCTGCCCAGCCTGGCGATCGAACAGCGCGTGGCCGACAAGCTGGACGCCGTGCACGCGTTCGCCGGCGCGAACTCGATCGACAAGCTGGTGGTCGCCGCGCCCGGCGCAAGCCTCGGCATCATCGCCGCCGGCAAGGCCTACCTCGACCTGCTGGAAGCCCTGGAACGCCTCGGCATCGGGCTGGGCAAGCTCGAGGAACTCGGCGTGCGCCTGTACAAGCCGGGCCTGACCTATCCGCTCGAGCGCAGCCGCCTGCACGCCTTTGCCCACGGCCTGGTTGAAGTGCTGGTGGTGGAAGAGAAGGGCGAGGTGATCGAAGGGCAGCTCAAGAGCCTGCTCTACAACCTGGCGCCCGAGGGGCGTCCGCTGGTGCTGGGCAAGCACGATGCGGCTGGCAGCCCGCTGCTCTCCAGCCTGGGCGAGCTGCGTCCCTCGCGCATCGCGCCGGCGCTGGTGCGCTGGCTGGCGCCCAAGTTCCCAGGCCTGCGCCTCGAGGAATTCCTGCCCCGGTTCTGCCGCGCCGAGCTGCTGTCGAACGGCGCCGACGCGATCAAGCGCACCCCGTACTTCTGCTCCGGCTGCCCGCACAATACCTCGACCCGGGTGCCGGAAGGCAGCCGCGCGCTGGCCGGCATCGGCTGCCACTTCATGGCCAGCTGGATGCAGCGCGACACCTTCACGCTCACGCAAATGGGCGGCGAGGGCGTGCCCTGGGTGGCGGCCTCGCGCTTCAGCCGCGAGAAGCACGTATTCCAGAACCTGGGCGACGGCACCTATTACCACTCGGGCTACCTGGCGATCCGCCAGGCCATCGCCGCGCGCACCAACATCACCTACAAGATCCTGTACAACGACGCGGTGGCCATGACCGGCGGCCAGCCGGTGGACGGCAAGCTCACCGTGCCGCAGATCGTCCAGCAGGTGCTGAGCGAAGGCGCGGCGCTGGCGGTGGTGGTCACCGACCAGCCGGAAAACTACGCGAAGCTCACCCTGCCGGCCGGCGTCACGGTGCACCACCGCAGCGAACTCGATGCCGTCCAGCGCCGCCTGCGCGAGCTGCCCGGCGTGACGGTGCTGGTGTACGACCAGACCTGCGCCGCCGAGAAGCGCCGCCGCCGCAAGAAGAACAAGCCGGACAACATCGTCTTCCCCGACCCGCCGCGCCGCATGGTGATCAACCCGGCGGTGTGCGAGGGCTGCGGCGACTGCGGCGTGCAGTCGAACTGCCTGTCGATCCTGCCGCTGGAGACGCCGCTGGGCCGCAAGCGCCAGATCGACCAGGCTTCCTGCAACAAGGATTATTCCTGCGCCGAAGGCTTCTGTCCGAGCTTCGTGTCGGTGATCGGCGGCAAGTTGAAGAAGCCTGCCGCGGCCACGCTGTCGCTGGCCCAGCTCGAAGAGATGCTGGCCGCCCATCCGCTGCCGCCGCAGTACGCCTTCGACAAGCCCTTCGAGATGCTGGTGGCCGGCGTCGGCGGCACCGGCGTGGTCACCGTGGGCGCCCTGATCACGATGGCGGCCCACCTGGAAGGCAAGGGCGCCTCGACCCTCGACTTCATGGGCTTCGCGCAGAAGGGCGGGGCGGTGATGTCGCACGTGCGGCTGGCGCCGTCGCCGCAGCAGCTGCACCAGGTGCGCATCGACCTGCAGCAGGCCGACGCCCTGCTGGCCTGCGACCTGGTGGTGGCCGCGATGCCGGACGCGCTGGCCGTGCTGCGCCGCGGCCACACCCGCATCGTCGCCAACGAGAACGAGGCGCCCACCGCCGAGTTCACGCGCGACCCCGACGCCGACATCCGCAAGGACGACTTGCTGGCCAAGATCGTGGCCGCCGGCGGCCCGGCCCTGCGCCTGAACGCGCAGCAGGTGGCCAGCAGCGTGCTGGGCGACCCGATCGGCGCCAACATCCTGATGATGGGCGCGGCCTGGCAGCTCGGCCTGGTGCCGGTCAGCCTGGAGGCCATCATGCGCGCGATCGAACTGAACAACGTGGCGGTGGAGATGAACAAGAAGGCCTTCCTGCTGGGCCGCCTGGTGGCCGCCGACGACAAGGCCGCCGCGCGCTTGGCCCAGCCGGCCAAGGTGGTGCAGTTCACGCCGCCCAGCTCGCTCGAGGAGCTGGTCGATTTCCGCGCCGGCTGGCTGACCGGGTACCAGCACGCCGCCTACGCGCAGCAGTACCGCGCGGCCGTGGCCGGGGTGGAAGCGCGCGAAGTCGAGCTCGAGGGACCGGCGTCGAAGCGCGCGGTCAGCAAGGCGATCGCCCGTTCGCTGTTCAAGGCGATGGCCTACAAGGACGAGTACGAAGTGGCGCGCCTGCATACGCAGACCGGCTTCCTCGAAGGCTTGACGCAGCAGTTCGAGGGCGACTTCCGCGTCGAGTACCACCTGGCGCCGCCGCTGCTGGCCCGGAAGAAGCCCGGCAGCGACATCCCGGCCAAGATGCGCTTCGGTCCGTGGATGCGATCCGCCTTCCGGGTGCTGGCGCCGCTGAAAGTGCTGCGCGGGACCGCCTTCGACCCGTTCGGCTACACCCGGGAACGGCGCGCCGAGCGTCGGCTGCGCGAAGACACCCTGGCGCTGGCCGCCATGCTGGCCACGGAGCTCACCGTGGAGAACCGCGCGGCGGCCCTCAAGCTGGCGCAGCTGCCCGAATCGATCCGCGGCTATGGCCACGTGAAGGCGGCCAACATGGCGCGCGCCGAGGCGGAAACGGCGCGTCTGCTGCAGGAGTTCAAACAGCCGCGCAAGCAGGCGCCGGACCGGCCGATGAAAGAGATTGCGCTGGTGCGCATGGATCGTTGAAACCGCGCAAGCCGGTGCGGGTGGGCCGGGCGCACCATGATGCTGTCAGGCAAATTCCGTGCGCCCGGTTATAATGCACTGCAACATAAGCTCCACATCGCCGGCCTCTGCCGGCGATTTGCATTTCCGGCAGCACTTTTTCATTTTTATCATTGCCATCCTGCGAAGACCATCATGGGCCACGACATCAAGAATCTCAAGGAAGCCATCGCGCTGCTGCAGCGCGCCTGGCGCGAAGCATCCGGTTTTTTCCTCAGCATCGAGCTCTGGCTCATGGTGCTGGCGGCCGCCGGCACGGTAGGCGGCGCCTGGCTGGCCGTGCTGGGCGATGCCTGGAGCCTGCCGGTGCTGGTATTCGCGTTCGGCTACATACCCGCGCGCATGGTGCTGCACCTGAAGCGCATCCTGGCCTGGCCCTTCATCTGAGCGCGGGCAGGGCCGCTACCGGGCGCCGGGCGTGGACGCGCACCACAGCGTCTGCCTTGCAGGAAACTTCATTCGTACAAATGCATTTATAATGGGCGCTCGAACCCACCGCGCCCGCCATGCCACCCGAACCTTCTGCCCACGACCTGCGCTCCGCATTCCAGCGCGAGTTCGTTTCCCCGGCTGTGCTGGTGCCGGATCTGCTTGATCGCCGCCTCGAACGCCTTGTCGTGCGGTCAACCGGGACGCCAGACGATGCGTCCCGGCATCCGGTTCAGGGGGCGGACAGGAAGGCTTTCATCTCGTCCTGGAAGCGCTGCGGCTGGTCCCACATGATGAAGTGGGCGCTGTCCGGAATGCGCTTGAGCGTCAGGTGCCTGAGCGGCGCATACGCGCTCCGGTACACGAGGTCGAACTGGGCGGGCGGAACCGGCACGCTCTTCGGCTGTATGTAGAGCACCGTTACCGGCTTGGTGATGTTCGGCAGTTCCGGAATCAGGTTGGTCACGATCAGTTCGCGGTAGGCGCGGCTGCTCACGTCCGGGTCGCTGGCGCGCGAGTCGGCGATGGCGCCGGCGCGCATCGACGCGGTGTCGACCATGCCGGCGATGGTGTCGTCGACCTGTTTGGCACGCTGCTCCGGGGTCGCGCTGCGGATGCCCGCCATGGCCGCATTCGCGATCGCCTCGACCTTCTCGGGCGCGGCGCCGGGGCCGGCGAACAGGCTGCCGAGATAGGGCACCATGTCGACCACCATCAGGCGCGACAGCAGGTCCGGATGGCGCGCCGCCAGCATCATGCCCATGGTGCCTCCCATCGAGTGGCCGATCACGGCCGGCTGCTTCAGGCCCGCTTCCCTGATGTAGCGGGCGATCTCCGCGGCCACCGGCGCGGCCACATTGCCTTCGGTGTTGCCCTGCGCCGGCTGGCCGGCGAAGCCCGCCACCTGCACCAGGTGGTAGCGGTAGCCCGGCAGCGCGGCCACGGTCGAGGCCCAGGCGCGCGGCGAGGAATTCAGGCCCGGGATCAGGACCACGTCGGGTCCCGAACCCTCGGTGCGCACGCTGATCCGGCTTGATTCGAAGGGCGCGGCGGCGGCGGCCAGCGGCAGGATGGCCGCCAGGGCTGCGGCGGCCAGCAGGGTACGGCGTGAAAACGGCGTGTGACGCATGCGGAAATCCCCTTGTTGTGATGTTGGACGTCGGGAATCATCATAGCAGCGCCCGCCGTGGCCGGCGGGCAGGCCACATACTTTAGCTGCGCCGCATGGCGGCGCGATGGGGTCTACCGGGGCGCCAGGCGGTAGCGCTGCTCGCGGTAGAGCAGCGAAGGCAGCATCACGTGCGCCATCGCCTGCTCGACCTGGGCCTGGGTCGGGGTGCCGGCGTTCGGGTCCAGCACGCCGGTGGCGGCGTCGTAGCGACCGAGCAGGGCCGATTGCCCGGGGCGCAGGATGGTGGCCGAGGAGCCTTCCAGCCAGGTAAACAGGTTGTTGAACTGGATCAGGGCGCGGCCCGGCGTGCTGCTGTCGCGCACGAAGTCGCGGCCAATCATCGGGTGCGTGCTCGATACGCCCAGCAGCGACAGCAGGGTCGGCGCCAGGTCGACCTGGCTGGCGATGGTGGCGATGCGTTTCGGCTGGACGTCGGCGCCCAGGATCAGGCCCGGGATGTGGAACTTCTTGATCGGCACCAGCGCGTTGCCGTAGACGCGGTTGTCGTGGTCGGCCACGATCAGGAACACGGTGTCCTTCCAGTAGGCTTCCTGCTTGGCCGCGCGGATGAACTTGCCGAGCGCATGGTCGGCATACTTGACGGCGTTGTTGACGGTCTGCTTGGGCTGCTCGTGCAAGGCGATCTTCCCGTCCGGGAACTCGAACGGCTCGTGGTTGGACGAGGTGAAGATCAGGCTGAAGAAGGGCTTGTCCTGCGCGTGCAGGTGCTTGAGACGCTCGAGCGACTTGTCGAACAGGTCTTCGTCCGAGGCGCCCCAGCTGCCGACGAAGGATGGGCGCATCTCCTTGATGTCCACCACCTTCTTGAAACCGTTCCCGGTGAAGAAGCTGCGCATGTTGTCGAAGTGCGCTTCGCCGCCGTACACGAACTCGGTGTGATAGCCCTGCTGGCCGAGACCCGCCGCCAGGGTGTAGAAGTTCTGCTGGGCCAGCGACAGCTTGACCACGCTGCGCGCCGGAGTGGGGGCATAGCCGGCCACCACCGCCTCGATGCCGCGTACCGAGCGGGTGCCGGTGGCGTACAGCTGCTCGAACCACCAGCCCTCGTTCTTGAGTTTTTCCAGTTCCGGCGTGACCGGCAGGCCGCCCAGCGATTCGACGAAGGTCGCGCCCAGGCTTTCCTGCAGCACGATCACCAGGTTCAGCGGGCGCTCACGCTGGATCGCCGCCTGCTGGCGATGCAGGGTCGGCAGCTCCGGGTTGTCGAAGCGGGCCTCGCGCAGCCAGGGCGCGGACCTGACCTGCTCGAACACCGTCGCGCGCGGGATCTTGCCGTAGATTTCGGAGGACACCGCTTCCTTGCGCATCGAACCGATCGCGTCCAGCACCGACCAGCCCGAGTTGATGATCAAGGAATTGACCATCGAGTCGCCGGTGAGCGCGAACAGGGCCGGGTTGGCCGGGCGGTGGCCGGTGGTCGAGCGTACCTGCATGAAGACCAGCACGCACAGCAGGGGCCAGAGCAGCAGCAGCCGGCGGGCCGGCCACATGCGCATGCCGCGGGAGGCGCCGCGCAGCAGCCGGAACAGGCTGACCGCCAGCACCACGGTCAGGCCCACACCCAGCAGCAGCGCGGTGCGAAAGCCGTTCCACAAGGTGCCGAACACTTCGCGCGGATAGGCCAGGTACTCGACGAACAGGCGGTTCGGGCGCACGTCGTACTGCATGATGAACTGCGGCGAGGACAGCTCCATGAAGACGATGAAGACCAGGGCGAAGGTGGCCCAGCCGACCGTGGCGGCGCGCCAGAAGCGGCCGGAGGCGCGGTGCGCCAGCAGGGGAGCGAGCAGCAGCGGGACGACCAGGAAATAACCGAGCAGGATCAGGTCGGCGCGCAGGCCTTGCAGGAACAGGCTGCCGGCGATCCCGGTCGCCTGCACCCGGTCCCACTGCCAGGCGGCCAGGCCGAGGCGCGACAGGCTCAGGATCGCCAGCCCGAGCAGCAGCATCTGGAGCAGCACCGCATACGGCCCTGCCCAGAGGGTGAAGCGCGCGAGCCGTGCCGAGGGAGTCTTGTCTTGGGAAGGGATGCCGGATGCTGGAAGGACCATTGGAGAAGTAGGTAAGCCGCTTGCTAAGCCAGAGTGATGTGGATGACACATCGCCAGGCGATGCGCCAAGGGCGCGGCGCCTTGTGAGGCCGCGACGACACCTGCCGGTACCGACAGATCATAGTCGATGCTAGGGAGCAATTGCTCAGCGAGACGTTACCAAGGCGTTAAGAAAGCGTTAAATCGCGTGGCATGCATACAACGAAGTCGCCGTTTGCCTGAAAAACGGGCAGGAATGGCCGCGCATGCGGGGGCGCGGCCACCGGGACCTTGCGGCCCCGGCTGGGCTCAGCTCAGCTCGGCTCGGCTCGGCTTTAAATATGGCGCTCGCGTGCGTGCTTGTCGCACTCGGCGGCGCAGCGCTCGCAGGCCGCCTGGCACTCGGCGCAATGCCGGTGCATCGAGGCGTGCTTGGCGCATTCGGCCGCGCAGGCCCGGCAGACATGGGCGCACAGGGCGCAGAAGTCGCCATGGTGGGGCGAGCCGCGCGACAGCACGTTCAGGGTGGCTGCGCAGATGTCGGCGCAGTCGAGGTTGATCGCGATGCATTCGCCGTTGCCGTCGCGGATGTCGCCCGCGACGCAGGCCTGGCAGGCGCGCAGGGCCTCCTGGCAGGCCCGGATGCAGGCCTGGATATCGGACATTTCGCTCATCGTCTTGCTCCTAGTCGGTAACCGGGAGCCCATCCTAGCGCAATGCCCGCTTGGCCAGCGCGCGCTATCCGCCGCTGCGCGTCCTTACTCGCGCAGCGCCTGCGCCGGACGGATCTGCATCGCCGCCACCGCATGGCGCGCGGTCGATCCCAGCGCCACCAGCCCGGCCACCAGCAAGGCCAGCACCAGGGTCCAGGCGCCCACCGGGGCCTGGTCGGTAAAGCTGGACAGGTAGCGCTGGACCGCCACGAAGGCCACCGGCAGCCCGAGCAGGGCGCCGATCCCGATCAGCACCACGAATTCGCGCGCGACCAGGCGGCCGATCGCCGCATGCCCGGCGCCGTACAGCTTGCGCAGCACGATCTCGCGCCCCTTGCGCTGGACGCTGTAGGCCGCCAGCACGTAGATGCCGAAGGCCGCGATGGCGGTGGCGATCACGCTCGACGCCGCCAGCAGCTTGGCCAGGCGCAGGTCGTCCGCGTAGCTGAGCGAGAACAGCGACGCCATGCGCTGCACTTCCAGCACGTCGTTCGGGAAGTAGCGCGGCCAGAGCTCCTCGATGGCGCGCTGCACCGCTTCCTGGTCATGCCCGCTGCGCACGGTGAACACGCCGGTGCGGGTGCCCAGGAAGTAGACGGTGGGCTGCATCTCCTCGCGCGCCGAGCGGTGCCGGATGTTCGGCGCGACGCCGACCACCTGCATCGCATCCTCGCCGTTCGGCTGGCGGACGAACTTGCCGACCGCATCCTGGGCGCTGGCGAAGCCGAACTTGCGCGCCGCGGCCTCGTTGACGACCAGCTTGTCCTCGTCCTCGGGCTTGTCGCGCGACGGGTCGTACAGCCGTCCGGCCGCCGGCTCGAGGCCGTACACGCCGAAAAACTCGGGGCTGACCCTGGTCCAGTGGATATCGATCGGGCTGCCGCCGTCGCGCTTGAGCGCGGTGCTGTTGAAGTTGATCGTCACCGGCGCGTCGCTGACCGCCACGCCGCGCACGCCCGGAATCCGCGCCAGCGCATCGCGGAAGGCGCGCACCTGGGCGTTGCGCATGTCGTCCGGGGCGCGGACGATCAGCAGCGGCGCCGCGTCGAAGCCGGGGTCCAGGCTGCTGGCGTAGCGGGTCTGCCAGGCCACCGCCAGGGTCAGGCCGGTCAGGCCCATCGCGGTGGCGAACTGCAGCACCGTGAGCACGCGGCGCAGGCGCAGGCCGCCCACGGTCTCGCTGTTGCCGCGGCCGGCCAGCGCCGCGGTCGGACGCACCTTGATGGCCGACCAGGCCGGGTAGGCGCCGGCCAGCACGCCGACCAGCACGCCCAGCAGCAGGCTCAGGCCGAGCGAGAGCGGGGTGAACATCCGGTCCAGCCTGCGCTGCACCAGGTCGGAGAACACCGGCAGCAGCAGCCAGGCCAGCAGCAGACCGATCGCGGTGGCGATCAGGCATACCAGCACCGACTCGGCCAGGAAATGGCGGCTCACCGCCTGCGTCGAGGCGCCGAGCACCTTGCGCACCGCGATCTCGCGCTGGCGCCGCACCGTGCGCACGGTGGCCAGGTTGACGTAGTTGGTGGCGGCCAGCACCAGGATCAGCACGCCCACCGCGCCCAGGCCGAAGATGGTCTTGCGGTCGCCATGGGTCGGCGAGAATTCCTTGATCAGCGGGTCGAGGTAGGCGTCGCCCAGGGGGCCGAGGCGGAAGTCGATCAGGTCGCGGCCGTTCAGGGACGCTATCTGTTCCGGGCTCATGCGCTTGACGAAGCTCGAGGCCAGCATCGCGCGCCGCACCGAGTCGAGCACGGTCTGCGGATCCGCTCCCGGCAGCAGCTTGACGTACACGCCGCCGTGCGAGGAACCCCAGTTGGTGGTCACCAGCTGCCGGTATTCGTCGTTCCAGATCGTGGTGCGGCTGCCGGCCAGCGACGCGTAGGGCAGGGTGGTGGCGGCCGGCTGGTCTTCCAGCACGGCCATGATCCGGTAGGGTTGCCCGGCCACCTGCACGGTCTTGCCGACTACGTCGATGCCGCCGAACAGCTTGGTCGCGGTCTCGCGCGTGAGCGCCAGCGTATCCGGCCGGGCCAGGCTTGCGGCGAGGTCGCCCGCCAGCACGGTCGGCTGGAAGATCCGGCGGAAATCGGGATCGACCACCGTCAGGGTGATGGTCTGCACCTGGCTGCCGACGCGCACGTCGATGCTACGCTCGATGAAGGCGCTGGTCAGTACCGGCGCGCCGCTGGCCACCACGGCGTCGCGCGCCGGCAGGCTGGCGGAATCGTTCCAGTGTCCGCTGGCGGTCGACGTGTTCCACTTCTGCATGAGGCGGTAGATCTGTTCGCGCTGCGGGACATGGCGGTCGTAGGACAGCGAATGGGCCACGTAGCCGAGCAGCAGGAAGCAGGTGGCGAAGCCGACCGCCAGGCCCAGCACCACCACGGCCGAGTAGCCGGGTTCCTTGACCAGCAGGCGCCAGCCGATGCGGCAATCGCGTAAGAAGCGCATGATCATTCCGTGCTCCTCATGCCGCCTGCAGGGCGTCGACCACCACCCGGCCGTCGACCAGGTGCAGGGTGCGCGAGGCCTGGGCCGCATGCGCCGGCGAGTGGGTGACCATGACCACGGTGGTGCCTTCGGCATTGATGTTGCGCAGCAGGCGCATCACCTCGTCGCCGTGCGCACTGTCCAGGTTGCCGGTCGGTTCGTCGGCCAGCAGCATCGCCGGTTCGGCCACCAGCGCGCGCGCGATCGCCACGCGCTGCTGCTGGCCGCCCGACAGCTGCGAAGGACGGTGGCGCGCGCGGTGCGCCACGCCCAGGCGCTCCAGCATGGCCTCGACGCGGCGGCGGCGCTCGGCGGCCGGGGTGCCGGTGTATTCCAGCGCCAGCTCGACGTTCTCGTACACGCTCAGTTCCTCGATCAGGTTGAAGCTCTGGAAGATGAAGCCCACCCGCCCGCGGCGCAGCGCGTTCAGGCGCGCCTCGCTCCAGCCGGCCACGTTCTGGCCTTCGAAGAAATACTCGCCTTCGTTCGGCACGTCGAGCAGGCCGAGCACGCTCAGCAGGGTGGACTTGCCGCAGCCGGAGGGCCCGGTGATGGCGACGTATTCGCCGGCCGCGATGTCGAGGTCGACGCGGTCGAGGGCGCGGGTCTGCACTTCGCCCGCCTGGTGGATCTTGGAGACGCCCCTGAGTTTCAGCATGGTGCTTCCTTTCTGGTGTGATTCGTTGGTTTACTTGTTCAACTGGAGCTGCTCGGCCTTGCCGAACGGCCCGTAGCTGGAAACGATGACCTGCTCGCCGGCGGCCAGGCCCGACAGGACCTCGACCTGGCTGTTGTTGCGCCGGCCCAGGCGCACGGCGCGCTTCCCGGCGCGGCCACTGTCCTTGTCGACCACGAAGACCCAGGCGCCGCCGGTGTCGTTGACAAAGGCGCCGGCCGGCAGCAGCAGGGCCTGGGCGCTGCGGCCCAGGGTGAGCTGCGCGTCCAGGCTCTGGCCCGGGCTGATCACCGCGGGCTGGTCCTGCGTGAACACCATCTCGGCGGTGAAGCGGCCTTCGCGGATCTGCGGGAACACCGCGCTGACCTTCAGCGGGTACTGCTTGCCGTCCTGGTGGACTGCACCGGCCAGGCCGCGCGTCACCCGGCTCAGGTAGAACTCGTCGACCTCGACCCGCAGCTTGAAGCGCTTCGGATCGTCGATGCGGCCGATGTTCTGATTGGGCTGCACGGTCTGGCCGACCTGCAGGCGGAAGTCGGTCAGCATGCCGTCCGCGGGGGCGCGCACCGCCAGCGCGTCGACCGTGGCGCCGACCAGCTGCAGGCCGGAGGCCAGGCCGTCGATGGCCGTTTCCATCTGCTGCAGGCCCTGCTTTCGCACGCTTTCCTCGGTCTCGAAGCGGCGCCGTTCGTTGTCGAGCGTGCGGCGCTGCTGGGCCAGGCGGTCGCTCGACTCTTCCAGCGCCACCGCCGAGATGAAGCCCTGCTGGGCCAGGCGGCTGTTGCGGGCATGCTGTTTTTCCGCCTGCTGCAGCGCGAATTCCGCGTCCGCATAGCGCCGGCGGTGCTCGCTGCGGCTGGCTTCCTGGGCCACGCGCAGGTTTGCCAGGTTGGAGATCTGCTGGGCGTGCTCGGCCTGGCGTTCCAGCAGTGCCAGGTTGCGCTGCGGGTTGGACAGGCGGAACAGCAGCTGGCCCTTGCCGACGGTCTGGCCGTCCTCGACCAGCACTTCCTCGACGCGGCCGGATTCGACCGAATCGAGCATGATGGAATTGAGCGGCTGGGCGCTGGCGCGCACCACGATGTCGTCGCGGAAGATGCCGTTGGCGGCCTGCGCGACGCGCACGTCGGCGGCCGGTACTTGCAGGCCGTGCGGCATGAGCTGCCAGGCGCCGGCGCCGAAGGCGAGGAGCAGGGCGAAGGCCAGGCCGGCGCGTACGTAGCGCTTGCTGGGGCGGCGGGGCACCACCGCGTCCATGGCGGCGCCGGTGACGGCTTGGGGTGGGAGTCGGTCCATGTTTTTCAATCTAGTTGCGAGACTGCGGGTTGAGATGCCCCAGGCATCGCAACTATCGTGCCACCCCGGCGCCAGGCCGTTTTTCGCGCCTGCGGACAGCGTTCCGGGCAAAAGTGTCCGGATCCGGACAGGTATGCATGTTCGCAGGCGGACAGCTGTCCGCGCCCCTGTCCGCAGGGCGTAGGCGCGGCCGATCGGCGCTGCTAGAATGCGATTCTGTCATTACCTTCCCATGCCCGGCATGTCCCCATCGAACGCCTCCATCCTGATCCTCGACGACGACGAGGACGTTGCCTGCGCCGCGCAGATGCTGCTGCGCCGCCGCCATGGCCGCGTGGCGACGCTGGGCGACCCGCGCGGGCTGGACGGGCTGCTCGACGCCGCGCCGGACCTGGTGCTGCTCGACCTGAACTTCACGCCGGGCCGCATCGACGGCGCCGAAGGCCTGGCGGTGCTCGATCGCCTGCGCGCGCTGCCGCGTCCGCCAGGCGTGATCGCGCTCACCGCCTATGCCGACATCCCGCTGGCAGTCGAGGCCCTCAAGCGCGGCGCCAGCGACTTCATCACCAAGCCCTGGGACAATGCTCGCCTGGTGGCGGCGGTGGAGGGCGCGCTGGCGCGCCGCGCGGCGGCCGCTCCCGCCGGCGAGTCTCCCCTGATGGGAGATTCAGCGCCGATGCGCGAACTGCGCGCCATGATTGCCGCGGTGGCGCCGACCGAGGCCAACGTGATGGTGCTGGGCGAGAACGGGGTCGGCAAGGAGCTGGTGGCGCGCGCCATCCACGCGGCCTCGAAGCGCGCCGCCGGCAGCTTCCTGGCGGTGGACATGGGTGCGCTGCCGGAAGCGACCTTCGAGAGCGAGCTGTTCGGGCACCGCAAGGGCTCGTTCACCGACGCCAGGAGCGACCGCGCCGGGCGCTTCCAGGCCGCGCGCGGCGGCACCCTGTTCCTCGACGAGATCGGCAACATGCCGCTGGGCGCCCAGGCCAAGCTGCTCACCGTGCTGGAGCGGCGCGAGGTGACGCCGCTGGGGCTCGACCGCGCCGAACCGATCGACGTGCGCATCGTCAGCGCCACCAACCTGGAAGAACAGCGCCTGTTCGATGCATCGGTGTTCCGGCCCGACCTGCTGTTCCGCCTGAATACCATCGTGCTGCGCGTGCCGCCGCTGCGCGAACGGCGCGAGGACATCCCGCACCTGCTGCACCATTACCTGTCGCTGTACGAAACCCAGTACGGGCGCCCGGTGCGCGAGCTGGCCCCGCACGCGCTGGACGCCTTGTGCGCCTGGCCCTGGCCGGGCAATGTGCGCGGGCTGCGCCATGCCTGCGAGCGCGCGGCCATCCTGGCGGCGCAGCCCGAGTACCGCTTCGACGATTTCGGCCTGGCCGCGCCGGCCGCGGTGCCGGCGCCGGCGGCTGCGCCAGAGCCGGCCGTCGCGGCGCAGCCGGAGGAATTCAGCCTGGGCGCGCTGGAACGCGAGACCATCGCCGCCGCCCTCGACAAGGCCAAGGGCAACATCAGCCTGGCGGCGCGCATGCTGGGCCTGAGCCGCGCGGCGCTGTACCGCAAGCTGGGCAAGCATGGCATCTGAGGGCCGGGTCAAGGCCGCCGTCCTGCTGTGCGCGGCCGGCGTCGCCGTGCTCGGCTTCGGCGCCGGCATGGTCAAGGACGCGCCGCGCCTGATCGTGTTGTGCGCCCTGGCGGCGCTGCCGCTCCTGTGGGCCCTGTGGCGCTGCCTCGACCGGCTGGCCATGCTGCGCCACCCCAGGCCGCTCGAGCCGAAGGCCGTGCTCAGCATCGAACAGCAGCACCTGGTCGACAATGCGCTGGCCCTGGAGAGCAGCCTGGAACACGCGCCGATCGCGCTGTTTCGCATCGACGGCGCAGGCGGCGAAGGGAAGGTCACGCCACTGAACGCCAACGCGCGCAAGCTGGTGGCGCCGGGCCGGGCCAGCGATCCGGCGGCCCTGTACCGCGAGCTGGCCGGGCAGCCGGGCGAGCGCCGCACGATCATCCAGTTCGATACCGAACGCGGCGTCGAGCGCGCGCTGCTGGCGGTATCGGCGCTGGCGCTGCAGGGCAGGGCGCAGCGCCTGGCCGCCCTGATGCCGCTGGAAAGCGAGCTGGAAGCCGAAGCCCTGAACGCCTGGCGCCAGCTGGTGCACGTGCTCACCCACGAGATCATGAATTCGCTCACGCCGGTGGCCTCGCTGTCGCGCACCGCGCGCGAGATGCTGGAGGAGTGCCGCGCCTTGTTGCCGCCGGACCTCGGGCACGACCTGGTGACGGCCCTGGACGCGATCAGCCGGCGCGCCGACAGCCTGGCCGACTTCGTGGCCAGCTACCGCAGCCTGTCGAACGTGCCGCCGGCGCGGCCGGAACGGATCCACCTGGGCGCCCTGTTCGAGCGGGTGCGCGCGCTGGTGGCCCCGGGCTGGCGCGCACGCGGCGGCGAGGTGCAGTTTTCGGTGGAACCCGCCTCGCTCGAGCTGGTGGCCGACCCCGGCCAGCTGGAGCAGGCCCTGATCAACCTGCTCAAGAACGCCTTCGAGGCGACCCAGGGCCTGCGCCAGCCCGGCGCCCGGGTCAGCGCGCGCCTGGCGCGCGGCGCGCGCCTGCGCATCGAGGTCGCGGACGACGGCCCCGGCGTGCCGCCGGAACTGGTCGGGCACATCTTCACGCCCTTCTTCACCACCAAGAAGCAGGGCGGCGGCATCGGCCTGGCCATGGTGCGCCACCTGGTGCACGAGAACGGCGGCACGGTGCGCTACGCGCGGCCGGTGGGCAGCGGCGCGCGCTTCGTGATCAGTTTTTGAGCCCGCGATCGCCGGCAAAGAAGGCCGAAGGCGTGGTGCCGAAGGTTTTCCTGAACATCGCCGTGAAGGCCGACTGGCTGGCGTAACCGAGCTGCTGCGCCACCTGCCACAGCGGCAGGCCGCGCGCGATCAGGCAAGCGCCATGGGCCAGGCGCACCTGCTGGCGCCACTGGCCGAAGCTCATGCCCAGCTCGCGGTCGAACAGCCGCGCCAGGGTGCGTTCGGAAGCGCCCACGGCGCGGGCCCAGTCTGCCAGGGTCTGGGTGTCGCCCGGCGCGGCGATCAGGCCTTCGCACAGGCCCTTGAGGCGCTTGTCGCGCGGCAGCGGCACGCGGATCGGGCGCGACGGCGCGCGCGCCAGCTCGTCGAGGATCAGTTCCCCCAGCAGGAAGGCGCGCCCCGGGTCGCGCGGCTGTTCTCCGGTCTCGAGCGCGGCGATCAGTTCGCGCAGCAGGCTGCTCACCTCCACCACGCGGCAGCGCTCGCCCCCGAAGGGATCGCGCGACGCATGGATGCGCAGGGGACTCAGGCAGGCCGCCTCGAGCATCGTCACTTCGTGGACGACGTGCGGCGCGATCCAGAGCGCGCGCTGCGGCGGCACGATCCAGCTGCTGTCCTGCGCGCTCACCCGCATCATGCCGTTGTGCGCATAGGTCAGCTGGCCCCAGGCGTGGCTGTGGGCGCCCACCGAGACGTCGGCGGGCAGGTCGCGCGCCCACAGGCTCACCGGCCGCGCGTCGGTCGGGCCCGGACCCTGGGTGGGAGGAAGCGTTGGCCGCACTGGCTGCATGGCAGGTTCTCGATAAATCTTGACAGGCTATCTTAAATCGGACGCCGCCACTTTGCATACACTGGCTTTTTCGACGAGAGGCATAGGATGGAACAACAGAACAACAGCCTAAAGCAGGACGCCCGCGTGATCGGCCTGGTCGGCCTGGCGCACGGCACCTCGCACTTCTACCACCTGATCCTGGCGGCCCTGATCCCCTGGCTCAAGCCCGCCTTCGGCCTGAGCTACACCGAGCTGGGCCTCCTGATGACGGTGTTCTTCGTGGTCTCCGGGATCGGGCAGGCGCTGGCCGGCTTCGTGGTCGACCGGGTCGGCGCCCGCGCCGTGCTGTTCTTCGGCATGGGCATGCTGGGCGTTTCGGCGCTGCTGCTGTCCCGGGCGGACAGCTACGCCGGCCTGCTGGCGGGCGCGCTGCTGGCCGGCACCGGCAACGCGGTGTTCCACCCGGCCGACTACACGCTGCTGAACCAGCGCGTCTCGCGCGCGCGGCTGGCGCACGGCTTCTCGGTGCACGGCATCAGCGGCAACATCGGCTGGGCCGCCGCGCCGATCTTCCTGACCGCGATCGCCGCCACCCAAGGCTGGCGCGCCGCGCTGCTGGGGGCGGCGGCGCTGCCGGTGGCGGTGCTGGCGCTGTTGGTGCTGAACCGGCGGCTGCTGTATCCCGACCCGGTCCAGCGGCAGGGCGCCGCGGCGCAGGACAACACGCTCGGCTTCCTGAAGCTGCGCGCGGTCTGGCTGTGCTTCGGGTTCTTCCTGCTGACCGCGGTGGCGCTGGGCGGCATCCAGAGCTTCGCCACCATCAGCCTCGAATCTCTGTACGGCATCTCCCATGCGCTGGCGACCAGCTCGTACACCGCCTACATGCTGGCCTCGGCGCTGGGCATGCTGGCCGGCGGCTTCCTCGGCGCGCGCGCCAGGCACCACGACCGCACCGTGGCGCTGGCCTTCTCGGCGGCGGCCCTGCTGGCGCTGGTGCTGGCGGCCGGGGCCGGCCCGGCCTGGATGGCCTTGCCCCTGATGGGCCTGATCGGCCTGTGCTCGGGCGTGGCGGGACCTTCGCGCGACCTGATGATCCGCGCGGCCGCGCCGCAAGGGGCGACCGGACGCGTCTACGGCGTGGTGTATTCGGGCCTGGACAGCGGCCTGGCGATCGGCCCGCTGTTGTTCGGGCTGGTGATGGATGCGGGAAGGCCGGGCTGGGTGTTCGCCGGCGTTGCCCTGTTCCAGGCGCTGGCGATCGCCACCGCGGTGGGCGTGGGCGGGAGTACCCGCGAGCGCCGGGCGACGGCTAGCGGGCAGGCGGCCTAGCAGGCGCCCCGGGCGGCGCTGCGCGCTATCCGAGCGTCATGTTGGTCGCATGGGGCTGCCGCATCTCCGGATGCATGTCCGCCCGCGGCTCGGGCGCCGCCACCAGTTCGCGGCTGTCGCGCACGATCGACAGCATGGTGCGCACGCAGGCCAGGGTCGGCACGCCGCTCTGCGCATCGGCGCCCTTGGCATAGGCGCGTGCGATGCGGGTGGCCACCGGCGCGCCGCCCACCACCTGTTCGCGGTACAGGCGGATCAGCGTGACCACGGTTTCGTGCAGCATGTGCTGCGCCGCGCGAGCGATGTTGCGTCCGCTGCCGGCCTCGCCCACCGAGTCGGCGACGATCTGTTCGAGCTGGCGTTCGGCCCGGTCGACGAGCATGGCAACCTGGCCGGGAGTATAGGTGATGCGCATGTCTACCTCGTTGAACTTAATGTTGTCATGCCGCCTCCTTGGCGCAGGCCAGCCTGCCGGCTGTGCGCGCCATGATCCGCGAAGGCCGCACGCGTGGCGGCGGCGGCGGCGGGGCGAAGGGCCGGATCTGGGTCAGGGCGCCGCCGAACGGCGCCAGCGCGTCGTCGATTTCCTGGACCTCCGCGCCGGCATCGTCCACGCCCCGCGCCAGGTACTGGGCAATCGCGATTCTGACAAGCATGCGGTTGGTGAGTTCGGCCGAGAGCCCGACTTTGCGGCTGTGGTACTGGTAGGCCGCGGTCACGCCGTCCGGTCCCGTGATCTCGACCTTCTTCGGCAGCGAAAAGCCGTAGCGCCCGCTGGCCCAGAGCTTTACCAGGCACGCGCCGCTGGTTGGGGTTGAAAAGCTGAAGTTCATGAATAAATGGTAAGCCCGGCCGATCGGCAGCACGATTCGAAATTGTTCCAAACCGTAACGGGCGAAATATTCGTTTCCGACCGTTACGGATGACCTGTGGAGTTTCCCGGGGCGCAGGAAAGTTACTTGCCATGTCGGCTATACTGTCCGGCACTTCAACCCGACCCCACGACGCCATGCTGCCTGCCGATTGCGACAAGCTGATGTCTGCCCCGGCAACGCACCTGGCCGGCGGTGGCGACATGGGAGCGCTGATGCGCGCCTTCGACTGGGAGGCCACGCCGCTGGGCGCGCCCTCGGGATGGCCGAGCGCGCTCAAGACCACGCTGCGCCTGCTGCTCACCTCGAACCACCCGATGTGCCTCTGGTGGGGGCCGGAACGCATCCAGTTCTACAACGACGCCTTCCGCGCCACGCTGGACGCGCAGCGCCACCCGGCCGCCCTGGGCCAGCCCGGACCCGATTGCTGGCAGGAGGCCTGGCCGATCATCGGACCGCAGATCGCGCAGGTGATGCAAGGCGGCGCCACCGGGAACGAACACCGGCCGGCGCCGCCGGTGCCGCCGGCGCCCGAAGGCGCGCTGGCGGAGGTCTGGCGGACCTGTGGTTTCAGCCCGGTCGAGGACGACGGCGGCGTACGCGGCGTGCTGGCGATCTGCAACGATGTCACCGAGGAGCACCGCAACCGCGTCGCGCTGCAGGACATGAACCGCAGCCTCGAGGAAGAGGTCGCCCGGCGCCGGGGCGCCCAGGCGGAACTGGCGGCGGCCAAGATGCGCAGCGACCTGGCGCTGGCCGTTTCCGAGCACCAGCTGGCGCGCCAGCTCGACGACTGGCAGCAGCTGCACGCAATGAGCGAGCGCCTGCTGGAGGCCGGCACCCTCGCGCAGCAGTTCGACATCGTCCTGCGCACGGTGACCGGCCTGCACGGCGTGCACCAGGGCGCGATTTCGCTCTACGATGCCGACGCCGGCGGCCTGGCAGTGCAGGCCAGCCAGGGCATCGACGCCGACGGCCTGGCGGCCCTGTGCTGCGTGCCTGCGGGGGCGGGCGCGTGCGGCACCGCCTTTGCGGAAAAGCGGCGGATCGTGGTCGCCGATACCGCGACCGATCCGCTGTACGCGCACTACCGCGGGTTCGCACGACGCCAGCACATCGGCGCCTTGTACAGCACGCCGTTCTTCGGCAGCGACGGCAGCACCCTGGGCGTGATCAGCATTTACTTTTGCGAACAGCGCGTGCCGGACGAGCGCGAGATGCAGCTCACCGACATCTGCGCGCGCCACGTGGCGCCGATCGTCGAGCGCGAACGCGCCCAGGCGCAGCTGCACCGCGAACAGCAGCGCAGCCACCATATCCTGCAGACCTTGCAGGACGGCTTCCTGCTGATGGACCGCGCGTTCCGGATCCTGCAGATCAATGCCGCCGGCCTGGCCATGGACGGACGCCCGGCCGACCGGATCGTGGGACGCACCCACTGGGAGGCCTGGCCCGGGTCGGAACGCCAGCAATCCGGCCTGCTGTACCAGCGCGTGATGCGCGAGCGGGTCACGGTCGACATGCCGGTCGCCTACGAGCTCAATGGCCAGACCCGCTGGTTCAGCGTGCACGCCTATCCCTACGACGACGGCGTGGCCGTGCTGTACCGCGACGTCACGCGCCAGCGCGAGACCGAGCGCGAGTTGCAGGAGCTCGGCCGCGAGTCGGAGCAGCGCCGCCGCCTGTACGAGACCTTTCTTTCGCACACGCCGGACCTGGCCTACGTGTTCGACCTCGAGCACCGCTTCACCTACGCCAACGAAGTGCTGCTGACGATGTGGGGGCGAACCTGGGACGAGTCGATCGGCAAGACCTGCCTGGAGCTCGGCTACGAACCCTGGCACGCCGAGATGCACGGCCGCGAGATCGAGCAGGTGCGCGCGACCAGGGCGCCGATCAAGGGCGTGGTGCCCTTCAACGGCAGTTTCGGGCGCCGCATGTACGAATACATCTTCGTGCCGGTGATCGGGCCGGACGGCGAGGTCGAGGCGGTGGCCGGCACCACCCGCGACATCACCGAGCGCCTGCAGTCGGAAGAAGCGATCCGCGAGAACGAGGAGCGTTTCCGCTCGCTGATCGCGGCCACCACGCAGGTAGTGTGGCACTGCCGCCCGGACGGCGCGATCGAGGCCGATTCCCCGACCTGGCGCGCCTATACCGGCCAGGATTACGGACAGTTGAAGGGCTTCGGCTGGATCGATGCCATCCATCCCGAGGACCGCGCGCCCACCCTGGCGCAATGGAACGCCTGCGTCGCGCGGCGCACACCCTTCGAAGCCGAGCAGCGCATGCGCACCGCCGACGGCTCCTGGCGCTGGACGGTGACGCGCGCCGTGCCGATCTTCGGCCGCGACGGCGCGATCCGCGAATGGGTGGGCACCAGCACCGACATCCACGACCGCCGCCAGGTCGAGCTGGACCGCCAGCGCTTCGTCTCGCTCGCCGAGCGCAGCGAAGACTTCATCGGCATGGCCGGCCTGGACCTGAAGGTCTTCTTCCTGAACACGGCCGCGGTGCGGATGGTGGGCGCGGAGTCGGTCGAGGAAGCGCTGGCCATGCCGGTGGCCGGCTTCTTCTTTCCAGAGGACCGGGACTTCATCAGCAACGAATTCCTGCCGCGCGTGGCGCGCGAGGGACACAGCGAGACCGAGATCCGGATCCGGCACTTCCGCAGCGGCGAAGCGATCTGGATCATCTACACCGTCTACGTCATCCGCGACCAGCACGGCGTGCCGGAAGGCTATGCCACGGTCAGCCGCAACATCACGGAGCGCAAGCTGGCCGAGGAAAGGCTGCGCCAGGCCACCGTCGACCTGCTCGACGCCAACAACCGCAAGACCCGGTTCCTGGCCACGCTGGCGCACGAGCTGCGCAACCCGCTGGCGCCGCTGCGCACCGGCCTGGACCTGATGCAGCTGCCGGGCAGCAGTCCGCAGGTGCTGGCCAGGGCGCGCACGATGATGGATCGCCAGCTGCGCCAGATGGTGCACCTGATCGACGACCTGATGGACATCGCGCGCATCGACAGCGGCAAGATCGCGCTCAAGCGCGAGCGGGTCGCGCTGCGCCAGCTGGTCACCATCGCGATCGAGGGCGTGATGCCGATGATCGAGGCGTCCGGGCACCGGCTCGAGGTCGACCTGCCGGAACAGGCGCTGTGGCTGGACGCCGATCCGACCCGGCTGGCGCAGGTGCTGACCAACCTGCTCACCAATGCCTGCAAGTACACGCCGCCGGGAGGCATGGTCGCGCTGTCGGCCCGGGCGGACGAGGGCGAGGTGGTGGTGGCGGTGCGCGACAGCGGCATGGGCATTCCGCCGGATGCGCTGGAAAGCGTGTTCGACATGTTCAGCCAGGTGTCGCAGAACATCGGCCGCGCCCAGGGCGGCCTCGGAATCGGCCTGGCGCTGGTGCGCAGCCTGGTGCAGATGCATGGCGGGACCATCGTCGCCGACAGCGCCGGAATGGGGCAGGGCAGCTGCTTCACGCTGCGCCTGCCGCCGGCGCCGTCGCAGGCCGACGGCCCCGAGGCCGGCGCCGACGGCGGGCCGGGCGCCGCGCCGGCAGGCGGCCTGCGCATCCTGGTCGCGGACGACAACGTCGATGCGGCGACCATGCTCGCCGCCGTGCTGGAGGCGCGCGGCCACGGGGTGACGCTGGCGCACGACGGGCACGCGGCGCTGGCGCTGGCACGCGACGCCGGTTTCGAACTGCTGATCCTCGACATCGGCATGCCGGGCCTGTCGGGCTACGAACTGGCGCGCGCGATCCGCAGGCTGCCGCACCTGGACGGTGCGCTGCTGGCCGCCCATACCGGCTGGGGCGCACAGCACGACCGCAGCGAGGCGCGCGCGGCCGGCTTCGACGCCCACCTCACCAAGCCGGCCGGGCTGGAAGAGATCGACGCGCTGCTGGCGCGGCTGGGCACGCCGTCGCGGGCCTGATCCGGGCCGGGCGGAGGATCGACGGGCAACGCGGTCCTGTGGACGCGCACGGCAGCTCCGGGAGCGAGTGGAAGGGAAGCATGGAAAACCGGGTTGTCAGAGCTGCGGCGGCAATTCAGGACCGGCGGCGCAGGCCTGCGCACGATGCGCCAGGTAGATGTCGGACGTCGGGGCATGGGCCGATGGCGCCTGCGCCTGCCGCAACTGCAGGTATTTCGTGGCGGCCTCGCAGTCGCCCAGCGCCGCCCCCTGCCGGAACAGCGCGGCTGCCAGCTGGTCGTCGCCGTGTTGTTCGAGTATCAGCCCATACCGGTAGTAGGCGCCCGGGTGGCGCCACTGCATGGCCTTGCGGTACAGGCTGGCCGCTTCGGCGGGCGCCGCACTGCCTGCGCGGCCCGCCTCGATGAGCATGGCGAGTGCGGCTTCGGCACGCTGCCGGGTGCGCGCGAACAGTTCCTCGTACGCCGCCTGTGCCTGTTTCGCTTCGCCGGACACCCACACATACTGCGTCTTGAGCCAGCCGGTCGGCGCCTGGCCCGTGGCAAGCACCGCGTGGAATACGCAGCGGCGGATGCCGGCAAGAGCCGCCTCGTCCAGGTCGGCCCTGCCGCTGGAGGCGAGCACCCGGGCATCGGTGACGAGCCCCTGTTCGCCGATCTGCACTTCGACCGTGGTCACGCCGCCGCCACCATGCGCCGGGCAGCCGCTGGCCAATGGGGACGCGGGCAGGCATTCAGGTCGATCGTCATCACCTGCTGGGTGTCCTGGGCACGTGCTGCCCGTGCCTGTGCGGGAAGGAGGATGGCCGCACAAGCGGCCAGAAAAAGGATGTGCGCTCTCATCCGGCGAATGTACGCCATCGGGCCGCGCCACACATGCGCGGATTGTCACAAGCTGCCGGATTCTTGACCGGCATCGGCGACGCTGGGCGCAGCGCAGCGCGCAGCCGGAATCGCGGCTTCCCCGGGTTTACTGCGCGGCCGGGGCGCGCTCGATGATCTCCAGCAGCGCTGCCAGATCGGCCGGCTTGACGAAGTGGTGGTCGAAGCCGGCGGACCTGGCCAGCACGCGGTCGTGGGCCTGGCCGTAGCCGGTGAGGGCGACCAGGGTGGCGCCGCGGGCATTGGCGTCCTCGCGCAGGCGGCGCGCCAGGGCGTAGCCGTCGATGTCGGGCAGGCCGATGTCGAGGATGAACACGTCCGGCCAGTCGGCCTGCGCCAGCGCCAGCGCCTGGTGCGAGTCGTGCGCGGTGGCCACCGGATGCCCGAGCGAGCGCAGGACCTCGGCCAGCGACCGCGCCGCATCCACGTTGTCGTCGACCACCAGGATGCGCCGCCCCGTGTCCGCACCGGCCAGGGCCGCCGTGGACGGCTCGCCCGCCGCCGCGCCTGCGCCACTGCCTGCGCCGCTACCGCTGCCGGCGCCGCCGTCCACGGTCGGCAGGGTCACCGTGAACGTGCTGCCCATGCCGAGTCCCGCGCTGTGGGCCGCGACCCGGCCGCCGTGCAGCTGCACCAGGCTGTGTACCAGGGCCAGGCCCAGCCCGAGGCCGCCCTGGGAGCGGTCGGGCGTGCGTTCGGCCTGGGTGAACAGCCCGAACACGTGCGGCAGCATGGCGCGATCGATGCCGATCCCGTTGTCGCGCACCGTGATCGTCACGCTGGCGGCGTCGGTCTCGACCGAGAGCGCGATGGTGCCGCCCTGGGCGGTGTACTTGGCCGCGTTGTTGAGCAGGTTGACGACGACCTGCACCAGCCGGATGCGGTCGCCCTGCACCCAGCAGCGCTGCGACACCATGTGCTGGTCGAGCGCATGGCCGCGCGCCTCGATCAGCGGGCGCGCCTGCTCGACCGCGCTGGCCACCACCGACTTGATGTCGACCCGTTCCTGTTCCAGCTCCACCAGGCCGCGGGTCACGCGCGAGACGTCGAGCAGGTCGTCCACCAGCGAGGTCATGTGGCGCACCTGGCGGATGATCACCTCGCTCGACTGGCGCACCCGCTGCGGGTCCAGGCTGGTCATGGCCAGCAGCTGGGCCGCGTTGCTGATCGGCGCGAGCGGGTTGCGCAGCTCGTGCGCCAGCATCGCCAGGAACTCGTCCTTGCGGCGCGCCTGCGCCAGCAGCTCTTCGGCGCCGGTCTTCTGGTCGTGGATGTCGGTCAGGGTGCCCATCCAGCGGGTGGCCCTGCCGGCCGCGTCGAGCGAAGGCAGGGCGCGGTTGAGCACCCAGCGGTATCCCTGTGCATGGTGGACCAGGCGGTGCTCGATCTCGAACGGCTCGCCGGTGGCCAGGCTGCGGCGCCAGCGCTCGTTCAATGGCGGCAGGTCGTCCGGATGGACCACGTCGACCCAGCCGTTGCCGCGGATGCGTTCTTCCGGCACGCCGGTGAATTCCTCCCAGCGGGTATTCAGGTAGTCGTTCAGGCCGCCGGCGTCGGCCGACCAGACCATTTGCGGGATCACGTTGGCGATCAGGCGGAACTTGGCCTCGCTGTCCTTCATCGCGCGTTCGGCCTCGACCTGGGGCGTGATGTCCATGTTGGCGGCCACCGCGCCCACCATGGCGCCGTCGCGGTCGCGGATGGCGGCGGCCTGCACCAGGATGGTGCGGCGCACGCCCGGCGCGCCGAAGGGCTCGATCTCGAACACGCCGCCGGCCTGTTCGCCCCCGCCCAGCACCCGCACGATCGGCCACTCGTGCGCCAGCACGCGCTGGCCGGCGCGCTCCGCGCCGTCCGGCCACCAGCCCTTCCATTCGCCATAATCCTCGACCCGTTCGGCCTGCGGATGCGCGCCCCAGATGCGGCGGTTGGCGGCGTTGGCCAGCTGCAGGCGCCCGGCCGCGTCGGCATAGACGATGCCGACCGGGATCGCGTCGAGCAGCACGTCAAGGCGGCGCGCGCTTTCGTCGGCGCGCAGCGACGCGGCCAGGGCCTGGCGTTCGCTCTCGGCCCTGGCCTGCTCGGCGCGCTTGCGGTCGGTGATGTCCACCGCGATGCCGGCGAAGCGCCGCCCGCCGGTTTCGGGATCGGTGAATACCTTGCCGCGCGCGTTGACCCATGCGTCGGCGCCGGAGCGCTGCGGGATCCGGTATTCGACGTCGTACAGGGACTCGCTGAGGATCGCCCGGTCGATCGCCGCCAGCACGCGCGGGCGGTCTTCCGGATGGATCATGTCGGTGAAGCGCACCAGTTCCGTGCCCTCGCGCGCCAGCGCGGCCTCGACCTGGAACAGGCGCGCGAAGCGTTCGTCGACGTAGGTGGCGGCGGTGTCGAGGTCGTAGGACCAGGTGCCGATGTTGCCGGAAGCTTCGAGCGAGAGCGCCAGGCGCTCCTCCGCTTCCTTGTGGCGGGCCAGCGCGCGCACCCGGTCGGTGACCTCGATTACCGTGCAGATCATCCCGCCGACCGCGCCGCGCTCGTCGCGCACCGGGCTGTACGAAAAGGTGAACCAGGCCTGTTCGCGGTAACCGTGGCGTTCCACCGTGGTGCCGAAGTTCTCGAAGACGAAGGATTCGCCCTCGAGCACGCGGCGGGCGTAGGGGCCGACCAGGTCCCATACCTCGCTCCAGACCTCGGGCATCGGCTGCCCCAGTGCGCCGGCCTCCTTGTTGCCGAGCAGCGGCACGTAGGCGTCGTTGTAGAACAGGTCGAAGCGCGGTCCCCAGGCCAGGAAGGTGGGGAAGGACAGGCCGAGCACCATGCCGAGCGCGGTGCGCAGCGCCGCCGGCCAGGAAGGAATCGGCCCGAGCGGATGCGCGTGCCAGTCGTGGGCGTGGATCCGGGCGCCGGTGGCGCCGCCGTTCGACAGGAAGGCAAGCATGGGTTCAGGGGGCGTCACGGCAGGTCCAGCTTGCGAAAAGAATAATTCTACTGAAAAACGGGAGCGCCGTGCGGAACACGACGCTGCGGTGCGGCGGCGGGCGCAGCGGCGCCGCGCCGCGCACTGCTGACCTGCCGCAAACGCGCATGGGCAGGTAACGGCGGCGAGATCCGGCGCGCCAACTGCACGACCGCGCCGCCATGGCCGCGCTGCGCGTGCGCGTCTGGCAGGTGCGCGAGGCGTTCTGCTTCGACCCGCACGCGCCCGGGCTGATCGCGTTCTTCGAGCGCGCCGTCGCCCACGCCAACCGGCACGGGCGTGCGCAGCCGCGTGTCAGGATACCCGCCCCCGGCACGGCGGGCAGGCCGGGGCCAGCGCATCATTGCCAGCCGAGCAGGTCGGCGCGCGGATAGCCCCAGTCCGCCAGCGGCGCAGGGCAGGGCGCGGCCGCGCGGGCGGCATACGGCAGGCTCGAGAAATTGGGCTGGTCCGGCGCGCCGAAGCGAATATCCGTGGCCACACCGCCGACCAGCGAGGGCACGCGGGCGAAGCGCAGCCAGGCGTCGAAATGGCAATTGGTCCGTTGCAGCGTCCGGAATGCTGCCAGGCTGCGGGTCTCGGCGTATTTCCATGCCAGCGCAGCGCCTGGCCTGTCCAGGCTTGCCGTCGCCGTGGCGGCGCCTGGCCCGGCAGCGCTGTCCGGCACTCCGCCGAAGCGCGCCGGGCAGGCCCAGACCGGGCTCATGCCGGGCGCCAGGCTCAGCACGCCGACCCGCACCCCGTAGCTGCCGGCCGCCGGGCCTTCGCTGACCGTGGCGAAAGCCCAGCACAGGGGATTGGCCGGGAACGAGGACAGCGGAATGTCGAGCACCCGGCTGCCCGGCGCCAGTTGCGCCAGCGCCGCGCGCACCTGGCCGCGCGCGAAATGCCCGGCGACGGCCTGTACCCCGACGAAGCCGGCGCAGGCCAGCAGCGCCGCCGCCAGCCCGGCGCGCGCGCCCAGGCGCCGGCTGGCGGCGGCGACGCCCAGCGCCACCGCGCCCAGCAGGGCCAGCGAACCCCATTGCAGGAAGTCCATCCAGGTGAACAGCACGGGCATGGCCGCAAAGAAGGCCATGCCCAGCCAGCGCATGGCACGGCTGCGCGCCGCCAGGGCCAGGGCGAAGCCGAGCGCGGTCCAGAACAGCGGTTCGACGATGAACACCAGGTCGCCGTACAGCCAGCGCGAATCGAAGGGATGGAAGGGGTGGACGCCGTACACGTTGAGGGCGTCGAAGGACAGGTGCAGCAGCATGCCGAGCACGGCGGTGACAACGACTGCCCGGCGCGCGCCGCGGTCCTCCCGCAGCAGCCTGCGCGCGCCCGGCCACAGCAGCCAGGTCAGGGCCAGCAGCAAGGCCACCTGCGGCAGCGCGTACAGCAGGGTGTGCGTGTGGCCGCGGTGGTGGATCAGGTAGCCCAGCGGGGACGGCAGCAGCGGCGTGAGCACCAGGTCGAGGTCGGGAAAATTACTGGCCAGCAGGCCGGTGAGCAGCAGGGCGCGGCGCCGGGTCGCGCCGCGGGCCGGGTCGGCTGCCGCGGGCTGGGCGCGCTCGACCAGCTCTCCCAGCGCCAGGCCGACGAGCGAGTGCGTCATATTGTCCATATTCGAAGCTTACACCAATGGCAACATGTAACGAAGAGCAAGGGATTTCTTCGGGTAATGCAGGGCTTTCTGACAAATTTGATGCAGGTCAAAAAAATTGACAGGACCGCTGCTTAGAATCGTGCGGTAAAATTTGCCGTTGGGCAACTAGGAGAAGCGTCGTGAGAAGTAACCTGCCGGTCACCGGCATCGAATACCTGTTAAAAGAAGGCCAGTCCATTGTCTCGAAGACCGACACCAAGGGCCGAATCACCTACGTGAACCCGAGTTTCGTCGAAGTCAGCGGTTTCGAGGAGCACGAGCTGCTCGGCAAGGCACACAATATGGTGCGCCATCCGGACATGCCGCCCGAGGCCTTCGCCGACCTGTGGGCCACGCTGCAGTCCGGCGAGCCGTGGACCGGCCTGGTCAAGAACCGGCGCAAGAACGGCGACTTCTATTGGGTGGTGGCGAACGTGGTGCCGATCAAGCAGGGCGGGCACGTGAGCGGTTACATGTCGGTGCGTACCGCGCCCACCCGCGAGCAGGTGGCGGCGGCGAGCGAGTTGTACCGCAAGTTCCGGGCCGGCGAAGCGCGCGGCCTGACGATCCGCCGCGGCGCCGTGGCGCACCTCGGCTGGCGCGCCCGCCTGGATGGGCTGCGCAACCTGTCGCTGTCGCGCCGCCTCGCCATCCTGATGGGCGGCCAGGCGGCCCTGGTGGCGGGCCTCGGCATCGCCGCCGACGGCCTGGCCTGGCAAGTGCTGGCCGGGGCCGGCGTGCTGGCGACGCTGGCGGCCTGGGCCGAGCTGCAGCGCAGCATCGCCCGTCCCCTGCACCAAGCCACCGCCGCCGTCTACGCGCTGGCCGGCGGCGACCTGGCCCATCCCTGCGAAGCGGGCGACGCTGGACGCAACGACGAGATCGGACGGCTGCAGCTGGCGCTGCGCCAGCTGAACGTCAACCTGAAGGCGATCGTCGGCGACGTCCGCCGCAACGTCGCCTCGATCGAGCATGCGACCCGCGAGATCGCTTCCGGCAACGGCGACCTGGCCAGCCGCACCGAGGCCCAGGCCGCCAGCCTGGAGCAGACCGCCAGCAGCCTGGCGCAGATCGCGGCGGCGGCCGGCCAGAACACCGACAGCGCGGTGCGCGCCGACGGGCTGGTGGTGGCGGCGTCCGGCGTGGCGGGACGCGGCGGCCAGGCGGTCGGGCGGGTGGGCGACACCATGCAGCGGATCAGCACCTCGGCCACCCGGATCGTGGACATCATCGGCCTGATCGACGGCATCGCCTTCCAGACCAACATCCTGGCGCTGAATGCCGCGGTGGAGGCGGCCAGGGCCGGCGAACAGGGGCGCGGCTTCGCCGTGGTTGCGGGCGAGGTGCGCAGCCTGGCGCAGCGCTCGGCCGCCGCCGCCAAGGAGATCAAGGCCCTGATCGAAGCCTCGGTGCAGCAGGTCGGCGAGGGCAATGTGCTGGTCGACGACGCCGGCCAGACCATGCGCGAAGTGGTGGACGCGGTGCGCGAGGCGGCGGCGATCATGGGCGACATCACCGGCGCCAGCCGCGAGCAGGGCAGCGGCATCGCCGAGGTCAATGCGGCCATGACCCGGCTCGACCTCATTACGCGCGAGAACGCCGCCCTGGTCGAGGAGTCGGCAAATGCCTCGGCCAGCGTGGCCGACGAGGCCCACCAGCTGGTGCAGGCGCTGTCGGTGTTCCAGTTCGAGGAGCGCGCCCTGGTCCGCCGCTGAAGGCAGCGTTCGCGTCTGGATAGACTCCACCGTATTTGATGCAAGTCAAGGATTTAGGCGACGCTGATCAATAAACTGCCTGCTATTCGAGCCGGTTTGCATTACCGCAAACCGGCAGCAGCAGGAGCAAATTGACATGCACGCAACAGCGTTTCCGGCCATGGGCAAGACCGTGGTTCCAATCCAGGCCCATCCGGCAACCGACCCGGCGGCCGCACATTCCGCCATTCCCACCGTCGAGGTCGACACCGACCTGCTCAAGCGGCTCGGCAAGAACGGCCCGCGCTATACCTCCTATCCGACCGCCGACCGTTTCAGCGAGGAATTCGGCTACCGCGACTACCTGCACGCCGTGGCCGGCCTGCTGACCCGCGGCGGCGCCCGCCCGCTGTCGCTGTACCTGCACATCCCGTTCTGCGACACGGTCTGCTACTACTGCGCCTGCAACAAGATCGTCACCAAGCGCCGCGACAAGGCCGCCACCTACCTGTCCTACCTGAAGCGCGAGATCGCCATGCAGGCCGCCCTGTTCGGCGGCATGAACGAGGTCGAGCAGCTGCACTTCGGCGGCGGCACCCCGACCTACCTGTCGGACGCGCAGATGGACGACCTGATGGCCCACCTGCGCCGCAGCTTCCGCTTCGCGCCCGACGAACAGGGCGAATACTCGATCGAGGTCGATCCGCGCACGGTCTCGCCGGAACGCGTGCATACCCTGCGCCGCCAGGGCTTCAACCGCATCAGCCTGGGCGTGCAGGACTTCGACCCCGAGGTGCAGCGCGCCGTCAACCGCGTCCAGCCCGAGCTTGAGACCCGCGCGGTGATCGACGCCGCGCGCGCCGCCGGTTTCCGCTCGGTGAGCATCGACCTGATCTACGGCCTGCCGAAGCAGACCCTGGAGACGATGCGGCAGACCCTCGACAAGGTGGTCGCGGCCGGCCCGGACCGCATCGCCGTCTACCACTACGCCCACATGCCGCACCTGTTCAAGCCGCAGCGCCGCATCGTCGAAGCCGACATGCCGTCCAGCGACACCAAGCTGCAGATGCTCCAGCTGTGCATCGAGCGCCTGGGCGCGGCCGGCTACGTGTACATCGGCATGGACCATTTCGCCCGACCCGACGACGATCTCGCCGTGGCCCAGCGCCACGGCCACCTGCACCGCAACTTCCAGGGCTACTCGACCCATGCCGACACCGACCTGGTGGCCTGCGGCGTGTCGGCCATCGGCTCGGTGGGCGCCACCTACAGCCAGAACGTCAAGACCCTCGAGGAATACTACGACCTGCTCGACCAGAACGAGCTGCCGGTGGCGCGCGGCATCCGCCTCGGCATGGACGACGCGCTGCGCCGCAGCCTGATCCAGAAGCTGATGTGCCAGTTCGAGGTGTCGATCCCGGCGCTGGAGCAGGCCTTTCCGATCGTGTTCAAGGATTACTTCGCCGCCGAGCTGGCGCAGCTGCGCCAGCTGGAAGCGGACGGCCTGGTGACCGTCGGCCCGGAATGGCTGACCGTGACCATGAAAGGGCGGCTCCTGATCCGCAACGTGTGCATGGTGTTCGACCGCTACCTGGCGGCGGCCCGCGCGGCCGGTCCGCGGCATTCGCAGACCGTATGAACGTCAGTTTGTTCCCGGTGTTCCTGGTCGGCCTGGCCGGCAGCGTCCATTGCGCCGGCATGTGCGGCGGCATCGTGGGCGCGCTGTCGGTCGCGCGCGGCCCGGTCGCGGCGCCCGCCTTCCCCGTGCCGGTGCGCACGGTCCCGGTGCGCTCGCTGGCGCCGGTGGCGCACGTCGCCGCCTACAACGCCGGGCGCATCGCCAGCTACGCCACCGCCGGCGCCCTGGCGGGCGGGCTCGCCGGCAGCGTCGCCGGCCTGGCCAGCTTGCCGGCGCTGCAGTCCGGCGCCTATGTGCTGGCCAACCTGATGCTGGTGGCGCTGGGACTGTACCTGATGGATGCCTGGCGCGGCCTGGCGGTGCTGGAGCAGGGCGGGCAGGCGCTGTGGCGCCATGTCAGCCCGCTGCTGCGCCGGCTCGGTCCCGGCACCACGCCGGGGCGCATGTTCGCGGCCGGCGCGCTGTGGGGCTGGCTGCCCTGCGGGATGGTGTACAGCATGCTGGTGACGGCCATGCTGAGTGGTTCCGCGCTGGGCGGCGCCGGGGTGATGCTGGCCTTCGGGCTCGGCACGCTGCCGATGCTGGCGGCGATCGGGCTGGCCGGCGTGAAGCTGCGCTCGCTGTTCCGGATGCACCGGGTGCGCCTGGTATGCGGCCTGGTGATCCTCGCGTTCGGCCTGCTCGGCCTGGCGCGCGTCGCCGGGGGCTCGGCCGCCGGCGTTCCGGCGCACTGGATCGACGTGCTGTGCATCACCCAGGGAGCCGGGGCGTGAGCGCCGTGCTCGCCGCAGCCGCGGCGCCGGGCGCCAAGGGCAATGTCGACCAGGGCGCCGCCGGCGACATGGCGGCGGGCGGCTGCTTCCACTGCGGCGCGCCGGTCCCCAAGGGCAGCCGCTGGCAGGCCCAGGTCGACGGCGCGGCGCGCAGCATGTGCTGCCCCGGCTGCGCCGCCGCAGCCGAGGCCATCGTCGGCGGCGGCTTCGCCGATTACTACCTCGCGCGCACCGAATATGCCGCCTCGGTCGCCGCGGCCGCCACCATGCAGGACGAACCCGAGCTGGCGCTGTTCGACCAGCAGGACCTGCAGGGCGAGGGCAGTTTCTCGATCGAAGGCGTGCGCTGCGGCGCCTGCGTCTGGCTGGTCGAGCGCCGCCTGGGCCAGTTGGCGGGCGTGCAGGAAGTCTCGCTCAACGTCGCCACCGGGCGAGTCTTCGTGCGCTGGGACCCGGCCTTGTGCCGTCCCAGCGCGATCGTGCGCGCGCTGCGCGCGATCGGCTACAACGCGGCTCCGTATGACGTGCAGCGCCACGACCAGGGTCTGGAGCGCGCGCGCCGCCGCCTGTTCCGCCAGCTGTTCGTGGCCGGCCTGGCAATGATGCAGGTGATGATGTATGCGGTGCCGGTCTACCTGGCCGAGGACGGCACCATGGACGCCGACATGCGCGCGCTGATGGGCTGGGCTTCGTTCGCGCTGACCCTGCCGGCCGTGTTCTATTCGGCGCTGCCCTTTTTCGCGGGCGCCTGGCGCGACCTGAGGCGTGGCGTGCCGGGCATGGACGTGCCGGTGGCGCTGGGCATCGCGGCCGCGTTCGCCGGCAGCTGCGTCAGCCTGGTGTCCGGGAAGGGCGACGTCTACTTCGACTCGATCACGATGTTCGTGTTCCTGCTGCTCGGCAGCCGCTACCTCGAACTGAACGCGCGCCGCCGTGCCTCGCAGGCGCTCGATGCCCTGCGCCGCGGGCTGCCGGCGTCGGCGCTGCGCCTGCGCGGCGACCCCGGCCTGCGCGATACCGAGCTGGTGCCGGCCGCGAAGCTGGCGGTCGGCGACCTGGTGCTGGTTACGCCGGCCAAGGCGGTGCCCGCCGACGGCGTGGTGGTGGAAGGCGAGACCGACCTCGACTTTTCCCTGCTGACCGGCGAAAGCCGCACCCGCCGCATGGGTCCGGGCGACCAGCTGCCCGGCGGGGCGGTGAATGCCGGCCAGGCGGTGGTGCTGCGGGTCACCTCGGTGGCACGCGACAGCACGCTGGCGATGCTGGTGCGCCTGGTCGAGCGGGCCGGCCTCGGCAAGCCGGCCATGGCCCTGTGGGCCGACCGCGTCGCCGCCTGGTTCGTGCTCGGCCTGCTGCTGCTCACCGTGGCGGTCTACCTGGCCTGGAGCACGGTCGACGAGACTCGCGCCTGGCACGCCGCGGTGGCGGTGCTGGTGGTGTCCTGCCCGTGCGCGCTGTCGCTGGCCACGCCGACCGCGCTGGCGGCGGCTACCGACCGCCTGTTGCGGCGCGGCGTGCTGGCGGTCGCCCCGCACACGCTGGAAACCTTCGAACGCGCCACCCACGTGGTGTTCGACAAGACCGGCACGCTGACCCTCGGCCGCGTGGTGCTGCGCCAGGTGGTGCCGGTCGGATCGCTCGACGCCGACCTGTGCCTGCGCATCGGGTCGGCGCTGCAAGGCGAAAACTCCCACCCGGTGGGGATGGCGATCCGCGCCGCGATGCCGGCGCACGGGCTGGCGGCCTGCAAGCTGCGCTCCGAGATCGGCGCCGGTTTCGAGGGCACGATCGACGGCGTCGTGTACCGGATCGGCAGCGCCGACTTCGTGCAGGAACTGGCCGGCGGCATGGTGCGCTCGGCGGCGCCGAGCGGGACCAGCACCACCTGGCTCGCCTGCGAAGGACAATGGCTGGCGCGATTCGACCTGGCCGACGGCCTGCGCGAGGAAGCGCCCGAGGTGGTGCGGCGCTTCCAGCGCGCCGGCAAGACCGTGGTCCTGCTCAGCGGCGACGACCAGGGCGCGGTCAATGCGGTGGCGCGCCAGCTCGGCATCACCAGCGCCTTCGGCGGCCGCCTGCCGGCCGAGAAGCTGGCTTTCGTGCGCGAGCTGCAGCAGGAGGGCGCGGTGGTGGCCATGATCGGCGACGGCAGCAACGATGCCGCGGTCCTGCGCGGCGCCGACGTCTCCTTCGCGATGGGGCGCGGCACCGAGCTGGCCCAGGTGCATGCCGACGGCGTGCTGCTGGGCGACAGCCTGCTGCCGCTGGCCGACGCCGCAGTCACCGCGCGCCGCACCCTGACGATCATCCGCCAGAACCTGATCTGGGCCTCGGTCTACAACCTGGCGGCGATTCCGGCGGCGGCGACCGGACTGCTCAACCCCTGGCTGTCGGGGATCGGCATGGCCGCCAGCTCGGCGATCGTGGTGCTCAACGCCCTGCGCCTGCGCCAGGACTGAAGAAAGGATCGGACATGGAAGCCTTGTATCTGCTCATTCCCCTCAGCGTGATGCTGGTCGCGCTGGCGGTGTGGATCTTCTTCGGGGCGGCGGAAAGCGGCCAGTTCGAGGATCTCGAAGGGCCGGGGATGCGAATTCTGGTCGACGACGATCGTACCGATGCCGATGCCGCATGCGCCGCAGCGCAGCGCAGGGGAGGCGAACGCGTGGGCGCGAGCCAGGACGCGGGATGATCCCGCTCCGGGACGGAGCCTCCCACCCTGCGGCGTAGCGGGCCGGCCGCAGTCGCCGGGTGCGAGCCTACATCGACGGCCCGCGCCCCGTATGCCGGTCTTTCTCGAGCTGCTCCTGGCACCCGATGCACAGGCGCACGGTCGGGGTGGCCAGCAGGCGTGCTTCGGGGATGTCGCAGCCGCACGATTCGCAGATGCCGGCGCCGCCCGATTCGAGCTTGCCGATGGCGACGTCGATCTCGTGCAGCAGGCTTGACTCGTGGTCGGCCAGGTGCTGCTCGTTGTGGCTGATCATCTCGGACTGCGGCGCGTCGTCGCTCTGGCCCTGGTGGGCAAGGGGACCGATGCTGGGGGCTTCGTCATCCTGCGGTCCGGTGCGCGCACGCACGGTGTCGAGCAGGTCTGCGCGCGCCTGGTGCAGTTGCTTGCTCAGTTGTTCGGATACGGATTGCGAGAGAGGCGGCATAGTGTTTTTCCCTGGGAAAAGCCCTTCCGAGTGTGGCGGGCCGTCTGTCGAGAACCTTGATTCGTCTCAAAATCGCATCGTTGATTTTCTGGACCGGCGCCTCGCGCATTCGGCCGCAACACTCCGTTCAGATAGCTCGTCTGATGCTGAACAATTTGATTCACATCAAGGATTTTTGCTTATCAAAAAACGACACTCCTGACTGTCATCCATCAAGGTATTTTCAGGAGAGCATCTTGGACAGCAGTCTAAACTATAACTACAAGATCGTGCGCCAGTTTGCCATCGCGACCGTCGTGTGGGGCGTGATCGGCATGGCGGCCGGCGTCTTCATCGCGGCGCAGCTGGCCTGGCCGGCGCTCAATTTCGATATTCCCTGGCTGAGCTACGGACGCCTGCGTCCGCTGCACACCAATGCGGTCATCTTCGCGTTCGGCATCTGCGGCCTGTTCGCTACTTCCTACTATGTCGTGCAGCGCACCTGCCAGGTGCGGCTGTTCAGCGACAAGCTGGCCAGCTTCACTTTCTGGGGCTGGCAGGCGGTGCTGGTGTCGGCCGCGATCTCGCTGCCGATGGGATTCACCCGCGGCAAGGAATACGCCGAGCTCGAATGGCCGATCGCGATCCTGATCACCATCGTCTGGGTGGCCTACGCGGTGGTGTTCTTCGGCACCATCATCAAGCGCCGCGTCCAGCACATCTACGTGGCCAACTGGTTCTTCGGCGCCTACATCCTGGCGGTCGCCATCCTCCACATCGTCAACGGCGCCGTGATGCCGGTGTCGGCGATGAAGTCGTACTCGGCCTACGCCGGCGTGCAGGACGCCATGATCCAGTGGTGGTACGGCCATAACGCGGTGGGCTTCATCCTGACCGCCGGCTACCTCGGCATGGTCTATTACTTCATTCCGAAGCAGGCCGAGCGCCCGGTGTACTCGTACCGCCTGTCGATCGTGCACTTCTGGGCCCTGATCTTCACCTACATGTGGGCCGGCCCGCACCACCTGCACTACACCGCGCTGCCCGACTGGACCCAGTCGATCGGCATGGTGTTCTCGCTGATCCTGCTGGCGCCGTCGTGGGGCGGCATGATCAACGGGATCATGACCCTGTCGGGCGCCTGGCATAAGCTGCGCTCGGACCCGATCCTGAAGTTCCTGATCGTCTCGCTGTCGTTCTATGGCATGGCCACCTTCGAGGGCCCGATGATGTCGATCAAGACCATCAACTCGCTGTCGCACTACACCGACTGGACCGTCGCCCACGTCCACGCCGGCGCCCTGGGCTGGGTCGGCTTCATCACCATGGGCTCGATCTACTACCTGATCCCGCGCCTGGCCGGTAAAAAGCAGATGTGGAGCATGCAACTGGTCGAGACCCACTTCTGGGTCGCCACCATCGGCATCGTCCTGTACATCGCCTCGATGTGGATCGCCGGCGTGATGCAGGGCCTGATGTGGCGCGCGGTGAACCCGGACGGCACCCTGACCTACACCTTCGCCGAAAGCGTCAAGGCCACCTATCCGTACTACGTGATCCGCTTCACCGGCGGCTTCCTGTACCTGTCGGGCATGCTGCTGATGGCCTTCAATACCTGGAAGACGCTGAGCGGCACCAAGAGCGTGGACGCGACGATCCCGACCGGCCCTGCCAAGCCGCACCTGAATCACGCGCAGCCTGAAGCAGCGCACGCCTGAACCACCGGAGCACACAATGAAAAAGAAGTTTACGCATGAATGGATCGAGAAGAATCCCTGGCTGCTGATCGGCCTGGTGCTGATCGTGATCTCCTTCGGCGGCCTGGTCGAGATCGTGCCGCTGTTCTTCCAGAAGTCCACCACCGAGCCGGTGGCGGGCCTGAAGCCCTACTCGCCGCTGCGCCTGGCCGGCCGCGACGTCTACATCCGCGAAGGCTGCTACAACTGCCACTCGCAGATGATCCGTCCGTTCCGCGCCGAGACCGAGCGCTACGGCCACTATTCGGTGGCGGGCGAATTCGTCTACGACCACCCGTTCCAGTGGGGCTCGAAGCGCACCGGTCCGGACCTGGCCCGCGTGGGCGGCCGCTACAGCGACGAATGGCACCGCACCCACCTCGACAATCCGCGCGACGTGGTGCCGGAATCGAACATGCCGGGCTACCCGTGGCTGGCCAACGCCAAGCTGAATCCGGCCGAGATCATCCCGAAAATGCGCGCCATGCGCCGCCTCGGGGTGCCTTACAGCGAGGCCGAGATCGCTGCCGCACCGGGTGAGGTGAGCGGCAAGAGCGAGCAGGACGCCCTGATTGCCTACCTGCAGGGACTGGGCACCCAGATCAAGACGAGGAATTGAACATGGCACTCCAAAACGCATTAGACGCGGTACGCGTCATTAACATCCTTGACAATGCAAGCAGCGTCATGACGGTGGTCAGCTTCACGACCTTCCTGGGCATCGTCGGCTGGACCTACCTGCTGCGCCGGAACAGCGATTTCGACAAGGCGGCACAGTTGCCGTTCGCCGATGAGAACGAAACCGCAGGGGAGAGCAAACGTGGCTGATTTCTTCAACGATTTCTGGCACTGGTACGTGGCCGTCATCACGGTGCTGTCGATCCTCGGTTGCGCCATCCTGCTGTGGTCGCAGTCGACCTACCGCGTCAAGCTGCGCGCCGACGGCACGCCCGAGAAAACCACCGGCCACGTGTGGGACGAAGACCTGACCGAGCTGAATACCCCGATGCCGCGCTGGTGGATCGTGCTGTTCTGGCTCACCATCGTGTTCGGCTTCGCCTACCTGGCGCTGTATCCGGGCCTGGGCAGCTATGCCGGCAAGCTGGGCTGGAATTCCACCGGCGAATACAAGGCCGAGCTGAAGCAGGCCAAGGCCGAATACGGTCCGCTGTTCGCGAAATACGCGAACCAGGACCTGAAGGCGGTGGCCGCCGATCCGCAGGCCCACGCCATCGGCGAGCGCCTGTTCCTGACCTACTGCGCCCAGTGCCACGGCTCGGATGCGCGCGGCAGCAAGGGCTTCCCGAACCTGACCGACCGCGACTGGCTGCACGGCGGCGAGCCCTCGACCATCAAGCAGACCATCATGCAGGGCCGCGTCGGCAACATGCCGCCGATGGGCGCGGCGCTCGGTTCGGACAAGGACATCGAGAGCGTGGCGCATTACGTGCGCAACCTGTCGGGCCTGACCGCCGACCCGATCAAGGTCGCCTTCGGCAAGCCGAAGTTCGCCGCCTGCGCCGCCTGCCACGGCGCCGAAGGCAAGGGCAATCCTCTGCTCGGTGCGCCGAACCTGGCCGACAAGACCTGGCTCTACGGCGGCAGCCAGGAAACCGTGATGGAAACCATCCGCAAGGGCCGCACCAACACCATGCCGGCCTTCGGCGAATTCCTCGGCGAAGAGAAGGTGCACGTGCTGGCGGCTTACGTATGGAGCCTGTCGAACGACGCCGACACCAAACCGATCGTCACGGCGGCAGCAAAATGAATGCGCCGACTCAGCTGCCACGCGAGGCGGTCATCCGCATGTACGCGGCGCGCGAGGAGATCTACCCGCGCGAAATCAAGGGCCGCTACGCCTCGCTGCGCTGGGCCTGCGTGTGGCTGACGCAGCTGCTGTTCTACGGCCTGCCATGGTTCGAGATGCACGGCCGCCAGGCGGTGCTGTTCGACCTGGCCAGCCGCAAGTTCTACCTGTTCGGCCTGGTGCTGTGGCCGCAGGACTTCATCTACCTGGCGGCGCTGCTGATCCTGTGCGCCTACGGCCTGTTCCTGGTGACGGCGGTGGCGGGCCGGGTGTGGTGCGGCTTCGCCTGCCCGCAGACGGTGTATACCGAGATCTTCCTGTGGATCGAACGCAAGCTCGAAGGCCCGCGCAGCGCCCGCATCCGCCTCGACCGCCAACCCTGGAGCCTGGAAAAGCTCGCCCGCAAGGGCGGCAAGCACGCCGCCTGGGGCCTGGTGGCCTTGTGGACCGGCTTTACCTTCGTCGGCTACTTCACGCCGGTGCGCGAACTGAGCTTCGATGTCGCCAGCTTCGGGCTGGGACCGTGGGAGACCTTCTGGGTGCTGTTCTATGGCTTCGCCACCTACGGCAATGCCGGCTGGCTGCGCGAGCAGGTCTGCAAGTACATGTGCCCGTATGCGCGCTTCCAGAGCGTGATGTTCGACAAGGACACCCTGATCGTCACCTATGACGCCGCACGCGGCGAACCGCGCAATGCGCGCCAGGCGACGGCCGGGGCAGGCGACTGCATCGACTGCAGCATGTGCGTGCAGGTCTGCCCGACCGGGATCGACATCCGCAAGGGCCTGCAGTACGAATGCATCGGCTGCGCCGCCTGCGTGGACGGCTGCAACAGCGTGATGGACAAGGTCGGCAAGCCGCGCGGCCTGATCCGTTACGCCACCGAGAACGCGCTGGCGGCCAGGCTGCCGACCAGCGAGGTGCGGCGCCGCGTGCTGCGCCCGCGCGTGCTGATCTATACCGCCGTGCTGGCGATCCTCGGCACCACCATGGTCGCGTCGCTCGCGCTGCGCAACCCGCTCAAGCTGGACGTGATCCGCGACCGCGGCTCGATGGGGCGCGAAGTGGAAGACGGGATGATCGAGAACGTCTACCGGCTGCAAGTGATGAACACCACCGAAGACGCGCAGCGCCTGCGCATCACGGTGGACGGCATCGCCTCGGCGAAGATCGCGGACGGGGACCTGATCGAGATCGAAGCGGCCACCACGCGTGCGGTGCCGGTGCGGGTGCGCATCGCCGGCGGCGACGGCAAGCCGGGATCGAACCGGATCGCCTTCACCCTGCACTCGCAGGATCGCGCCGCGCTGCAGGTGACCGAAGAAGCGGCATTCATCGTGCCGAAGTAAGAAAGGATAGACACATGCAAGCGAATATGAGCCTCCAGCCGGCCGCCCCCTGGTACCGGCACCGCTGGCCCTGGTTCCTGATGATCGGGCCGGTGCTGGTGCTGGTCGGCGGCGTCGTCATGATCTGGCTGGCCACCAGCCGTCCGGACGCGATGGTGGTGGGCGACTACTACAAGCAGGGCAAGGCGATCAACCAGGAATTGCGGCGCGACCGCGCCGCCAGCCGCCTCGGGCTGCGCTTCGAAGCCGGCTACGATGCCGCCGCCGGGCGCGTCACCGGCACGCTGCTCAGCCATGGCGAGCCGGTGCGCGCACCCTTCCACATCCGCCTCGCCCACCCGACCCAGCCGGAGCGCGACCGCGTCCTGGAAGCCCTGCCGGACGCCCAGGGCCGCTTCGTGGCGCAGGCCCCGGGCCTGGAGGCCACCCATTGGCAGGTGGTGGTGGAAGGCGGCGCGCGCGACTGGCGCCTGGCGCGCAGCTGGAGCTGGCAGCGCGAGCCGGTGCTGGCGATCGCCGCGGATGCGGAAGCGGGGAGCGCCGACGCTCCGTAAAGCGGGCAGCCGGTAGTCGCGCCGCTTGCGCTTACCTTGTCTCCCGTAGCGACCCCTGCGCGCCTGACTGGCGCGCTATTTGCATAATAAATTGCCACAATCAAGTAATTGGTGTGCTACGCTTGATCCACTTGCTTGCCTTGCGAGCGAAGTAGTTGTTTCCGTGCGCGAGCACCGTGGCGGCCATCCGCAAGGGGTTGCCTTACTGGTCAGCTATTTCGTGGACCAGCGTACCCGCCTCAACGCAATCTGGGACCGCAACACCGGCGCCAGCGAGCAGCACTGGACGGTCGACAAGCTCGACGGAAAACGCTATGGCGGCGGGAAGCCGGTGCTGATCCTGGCCGGTCCCAATACCAAGTCGGCCGGCGAAGAATTCGTGTACACGATGCAGGCGCTGAAACGGGCCGCGGTGATCGGCGCGCCGACCTGGGGCGGCGCCCATCCGTCGCGCGCCTATCGCATCGGCGAGCACTTCTATGCCTTCATTCCCGACAAGCGCAGCATCAACCCGGTCACCGGGTCGAACTGGTACGGCGCGGGCGTGATTCCCGATATCGCGGCGGCGCCGGACCAGGCGCTCGCAGTGGCCGAGGCTCGGCTGCAGCGTCGACTCAAGGGCGGCGCCGCGCTTGCCGGCGCCGGCGGGCCGTGAAAGCGCCTCCGGCTGCCGCAGCGCCGGCTTCGCCGGGCGGCGCTGTTTTCGCCAGGCGAACGAGCAGCGCGCCGGGCAAATCCTGCTATCGTTCCGGTCATTCAGACTCTTGCTTGACTCATTCCTATGGATACCGTCACCCTCCGCGGCCTTGATGCCCTCGCCGGCCAGGGCCTGACTTTCGAAGGCACGACCGTCCGGGCCAGCTTCAGCTTCGCCGACTTCCCGGTGCCGCCCGTGCTCGCGGTCCCGTCCACCTTCGACTGGACCATCGGCACGCGCACCGAGCGGCTGCCCGGCATCGAATACGCGGCCGCCCTCAGTCTCTACGAGGCCTCGCAGCGCGACGTCGGCCAGGCGATTTCCGTGACCGCGAACGTCCCGTACATGGGCGTGATGCATAGCGCCGCCAGTACCCGGTCGGTGACGGTGTTGAACGTGAACGACATGCCGACCGGCGGGCTGCGCATCGAAGGCGACGGCCGCAGCGCGGGCAGCGTGCTGACCGCGGTCAGCAGCATCGCCGACGAGGACGGGATGGGCGAACTCAGCTACCAGTGGCAGGCGGACGGGCAGCTCATCGCGGGTGCCACCGGCCCCACGCTGACGCTGGGGCAGCTTGACGCCGGCAAGACCATCACGGTGGTGGCGAGCTATGTCGATGGCTTCGGCCAGGCCGAGTCGGTCGCCAGCGACGCCAACCCGGGCGCGGTGTTCGTGAACACGCCCGGCAGCTCGCGCGTGAGCGGCACCCTGGCGGCGGGGCAGACGCTGCACGCCGAGGTGGTCGACCCCGACCACGACGGCAAGATCTACTACCAGTGGCAGCAAGGGGACAGCAGCGGCAATTATCGCGATATCGACGGCGCCTGGAGCAGCGACTACAGCGTCGGCGCCGCCGTGCCGGCGGCCATGCGCGTGCTGACGGCCTATGCCGACCGTCATGGGTTCGTCGAAACGCAGGCGCATACGATCGGCAGCGCCGCCGACGACGTCCTGACGGGCGACGGCCTGGTCGAAACCATCATGGCCGGCGACGGCAACGACATCATCCACGGCGTCGGCCGTGGCGACCGGATCGACGGCGGGGCCGGCCTCGATACCTTCGTCACCTTCCATGCGCGCTACCAGTTCTTCCAGACCCCGGACGTGGCGGGGCAGTGGGAGGTCGCGGACATCATCTTCGCCGGCGCCCCTTACCTGCTGACGAAGGTCGAACGCGTGCATTTCGGGAACGGCAGCGACGGCGTGGCGCTCGACTACGAGGGCCACGCAGGCCAGGCCTACCGCCTGTACCAGGCCGCCTTCGACCGCGCGCCGGACAAGGTCGGCCAGGGCTTCTGGATGAACCGCCTGGACATCGGCGTGCGCCTGCTCGACATCGCCGACGCCTTTGTCGCATCGAACGAATTCCGGCAGTTGTACGGTGCGAATCCGACCAACGCCGAGATCGTCGCCAAGTTCTACGAGAACGTGCTCGGTCGCGCGCCCGACGCGGCCAGCCAGTTCTGGATCGACGTGCTGGACAGCCAGCGCGCAACGGTGGCCGAGGTGCTGGTCGGCTTCAGCGAAAGCGCGGAGAACGTGGCGGCGCTGGTCGGTGTGGCAAGCACGGGCATCGATTTCACGCCCTACACGGGCCCGTGATCAGGCCCCGTGGCCGCCTGGATGCCGGTGGCGATGCCCGCCACTACCGGCAGCAGGTTCGCTGCAGATTGCGCCAGGGTGACAGGAAATTTCAGTCAAGCCGGCTAATTGAAATATTATTTCATGGCCTCGTAGCCGCCACGCCCTTGCATCGCGTCACCGTCCGCCGTGCGCGCATTGTTGCCTGGGCCGGTTCCGTGTTAGATTCCTCGCCGGCAAGCACGGCGCCCGCCGCCGGCCGAGACCATACGATAACGACCAAGGACACGAGACCAAGATGCCATCCTCCCGCCAGCGCAGCCTGCGCGCCGTCATCGGCGCATTGTTCATTCCCGCCGCCATCGCCGTCGCCGGCATGCCCAGCGCGGCACTCGCGGCGGCGGCGGCGCAAGCCGCGGTCAAGGCCGACGTCAAGCCGAACAAGGCCTTCGACACCTGGGCCGAGAAGTTCGCCGAGGACTGGGTGCGCCTGAACCCGCAGGGCGCGACCTCGACCCAGTACTTCAGCGGCGCCGAGCAGGCGAAACTGGACCGCGAACTGACGCCCTTGACCCGCGCCCAGCGCCAGAAGACGCTGGCCCTGGCCAAGGCCGGGCTGGCGCGCCTGGACAAGTGGATGGCCGGTCCGCTCGACGCCAACCAGCGCGTCTCGGCCGCCGTCATGCGCTGGTCGCTGCAGAACACGGTGGCCAACGAGCCCTTCGAGGACCACGCCTTCATCTTCTCGCAGTTCAGCGGCGTGCAGGTCGGCCTGGTCAACTTCATGACCACCACCCATCCGCTGCGCAACCCGCAGGACGTCGACAGCTACCTGGCGCGCCTGGAGCAGGTCGGCACCCGCATGGACGAAGCGCTGGCGCGCGGCCGCGAAGCCGCCGCCAAGTCGCTGATCCCGCCGCGCTTCATCCTCGAGCGCGCCCAGTACCAGGTCGACACCTTCCTCAAGCCGGCCGCGAACGAGAACGTGCTGGTCACCTCGCTGGCGCAGCGCACCGAGAAAATGGAAGGCTTGAGCCCGGAAGCACGCAGCGCCGCGCTGGCGCGCGCCGCCCGCATCGTCGACGAGCGTATCCGCCCGGCCTACAAGCGGGTGCAGGACTTCATGCGCGACATCCACCCGCGCACCGGCGACGTGGCCGGCATCTCGCGCCTGCCGAACGGCGCCGCCGCCTATGCGCGCGCGGTCGAGAACTTCACCAGCACCAAGCTGACCCCGAACGAGATCCACGAGATCGGCCTGCGCGAAGTGGCCCGCATCGAAGGCGAGATGGACAAGCACCTGCGCTCGCTCGGCCTCACCGAGGGCAATATCGAAACGCGCATGAAGCAGCTCGACGCGCGCTTCCAGCCGAAGGGCGAGGGCGACCCGCGCCCGGCGATCCTGGCCAGCTACGTCGAGATGGTCAAGGACGCCGAGCGCCGCAGCGCCTCGCTGTTCAACCTGAAGCCGCGCGCGCCGGTGGAGGTGCGCCGCGAGCCGCCGCTGACCGAGCCCTCGGCCGCCGCCCACTACACGCTGCCGGCGCCGGACGGCACCCGCCCGGGCATCTTCTGGGTGCCGATGCGCGGACCCACCTTCGACATGATCCGCATGCGCAGCCTGTCCTACCACGAGGCGGTGCCGGGCCACCACTTCCAGCTGGCGATCCAGCAGGAGCTGACCGGCATCCCGAAATACCGCAGCCAGCGCATCTTCAGCGGCGGCAGCGCCCATGCCGAGGGCTGGGCGCTGTACACCGAGCGCCTGGCGGTGGAGCAGGGCTGGTACGAAGGCGACGTGCCGGGCCTGCTCGGGGCGCTCGGTTCGGAACTGTTCCGCGCGCGCCGCCTGGTGGTCGACACCGGCCTGCACACCAAGGGCTGGACCCGCCAGCAGGCGATCGACTACGGCATCGGCGCCCAGGAAGTCGAGCGCTACGTGGCATGGCCGGGCCAGGCCAACGCCTACATGATCGGCATGCTGCGCATCATCGAGCTGCGCGAAAAGGCGAAGAAGGAACTGGGCGACAAGTTCTCGCTCCCGGGTTTCCACGACCTGGTGCTGGGCGCCGGCTCGGTGCCGCTGGACGTGCTGGGCGAGCTGGTGGACGGCTGGATCGCGAAGCAGAAGAAGGCCTGAGCTGGCGGCGGCAGGCGCAAGCCTGCCGCCGCTCGATGGGTCCATCGGGAACTCGTGCAGCTGCCTGGTGCGCAGCCCGGCATGCTCGCGCAAGGAGACGTGCCTGTAACAATGAATGCGCAAGAGCGCTGAGGGAACATGCTGAAGACGTATTCCGGTCTGAGCCACGCATACGATGGCGGGCTGTCGGCGATTCCGCACTATGTGCTGTATCCCGAGATGATGGCGGCGGTCGGCGCCCATTATGACGAGGCGCCGGTACGGGTACTGGTCTTGGGCGAGAGTCCGTATCTCGCGAGCGTGGAGGAATCCAATACGCCGGCCCTGTGGTATCAGGGGCGCGCGCTGCGCCATGACACATCGTCCCGGAACATCAACGCCCGTGGGATCTTCAATAACGTTATCCTCGGGAAGAATCCCAGCAAGTCGAAAGCGATTTTTCACGCGCTGGCGAACGCGCTCGCCGACTGCGGTATGGCAATGCCGGGAGCCTGCAGCGCCCTGCAGTCGATCGCCTACATGAACTACTTCCAGCGGCCGGCAGAGCGGCCCGGGAAATCGATCCTGGCGTGCGCGCGCGATGGCGAGGAAGCCGATCGTGTCGTCACGGCGGTGGTCGGCATTCTGAAGCCGGACCTGGTGGTGTTCGCCACCAGGCTGGGATGGCGCTATGCCTTGCGCGGGCTTGTCCACCAGTTGAACGAGGCCGGCATCGCGACGGCGAGTGTTCCTCATCCCGCCACGTCGTGGTGGAACCGCACATCCGTTCCAATGAATAACATGACAGGACGAGCATATTTTATCCAGGCGATCGCAGTCGCCAGGAGCAGCCTGGACCCGAACAAGGGGACAGCCGCGCGGACGGAAGGGATTTCATGCTGACGAAGAATGTGACCGCGATCCTGACGTTATGGTCCGCTTGCCATTTCGCTTGCGGCGGGCCTTTGCCCGACACGCAGGCCGCCGGCCTGACCCGCCAACTGCAAACCATCGTCGACGACCCCGCCATCCCGCTGCCCGGCCTGTCGGTGGTTGCGATCCGCGCCGGCGAAGTCGTCTACAGCCGCCAGTTCGGCCACAAGCGCCTGGCCACGGCCGGCGCGCCGGCCCGGCCGATGGACGCGAACACGATGTTCCGGGTCGCCTCGGTGTCGAAGCTTGTCACCGCCCTCGGCGCCATGAAGCTGGTGGAGCAGGGCCGGCTGGCGCTGGACGCGGACGTGAGCGACTACCTCGGCTACCGCCTGCGCAATCCGCACTTCCCGGACCGGGCGATCAGCTTGCGTATGCTGCTCAGCCACACCTCGTCGCTGCGCGACGAGGGCGGCTTCAAGTTTGAGCCCGGGATCGACCTGAAAGAGGTGCTGCTGCCGGGCGGACGCCTGCACGGCAAGGGCGCGATGTGGTCGAAGAATCATGCGCCCGGTTCCTGGTTCGAGTACGTTAACTTCAATTCCGGCATCGTCGCCACCATCATGGAACGCGCCGGCGGCGAGCGTTTCGACCGCCTGATGCGGCGCCTGGTGTTCGATCCGATGGGCCTGAAGGCCGGCTTCTACCTGGCCGACTTCGCCCCCGCGCACATCGACGACGCGGCCACCCTGTACCGGCGGCGCGAAAAGGACGGCGACGAGCGCTGGGACCCGCAGGGCCCCTGGATCGCGCAGTCCGACGACTTCGGCGTCGCGCCGCCGGTGGCGCCGGCGGGTCTGGAGCGCTACGTCGTCGGCAGCAACGGTACCCTGTTCGGCCCGCAGGGCAGCCTGCGCATCTCGGCAAACGAACTGGCGCAGATCATGCTCATGCTGATGAACCAGGGGCAGCACCAGGGCAGGCAGATCCTGCGGCCCGAGACCATCGGCGCCATGCTCTCGCGCCAGTGGACCCTGCGCGAGGCAGCGGGCGGAATCGACAACGGCAACGCAGACAGCGACAACTTCCGCGGCCTGTACCACGCCTGGGGCCTGGGCAACCAGCACTTCGTCGACGCCAGCTTCGTGAAGAACGGCCGCGCCGGCGGCGACCGGCTGGTGGAAGGCGGCGGTTTCAGCGGCGTCGGCCACCTGGGCTGGTCCTGGGGCCTGAACGCCCTGTTCGTATTCGATCCGGCCACGAACGACGGCATGGTCTACGTCGCCAGCGGCGTCGGCGACGACCCCGACCGGCACCCGGGGCGCTTCTCGTCCGAGGCGCGCTTCCAGGAACGCATTACCGATGCCCTCTACCGTGGCGCCATCGCGGCGCCAAGGGAGTGATACCGATGGACCCCAGCTGGCTGGCCGCGATCGCCAAGGCGATGTTCTTCGCCGCCGCCCTGACGCTGACGATGCGCTGGCTGGCGCGCAGCCGCGATCGCCCGCGCCCGCCGGAACTGGACAGGGAGCTCGCCTATCCGCCGGCGATGCTGGTGCTGGCCATCGCCGGCATGGTCTTCTTCAGCGGCGTGACGATCGCCGCCATGATCTGGCCGGACGAGCGGCATCCGGTGCTCGCCGTCCTCATGCTGGGCGGTTTCATCCTGCTTCCCGCGGCCCTGCTGGCCGACTACTTCTTCGCCCGCCACACGGTGTCGGAAGAGGGCATGGCATTCGGCCGCCTGTCCGGCAAACGCGGCGCCTTCCGGTGGGGCGAGGTCAAGCGCGTCCGGTTCGGCCACATGGCTCATTGGTTCAAGCTCGAACTGCAGTCCGGCGAGACCGTCCGGATCTCGGCTTTTCTCATGGGCCTGCCCGCGTTCGCGCACTGCGTGCTGCGCCATGTGCCGGCGGCGCGCATCGACAAGGCGACCCGCGCGCTGCTCGAACAGACCGCCAGGGGGGCCGCGCCCGGCCCCACCTAGCCGGGCGGTATAGCACGGCGCGGGGCGCGGCGGAAAGCCGGTATACTGCGCCGATGCGCATCCAGCTTTTCTCCGACCTGCACCTCGAACGCTACCCGCACTTCGTCCCCGAGATCCGGCCCGACACCGACGTGGTCGTGCTGGCGGGCGACATCGGCTCCTACCAGTCCGGCTCGCGCCTGACCGACACCGACTTCGGCCTGGGGCGCTTTTCCCCGCTGCGGCCCGGCGCCGCGCCGGCACGCGTACTGTACATCCCCGGCAACCACGAATTCGACGGCCTCGACTACGACGAGGCCTATGCCCGCCTGCGCGCCACCTGTACGCAGCTCGGCATCGAATGGCTGGACCGCGAGACGCTCGTGATCGGCCGGGTGCGCTTCATCGGCACCACCTTGTGGAGCGATTTCGACGCCCTGGCCATGCAGGAGCAGGACCTGGGCAAGCAGCTGCAGCGGCGCGAGAAGGCCTTCCGCGCCGCCAACTACTACCTGTCGAAGAACACCACCCTGAAGAACGGCGAGAAGGTGCTGGCCGAAGGCATCCGCGCCATGTCGCTCGACTGCCAGGACTGGCTGCGCGACGCGCTGGCGGCGCCCTTCGACGGCACGACCGTGGTGGTGACCCACTTCGCGCCGAGCCTGGAAAGCGCCGATCCGCGCTACGGCCTCACGCCCGGCACCGCGGGCTTCTGCAATGCGCTCGACGCGCTGTTCCCGCAAGCCCACCTGTGGATCCACGGCCACCTGCACTGCGCCAACGACTACGTGGTGAGCGGCGTCGAGGCCGGCCGGCCCTGGTCGTGCCGGGTGCTCGCCAATCCGCTCGGCTACCTGAGCAAGGGCGAACAGGAAGCGTTCCGGCCAGAGCTGGTGGTCGAGCTCTAGTCCTTGCGGTGGGCGGCGGCGCAGGAGGCCACGCCGGCCAGCAGCAGCGCCAGGGCCGCGGCTTCCAGCCCGTTCGGCCAGCGCGCCTCCCACAGGAAGCCGTACAGCGAGGCGAACACGGTTTCGAACACGATCATTTGTCCCATCAGCGCCATCGGCAGGGTGCGGCTGGCGTAGTTCCATAGCGCGTTGCCGACCACCGAACAGAAGACGCCCACCGCGGTCACCACGCCCACGAACTGCAGCCATTCGGCGCCGGTATGCGCGGCGCTGCCGGGCGCGAAGGCGGGCGCGGCCAGCAGCAGGGCCTGGGCGCCGGTCATGACCCCCACCAGCGAACTCCACTCCTGCCCCGAGATGCCCTTGAGGCGGGCCAGCCAGCGCCGGTTGGCGACGGCGTAGACCGTCCACGACAGCAGCGCCCCGATGGCGCACAGCAGGCCCGGCACCGAGCCCTCGACGCTGCGCAGCGCATCCCAGCCGATGCAGGCCAGCCCGGCGCCGCCCAGCAGCAGCGAGGGCGCGAGGCGCCGCAGCGGCAGCGCGCCGTGCTCGCGCAAGCCGGCCAGGGTCACGGCCAGCGGCAGCAGGCCGATCACGATCGCGGTCATCGCCACGCCGCCCGATTGCACGGCCTGGGCCACGAACAGGTAATACACGATGTTGCCCAGCAAGCTGAGCCAGGCCAGGCCGCGCCAGTCGGCCCAGCTCAGCCCGCGCCGCAGGCGCGGCCAGGCGCGCGCGACCAGCACGGCCGCCACGATGCCGTAGGCGAGGTAGCGGCCGGCCGACAGCTGCAGGGGCGAGAAGCCGGGCGTGAGCTCGGGCGCGAGGAAGACCAGGCCCCAGAAGGCGCCGGCGGTGATGCCGGCGCCGATGCCGCGCTGGGCGGCGTTGGAACTGCTGTAGATCTGTGTGAACATCGAACAATCTCCTGTGAGCGGAGATTGTCGGCCGCGCGGCTGCGCAGTTCTTGACGCTGGCTACTGCGGTGTTGACCGGTTCTCGCGAACCGCCTCAGTGCTGCGGGCGGGCCTTGACCATTGCCTGGACCTTGCGGGCAAACGCGCTGATCTCGAATGGTTTCGCGATCATTTCCATTCCCGGCTCGAGATGACCGTTTCCGACGGCCGCCGTATCGGCGTAGCCGGTGACGAACAGCACCTTGAGTGCCGGGCGCCGCATCCTGGCAAGGTCGGCGACCTGGCGCCCGTTCAGTCCGCCGGGAAGCCCGACGTCCGTGATCAGGAGGTCGATCTGCGCATCCGAGTGAAGGATGTGCAGGCCGGTCGGCCCGTCCTGGGCTGTCAGCACGCGATAGCCCGCGTCATACAGGATTTCTTCGACGATGTCGCGCAGGCTGGGCTCGTCTTCGATGAGCAGCACGGTTTCGCCTTGTCCCGGCTCGAAGGAAACAGGGGGCGCCTGTACGTCTTCCTGCCAATCGCCTTCATGCCTCGGCAGGTACAGGAACATGCTGGTCCCCTTTCCCACTTCGGAATGCACCCGCACCTGGCCACCCGACTGGCGTACGAAACCGTACACCATCGACAGGCCCAGTCCGGTGCCTGCGCCGAGGGGCTTGGTGGTGTAGAAGGGATCGAAGATGCGCGAGATGACTTCGGGAGGCATGCCGGTGCCGGTATCGGCGACGGACAGCAGGACGTAGTCGCCAGGCGGCATGCTGCGTTCCCTGGTGCTGTCGTCGATGCGGACGTTCGCGGTGGCGAGCGTGAGCGACCCGCCGCCGGGCATGGCGTCGCGGGCATTGATGCACAGGTTGAGCAGGGCGTTCTCGAGCTGGGACGGGTCGACTTTCGTCAGCCCGAGATCCGCTTCCTGCATCACGTTCAGGGCGATCGTGGGGCCGACCGACCGGCGCACCAGTTCCACCATGCCGGCGATCAGGCGATTCAGGTCGGTCGGTTTGGGGTCGAGCGTCTGGCGGCGCGAGAAGGCCAGCAGCCTTTGCGTGAGCGAGGCCGCGCGCCGCACCGAGGATTCGCCGATGTCGATATAGCGGTCCAGCGCCTCGTACTGGCCGCGTTGCAGCTTGAGCTTGAGGACCTGCAGGCTGCTGCTGATGGACGCCAGCAGGTTGTTGAAATCGTGGGCCAGGCCGCCCGTCAGCTGACCGACCGCCTCCATCTTCTGCGCCTGGCGCAAGGCTTCCTGCGCCATCGCGAGTTCGGCTTCCTGCGCCTTGTTGGCGCTGAGATCGCGTCCGATGGCGACGAAATTCTCGCCATCGGCTTCCGGCGTCACCGTCCACTCGATATGTTTCCAGCGGCCGTCCCGGGTGGCGATGCGGTTTTCGAAGCGGGCGGGCCGGCGGGTCTCGGCCATCCGCGTGATGGCGTCGAGCGTGCCGGGCATGTCGTCGGGATGCATGAAACTGGCATACGGACGGGTCAGCAGTTCGGCTTCGCTCCAGCCCAGCACATCGGTCCACGCGGGGCTCACGGCCGACATCGTCCCCTGGTAGTTTGCCCGGGCAAGCATGTCCTGCGACAGGTCCCACAGGCGGTCGCGCTCGGCCGTGCGCTGGATCAGCTCGGCTACATGCTGTTTTTCGGTGCTGATATCGCGGCCGGTGGCGTAGGTCATGTCGCCGGCCGGCGCCGCCACCCAGGAGAGCCAGCGGATCGAACCGTCCTTGTGCCGATAGCGATTCTCGATCGTCGGCCGGCCGCCGGCAGCGGCGGTCCGGTATGCGCCGACCGTGGCGGCGTGGTCGTCGGGAAGGACGAAGCGGTTCACGTGGCAGCCCACCAGTTCTTCCGGCTGGTAGCCGAGCAGTTCCGTCCAGGCGGGATTGACGCGCCGGATGAAACCGTCGAAGTCGATCACCAGCATCAGGTCGGGCGAGGTGTTCCACATGCGATCGCGCTCGGCCGTGCGCTCGGCGACCTGGCTTTCCAGGGTCAGGTTGAGCTCCTGCAACCTGGCTTCTGCAATCTTGCGCGCGCTGATGTCCTTGAAGATGATCGCCAGCTGGCGTCTGCTAGCCGGGTCGATGCGGAAGCACGCCACCTCGAGGTGGCGGTCGGTGGCTTCGAGCCGGCGTTCGAAACGCACCGGCTCGCCCGTCTGGAGCACGTTGCGAAACACCGCCACCCAGGCGTCGGCCTCGCTCTCCTTGAGCTTCTCGCGGCCGGTCTTGCCGACGATGTCCGATATCCCGGCATGACGCATGTAGGCGGGATTCGCTTCGAGATGGATGTAGTCCGACAGCGGACCACGGGGGCCGTCGATGAACTCGACGACGCAGAAACCTTCGTCGATCGTATCGAACAAGGCCCGGTAATGTGCTTCGCTATCGCTGAGCTTGAGCCCGTCCTGTTGCCTCATGTCAGTGGCTGCGAAACCAATGGCGGATTGAAATTCGGGCATGACAAGCTCGATATGAATAGGCGCACACGATACCACATTTAACAATCAGTCAAGACGCAAATTGCATTGCCATTGGCGCTGTCATCGTTGACTATGGATGAGGCCGATCGCGATGCGCAGCAATTGCTCGGCAGAGGTGATCCGCTTACCATCGAGCGCCCAGTGCCAGCCCAGGTAGTTGGACAGGTAGCGCGAGGCCACGCCGCGAAAGCGGCTCAACCACTGGCGAAAGCGGCTGTGGTAGGCGTTCACATTCTGGACGTGGATCGCGCCGGCGG
>NZ_JBFTEF010000013.1:0-133927 GCF_041023745.1 Massilia sp. X63
GGAAAGGCTGGTCAGCCTCCTGAAAGACGAACGGCCCGGCCGCAAATGCGACCGGGCCGTCAAGGCAGCGCCGAAGCGCTATGCCGTTCGAAAGGTCAAGAAGCTACCTTAACTGAACGGCATTAGGCCTGGCGGCCGGTTTTTTTTCGTCCATTACCTGGCAAGGCACGCCCTTGTCAGAAGCGGTAGGTCACGCGCGCATACACCGTGAAGCCGAGCGGATCGGTGTAGCGCGGATCGTAGCCCAGCTGGAAGTTGGTGACCTGGTTGGTGAAAGGCGGCTCCTCGTCGAACAGGTTCTTGATGCCCGCGGTGAGCTCGGCCTTCTTGTTGCCCGTATAGATGGCCGCGATCGACCAGGTCGAATAATGGCCGACCTTGTTGAAGAACTCGGGCGCCACCGCCGTGTTCTGGTCGGTGTAGTGCGACATGTAGCGGTTGCTCAGGTTGAAGCTCCAGTCGCCGCGGTTCAGGGTGAACAGCAGGTTGTGGCGCCAGCGGAAGACCGCGGTGGCGTCGGCGTAGCGACCGGCGTTTTCGGTGAAGGGCCCGCCGGGCTCGTTCTGGTAGTCGTACTTGTTGACGTAGGTGCCGTCCAGGTTGACGCTGAAGTTGCCGAGAAGGGTGTTCGGCATGCGGTAGGCCAGCGACAGGTCGAGGCCGCGCGTTTTCACCTCGCCCAGGTTGTCGGTGATGGCCAGCACGTACTGCAGAGTGGTGCCGGCCGGTTCGTAGGCGAACAGCTTGCGGTATTTCGCGTAGTTGCCGAAGATGGTCTGCTCGGCCAGCGAGTTGATCTGGTCCTTGAGACGGATGTTCCAGTAGTCGGCCGACAGGGTGAGGTTCTTGATGGGTTCGAACACGATGCCGGCGCTGTAGGTGCGCGAGCGCTCCGGCGACAGATTGGGGTTGCCGCCGCCGCGCACCAGTTGCTGCTGGCCGCAGGCCACGTTCGGGTTGGCGCCGGGCGCCGGCACGCCGTTCGGACACAGCACCGGGTCGTTGTAGGTGTCCGAGCTGTTGGTGGTGGACTGCGGGCCGTACAGGTCGAACAGGGTCGGGGCGCGGAAACCATGGTCCGGGACAGGAGGGTTTCGGTCATCTTGGGCTCCGTTTGAGGTGGATGGCGCGCAGCGGCGCCCGGGCAGGACGCGGTATGCGCGCCCTGCCTCAGGCAGCCGCCGCCGGCTTCAGAAGGTGTAGCGCGCTCCCAGGGTGGCGAAGCGGCCGATCGCGCCGTAGTAGTCGAGCGGGTTGTACGACACCGCGCCGTAGGTCAGCGGATCGAGCGGGGCCTTCTTGTCGAACAGGTTCTGGATCGAGCCGAAGACTTCCCAGCGCTGCTGCGGCTTCCAGCGGAACACCAGGTCGACGGTCGTGAACGAGGCCAGTTCGCAATCGGCCGGGGCATCGTTGCCGTTGGCGAAGTGGGTGGCGCAGTCGGGATCGTCCTTGAACAGCCTGTTTTCGATGGGCCCGCGGTAGTTCGCGTTGAGCGACACGCGCCAGTTGCTGCGCTCCCAGCTGGCACGCAGGTTGAGCTTGTGGTCGGGCGTGCCGACGCAGTTGGTCACGTCGCAGTTGCCGTGGGTGCCGGCATAGTCGACACTGGTGCCGTCCCGTTCGGTACGCTCCCACTTGTCGAGGTAGGTGTACTTCGCGTCGAACACCAGGTTGCCGTAGCCGCTGGGCAGCGCGAAGCTCTGGCGTGCATCGAGGTCGATGCCGCGCACCTTGGTGCTGGCCGAGTTGACGTAGCGGGCCAGCACCGCGGTGATGGCGCCGGGGTCGCCCGGGATGGTCGGCACCGCGGTGCTCGGGTCACGCGACACGCTGCCGGCGGCGATGGCGGCGTCGATCGGCTGCTGGTTGATCTCGTTCTTGCGCTTGATCTGCCAGAAGTCGACCGAGATGCTCGTGCGCGGCAGCGGATCCCAGATCACGCCGACGTTCCAGCTCTTCGAGCGTTCCGGGCTCAGGGCCGGGTTGGGCGAGGTGATGATGGCGATCGAAGCGGGGTTGCAGGCCGCTTGCACGCCCAGGCCGCAGCGCAGCGGATCGGCGGCGGTCGAGAACGCCGCCAGGCCGCCGACGCCGTTCTCGGCCGGGCTCGGTGCGCGGAAGCCGCGCGCGAAGGTCGAGCGCAAGGCGAAGTTGCGCACCGGCGTCCACTTGATGCCGGCCTTCGGCGTCCAGGCGTTGCCGACGTCGGTGAAATGGTCGTAGCGCATGGCGCCGGTCAGTTCGACGCCGGGCCACACCGGCGCCAGCACTTCGCCGTACAGGGCGGTCACGTTGCGCTGGCCGTCGTAGGCCGAATAGCCGAGGCCGATGATGTTGCCGCGTTCGGTGCCGGAAGTGGGCTGCAGCTCGGCCGACTCGTGGCGGAACTCGGCGCCCACGGCGACCCCGAGCGGCCCGCCGGGCAGCTTGCCGAATTCGCGCGTGGCCTTGAAGTCGACCTGGGCGATCTTGGTACGGGCGTCGTTGCTGATCGTCGGCGACAGGGCGGCGTACACGGCCGGCGAATTCAGTCCGGCGTTCTCGGCGATGCGCCAGTAGGTGCCGGGCGGCAGGGCGCGGTAAGCCGGGTTGTTGGCGATCGCGGCGGCCACGTTGGTCGGGCTCGGGTCGAGCAGGGCGAAGGTGGCGTCGCGTGCGAGGTAGCCGGTGCGTTCGTTGTTCACCTTGCTTTGCGAAAAGAGCAGCGAGGTATCCCACTCCCATCCGTAGTTGCTGCCCTTGAGGCCGAGCAGGGCGCGCGTGAAGGTCGAGTCGATGTCCGAACGGCGCGGCCCGACGTCGGCCGCCAGGTAGCGCAGGCGCGCCGCGGTGCCGAAGTAGGGGTTGTCGGGGTGGGTGGGGCCGAACTGCGCGCCGGCGTTACTGACCGGCCCCCCGGGATAGCCGACCGAGGCGCTGACCGAGGACGGCGTCGCGGACGACCGGGTCAGGTTGCTGTACAAGTTGAGCTCGGCATAAGCCTCCAGACCCGGGCGGACCATGGCGGTGCCGCGCCCGAACAGCGAGACGTATTCGGTCCTGGGCTGGATCTGGCTGTACAGGAAGGCGGCGTCGACCAGGCAGCCGCCGCCCGGGTCGCCCTGCGGATGGTTGGTAAAGTTGCTGCATGCGGCATTCGGGAACTGCCGGGTGAAGCCGACCCCGGCCGGGTTGCCGCGGTTGTAGTAATCGAGCGTGGCGGGATTGCGCACGTTGCCGTTGATGGCGTTGCCGGATGCGTTGTTGCCGGTGATGGCGCCGGTGCCGCCCAGCGCTTCCTGGGCCGAGAAGCCCCAGGGGCGCAGGTCGGCCTTGCCGATGTAGTCGCGGTTGCCGCGCTCGCGGTTCCAGATCGCGTCGGTCCGCTTGTATTCGAAGTTCAGCAGCACGTTGTAGCGGTCGGCGTCGAGGTCGCCCCTGCCCCAGGTGAGCGCGACGTTCTGGTGCTGGCCGTCGCCGGCCTCGGCGGTGCCGACCATGGCGCGCGCCGTGGTGCCCTGGAAGTCGCGCCGCAGGATGATGTTGACCACCCCGGCAATCGCATCGGAACCGTAGATGGCGGAGGCGCCGTCCTTGAGGATCTCGACCCGCTCGACGGCGTCGGACGGGATGACGTTGAGATCGGAGAACACCTTCTGGCCGTCGTCGGCCAGGCCGTAGGGCGCCATGCGGCGGCCGTTGAGCAGCACCAGGGTCGATGCGGTGCCGAGGCCGCGCAGCGAAATGCCGGACGCGCCGGCGGCGAAGCCGCTGCCGAAGTTGACCGGCACCGAGCCCTGGTTGTCCACGGCGAGCGTCTGCAGCAGTTCGGCGACGGAGGTCTTGCCGGAACGCTCGATGTCGGCGCGGTTCACCGTCAGCACCGACGAGGCGGTCTCGGCCTGGGCGCGGCGGATGTTCGAACCGGTGATTTCGACGCGGGCGATGGGTTTCGGCGCGACTTCCTGCGCCATCAGTGCGGAAGGCGCCGCGACCACGGCGACGCCGACCGACATATAGCTGACCGACATCAGGCCGGCGGCGCCGCCGCCGGCGAAAATGCGCCGCAGGGCGCGCGAGAGCAGGGTTTCAGTCATGTCCGGACTCCAGTGGTTGGGTTGGTTCCCGCAGCATCCGCACGTTTTATTGACGACAGTCAAATGACTTAAAGACTTTTCTTAAGAGAATGCAATATCGGCGCGGAGCAGCCAGGGGCTTGGTGCAACTTTTGCATTGCTGGGTGAACGTCGACTGATCGCGGTCAAGGTGTGCGGAAAGGTCGGGAACAGTTGTGGGGTTCCCGCAACCGGTTGCCAAATCCTGCCGCAGCAACCGGCGTGATGTGCTGGCCGGCGCGGAGGGCAGGGCGCAACCATGCGCGTCCGCCGATGCGCCGCCGGCCACGCCTGCGGCGGTTTGCCGGGGCCGGCGCCCGGGCCGATGGCCCGGAAAAGGCTTGCCAACGGTTACATAATGGCGTTATAGTCAGGCGAACAAGGTCTCCGGACCGCCCCGGACTTCTCATGCGCCAGCACGTTTTCTTTACCTGCTATTTTTACTTTAGCCATTCCAGCCCCTTGGCGGTGGAGTAGCGGCAGGTTCACGCGAGATTCAAGAACAGTCCGACGCAAATCCAGACAAACCGCCAGCGATGGCGGTTTTTTCGTTTTCAGCCCCAGCCAAACAACACGGAGTACAGCATGCCTCGCACAGACGATTTACGCATCCGCGAAATGAAGGAACTGACGCCGCCCGCGCACCTGATCCGCGAGTTCCCGGTGACCCCGGCGGCAGAGCAGACCGCGGCGGAAGCGCGGGTCGCGCTGCACCGCATCCTGCACGGCCAGGATGACCGCGTGATGGTGGTGGTCGGCCCGTGCTCGATCCACGACCCGAAGGCCGCGCTCGAGTACGCGCGCCGCCTGGCCCCGCTGCGCCAGCGTTTTGCCGGCGAGCTCGAGATCGTGATGCGCGTGTATTTCGAGAAGCCGCGCACCACGGTCGGCTGGAAAGGCATGATCAACGACCCGTACATGGACAACAGCTTCCGCATCAACGACGGCCTGCGCATGGCGCGCGAACTGCTGCGCGACATCAATGAGCTGGGCCTGCCGGCCGGCACCGAGTTCCTCGACGTGATCAGCCCGCAGTACATCGCCGATTTGATCAGCTGGGGCGCGATCGGGGCGCGCACCACCGAATCGCAGGTGCACCGCGAGCTGGCCTCGGGCCTGTCCTGTCCGGTCGGCTTCAAGAACGGCACCGACGGCAACATCAAGATCGCCGCCGATGCGATCAAGGCGGCCTCGCAGCCGCACCACTTCCTGTCCGTAACCAAGGGCGGCCATTCGGCGATCGTCTCGACCGCCGGCAACGAGGACTGCCACATCATCCTGCGCGGCGGCAAGGCGCCGAACTATGACGCGGCCAGCGTGGACGAGGCCTGCCGCCAGCTGGCGGCCAACGGCCTGGCCAGCCGCCTGATGATCGACGCATCGCACGCCAACAGCAGCAAGAACCCGCAGAACCAGGTGCCGGTCTGCGCCGACATCGCGGGCCAGATCGCGGCGGGCGACGACCGCATCGTCGGCGTGATGATCGAGTCGCACCTGGTGGGCGGCAGGCAGGACCTGGTGCCGGGCAAGGAGCTGGTCTACGGCCAGTCGGTGACGGACGGGTGCATCGATTGGGAGACCAGCATCGGGGTGCTGGAGGGGCTGGCGGCGGCGGTGAAGCAGCGCCGTGTGCGGCAGGAGTAAGGGCCTGCGCCCGCTTTCTCCCGGCATGAGGCGGGAATAAAAAAACGGCGCACCCGCAGGTGCGCCGTTTTCATTCACGCCGCCGTATCAGAACTTGGCGGTCAGGTTCAGGAAGATATGACGGCCCATGGCGTCATACACCTGCGGGTAGGTATTGCCGTTGCCGAACACCGCGGCCACGACACCGGTCACCGGCGGATCCTTGTCCAGCGCATTGTTCATGCCCATGCGCAGGGTCAGGTTCTTGTGGAACGCCCACTGGCCCACCAGGTCCAGGTAGTCGCGCGAAGCCAGGCGTTCGTCAGCCGGCTCGAACTCGGCGTTCAGCAAGGGGTTGCTGCTGGTGGCATCGAGCTTGACCGCGTTGATGTGGCGCCAGGTAACGCCGAGTTCCAGGCCGCGCCATGGCGTGCCCCAGACCGCGCGGATCTTGTGGCGGTACTTCGGCAGCGGCGTGCCGCAGGTGGTGCCGTGCAGGCCGGCGCAGTCGTACTCGCCCGAACCCGGGAAGTCTTCGGACTTGAACTCGTCCAGCACGGTGCCGATGTACGACAGGTCGAGGCCGCCGTAGGCGCCCAGCTTCATGCTGTAGTTGGCGCCCAGGTCGAGGCCGCGGGTGGAACGCATGCCCAGGTTCTGGTTGGTCGCGATGATGTTCGCGGTCGGCAGCGCCCACAGCGAACCCAGGCGGTCACGGGTGATCAGCGAGCAGAACTTCGGATCGCCGGTCTGGAGGCACTGCGTCAGCGTCGTCGACGCCGGCATGCCGCCGATCGTGCCTTCGACTTTCATGTCGAAGGCGTCGATGGTCAGGCTCAGGTTGCGCATCGGCGTCAGCACCAGGCCCAGCGTGTACGAATCCGATTTCTCCGGCGCCAGCTTGGTATTGCCGCCGAAGATGGCGTTGTACTGCTGGGCCGGGCTGTCTTCGATGGTGCCGTACTGGGCCGCGGTCACCCCGGTGCGCTGGCACTGGGCCAGGGTGGCGGTCGGCTTGGCGCCTGCACAAGGATCGCTCGCCATGCCGAACAGGCCCAGGCCGCTTGCGGTGAACAGTTCGACCACGTTGGCGGCGCGGGCGGCGCGCTGGTAGGCGAAGCGCACCTTGGCGGCCTGCACCGGCGCCCATTCGGCGCCGAAACCATACGAGTTGGTCTTCTGGCCGGTCGAGTAGTCCGAGCGGCGGTAGGACGCAGTCATGGTCAGCTGATCGGCGAAGGGCAGCTTTTCCAGCACTGGAATGCGGGCTTCCGCGTAGTAGTCGCGCACGCTGAACTGGCCACTGACGCCGAAGGTCGGGCCGCCCTGGCCGGCCAGGTCGCCGGTCTGGTAGGCAGTGTCGGTATCCAGGGACAGTTTCTCGGTGCGGTGTTCCCAACCCAGCGCCAGGCCGACGCCGCGCGACGTGGTCGGCAGCTTGATGCCGTATTCGCCCAGGTCGGTCGACAGGTTCAGGCCCTGCACGGTTTGCGAGGTGCTGCCTTTCTGGAAGCCCGGGGTTTGCAGATATTTCAAGGCTTCCGGCGATACCTTGCCCAGCGACCAGATGTTGTACGGGACGCAGTTCGGGTCGGTGCCGTCGACCACGCTCTGGCATACCGGCTGGCCGTTGGCGCCGGTGACGACGTTCAGTGCGCGGCCGATGCGCACGTTCGAGAAGTCGTTGAAGTAGGTTTCCGAGTACAGCACCTTGCCCGCCTGCGCGAACGCGTCATAGGTCCAGTTGCCGATATCGCCCTTGACACCGATCACGCCGCGGTAGGAGGTGTGGCGCTGGTCGTCCTGGCGGCCGCCGCCTTCCACGTTGCGGCGGAAGATCAGGGCGTCGGCGGTCTGGCCGGGGGCGGTCAGGCCGAGGTCGCGGCGCCAGGCCGGGGTCAGGAACGGGTTCTCGTAGCGGATCGCATTGGCGCCGGAGGCGTCGAAGCCGAACAGGCCGGACGGCGCGATCTGGGCCACGGTATGGTCGTCGTGGAAGCTGGCCTCGGTGTACAGGCGGGCCTGCTCGTTGATGTCGTAGTGGGTGAAGCTGCTGAAGGTATAGCGCTCGGACGGACGGCGGAAATAGTTCAGCGGGCCGAAGTTGTACTGGTCGGTGGCGGCCACGTAGGGACGGGTATTGCCGTTGGCGTCGGCCACGGTGCGCTGGCCGGCGGCGGTAAAGAAGCGGCCGGGGAAGCTGGTACCCGAACCGCCGCAGTTGAAGGTGTTGCCCGAGCTGAAGCCGTCCAGCGAGCAGGAGGTGAAATCGCGCTCGGACTGCAGCAGCGGATCCTCTTTCTTGTAGCCGAAGAAGGCGACCGCATTGCCGCGGCCGTCGGCGAAATTACCGCCCAGCAGCAGGTTGGCATCCTTGACCTTGCCGTCGGCGCCCTTGTCGTCCGGCAGCGGGAAATTGCGGCGCTTGACGGCATCGGCGACCGGACCGCCGTTCTGCTGGTGGTTGTAGAACGCGTAGTTGGTTTCCAGTTGCACGCCCTGGAAATTGTCGTTCATGATGAAGTTGACGACACCCGCGACCGCATCCGAGCCATAGATGGCCGATGCGCCGCCGGTCAGCACCTCGACGCGCTTGATCAGCGCTGCCGGGATCTGGTTCAGGTCGGCCGCGGTATTGCGCGGCGAGCCGGCCGGCAGGCGGCGGCCGTTGACCAGCACCAGGGTGCGGTCGGCGCCGAAGTTGCGCAGGTTGACGGTCGCGGTGCCGGAGGAGCCGTTCGAGATCGAACCGCCCTGGTCGGCAAAGACCTGCGGCAGGTTGTTCAGCAGGTTCTCCACCGAACGCGTGCCTTCCAGTTTGATGTCCTTGGCGCCCACCACGGTCACCGGACTCACGCTTTCGAGGTTGGCGGTCGCGATGCGCGAACCGGTCACTTCCACGCGCTGCAGTTGCTGGCCTTCGGTGGCGGCAGCTTGCCCCTGTTGCGCGTCCTGCGCATAGGCGGAAGCGGCAACGACCATGCCCCCCGCAAACATCAATCGCACTGAGCGCGACAATACTGTTTCAACCATCATGTCGAGTATCCCGGGTAAAGCTCCTCGGCTTTTGTTCTGACCTCGGCCGCGGAGGGTTTCGATGACATTGCCGTGAAAATGTATTTCCGGCATCTTTTCCTGCGGGGCAATAAAAACATTGACGTACATACGTTGTCAATCGAATCGTCTTTACAAGAGAAAAAAACAACTGTGTTGCGCACGTCTTTACAAAATGCCCATTTAGGGTTATGGCGTGGCAATAAAAAGGAATGGAAGCGCAGCGGCATGGCAGGCTGTCAACCCGGCAGAATATGCGCTATCGTTACGCCCTTCGGCCCGCCACACTTCAGGAGTTCCATGCTTAGCTTTATCGTCCGCCGGCTGTGGCAGATGTTGCCGACCATGCTCGGGGTCGTGGTGCTGGTGTTCGTGCTGTTCAACTGGGTCGGCGGGGATCCGGCCTACCTGCTGGCGGGGAAGATGGCCGATACCGCGGCCATCGAGAACATCCGGCGCCAGCTCGGCACCGACCAGCCGTGGCCAAGCCAGCTGTGGATCTTCATCCAGCAGATCCTCACTTTCGACTTCGGCAATGCCTGGAGCACCGGCGAGCCGGTGTCGCACATCATCGCCAGCCGCCTGGGACCGTCCCTGACCGTGCTGGTGCCGCTCACCATCCTCGAAACCGTGCTCGGCATCGCGCTGGCGCTCGCCATCGCCTTTGTCCGCGGCTCGCTGACCGACCGCGCGGTGATGGTGGCCTGCACGGTCGGGATGTCGATCTCGATCCTGGTCTACATCATCGTGTTCCAGTACGTGTTCGCCTACAAGCTGGGACTGTTCCCGGTGCAGGGCTGGGGCAACGGCCTGGGCGAGAACCTGCTGCGCTACGCGCTGCTGCCCATCATCATCGGCCTCGCAGTATCGATTGCGCCGACCTTGCGCTTGTATCGTAGTTTTGTGCTCGACGAAGTGAACCAGGACTACGTGCGCACCGCGCGCGCCAAGGGCCTGAGCGAGCGGCGCGTGGTCTGGGTGCACGTGCTGCGCAATGCCGCGATCCCGATCATCACCCACGTGATGGCGAACCTGCCGGCCCTGCTCATCGGCGCCTTCCTGCTCGAGCGCTTCTTCGGCATCCCGGGCATCGGACGCGAAGTCATCCTGGCCGTGGAGCGCAGCGACTTCCCGGTGATCAAGGCGATCACGGTTTACGTCGCGGCCGCGACCATGCTGTTCAACCTGCTGGCCGACCTGCTGTACCAGGCAGTGGATCCGCGGGTGCAACTGACATGAGGGATGGAATGAGCACGCAACTGCAGTCGCCCGGCCTGTGGGCGCTGGCCTGGCGCCGCCTGCGCGCCGACCGCATCGCCATGGCCGCGCTGGCGGTGGTGGCCGGCTTCCTGCTGATGGTGATCCTGTCCGGCGCCGGCCTGATCGCCGCCGACTGGGAAGACGAGGTGGCGGTCAACTACGCGCCGCCCGGCTTCATCGGCGCCGATGCCGGCGCGCGCGCGCTGGCCGCGGCCCAGCTGCCGCGCGAGACGCCGCCGAACGCCTTCGACCCGCTGGCCGCCGACCTGGCCGAACTGAAGGCGCAGGTGCGCGCCAGCCATCCGCCGGTCGCCAAGGCGACCACGTTGCCTTTCGGGGCCGACAAGTGGGGCCACGACATCGTCAAGAAGACCATCAAGGGCGGCGAGACCTCGATCGTGGTGGGCCTGGTGGCGGCCTTCGTCGCGGTGGCGCTGGGCACCCTGTTCGGCGCGCTGTCGGGCTTCTACGGCGGCCTGGTCGACGACCTGTTCAACTGGTTCTACAGCATCTTCACCTCGATTCCGTCGATCCTGATGATCCTGACCGTGGCCGCGGTGCTGCAGCAGAAGGGGATAGCGACGATCGTCCTGATCCTGGGCCTGACCGGCTGGACCGGCCCCTACCGCCTGATGCGCGCCGAGTACATCAAGCACAAGGCGCGCGAATACGTGATGGCGGCCGACGCCATCGGCGCCTCGCCGTGGCGCCGCATGTTCGGCCACATCCTGCCGAACGTCTCGCACGTGGCCCTGGTGCAGATGTCGATCCTGGTGGTCGGCTTCATCAAGGCCGAGGTGATCCTGTCCTTCCTGGGCTTCGGCGTGCCGGTCGGCGTGGTGTCCTGGGGCAGCATGCTGAACGAGGCGCAGAATGAACTCATCCTCGGCAAGTGGTGGCAGCTGGCCGCCGCGGCCAGCGCGATGGCGCTGCTGGTGACCGCCTTTTCGCTGTTTGCGGACGCCTTGCGCGACGCCCTCGATCCGAAGCTCAAATGACGACCGACCCGACCCCTCTGCTGCAGGTGCGCGATTTGCGCATCTCCTTCCGCGTCGACAAGAAGAACACGGTCGAAGCCGTCAAGGGGGTTTCCTTCGACGTGCCGCGCAACAGCACCGTGGCGCTGGTGGGCGAGTCCGGCAGCGGCAAGTCGGTCAGCTCGCTGGCGGTGATGGGACTGCTGCCGCCCGACACCACCATCGTCGATCCGGGCTCCAGCGCGCGCTTCGACGGCCGCGAGCTGCTGGCGCTGCCCCTGGCGGAACGGCGCAGGCTGTGCGGCAAGGACATCGCCATGATCTTCCAGGAGCCGATGTCCTCGCTGAACCCGGTGTTCACGGTCGGCTTCCAGGTCGGCGAGGTGCTGCGCCGGCACATGGGCATGAATGCGAAGCAGGCGCGCGCCCGCACGCTGGAGTTGCTGGCCGAGGTCGGGATTCCCGACCCCGCGCTAAAGATCGACGCCTACCCGAGCCAGATGTCGGGCGGCCAGCAGCAGCGCGTGATGATCGCGATGGCGATCGCCTGCGAACCGCAGCTCCTGATCGCCGACGAGCCGACCACCGCGCTCGACGTCACCATCCAGAAGCAGATCATGGACCTGATCGCGCGCCTGCAGAAGAAGCACCGGATGTCGGTGCTGTTCATCACCCACGACCTCGGGCTGGTGAGCGAGATCGCCGACCGCGTGATCGTGATGCGCCATGGCGAGGTGCGCGAGGAGGGCGCCGCCGCCCAGGTGTTCGGCGCGCCGGCGGATGCCTATACGCGGGCCTTGCTGCACTGCCGCCCGAAGCTGGACGAGCGGCCGCTGCGCCTGCCGGTGATCGACGACTACCTGGAAGGCCGCTTCGCGCCGGATGCGCAGCTGCCCCAGCGTACCCGCGGCACCGCACCGGGCGACCAGCCTCTGCTGGAAGTGCGTAACCTGGCCAAGAGCTTCTGGCTGCGCGAAGGCCTGTTCAAAAAACGCGAGTTCCAGGCGGTCAAGGATGTCTCCTTCACCCTGGCGCGCGGCAAGACGCTGGGGGTGGTGGGGGAATCCGGCTCGGGCAAGACCACGGTCGGCCTGACCCTGCTGCGCTTGCACCGCGCCACGGCGGGGAGCGCCATGTTCGGCGGCCGCGACCTGCTGGCCATGTCCGACCGCGACTACCAGGCCTACAAGCGGCGCATCCAGATCATCTTCCAGAATCCCTACGCCTCGCTGAATCCGCGCTTCACGGTGGGCCAGATCCTGCTCGAGCCGATGCGCATCCACCGCATCGGCGCGGATGACGCCGAGCGCATCGGCATGGCGCATGAGCTGCTCAGGCGGGTGGGCCTGCCGGAGCAGGCTTTCCACCGCTATCCGCACGAGTTCTCCGGTGGCCAGCGCCAGCGCATCGCGATCGCCCGTTGCCTGACCATGAAGCCCGAGATCCTGGTGTGCGACGAATCGGTGTCGGCGCTCGACGTGTCGGTCCAGGCCCAGGTGCTGAACCTGCTGCAGGACCTGCAGGACGAGTACGGCATGAGCTACATCTTCATCTCGCACGACCTGTCGGTGGTGAAGTACATCGCCGACCAGGTGATGGTGATGCACCACGGCAGCGTGGTCGAAATGGCCGATTCGGACGCCTTGTACCGCGATCCGCAGCACGCCTACACGCGCAGCCTGCTGGCGGCGATTCCGGGAGCCGGGCGGCCGTTTTAAAGAGGTATTTGAATTACATATTATGCTAAGATGAAACCCTGTCCTGAGAGAAAGGGTTTATCGTGAACATCGAGAAGTTCAAGCATCAGCACATCGACATCCTGTCCAGCATTGCGCGCCTGCGCCAGTTGTCGCGCGCGGGCGTGACGGACAACGCTGCGGCGATCGCGGCGCAGATCGTGGAAGTCAGCGGGATCATCAAGTTGCATCTCGCGGTCGAGGATCGCAGCCTGTACCCGGCGCTGGAAGCATGCGCGGATGCGCGCCTGGTGAACATGAGCCGCGCCTACCGCACTGAAATGAAGGACATTGCCCAGGCTTACCTCGGCTTTGCGGCGAAGTGGAATACGGCGCGCCAGGTGGCGCTCGAGCCGGAGGGTTTCCGCGCGGACGCCAACCGGGTATTGCGCCATCTGTTCGAACGGATCCAGCGCGAAGATCACGCGTTCTACCCGGCGATCGAGGCCGCTGCAGTTGCCGCAGTTGCCGCCTGAAGCAGGGAGGGGGCCATGTGGCCCCGGCTGTTTTGCAGTACCATGACGCGATGGGCCAACTTGCTGAACTAATCCAGACCTACGGCGTGCTGATGGTGTTCGGCATCGTGCTTGTCGAGCAGTTCGGCCTGCCCATACCCGCCTTCCCGATCCTGGTGGTGGCCGGCGCGCTCTCGGTCGACGGCGAACTCGGCTGGCAGCTATGCCTGCTCGCCGCGGTCGGCGCCTGCCTCATCTGCGACATGTTCTGGTTCCGCGCCGGACGCTTCTACGGCAAGCGCATCCTGCACCTGCTCTGCAAGATCTCGCTGTCGCCCGATTCCTGCGTCAACCAGACCGAGGACCGCTTCCGGCGCTTCGGCGCGAAGTCGCTGCTGGTGTCGAAGTTCGTCCCCGGTTTCAATACCATCGCCGCGCCGCTCTCGGGCGCGATCGGCACCCCCATCCGCGCCTTCCTCGCCTATTCGGGCGCCGGGGCGGCGCTATGGAGCGGCACCGGCATCCTGCTCGGCATCGTGTTCCACGACAGCGTCGAAGAGCTGCTCGGCTGGCTCGAGACCGCCGGCGGCACTGCGCTGGCGGTACTGGCCACGCTGCTGGCCCTGTTCATCGCCGTCAAGTACGTGGAGCGGCGCCGCCAGCGCGCCCGCCTGGCGGTGCCGCGCATCGACATCGCCGAACTGATGGCGCTGATCGAGGGCGGCCACGACCCGGTGATTGTCGACGCACGCGGCCTGACGGCCCAGCAGCTCGACGCGGCGATTCCCGGCGCGCTGCTGTTCCACGCCTGCGAGCCGGGCCAGTTGATGGCCTCCATCGACAGGGATCGCCACGTGGTCGTCTATTGCAGCTGCCCGAACGACGTGACGGCGGCCGAGGTGGCCAAGCAATTCCTCGCCAACGGCTTCCACCGCACCCGCCCGCTGCGCGGCGGCCTGGACGCCTGGAACGCACGGCGCGGCGCCGACCCGGGGCTGGCGCCGGCCAGCTGCTGAGGTAGTTCGACTACTTAATGTGTTGCGTCAAAGCGATGCGAGTAGGGTAGCTGCTACAGGTGGATGTACCTAAACTACAGAATGTACTTGTAAGAGTACTACAAAGTTTAGTAAGCTTGGTCATCGCTCCTTAATTAGCTGCAATGACCGCCTTCCCCTCCAGCCTCGATCCCGTCTCCATCGCCCATGCCGGCGGCGTGCGCCTGCTTGCCGACATCGGCGGCACCAACGCCCGTTTTGCGCTGGAGAGCGGGCCCGGGCGCTTCGAGGCCATCGAAGTCCTGTCCTGCCAGCAGTACCCGACCCTGGCCGATGCCGTGCGCGCCTATCTGGCGCTGCCCCAGGTCGCCGGTTTGAACAATGGCATCCGCCACGCCGCGATCGCCATTGCCAATCCGGTCAGCGGCGACCAGGTGCGCATGACCAATCACCACTGGGCCTTTTCGATCGAGGCGCTGCGCCAGGCGTGCGGCTTCGACACCCTGCTGGTCGTCAACGATTTCTCGGCGCTGGCGCGTTCGCTGCCGCACCTGGGCGAGCACAAGCGCCAGGTCGGCGGCGGCGCGCCCGTGCCGGACGCTCCGCTGGGCCTGCTGGGCGCCGGCACCGGCCTGGGCGTATCCGGCCTGATCCCGTCGGCGGCGGGGTGGACCGCGCTGCGCAGCGAAGGCGGCCACGTCAGCTTCTCGCCGGTCAACGAGACCGAAGTGGCCATCCTTCAGTACGCCTGGCGCGAATTCGAGCATGTCTCGGCCGAGCGCCTGCTGTCGGGCGCCGGCGTGGAACTGATCTACCGCGCCCTGAGCGACCGCGCCGGACGTCGCGACAACCTGGCCGCCCCCGAGATCTCGCGCCGCGCCCTGGCCGGCGAGTGCGCGCTCTGCGACGAGGTGCTGGAAAGCTTCTGCGGGATGCTCGGCACCGTCGCCGGCAACCTGGCCATTACCCTCGGCGCGCAGGGTGGCGTGTACATCGGCGGCGGCATCGTGCCGCGCCTGGGCGAGCGCTTTGCCAACTCGTCGTTCCGCCGCCGTTTCGAGCAGAAGGGGCGCTTCAGCGCTTACCTGGCCCAGGTCCCGACCTACGTGATCACGGCGGACTACCCGGCCTTCCTGGGCGTGTCGGCAATCTTGTCGGAAAAACTGTCCGCCGCTTGAGCAAACAGGTGCTGCGCAACGGTGCAGGCTTTCGCCTTGTCCGTTCCCGTGTTTTATCGGTTACAATGGCCGCCAGTTGTCAGTAACGATGGCGCTTGCCCGCCCCGTAGGCCCGACGAACCCGCCTTCCGCGCGCCAGCCTTCTGGTGCACCAGGCGATTCCCGGGGGCCGAAAGACCAACAGCTGTCGCCCGCCTGGCACGCGGGCAGCCGTGACGGGCACCAGGCCTGTCACCTTTGTCAGCCCGGCGCATTCCAGCCCCGGGCCACGGATTCCAGAGTTTTGCGCGCAGCACCTTCGCACCGCGGCCGATGTCGGCTCCGTGGCTGGCATCCGCTAGATCGGTTTTGATTTGATTCTTGCATTCGAGCGTGACGACACCGCGATATGAATACTGACGAGGCCAAGCGCGTCCTCGAGACCGCCTTGCTGTGCGCGCGCGAGCCGATGACGATCCACGGCATGAAGAAGCTCTTCGCCGAGGTCGACGCGAATGGCCGCCAGCTCAATGCTGGTGTCGGTAGCGACACGATCAAGATCCTGCTGGAAGAATTGCGCCAGGACTGGCAGGGGCGCGGCATCGAGATCGTCAGCCTGGCATCCGGCTGGCGCTTCCAGAGCCGGCCCGAGATGAAGCCTTATCTCGACCGCCTGTCGCCCGAGAAACCGCCGAAGTATTCGCGCGCGACGCTGGAAACGCTGGCGATCATCGCCTATCGCCAGCCGGTGACGCGCGGCGACATCGAGGAAATCCGCGGCGTGGCCGTGAATTCGCAGACGATCAAGCTGCTCGAGGACCGCGGCTGGATCGACGTGGTCGGCCACCGCGAGGTGGTGGGGCGGCCGGCGCTGCTGGGCACCACCAAGCAGTTCCTCGACGACCTCGGCCTGGCGTCGCTGTCGCAACTGCCGCCGCTCCAGCCGGTGGCCGAGGGTCCCGACAGCCGCAGCCTGGAAGCGCTGGAAGCGGCACTGAACGATAACTTTGAGAGGGCGTCCGCGGCCGAGGCAGCGAACGCCGACGAGACAGACACCGAGACGGACGCCATGCCCGTCGACGTCCCGATTCTTGACCGGAATTTTGACCATGAGTCGGCGGCAGCCGCTGGGCCGGGTCAGCACAATAAAGACACGAACGATGAACCCAACTGAACCGAACGACAAGCCCGTCGAGGCTGAAGGCGCCCCCGCCGCCAAACCGAAGCGCACCCGCAAACCGGCCGCCGCCGCCGCACCGGAAGCGGCGCCCGTGAGCGCCGCCGAACAGCCGGCCGCAGTCGCCAAGCCGAAGCGTACCCGCAAAGCCGCAGCGCCGGCCGAGGCCGCCGCCGAGGCGCCTGCGGCCGCTGCCGCGCCAGGCGAGCAGGGCGAAGCGCCGGCCGCCAAGCCGCGCAAGCCGCGCGCCGCCAAGGCTGCGCCGGCCGCAGCTGCACCTGCGGCTGCGGCTGATCCGGCGCCGTCCGCAGCGGGAGCGCAGCCAGCCGCTCCGGCAGCCGGAGCCGCGGACGCCGGCCAGCGCAAGCCGCGCGGCCCGCGCCAGATGCGCGAGAAGCGCCAGGAACGCGAAGCACGCCTGCACGAGTCGGCCGCGGCAGCCGTCGCCGATGCGCCGGCCGAGCCGGTCCAGGCGGACGAGGGCGCCGAGCAGCCGGCCGAAGCCAGGCGCGAGGGCCGCGGCCGCAACCAGCAGAAGCAGGGCAAGCGTGGCCAGCAGGGTCAGCAGGCCCAGCAGCCTGGCAAGCAGCAGGGCAAGCAAGGCAAGCAGCCGGGCAAGCAGGGCAAGCAACAGCAGCCGGGCAAGCCGGGCGGCAAGGGCAACGAAGCCGACGCGGTGTTCTCCTTCGTCACCTCGGACGACTTCGACGCCAACGATGGCGGTCGCGGCAAGGCCGCCAGCAAACCGGCGCGCCGCGACCTGACCGCCGACGACGATGCGCCGAAGCTGCACAAGGTGCTGGCCGAGGCCGGCCTGGGTTCGCGCCGCGACATGGAAGAACTGATCGTCGCCGGCCGCGTGTCGGTGAACGGCGAGCCGGCCCACATCGGCCAGCGCATCCTGCCGACCGATGCGGTGCGCATCAACGGCAAGCTGATCCAGCGTAGGGTCAACAACAGCAAGCCGCCGCGCGTGCTGGTGTACCACAAGCCGGCCGGCGAGATCGTCAGCCACGACGATCCGGAAGGCCGTCCGTCGGTGTTCGACCGGCTGCCGACCATGAAGACCGGCAAGTGGCTGGCCGTGGGCCGCCTCGACTTCAACACCGAAGGCCTGCTGCTGTTCACGACTTCCGGCGACCTCGCCAACCGCCTGATGCACCCGCGCTACAACATCGACCGCGAGTACGCCGTGCGTACCCTGGGCGAGCTGGAAGAAGGCATGCGCCAGAAGCTGCTGGCCGGCGTCGAGCTGGACGACGGCCTGGCCTCGTTCTCGAAGGTCCAGGACGGCGGCGGCGAAGGCATCAACAAGTGGTACCGCGTGGTCATCGGCGAAGGCCGCAACCGCGAGGTGCGCCGCATGTTCGAGGCGGTCGGCCTGACCGTCTCGCGCCTGATCCGTACCCGCTACGGCGCCATGACCCTGCCGACCGGCCTGAAGCGCGGCCGCTGGGAAGAGCTGCAGGAAAACGACGTGCGTGCGCTGATGGCCGCCTTCGGCGTCGAGAAGAAGGGCGCTCCCGAAGCCGGCAAGGGCAAGGGCGGCAAAGGGCAGGGCGGCAAGCACGACGATGCGCGCCGTTCGGACGGCAACCGCATCGACCGCGCCGACGCCAACCGCAACGTCGATCCGTTCGGCCCGCCGGTGGTGCGTGCCGGCGTGCCGCGCCAGCAGGGACCGGGCGGTTTTGCCGGCGGTCGTCCGCAGGGCCAGGGCGCCAAGGGCGCCGGCGGCAAGGGCCGCGGCGGCAACAATGCCGGCGGCTTCGGCGCTAACAAGGGCGGCAGCAGCCGTCCGAAGCAGCCGGATCCGCTGCAGACCACCTTCGGCTTTGCCGGCACCGGCGGCGGCCGTCGCGGCGGCCAGGGGCCGCGCGGTTCCGACCACGGTCTTCCGCGCCGCGGCCGCCGCGGTTAAGGGTTTTGCGAGAAATTTCTACGGCATCGGGCACGCAATGCTGCAATGCCGTAGAATGCAGCCCATGCCCCTGTATGGCTATCCTGCCAACTGTTGCTTTTTTCGCTAGCTGAGCGCATTTTTGCCCCGGCGATTGCGAGAGAGGCGGGATTTCTGTATAATGTGCAGCCTAATCAAAGTTCTTCCCAGTATTTTTTTGGTGCAAGTGCTTTCATCTGGTTGGGTTGTGAATACAAAAAGATGGGCAGATGCCCATTTTTTTTTTGGTAAATCGTTTTCGAGTCCTGGAGAAGTGCCGTGCAGCAGTTTGAACTCATCGCCAAAACAGTCAGTGGCCTCGGCTACGAACTCGTGGACGTCGAACGGGGCGAGCGCGGAATCCTGCGCGTGTACATCGATTTCCCAGCTGACGTCGTGGAAGAGAAGGGCCCGATCACGGTCGAGGACTGCGCCACCGTCAGCCACCAGTTGTCGCACGTGCTGACCGTCGAAAATGTGGATTACGAACGGCTGGAAATATCGTCGCCGGGCCTCGATCGCCCGGTGCGGACCCTGGCCGACTTTGCGCGCTTTGCCGGGCACGAATGCACGGTGAAGCTGCGGGTTGCCATGCCGGGCACCGCGAACCGGAAAACCTTCACCGGTATCCTGCGCGGCGTCGAGGGCGACAAGGTCGGTCTGGAATTTGATAATAAAGATGGTTCGGCGTTGTTGGAATTTACGCTGGCCGAATTGGACAAGGCACGCTTGGTGCCGCAGGTGGATTTTAGGAGTCGCAAAGCATGAGTCGCGAAATTTTGTTACTGGTGGATGCGCTCGCGCGCGAAAAGAACGTCGATAAGGAAGTGGTCTTCGGAGCGCTCGAATTCGCGCTCGCGCAAGCCACGAAAAAGCGCTATGAAGGCGAGGTCGACATTCGCGTGAGCATCGATCGCGACACCGGCGAATTCGAGACCTTCCGCCGCTGGCACGTCGTTCCCGACGACGCCGGCCTGCAGCTGCCCGACCAGGAAATCCTGCATTTCGAAGCCGTGGAACAAATCCCGGACATCGAAGTCGACGAATACATCGAAGACCCGATCGAATCGGTCGAGTTCGGCCGCCGCTTTGCCCAGGACACCAAGCAGGTCGTGCTGCAGCGCGTGCGCGATGCCGAGCGCGAGCAGATCCTGCAAGACTTCCTCGAGCGCGGCGACTCGCTGGTGACCGGCACCATCAAGCGCATGGAGCGCGGCGATGCCATCGTGGAATCGGGCAAGATCGAAGCGCGCCTGCCGCGCGACCAGATGATCCCGAAAGAGAACCTGCGTATCGGCGACCGCGTCCGCGCCTACATCCTGCGCGTGGACCGCAACATGCGCGGCCCGCAGGTGATCCTGTCGCGTACCGCGCCGGAATTCATCATGAAGCTGTTCGAGCTGGAAGTGCCGGAGATCGAGCAGGGCCTCCTGCAGATCAAATCGGCTGCCCGCGACGCCGGCGTGCGCGCCAAGATCGCGGTGTTCACCGCGGACAAGCGCATCGACCCGATCGGCACCTGCGTCGGCATGCGCGGTTCGCGCGTGCAGGCCGTGACCGGCGAGCTGGGCGGCGAGCGCGTGGACATCGTGCTGTGGTCGGACGATCCGGCCCAGTTCGTGATCGGCGCGCTGGCGCCGGCCAACGTCTCGTCGATCATGGTCGACGAAGACAAGCACGCCATGGATGTGGTGGTCGACGAAGAGAACCTGGCGATCGCGATCGGCCGTTCGGGCCAGAACGTGCGCCTGGCCTCGGAACTGACCGGCTGGAAGATCAACATCATGACGGCCGAGGAATCGGCCAACAAGGTGGCCCAGGAAACCGCAGCCATCCGTACCCTGTTCATGGAAAAGCTGGACGTGGACCAGGAAGTGGCGGATATCCTGGTGGACGAAGGCTTCTCGAGCCTTGAAGAAATCGCGTATGTCCCGATTTCCGAAATGCTGGAAATCGAGTCGTTCGACGAAGACACCGTCAACGAACTGCGCACCCGTGCCCGTGACGCACTGGTGACCGAAGCGATCGCTTCCGAGGAGGGCCTCGAAGGGATGGAAGAAGCCCTCGTGAACCTGGAAGGCATGGACCGTACCACCGCCGGAAAGCTTGGCCTGGCTGGCATCAAGACGGTCGAAGCATTCGCGGCACTCGCCTACGACGAATTCGGCGCCATCCTGGCCTTGCCGTCGGACCGTGCCCGCGACCTGATCAAGAATGAATTTAGTGATGTGACCGACGAAGAGATGAAGCTGGTCGACAGCAAATACGATGACCGCGCCAAGGCGCTGCAGGCGAAGGCCTGGAGCCTGGCAGAAACGGCCAAGGCGTAATTTGCAAATCTTTATCATCTCAGCGACACATAGAAAAGAGGACTGAATGGCGAGTAACAACGTAGCCCAATTTGCCACCGAACTGAAGATGCCCGCAGACCTGCTGCTGACACAGCTGCGCTCGGCCGGCGTCGAAAAAAGTTCGACGTCAGATCCCTTGTCGAAAGATGATAAGGACAAGCTGCTGAACCACCTGCGCCGCACCCACGGCGCAACCGAAACCGGCGAAAAGAAGAAGATCACGGTGACCCGCAAGGAAACCACCGAGATCAAGCAGGCTGACGCCAGCGGCAAATCGCGCACCATCCAGGTCGAAGTCCGCAAGAAGCGCACCTTCGTGCAGCGCGACGACCTGGTCACGCCGAAAGCCGCCGAGGCTGCCGCCCCGGTGATCGATGCCGCCGAGCAGGCGCGCCGCGACGAAGAGGCGCGCCGCCAGACCGAGCTGATCGCCCGCCAGGAAGCAGACCTGCGCGAGAAGCAGGAACGCCTGGCCAAGCTGGAAGCGGAAGAGGCTGCCCAAGCCAAGGCTGCCGAAGAACAGGCCAAGCGTGACGCGGCCGAGAAAGCCAAGCGCGAAGCCGCCGAAGCCGCCGCAGCTGCGAAAGCCGCCGCAAGCGCTCCGGCGCCTGCCGCGCCGGTCTCCGCCGCTGCCGAAGAAGCTGCCCAGGCTGCTGCCCTGGAAGTCAAGAAGCGCGCCGAGGAAGCCGCCAAGGAAGCCGCCGAACGCGCTGCCGCCACCGAGCGCGCACGCAAGGCCGTGGCTGACGAAGTGGCCCAGATCAAGCTCATGATGAGCCAGCCGCGCCGCGTCATCAAGGCGCCGGAGCCGGCGCCGAAGCCGGCTGCTCCCGCAGCGCCGGCCGGTACCCTGCACAAGCCTGCCGCATCGGCAGACAAGAAGCCGGGCGAAGCCAAGCCGGGCGACAAGAAGCCGGGCGACAAGAAGTCGATCAAGTCGGCGAATGTCTCCTCGACCTGGTCGGACGACGCCAAGAAGCGCGGCGCACCGAGCGGCGCCAACAAGGGCCGCGGCGGTCCGGGCACGGGTAGCGGCGGCCGTGACGGCTGGCGCGCCGGTGGTCGCAGCGGCGGACGTCGTTCGTCGCATGGCGAAGACCGCGAATCGAACTTCCAGGCGCCGACCGAGGCGATCGTCAAGGACGTCCACGTGCCGGAAACCATCACCGTGGCCGAACTGGCCCACAAGATGTCGGTGAAGGCGTCGGAAGTCATCAAGCAGCTGATGAAGCTGGGCCAGATGTGCACCATCAACCAGGTGCTGGACCAGGAAACCGCGATGATCCTGGTGGAAGAGATGGGCCACAAGGCCTTCCCGGCCGCCGTCGACGATCCGGAAGCACTGCTGGCCGACCAGGGCGAGCACGCCGAGTTCGAAGCGACCTCGCGCGCCCCGGTGGTGACCGTCATGGGTCACGTCGACCACGGCAAGACCTCGCTGCTGGACTACATCCGCCGCGCCAAGGTGGCGTCGGGCGAAGCCGGCGGCATTACCCAGCACATCGGTGCATACCACGTGGACACCCCGCGCGGCATGATCACCTTCCTGGACACCCCGGGTCACGAGGCCTTCACGGCCATGCGTGCCCGCGGCGCCAAGGCCACCGACATCGTCATCCTGGTGGTGGCGGCGGACGACGGCGTGATGCCGCAGACCAAGGAAGCGATTGCCCACGCGAAAGCCGCCGGCGTGCCGCTGGTGGTGGCGATCAACAAGATCGACAAGCCGGGCGCAAATACCGATCGCGTCACCCAGGAACTGGTGGCCGAAGGCGTGGTGCCGGAAGAATACGGCGGCGATTCGCCGTTCGTCCCGGTGTCGGCCAAGGTCGGTACCGGTATCGACGATCTGCTGGAGCAAGTCCTGCTGCAGGCCGAAGTGCTGGAACTGAAGGCGCCGACCGAAGCCCCGGCCCGTGGCCTGGTGGTCGAAGCCCGCCTCGACAAGGGCCGCGGCCCGGTCGCCACCATCCTGGTGCAGTCGGGTACCCTGAAGCGCGGCGACGTCGTGCTGGCCGGTTCCTCGTTCGGCCGCGTCCGTGCGATGCTGGACGAGAACGGCAAGCCGGTGGCAAGCGCCGGCCCGTCGATCCCGGTCGAGATCCAGGGCCTGACCGAAGTGCCGAGCGCCGGTGAAGAAGTGATGGTGATGGCGGACGAGCGCAAGGCGCGCGAGATCGCCCTGTTCCGTCAAGGTAAGTTCCGCGACGTCAAACTGGCGAAGCAGCAGGCCGCCAAGCTGGAGAACATGTTCGACCAGATGGCCGAAGGCGAAGTCAAGAACCTGCCGCTCATCGTCAAGACCGACGTGCAGGGTTCGCAGGAAGCGCTGGTCGGTTCGCTGCAGAAGCTGTCGACCTCGGAAGTGCGCGTCCAGATCGTCCATGCGGCGGTCGGCGGCATCACCGAGTCGGACGTCAACCTGGCGGTGGCCTCGAAAGCGGTCATCATCGGCTTCAACGCCCGTGCCGACGCTTCCGCACGCAAGCTGGCCGAAGCCAATGGCGTCGACATCCGTTACTACAGCATCATTTACGATGCGATCGACGAGATCAAGACGGCACTGTCGGGCATGCTGGCGCCGGAGAAGCGCGAGACCGTCACCGGCCAGGTGGAAATTCGCCAGGTCATCATGGTGTCGAAAGTCGGCGCGATCGCTGGTTGCCTGGTCACCGATGGCGTGGTCAAGCGTTCCTCCTCGGTTCGCCTGCTGCGCAACAACATCGTCGTGTGGACCGGCGAGATCGACTCGCTCAAGCGCTTCAAGGACGATGCGAAAGAAGTCCGTGCCGGCCTCGAGTGCGGTCTGTCGCTGAAGAACTACAACGAGATCCAGGTGGGCGATACCCTGGAAGTGTTCGAAGTCACCGAAGTGGCGCGTACGCTGTAATTTCGACATTGGGCGTACCATGAGGGCCAGGACGCTTCGCGGCGATGCCGCGAGGGGCCTGGCCCTTGTTTTTAGCGCCCCGACATCACAAGAACAACACGAGCAGTAACATCATGGCAAAACACAGCAAAAGCATCCCCCAGCGCGGCCTGCGCGTCGCCGACCAGATCCAGAAAGACCTGTCGGAACTGATCGCCTTCGAACTCAAGGACCCGCGCGTCGGCATGGTCACCATCAGCGAAGTCAAGCTGACCCCGGACTACGCCCACGCCAAGGTTTACTTCACCCTGCTCAAGGACAGCCCCGAAGAGGTCAAGCAGACTCTGGAAGGCCTGTCGAAAGCGGCCGGCTACCTGCGCAACCTGCTGGGCAAGCGCCTGCACATCCACACCCTGCCGCAGCTGCACTTCGTGCACGACACCTCGACCACGCGCGGCCTGGCCATGTCGGCCCTGATCGACCAGGCCAACGCCGTGCGCGCCGCCGATTTCGGCCAGGACGACGAGTCGGACAGCCAGTGAACGCCCGCCCGCCCAAGAAGCCGCGCGATCCGGTCGACGGCGTGCTGTTGCTCGACAAGCCGGTCGGCCTGTCTTCGAACGACGCCCTGCTCAAGGCCAAGCGCGTCCTGAATGCCAAGAAGGCCGGCCATACCGGCACCCTCGACCCATTCGCCACCGGCCTGCTGCCGCTGTGCTTCGGCGAGGCGACCAAGTTCTCCCAAGACCTGCTGGAAGCCGACAAGACCTACGAGGCGACGGTCCACCTCGGCATCATGACCACCACCGGCGACACCGAAGGGGAGGTCATCGAGCAGCGCGACGTGGACGTGACGCGCGAACAGGTCGAAGCGGCGCTGGCGCGCTTTCGCGGCCCCATCTTCCAGGTCCCGCCCATGTATTCCGCGCTCAAGCGCGACGGCAAGGCCCTGTACGAATACGCGCGCGAAGGCATCACGCTCGAGCGCGAAGCGCGTCCGGTGACGATCCACGCCCTGTCGCTGGTCGACTACAGCGCGCCCTACCTGAAGATCCTGGTCACCTGCAGCAAGGGCACCTATGTGCGCGTGCTGGGCGAGGACATCGGCGCCGCGCTCGGTTGCGGCGCGCACCTGAACGCGCTGCGCCGCGTGCAGGTGGGGGCGCTGTCCACCGAGCGCATGATCACGCTGGAAAACTTGCAAGCGCATCCCGATCCGCTGTCGCTGCTGGCGCCGGTCGATGCACTGCTGTCGAGCTTCCCGTCGGTCGAGCTCACGTCCGAATTGGCCAAGCGCTTCCTGAACGGCCAGCGCCTGGCGCTCGGCAAGGAAGCGATCGCAGTGCCGGCGCAACTGGGCCGGGTGCGGGTCTACCACGAAGGCAAGCTGCTGGGCACGGCCAACCTGCAGGAATATGCGATTCTGGCGCCGGAACGCCTGATCGCGGCGCCACAGTAAGCGCCCGCTTACCGTTGCTGCCGCGCCACGCGGCAGCAATGGGGAACCGTCCGTCATTTTCCTGCAATGCATTGCCATTACAATCGACGGCGGCATTCATCGAAATTCCCGCTCGCTGCGGTGCAGCAAGCCACATAGCGTGCTATAGTAGCGGGCTACGGTAAGCGGTCATGTGCATCAAATCATCGCCGACCCCGACCATCACGCAACATTCACTGTTGAAAACACACATGTCAGACACCAAACGCGCGATTCGTAATATCGCAATCATCGCCCACGTTGACCACGGCAAGACCACCCTGGTGGACCAGCTGCTGCGCCAATCCGGCACCTTCCGTGAAAACCAGGCGGTCGACACCCGCGTGATGGACTCCGGCGACATCGAAAAAGAACGCGGTATCACGATTCTGTCGAAGAACTGCGCGGTCGAGTACGAAGGCACCCACATCAACATCGTCGACACCCCGGGCCACGCCGACTTCGGCGGCGAGGTCGAGCGCGTGCTGTCGATGGTCGACTCGGTGCTGCTGCTGGTCGACGCCCAGGAAGGCCCGATGCCGCAGACCCGTTTCGTGACCCGCAAGGCGCTGGCCCTGGGCCTGAAGCCGATCGTCGTGGTCAACAAGGTCGACCGTCCGGGCGCACGTCCGGACTGGGCCATCAACCAGACCTTCGAACTGTTCGACAAGCTGGGCGCGACCGACGAGCAGCTGGACTTCCCGATCGTCTACGCCTCGGGCCTGAACGGCTACGCCGGCCTGGACGAGAGCGTGCGCGACGGCGACATGAAGCCGCTGTTCGACGCCATCCTGAAATACGTGCCGGTGCGTGACGACAATCCGGACGGCCCGCTGCAGATGCAGATCACCTCGCTGGATTACTCCTCGTACGTCGGCAAGATCGGCATCGGCCGCATCAACCGCGGCCGCATCAAGCCGGGCATGGACGTGCTGGTGCTGAACGGCCAGGACGACAAGAACCCGGTCAAGGGCCGCATCAACCAGGTGCTGAACTTCAAGGGCCTGGAGCGCGTGCAGGTGGAAGAAGCCGTTGCCGGCGACATCGTGCTGATCAACGGTATCGAGGACATCGGCATCGGCGTGACCGTGACCGCCGTCGATACCCCGGAAGCGCTGCCGATGCTGACCGTCGACGAGCCGACCCTGACCATGAACTTCATGGTCAACACCTCGCCGCTGGCCGGCCGCGAAGGCAAGTTCGTCACCAGCCGCCAGCTGCGCGACCGCCTCGAGCGCGAACTGAAGTCGAACGTGGCGCTGCGCGTGCTGCCGACCGACGACGACACCATCTTCGAAGTGTCGGGCCGCGGCGAGCTGCACCTGACCATTCTGCTGGAAAACATGCGTCGTGAAGGCTTCGAGCTGGCCGTGTCGCGTCCGCGCGTGGTGTTCAAGGAAGTCGACGGCGTCAAGTGCGAGCCGTACGAGAACCTGACCGTCGACGTGGAAGAAGCGAACCAGGGCGGCGTCATGGAAGAGCTGGGCCGCCGCCGTGGCGACCTGCAAAACATGGAATCGGACGGCAAGGGCCGTGTCCGTCTGGAATACCTGATCCCGGCCCGTGGCCTGATCGGTTTCCAGGGCGAATTCATGACCCTGACCCGCGGCACCGGCCTGATGAGCCACGTGTTCCACGAATACGCACCGGTCGACACCAGCAAGGGCGACCTGGCCGGCCGCCGCAACGGCGTGCTGATCTCGCAGGATGACGGCGCCGCCGTCGCCTACGCGATCTGGAAGCTGCAGGACCGCGGCCGCATGTTCGTCGAGCACAACACCCCGGTGTACGAAGGCATGATCATCGGCATCCACTCGCGCGACAACGACCTGGTCGTCAACCCGATCAAGGGCAAGCAGCTGACCAACGTGCGCTCGTCGGGTACCGACGAAGCGGTGCGCCTGGTGCCGCCGATCCAGATGTCGCTTGAATACGCCGTCGAGTTCATCGAAGACGACGAACTGGTCGAGATCACCCCGAAATCGATCCGCCTGCGCAAGCGCTTCCTGAAAGAGCACGAGCGCAAGAAGGCCAGCCGCGAAGGCGCGTAATCGCGTTGTCGCAGTTCTGAAAAAACCCGCTGTTCGCAGCGGGTTTTTTTATGCCTCAAAAAATTGTGCGCGTGCAGCAATATTTCGCATCGTCCGTCATCTGGCGCACATAAGTGCTGATCTGGTCTCTATTTTTCATCTTGTTACAGTTCTTACCGGCCATTCGCTTGGGCTTAGCGTGGATGCAATGTTATTGTGGTCACAACGCGATTCATTGTGAATTGCGACACAGTTCAAAGATGATTAAAAGGAGTTCGCATGAAAAATCTGATGATTGCACTGATCGCCACCGCTGCCCTTGCAGCTAGCGCCCAAGCCCAGACTACTGCCGGCCGCGGCTATGTCGGCGCCTCTGCCGTGACTGCCAAGAACAGCACCGTCGACGCGCACAAGGCCGACGGCAAGCTGTTCGGCGGCTACCAGTTCGACGAGCGCATGGGTGTCGAAGCCGGCTGGACCAACCACCACAAGACCGACTTCGCCAATGGCGGGGTGCGCGGCAGCACCGAAGGTTACGGTACCTATGTCGCCGCCAAGTACACGATGCCGGTCAACGAACAGGTGTCGGCCTACGGCAAGCTGGGCATCTCGCACAACGAGCGCAAGCTGAACACCAATGTGGGCAACTTCAAGCAGGACGACACCAGCGGCTACGCCGGTCTGGGCGTGGAGTACAAGCTTAACCAGAACACGGCACTGGTGGCGGAATATGAGCGCTACGGCAAGACCAAGGACTATGGCGCCCGTGCCAACGTGTGGAGCGCGGGCCTGAAATACGGCTTCTGATCCCGCAGCAGGCAAGTAAAAAAGCTCCCCCGCAGTTGCGGTGGGAGCTTTTTTTATATGGAAGGAAGGATCAGCGCAGTCCGAGCAGCGCCTGCACCCGTTCCCGGCTCACGCCGACCAGGGCCGAGGTGATCGCCAGCAGCGACTGGTAGTCGTGGCTGGCTGCGGTGGCGCTGAAATCGCCGGCGATGACCGCCAGCTCCGCTTCCGGAATGGCCGACTGGCCGGTGCGCGCCATGGCCGCGCTCAGCGCCGCGCTGGCGGCGTCCTGCGAGCGGCGCACGCGGGCCAGGGCTTGCAGCACTTCGCGCAGGCTCTGGCGCAGGGCATCCGGATCGCCGATGTCCCAACGCTGGGGCGCGAGGCTGGCCGGATCTTCGTTTGCGTCCACGCGGCCGCGACCCGAGATGGCGATGGCGTCCTTGATGCCGGGCCATTCCGACTCCGGCGCGCTGAACAGCAGCTGGCCCTTGTCGTCGAGCGCGACGCGCACCTTCACCGGCGACAGCGTGCGGTCGAGGCGGGCGGCGATTTCTTCCGGCGTCATGCCCGGTTCGATGGTGGCGCTCAGTTGCGGGCCGCCGTTGCTTCCGACCGAGAAGGCATAGGTCTGCTGGCTGCCCGACTGCAGCGCCGCCAGGTCGAAACCGCGGATCCGGAAGCGCGTCATGGCCGCCTGGCCATCGCTGAAGCCGAGCTGGGCGTCGACGCCGCCGCCGGCCTGCTTGCGACGCGCCTCCAGCAGGCTGCCGAGCTGTTGCGAACGGGCTGCGATCTGGCGCGCCGGGTCGGCGCGGCCGGAAATTTTGGCGCTCAGGTCGGCCTTCAGGGCTTCGAGCTGGGAGGCGACGCGCTCCAGGTAATCGACCGCCTGCTGGGCGCGGGCAACGTCGCCCTGCAAGCGGGTGTCCCACTTGATGCCGCGCTGGAGCGGGGCAGTGGCGGGCGCGACCTGGGTAACGGCGCGGCTGTCCGCGTCGAGCGGCTTGATGGCGGTGGCGCGTGCCGACACCGGCGTGGCGCCGGCGGCGGTGGGGTGGGCGATGCCTGGATTGGCGGGGCGAAGGGCAGCTTCCATACGAGATTACAACACCGAGAACAGGGACAGGGTGCCGATACGGCTATACGCTTTGTAGGTGGCTTGCAGGGCGCTCGAATAACCGTTGAGCGCGGTGGCCGCCTCGCCGACATCGAGCGCGCCGATGTCGGTGATCGCGATCTTGTTCGACAGGCTGACGTTGGCGTGGTTGGCGTCCAGGGTCTTCATGATGTTCTGCGATCCCCCCAGGGTCGCCACCTTGCTGGTGAGCATGTCGTGCGCCTCGTCGAAACCGTCCAGGGCATCGGCCAGCACCGAGCGCACCGTCGGGTCGTTGGCAGTGACGCCGGGTGCCTTGAGTGTGGTGATCGTGAGCTCGAGGTGGTTCAACAGCTTTTCGATCCCTTTCAGGTTCTGGTTGGCCGGCTGGGTGATGCCGTTGCCAACCACGACATTCTGCGAATTCGTATTGCCGACGTAAGTGTAGCGCGAACCGAGCGGGGCCGTCGGATCGTACTTGATCGGCGCGGTCTTGGTCAGGGTGCCGGCGAAGTTGTAGTTGCCTTCCTGGTCGATCGAGTTGGCGTTGTACAGCACGCTGTCGCGCAGCGACTCGAGCGGCGTGACCATGGCCTTCAGGTCGGACGGCGCATTGCTGCCGTCCGCGGCCCAGACCAGCACGTCGCGGCCCTGGACCAGTTCCGTTGCCATGTTGCTCAGGTAGCCCTCGGTCTTGGTCAGGCGGATCTTGATCGAGGCGATGTTGTCGCGGTACTGCTGCACGGTCGCTTCCTCGCGCGCCAGGCGCGCCAGGCGCACGCTGTCGACCGGGTCGTCCGACGGCACCAGGATGCGCTTGTTGGCCGACATCTGCTGCGTCAGGTGGGTAATGCGCTCCTGGTTGTTCTGGATCGACTGGTTCATCGTCGATTGGTACTGGGTGGTCGCGATACGCATGGTGTGTTCCCTTAACCCATCATCGCCAGGGTGGCATCGAAGAGCTGGTTGGCGATTGCGATGACTTTCATGTTCGCCTGGTACATGTTCTGGTACTCGACGAGGTTGACCGCTTCCTCGTCCTGGTTCACGCCGCTGGTCGACTGCCAGTCGTCCACCGACTGGGTGCGCACCGTGTGGGCGGTCTTCAGGGCGGCCTTGTTGAGCTGGCTGTCGACGCCGAGCTTGCCGACGATCTGGGCGTCGGCATCGCTCAGCAACACGGTGCCGATGGTGCCGACCGTGATCGGCTCGCTCTTGATCGCCACCAGTTTCTGCAGGTTGCCGGTGTCGCCCGGGGTGCCGTCGCCCGAGAAGGCCAGGTCGGCCGCGACGAAGCCGCTGCTCAGCTTGAGCATGTCGGCATTGCTGCCGGTGGTGTACACGAACAGCGGGGCGCCAGGCGTGCCGTCGGGCTTGGTGCCGAGGCCCAGTTGGGTGTTGACCTTGGAGGCGATCTGGCTGGCGATGTCGGCGATGTCGCCTTGCAGCGGCACCAGCTTTTCGGTTTCGTACCTGGCCAGGCCGCCCAGCTGCCCGCCCAGCTTGGCGGCGTCGAGCACGTAGGAAGTGCCGGCGAAGCTGAGCGAGAATTCCTGCGGCGAGGTGGCGGTCGGGGCCGCCTTGAGGCTGCCGTACATGCCGCCCAGCACCAGCGCCTGGCCGGTCTTGAGCGACACGTCGCGGGTGCCGTCGGCATTGTCCGAGACTTCCAGGCCCATCTTGCTGGCCAGGTCGTCGATGGCCTGGTCGCGCGCATCGATCATGGCCGATGCGCTCAGGCCGCCGGCCTGGGCCTGGCTGATCTGCGTGTTCAGGCGCGCGATCGAGGCGATCTGGGCATTGGCCGCATCGACGATCGCGCTACGCTGGGTGCGCACCGATTGCAACTGGGCGTTGAACACGTTGTTCAGGCCGTTGAAACGTTCCGCCATCAGGCCGGCCGAGGTCAGCACCTGCTGGCGCAGCGGGGTCGAGCCCGGATCGCCGGCGACCGCGTTGAGCGCGCCGAAGAACTGGTCGATGCCGGCCGACAGGCTGGCGGTCTCGTCGCCCATCACGTTCTCGAGCTGGCTCAGGTAGGGCTGGGTCTGCGAATACGAACCGAGGTCGGAGGCGGCGCGCCACATCGCCTGGCTCTTGTAGCCGTCCGAGAAGCGTAGCAGGGCGCTGACCTGCACGCCGTTGCCGCTCGAGCGCGGGTTGGCATCCGGGCCGACGGCGCTCAAGAGCGCAGCCTGGCGGGTGTAGCCCTTGGTCTGCAAGTTGGCGATATTCTGGCTGCTGGCGCTCAGCGCCATCTGGGCGGCAAGCGCGCCCGACAGGGCGTTATTGATGATGGCCATGATGCTGATTCTTTCTCGAGCAGGGGTACACCCTGTATAGGCGACCGTTTATTGCTGATTGTTAAGCTTTAATGCAAAGCTTTTTTTGGCAGGCTCCGTGCCTCAGGTCTTCTTGCCCGGCTTGGCGTCCGGCACCAGCTGGCGCAGGATGGCGTCGGCGATGCCGAAGGCGCGCTGGCCCGCCATGTTCCCGGCCAGCAGGTCGTCGGCCATGTCCTGCATGTCCTGGTTGACGCGGTTGTTGAATACGCTGTCCTCGGTGGCCATGGCGCGGGTCGAGGAGCGCATCTCCTTGAGCATGTGCGAAATGAAGAAGCGTTCGAACTCGACCGCGGCCTTGCCGGCTTTCGCGACATAGGCGGTATCGGGCTGCGCGGCTGCGGCGGCGACCGGCGCTTCGGCGCCGGGCTGCAGCGGGATCGGCTGTTGCTGGTCGATCTTCATCAGATCACCACCAGTTCGCCTTCGATCGCGCCGGCCTGGTCGAGCGCCTGCAGGATCGCCATGATATCGTCGGGCGAGGCGCCCAGGCTGTTGACCACGTCGATGATGGTCTGCAGCTTGGCGCCGGCCGGCCAGCGGAACATCTGGCCCGAGCCCTGGTCCACCGACAGCTTCGATTCCGGCGTCACCGCGGTCTGGCCGCGTGAGAACGGACCCGGCTGCGACACGCGCGAGCTTTCCGAAATGATCACCTTGAGCGAACCGTGGGTGACCGCGGCCGCCTTGACCCGCAGGCCGTCGGCGATGACCACGGTGCCGGTGCGCGAATTGAACACGACCTTCGGCACCTCCACGCCGGCTTCCACCGACAGATTGTTCAGCTTGGCCATGAAGGCCACGCGCTCGGTCGGGTTGGCGGGCGCGACCACTTCGACGCTGGTGCCGTCGGCGGTGGTGGCGATCGGGCCGTATCTGGCGTTGATCGCGTTGACCACGTTGGTGGCGGTCTCGAAGTGCGGCTGGCGCAGGCGCAGCATCACTTGCGGGCGGGTGGCGAAGTCGGTGGCGATCTCGCGCTCGATCATGGCGCCGTTCGGGATGCGGCCGGTAGTCGGGGTATTGACCGTCACCGAGGAGCCGCTTTTACCCGTGGCGTTCAGGCCGCCGACCACCAGGTTGCCCTGGGCCAGCGCATAGATTTCGTTGTCGGCCGCGCGCAGCTGGGTCAGCAGCAGGGTGCCGCCGCGCAGGCTTTTCGCGTCGCCCAGCGAGGACACGGTGACGTCGATCGCCTGGCCGCGGCGGTAGCCCGGCGGGAACACCGCCGACACCATGACGGCGGCGACGTTCTTGTTCTTGGCGTCTTCGCCTTCCGGCAGGCGCACGCCGAACTGCTTGAGCATGTTGACCACCGACTGGCTGGCGTACTTGACCTGGGTCGAGTCGCCGCTGCCGTTCAGGCCGACCACCAGGCCGTAGCCGACCAGCGGGTTCTCGCGCACGCCTTCGACGCTGACCAGGTTGCGCAGCGCCTGCGCCGCCGAGGCGGCGCCGGGCAGGGCGCTTGCCGCGAGCACGGTCGCGCACAACATGATTCGAAAACCGCGCCTAATGTTAGAAATTTGAATCATGTCGTCCTCAGAACGGCATCAGCGGGCTGTTGAAGAAACGGGTCAGCCAGCCCGGCTGGTTGGCGTCGGCCAGGGCGCCCTTGCCCGAATAGGCGATGCGGGCATTGGCCACGCGCAGCGAGGACACCTGGTTGTCGTTGTCGATGTCCTGGGCGCGGATGAATCCCTTCAGGCGCACGAATTCCTCGCCCTGGTTCAGGGTCAGGTTCTTTTCGCCCGCCACGCGCAGCAGGCCGTTCGGCAGCACTTCCTGCACGATCACGGTCAGCGCGCCGGACAGGGCGTTCTGCTGGGTGCTGGTGGCGTCGCCTTCGAAATTGCGGTCGGCCGACAGGTCGATGGCCGTCTTGCCGAAGGTCTTGCCGAGCGCGCCGAGCGGCGAGACGGCGACCGAGGAGCCTTTCGAGAAGCTGGTGCCGGCGCGCTTGCTGGCCTGGGTGGTTTCCTGGAGGATGACGGTGACCGCGTCGCCCACGCGGTAGGCACGGCTATCCGAGGTCAGCGACACGGCTTCGCCGGTGAAGACGCCGCCCGAGACGCCGCGCGACGCGGTCCGTGCCATCGGCACGAAATCGTCGTCGTCGTTCATGGCCTGGCGCGGCGGCGCCGAGGCGCAGCCGATCAGGACCAGAGAAGTGAGCAGCGCGCACAGCGCCGCGGTAACGGGTTTCATTATTTAGCGTGCAGCCTGTGCCAGGTACTGGAGCATGTTGTCGGCCGCCGACAGCACCTTGGTGTTCATCTCGTAGGTGCGCTGGGCGGCGATCATGTCGACCATCTCTTCGACCACCTGCACGTTCGAGCCCTCCAGCGCGCCCTGTTTCAGCTTGCCGAAGGCGCCGTCGCCCGGACGGCCTTCGTTGGCGGTGCCCGACGCGGCGGTTTCCTGGAACAGGTTCTCGCCCAGTGCTAGCAGGCCGGCCGGGTTCACGAAGCTGGTCAGCGTCAGCTGGCCCAGTTCGGTCGGGGTGGTGGACCCGGCGACGGTGGCCGAGACCATGCCGTTCTCGCCAATGGTGATGGCGGTGGCGTTCTGCGGGACGGTGATCTGCGGCACCAGTGCCAGGCCCTGGGCGTTGGTCAGGGTGCCGTTGCTGTCGACCTGCAGCTGGCCGGCGCGGGTGAAGGCCGGTTCGCCGTTCGGGCGGCGCACCTGCAGGAAGCCGGCGCCGTTGATGGCGACGTCGAGCGGCTGGCTGGTGGTCTGCATGTTGCCGTTGGTGAAGACCTTCTGGGTGCCGACGATACGGGTACCGTTACCCAGCTGGACGCCGTTGGAGATGGTGTTGTCCGCGCTCTGGGCGCCCGGCTGGGCGTCGACCTGGTAGAACAGGTCTTCGAACACGACGCGGTCGCGCTTGAAGCCGACGGTGTTGACGTTGGCCAGGTTGTTGGCGATCGCCTGCAGCTTGGCATCCTGTGCCTGCACGCCGGTCTTGCTGATCCACATTGCTGGATTCATGGGTACTCCCTAGTTGTGTGGTTTGGCGTCAGGCGCCGATGAGGCGGTTGCCTACTTCGTTCATGCTGTCGCTGGCCTTGAACAGCTTCATCTGCATCTCGAAGCTGCGGTTCAGGCTCATCACGGCGACCATCTCTTCCACCGCCGACACGTTGCTGCCCTCGAGGGCGCGGCCGCGCACGGTGACGTTCGGATCGGCCTGGAGCGGATCGCCCTGGCGCGACACGATCAGGCCCGCTTCGTTCTTGGTCAGTTCCGCGCCTTCGGCATTCACCAGGCGCAGCTTGTCGACCGGCTGCATCAGGGTCGCGCCTTCGGTCAGCACCGAAATCGTGCCATCGAGACCGATCTCGATCTCCTGGTGCGGCGGCAGTACGATCGGGCCGCCTTCGCCCATCAGGGGATGGCCATGCACCGACAGCGCGCCGTTGGCGTCGATGTCGATCGCCCCGGCGCGGGTATAGGCTTCGCCGTCGCCGTACTGGACCGCCAGGTAGCCGTTGCCGTTGATGGCCACGTCGAGCGGACGGCCGGTCTCGCGCACCGCGCCGGCGCGGGTCGAGATGGTGTCGGCGTCGACCTTCGACAGGTGCACGCTGTCGTAGCCGTAGCCGCCCTGCAGGGCCTGGGTCGCGGCCAGCTCGAGGTTGGCGCGGAAGCCCGCGGTCTCGATGTTGGCCAGGTTGTTGGCGTGCACCTGCTGCGCACGCATGGTGCGCTCGGCGCCGCTGACTGCCGTGAAGATCAGTTTATCCATGGGGCGTGGTCAGGCTTACAGCGCCTGCATCAGGGCCTGCATCATCTGGTTCTCGGCGGTGATCACCTTCGAGTTGGCCTGGTAGTTGCGCTGCGAGGTCATCAGGCCGACCAGTTCCGAGGTGATGTCCACGTTCGAGCCTTCCAGCGTGCCCTTGGACAGCTTGCCGGCCAGGCCGATGCCCGGGGTGCTGTACAGCGGGGCGCCCGAGGTGTTGTTGGCGATCCAGCTGGTGTCGCTGGTCTGGGCCAGCGCGCCTTCGTCGGGGAAGGTGGCGATGGCCAGGGTGCCGACCACCTGCTGCTGTTCGTTGCTGTACTTGGCCACCACCGAGCCGTCCTCGGCCAGCTCCACGCCCACGAAGGCGCCCGAGGCATAGCCATCGCTGCGGTTGGTGGTGGTGGTGGCTTCGCCGGCGAACTTGGTGGTGCCGGTGTAGTCGACGATGAAGGCGAGCGGCGCTGCGCCGCCGGTCGGGGTCAGGGTCAGGGTGCCGCTCTTGCTGGCGCCCGAGATCTGGCCCTTGGCGTCGAAGGTGAGCGTGGTCGGGGCGGCGGTCGGCGCGGCGCCGTCGAAGCTGTACTGCACGGACACGGTGTTCGCGCCGGTCTTGACGAAGTACTGCGACACGGTGTGCTGGGTGCCGAGCGAGTCGTACACGACCGACTGCTTGACCATGTTGTAGCTGGTCGGGTCGGTATGGCTGAAGGTGGTGGTGGCCGGCGTGGTCCAGTCGGCCGACAGGTTGCCCACGAAGGCGACGTTGGTGCTGGCCACGGCCGGGATCTGGCCGGTCGGGATCTTGATGTCGCCCATCACGCCCAGCGCGCCGCCCACGCTCGGGCCGTAGCCCTGCACCTTGCGGCCGGCGGCGTCGACCAGGTAGCCTTCCTTGTTGGCGTTGAAGATGCCGACGCGGGTGTACTGCATCACGCCCTGGGCGTCGCGGCTGGTGAAGAAGCCGCGGCCCTGGATCGCGGCGTCGAGGCCGCGGCCGGTGGTCTGCAGGCTGCCGTTCTGGCCGATGTTCTGGGTCAGCGAGGCGATTTCGACGCCGTTCGCCTGTTCGCCGGCGTACACCGAGGCGAAGTTGGCGCGGCTGCTCTTGAAGCCGTAGGTGCCGGCGTTGGCGATGTTGTTCGAGACGGCTTCCAGCTGCTCGTTGATGGCCTGGATGCCGGACAGTGCGATATTGAAGCTCATGGAGTTTCCTTTCAGTGTTCGGTAGAGGCGAGGGCAGTGGCCTTGCCGTTGAAGCCAGTGACGGCCGATGGTGCGACTTCGCCGAGCCCCGCGACCTGCAGCACGATGCCGCCGGCGCCCGACATGCGCACGCTGTCGAGGCGGCCCGTGACTTCGACCGCGGGTCGGGTGCCGTCCGCCGCTTCGGCACTGATGCCGTAGTTGCCCGGCGCGAGGCCGAGGGCGACCGGATCGATGGTAAACGGCAGGCTGCCCGCGCCGTGCGGGGGCAGGGCGATGCGATGCTGCTGGCCGTCGACGCCGGTGAGGACCAGGCTGGTCGCGCTGCTGGCGCCGCCGAGCTGCACGCTGCCGCTGATCTTGTCTTCGGCCAGGCGCACGCGGCTGGTCTCGACCGTGACTTCGCTGCCGACCTGGGCGCCCATCGCCAGCACCTGCAGGCTTTGCAGCACGCTGGCGCTGGCGCTGGTGGTCTGGGCCAGCTGCTGCAAGGCCTCGGTCTGCGACAGCTGCGACAGCTGGTTCACGAACTGGCTCGGGTCCGAAGGCGCGAGCGGGTCCTGGTTGCGGATCTGGGCGACCAGCAGCTTGGTGAACATGTCCTTGTTCTCGCTGGTGGCAACGCTGGTGGCGATCTTGTCGGAGGCCGGGGTGGCGCTCGCCGGGAAGCCGAACGGATTGGTGGCGGTAGTGGTAGCCATGGGATCAGCTCTCGCCCAACTTCAGCAGCGAAGCCTGCATGTTCTTGATGCGTCCCATGACTTCGACGTTGGTCTCGAAGGCGCGCGAGGCGGCCATCATGTCCGCCATCTCGGCCACTTCGTTGACGTTGGCGTAGTAGACCATGCCGTCGGCGTCGGCCACCGGATTGTCCGGCTCGTACATCTTGCGCAGCGGCTCGCTCGACTGGACCACGTCCAGCACCTGCACGCGGGCGCCGCCGTCCTCGCCCATGACGGAAGCGAACACCGGCTTGCGCGCGCGGTAGCCGTCGCCCTCGGAGCCGGCCACGGCGTTGGCATTGGCCAGGTTGCTGGCGATCGTGTTCAGGCGGACGGTCTGCGCCGCCATGGCCGAACCGGCGATATTCGAAATGTCCTTGAAGCCCATGCTGGTTCCTCTAGTGGTCCGGGTTACTGGCCCGCATTACTGCCCGTTGATGGCTTTGGCCAGGCCGCGCAGCTTCATGTTGATGAAGGTGAGGCTGGTCTGGAAGTCGGAAGCGTTCTGCGAGAAAGCGGCCTGCTCGACGCCGATCTCGACGGTGTTGCCGTCGGCGCTCGGGTGGTAGGGCACGCGGAACAGCGGACCTTCCGTCGACAGGGTCGGTTCGCCCGCTTCGGCGTCGATCTGCTCCTGCAGCGCCGATGCAAAGTCGATGTCGCGCGCCTTGTAGCCCGGCGTGCTCTCGTTGGCGATATTGGCGGCAAGCACGCGGGTGCGATCGGCGCGCAGTTGCAGCGCGTCGGCGTGCACGCCGAGGGCTTCCTTGAAATTAATCGTCATGTCGAACCTCTGTCGGTGACCTGCAAATTGTTTCTGTAAAATGGCCGTTCATTTGTTTCGATTGCGACCCTCTATTTAACAATGATTGCTTTCCGTACGGCAACCATCGGCATTCTAACCTGTCTTTTATGCGCCACAGTCGAAGCTGCGCAATCTATTTCTTTAACGATAGAGCAAGCAGCCCGTAGCCAAATCGACAAGCAACTGCTAAGCAGCGGCCTCTCTGAGCCCCAAGTCGAGCTCAGCGTGGTGAGCGCGCGCCCGGCCCCGTCCTGCAGTGCGCCGGTCGAAGTCGAGGCCGTCGACACCCGCCAGTTCGCGCGCATGCGCTTCGTCGCGCGCTGCCCGGTCGCGCCCGGCTGGCGCCACGACTTCGTGGTGCGCGCCCGGGTCAGCGCCCAGGTCGCCGTCACCGCCATGCCGCTCAGGGCTGGCGAGGTGCTGACGGACGAGCACATCACGCTCGAGCGGCGCGACGTCACGCTGATCGGGGACGCCATCGGCGCACCCGACGCTGCCGTCGGCCAGACCAGCCGGCGCAACCTGCGCTCCGGCGAAGTGCTGCGCGCCAACCAGCTGGCCGCGCCGATCGTGGTCAAGCGCGGCGACCAGGTCCTGATGGTGGCGCGCCACGAAGGCATCGAGGTCAGCATGGCGGGCGAGGCGCTCGACGCCGGTGCGCGCGGCGCCGTGGTGCGGGTGCGCAATGCGGCAAGCGGGCAGGTCGTGCGCATGCGCGTGGCAGACGCCGGCACCGTCGAGCCGCTCGACATGCCGGCCGGCGCCGGCCGCTGAAGCAGGCTCGATGGCTTATCCTTCGCTGCGCTGCAGTTTCGTGGCCAGGCGCTCGAGCTTGGCCGCGTAGGCCGGATCGGTCGCATAGCCGCCGCGCGCCAGGCCCTGGGCAAAGGCGCGCGCATCGCTGCCGACGCCCAGTGCATCCTTGTAGCGCGGGTTATCGCTCAGCATGCGGGCATAGTCGCGGAAGGCGGCGCCCGCGTCCGGATAGGAGCGGAAGCGCTCGCGCGTCTTCAGCGCGGCGCCGCCCATGTATTCGGTGGTCGCCGACTCGTTCACCGCGCCGTCCCAGCCTGCGCCGGCCTTGATGCCGAACAGGTTGTGGCTCGAGGCGCCGCCCGCGTTCCTCAGGGGACGCTGGCCCCAGCCCGATTCCAGCGCGGCGTGGGCCGACACCAGCTCGGGCGCCACGCCCAGCTGCTGCGCGGCCTGCTGCGCCCATGGCGCGATGCTTTCCAAGAATGCCTGCTGCTCCGGCGTGGTCGATCCGCCCACGCCGTCCGGGCCGTCGACTTCGGCCTCGCCGCCGATCAGGCCCGCCGCGCGTGCGCGCCACAGGGCGCCCTCGGCGGACAAGCCTGCCGCGCCGCTGCCCGCTTCGGCCACGTCGCCGTTCTGGATATAGGCGGCGACTTCGCCCTGCACTTCGCTGAACATGCGGCCGAAGCCTTCGCCGCCGGCCTCGCCGAGGGCGGCGGTCGGACGGGTGCCGGCGGTCGGCGCGGTGGGCTGCAGCGAAGGCATCGAGAAATCAGCGTGGCGCATAGGTGTCGTCCTCGCCGTGCAGCACGCGCTGCATCACGGTGTATTGTTCGGCCAACAGGCCGCCGTTGCGGGTCGTGGCCGCCTTGCAGGCCTGCACCGTGCTTTCCAGGGCAGTCCAGGCCGCGGCCAGCGCGCCGCGCGCCGGCTCGGCCAGGCCGGCGATACATTGCGCCATGGTGGCGCCGTCGCCCAGCAGGGCGCGCACCAGCGACACGCGCTGCTGGCGCCGCGCTTCCATCCCATCGAGCAGGGGCGCGAGTTGTTCGGCCAGCAGGGTCAGCTCGCTGCTGCGGTGGTGTAACGCGGCCTCGAACTGGCGTTCGAGCAGGGCCAGCACCTCGGCGCTGTCGCGCACATCGGCCTGGACGCCGTCGGCAAGCAGCAGGTTGGCCTGCTGTCGGGTAAGACGGCTCATCCGCGGCCTCCGCCGTGGAAGCGCTGGATCAGGCCGGCCAGGCGGCCCGGATCGAACGGCAGCTCGCCCTTGGCCAGCGCATCGCGCAGCTCGGCCACGCGGGCGGCATCGAAATCCGGCATCGCGCGCAGGGCCTGGGCGGCCGGCTGCAGCACCTCGGATTGCAGGGCGGGCATGCCGGCGTTCGCCGCGGCGGCGCTGCCCGCCTGCGCCTCGGCAGGCGCCTGCACGGTCACGCGCTGGGTGCCGACGGTGACGGTGGGAGTGATCGCACCGGTGATTTTCATGCGGGTTCCTCGGGTTTTCGATTGAATACTCATATGCTGGCCCTTACTTCGGCAACTGGCCGCGCAGTTTGTCCAGCGCGGCCGCGTCCGGCATCTCGATCGACGCCTCCTTCCCCAGCGGGGTGGTGGGGCCGGGCTTGCCGAACATGCCCGCCACCAGGCGCGACTGCCTGCTGGTCAGGATCAGCAACTCGATGCGGCGGTTCACGCCGGCCAGCGGCTCTCCTGCGTCGAGCGGGCCGCGGTCGGCCATGCCGACCACCTGCAGCACGCTTTCGCTACGCATGCCGCCGCCCAGCAGCTCGGCCCTGGCCGACAGCGCGCGGTCAGTCGACAGCGCCCAGTTCGAATAGCCGCCCTTGTCGGGGCCGGCGAAACGCGAGGCGTCGGTGTGGCCGACGATCAGCAATTGGTTTTCCATCTGCGCGAACAGCGGGCCCATCTTGCGCAACAGCTTCACGAAACGGCCGGTCGGCAGGGCGCTGCCGCGCATGAACATGCCCTGCTTGTCGGTATCGTGCAGCATGATGCGCAGGCCGTAGGGCGTCACCACCGTGTCGAGGTTGGCGGCAAGGCCGGCTTCCCGGCTCATTTCGCCCAGCGCTTTCGACAGCGCGGCCAGTTCTTCCGGCGACTCGTAGGCCACCCGCGGCTGGCTCGCGCCACCCGGACCGGTGCTGCCGCCGTTGCCGGCGACCGGCAGCTGGAAGCGCTCGATCAGGCTGCCGCTCGGCTCGGATGCGATCTGCGGTTTGTAACCGCCCTCGAGCATACCGCTGTCGGTCACGTCGCGCACGATTTTCTTCAGCTGCTGTTGTTCCCGCGCGGCGATCAGCCACAGCACGAGGAACAGGGCCATCAAGGCCAGGCAGAAATCGGCGAAGGCCACCTTCCAGGCGCCACCGTGTTCGTCGTGCGCATGCTTGCCGCCGCCGCGCTTGACGATGGTGGCTTCGTGTTTGTCTTTGGCGTTCGACACGATCAACCCGCCATGCGGTCGCTACCGCGGCGCCGCTTGTTCTGCGATTCGTCCTCGCCGCCCATGGCGTTGATCCATTGTTCCAGCTGGGCGAAGCTGGGCTTGGTGTTCAGCTGGATCAGGCGGCGGCCGGCGTCGATCGCCAGCAGGGCGGGCTTGCCGGCCACGTGGGTGCACAGCACCACCTTGACGGTCTCCATGGTCGACGCTTCCGAATTGACCAGCTGCTTCATCATGTTCGCCAGCGGTTCCAGAATGCCATAGCAGAAGAAGATGCCGATGAAGGTGCCGACCATCGCGGCGCCGACCTTCTCGGCGATCTCGCCGGAATCGGCGCCGGCCGACACCGAGAACATCGCCATCACGATGCCCAGCACCGCAGCCAGGATGCCGAAGCCCGGCATCGCCTCGGCGATCTTTTGCAGCGACTTGGCCGGCTGGGTCAGTTCTTCGTGGATGGCTTCCAGTTCCTGCTCCAGCACGCCTTCCAGCTCGTGGGCGTTGATCTTGCCCATGGCCATCAGGCGGAAGTTGTCGACGATGAAAGCCAGCAGCTTCGGCTCGTCCAGGATGCGCGGGTAGCGCTGGAACAGCGGGCTTTCCGCCGGCGCCTCCACGTGGGCGTCGAGGGCCTTCAGGCCGCCGGCCGCGGTCTGCAGAAGTTCGTACATCAGCAGCAGCAGCTGGCGCTGGAATTCCGAATCGTGCTTCTTGCGTGCAGCCACCTTCTTGAGTTGGTGCGTCATTTCCGCCAGCACGTGCCGCTGGTTGCCGAGCACCAGCGCGCCGAACGCGGCGCCGCCGATGATCAGGAGCTCGACCGGGTGGAAGATGGCCGAGAAGGTGCCGCCCATCAGGCTGAAGCCGCCGAAGACGGCTCCTAGCACGATCGCGATTCCGAGTAATTGCTGCATGACGTAAGCCTTTCTTGTTAATGGGTCAGGCCCGCTGCAGCGCGGCCTTCATCTTTGCCAGGGCACTCTTGTTGAGCTGGCAGACGCGGGCGTCGGACAGGTCGAGCACGGCGGCGATTTCCTTGTAGCTCAGTTCGAACTCGTAGATCATCTGGATCACACGCTGTTCTTTTTCGTTCAGGCTGCCGAGCACCTGCTCCAGGCTGCGCCGCACCAGGTAGGCTTCTTCCGGGCTCGGGGCGCCGTGCGCATGCTCGGTCGCTTCCTGCAGCACTTCGTCGAAGCTGAGCATCTCTTCGGCGCAGTCGTCCAGCACATGCTGGCGGAATTCCTCGAGCGTGACGCCGAGCGCGGCGGCGGCTTCCTTCTCGAGCGGCTCGCGGCCCAGCTTGCGGGTCAGCTCGCGCAGTGCGTCGCGCACCCGGTGGCTGTCCTGGCGCACCGCGCGCGGGCGCCAGTCCTGGCGGCGCAGCTCGTCGAGGATGGCGCCGCGTACGCGCAGGCTCGCATAGCTGCCGAAACCCTGGTCCGGGGTGCCGTAGCGGCGCAGCGCTTCCAGCAGTCCCATCAGGCCGATCTGCTCCATGTCCTCGCGCGAAACCGCCCCCGACACCTGCGAATTCAGCTGGCGCACGATGCGCTTGACCAGCGGCGCATAGGCCAGCAGGTGACGCTGCTCCTCGCCCGGCGTCATCCCGGCGTTGGCGGGCGCCTCGCCGTAGAGGGCGGCGGCGCCGGTGTCGGCATAGTCGGCTAGATAGGCCACGATGTTCCCGTCGATCGCTCTTTACTCAATGATCAGCTTGCCGATCATGACTTCGGAAAACGGCTTCTCATGGTTTTCCCTTTCATAACTGGCATTGAAGGTCCGGTTCAGCTGTTCGGCGTACTGGTCGACGGTCATGGCATTGGCTTCGGCCAGCGTGTGCGCCGACAGCGCGGACACTGCGATGCTGCGCAGCAGCGGCAGGTGTTCCTTGGTTTCCTTTTCCAGTTCCGCGGTGGTGGCCAGCACCAGGTCCACCGACAGGTAGTGGGCCGCCGGTTCGTTCGGTGCGCGGCGCAGCATCACGATCACCTTGTCGAGGGTGACGTACTTGGTCGGCTTCTTTTCCAGTTCCTTTTTGGGTGCTTCGGCCTTGGCCCCGGCCGCATGCTGCTGGCCGGGCGCCAGGTACCACATCGCACCGCCGGCGGCGCCGGCGGCGAGGAGGGCGACGCCCAGGAAGGCGGCGATCAGTTTGGCTTTGCTGTTCATGGTCTAGGTGCTCAGGCGCGTCCGCTCAGCGAGAACGCGGTGGTGGATTGGTTGGCTTCGGCCAGGGCCGTGCCCGGGGCGCGCTCGTCCTGGTCCTGGCCTTGCTGGCGGCCGCGGCCCTGTTGGTCTGCAAACCCGGCGCCGAAAGCGCCGGCCTGGGCGCCGGCCTGGGTGCGCGGCGTGGCCTGGCTGACGTTGACCGAGACGTCCGTGTACTGGCGCTGCGCCAGGTCGCTGCGCAGGTTGTCGCTCACGGTGTTCAGCTGGCGCAGCACCTCGCTGTGGGTCGCGGTGATGTTCACTTCCAGGCTGCCGGCAGCATGGCGGATCGAGATCTCGACCCGTCCCAGCATCGGCGGATCGAGGCGGATCACGGCCTGCTCGGCGTTCTTGCCGAGCTGGAGGTTCAGGCGCTCGCCCAGGGCTTCCTGCAGGCTCTGGCGCCACGCGGCCGGCGGGCCGGACAGGCTCAGGGCGGCGCCGCCGCGCTGGGGCTGGGGGGCGCCGGTGGCAGCCGGGGCGACGACGAAGCCGGCGTTTGCGTCGCCGGAGCTCGCGTCGCCGGTGTTCGCGTCGCCGGCACCAGTGTTTGGCGCGGCCTGGCGGTCGGCCCCGTCGCCTGGCGCCGCCGACCCGGCAACCGCCCGGGCCACTTGCGCGGCGGCGGGTTCGCGCGCGGCCGCAAGCGGCAGCTCGACCGCTGCAGCGCGCGCCGTGGACGCGGGCGGAAGCTCGATTGCGGCTGCGGCGTTCGCCGTGGACGGCAGCGGCAGCGCGCCCGCGGCCGCGGCGCTTGCCGCCGACGGGAGCGCGCTCCCGGCGCGCTCCGAGCGTTCCTGCATGCCGGCGCCAGGGCGCATGGCGGGCAGGGCGGACGGCGTCGCCATCATCGACGGCATCAGCGGCATGTTCATGGCGGCCAGCAGCGGCTGGGCGGCATCGCCGCTGCCGCTGTCGTTTTCCTGCGCTTCGGCGACCGGGACGCCGTCGGCGGCCGGCTGTTCCGGCGACGCCTCGGCCGACGCCTCGGCCGGCAGCGCGCCATCCGCCTGCATGAACTGCATGAACTGCAGGAAGGGCAGCGGTGCGGGCACGCCCGGCTGGGCCGCAGCCAGTGCCGGGTCGAGCGGCAGGCTGTCCGCGGATGCCGCCTCCTTGAGGGCGGCGTCGCCGGAGGCTGGCAGGGAAGCGCTATTCATCGTGATGTTCATCGTTGGGTGGTACCGGGTTCGGGTTCGCCCGCGAGGGCATAGGCCATCCAGCCTTCCTTGTTGGCGATCATGTCGTTCATCTTCGCCTGCAGCCGGGCGCTGGCGGCGGCTACCGCATCAGCCGCGCCCGCGTGCGCTTGGCGCAGGCGCTCGAGCGCAGCCAGTTCGGCGGCGTTCCAGCGCCTGCCTGCGCCAAGCGCCTGCAACTGCGGCCCGAGCTCGCGCACGGCGCGGCCCAGCAGCTCCCAGTCGGCGCGTGCGCCGGCGTCGAGCAGCACTCCGGCGAGGCCGTCGATGGCGCGCGTCCTATCCATTGCGCTCCTGGACGCCTTTCCAGCCCTGGCGGATCGTGGTGAGGATGCGGATCACCTCGTCGACCATGGCCGGGTCGAGCTTGATGCCGGCGCCATGCAGGTGGGTGGCGCAGAAATCGTAGATGCGCGCCAGGTTGGCGACGGTCTCGCCGCCCTGCTCGAAGTCGAGGGAGCTGGACAGGCCGTTGATGATCTCGACGCACTTGTCGATGCTGGCCGCCTTGGCTTCATAGCGGCGCGCGGCGATGTGGGCGCGGGCGCGCGCCAGTTCGTCGAGCAGGCCGTCGGTGAGCAGCAGGACCAGCTCGACCGGCGAGGCGCGCGAGGTCTGCGCATCCAGGTTGACGGCGTGGTAGCTGCCGTAGGCTTCCTGATAGGACATGATCGGTTCCGTATGAAAGGTGCTTGTTTACTTTTTGTCGTTGCCGAACAGGGCATCGAACATCGACACGTTGTTGTTCATCACGCCCTGCATCGAGGCCAGGGCCGTGAATTGTTTCAGGTAGCGGCTGTAGGCCGCTTCATGCTGCTTGTCGAGGAAGGCCTGGCGGTCCGCAAGCAGCTCCTGCTTGTCGGTGGTGGCTTCCTTGCGTTTCTTGATCTGTCCGTCGGCGCTGCTGCTCCAGCCCTTGAGGAACTTGTCGAGGGCGCCGGCGATCCCGGTCGGGGGCGATGACGAAGCGCTGCCGATGATGACGTCGAGACCGGTCGGCTTGAGCGCCAGCTGGGCCTGCAGGCGGTCGCTGCGCAGCTCCAGGCTGCCGTCCTTGGTTGCGATGATGCCGAACGAGGCCAGCGTGTCGCCGGTGGTGGTCGGGCGCAGCAGCGATACCATGCGGTCGTTGAGCGCCCGGATGCCGCCGTCGTGGGCGAAGGCGCCCGCGGCCGCGCCGGTGGACGGGTCGCCGGCATAGGTCAGCCTGTTCAGCACGCCCTTGAGCTTGTTGTAGGCGTCGACGAAGGCCTGCACGTTGGCGGTGGTGCCGGCGCTGTCGGCGCCGACCGTGATCGTGAGCGGCGCGTCGCCGCTCTTGTGGGCCTTGGTAAAGCTCATCTTCACGCCGTCGATGTTGGTGAAGGTGTTGGTGGCTTGGGTGATCGCGGTGCCGTTTTCGGAGCCAATGCGGATTTCGGCGTCCTGCTCCGCCACCAGGGTGCGCACGCGCAGGGCAGCGGGCAGGGCTTCGTTGGCCTCCTTCAGGCTCGAGACACCGGTGACGCCGCTGGTGTCGAGCGTGATCTTGCTGTTGAGGCCAGTGTTCTTCGCGGTCAGCACCAGTTCCGAAATAGGACGGCCGCCGGCGTCGGTGCCGGTGGTGACGATCGATGCGGTGACCAGCGAGGTATTGCCGGTGGCGCCGTTGATCGCGGTCGCCAGTTCGCGCGTGGTCAGGGTGCCGTTGTTGTCGGCGTCGGCCAAGGCCATGTCGACCTCGATGGTGGTGACGCCGCCCGTGCCGCTCGTGCCCAGGTTGATCTTCAGCATGCCGCCGACGCCCGTGTCGTCGGTGAGGGCGGTGTACGACACCTGGTTGGCTGCGGCCAGCTGCTTGACGAAGAACGAATAGGTGCCGGCGGCCGCGGTAGCGCTGGCGGTGGCGCTGCCGAAGGCGATGTCGCTGAAGGTGGCCGCCTGCGCATACATGCTCTTGCCCGAACCCAGCACGGTGGTGAGGCTGCTCTGGAAGGCCAGGATTGCCGAGTTCAGCTCGGTCAGGCCCTTCAGGGTGGCGGAGGCTTCCTTGTTCTGCACGTCGAGGATCTGCTGGCGCGCCATGACGTACTTGTCCGCCAGCGAATTGGCGGTATTGACCGGATCGTAGGTTGGTGCGGTGATTGCCATGTGCTTCTCCTTGCTCTTGTTATGCGGCCGGCCGGCCTGCCATCCATGACTGGGTGGCGATATCGTCTTCGCGCTTGCGCAGCGCGCGCTCCTGTTCGCGGGCGTGCAGGTCCTGTTGCTGTTCCAGCACCTTGCCCAGCAGTTCTCGCTTGGTCCAGGCCTCGGTCAGCTTGCGCTGCGCCACCGCCATGTTCGCCTCGTGCAGCGCCAGGTCGGTGCGGTGCAGGTCGGCCATGGCCATCACGTTCTGTTTGTAGGCGCCGCAGTTCAGCGCCAGCACCGGCGGCAGCGTGCCGGTCGGGCCGCTGCCGGTCGCCAGCGCATCCAGGCGCGCCAGGTTGTTCTGGTAGCGCGCGCGGGTCGCTTCCTGGCTGGCCAGGTCGGCCTGCAGGCGGTCCACGTCGAGGCTGCGTAGCTCCACCAGGGTGCCGAGGCTGGCGATGGTGCGCTCTTTGGTTCCTGCGCTCATGCCATCATCGCTTTCAGTTGTTCGACGCAGCCGCCCATCGGCGCCTCTTCACGCGTGCCCTGGCACAGGAAGGCCTCGATGTGCGGATGCAGGCGCACCGCCTTGTCGGTTTCCGGGTCGGCGCCCGGCACGTAGGCGCCGAGCGGGATCAGGTCGCGCACGCGCGCATGCCTGGCCAGCGCCGCCTTCAGCTTGCGCGCGGCCAGCGTGTGTTCCTGGTCCACCACTTGCGCCATGCAGCGCGAGATCGACTGGGCCACGTCGATCGCCGGGTAGTGCCCGCGCTCGGCCAGTTCGCGCGTCAGCACGATGTGGCCATCCAGGATCGCGCGCGCCGAATCGACCACCGGATCCTGCTGGTCGTCGCCTTCGGCCAGCACGGTGTAGATCGCGCTCATGCTGCCTTTCGGGTTCTCGCCGTTGCCGGCCGATTCCACCAGCTGCGGCAGATTCGAGAACACCGAGGGCGGATAGCCGCGCGTGGCCGGCGGCTCGCCCAGCGACAGCGCGACCTCGCGCAGCGCCATCGCGTAGCGGGTCAGGGAGTCGCACAGCAGCAGCACGTTCTGGCCGCGGTCGCGGAAGTGGGCCGCGATCGAGTGGCACAGTTCGGTCGCCATCACGCGCATCAGGGGCGACTCGTCGGCCGGCGCCACCACCAGCACGGCGCGCTTCAATCCGTCCGGACCGAGCGACTTCTCGACGAACTCGCGTACCTCGCGGTTACGCTCGCCGATCAGGCCGACCACGATCACGTCGGCCACGGTCTGGCGCGTGATCAGGCCGAGCAGCACCGATTTACCCACGCCCGAGCCGGCCATCAGGCCGACCCGCTGGCCCTTGCCGATCGTGAGCATCGCGTTGATCGCGCGCACGCCGACGTCGAGCGCTTCCTCGACCGGGGCTTTCCTGAGCGGGTTGACTTTCGGCGGCGCGGTCGACAGGGGCTCGTCGCCGCCGAGCTTGCCCAGGCCGTCGATCGGCTCGCCCATGCCGTTGACCATGCGGCCCATCCAGGACGGGCCGATCATCAGGTCGTTCTTTTCCTGGGCCGGGAGCACGCGCGCGCCGGTCGCCAGCCCGGATGCCTTCTTGAAGGGCATCAGGTAGGAGACTTTTTCCTTGAAGCCGACCACTTGCGCGTCCAGCCAGCCGCCGTCGACGGTCTCGATGCGGCAGCGCTGGCCGGTGTGCAGCGGGCAGCCGACCGATTCCAGCAGCAGGCCCTGGGCCCCGACCAGGCGGCCGGTCGGGGTGGCGACCGGCACCGCCCCCAGTTCGACCGCGCGCAGTCTGGCGGCGAGGGCGGTCATTCGCCGTCCTCCTCGTCGAGCAGCTGCTCGCGCACCTGGTCCATCACCGCCGACAGGCGGCCCTGGCAGCCGGCATCGACTTCATTGTCGCCGGAGCGCACCCGGCATTCGCCCGGCTCGAGGGCCGGGTCGGGCAGCAGCGTCCACTTCTTGGCGCGCTTCGGATCCAGCTCGAGCACGCGGCGCAGTTCTTCCGGATTTAGGAACACTTCAACCTGGTCGCGCGAAGGCGGCATTACGCTGAGCGCTTCCTCGACCAGGGCCAGCAGCTGCACCGGCTGCAGCGCCAGTTCGGCGCGGATCACCTGGCGGGCGATCTTGCCGACCAGGTCCACGACTTCCTTGCGCTGGGCGGCGCGCATGTCGGTCTTGAGTTTCTTCAGGCCCTTGAGCATGGCGTCGATCGGCTTGGACAGCTGCTCGAACTCGCCGAGCGCCATGGCGCGGCCTTCCTCGATGCCGCGCTGCAGGCCCTCGGCCTGGCCGGTCGGATAGCCGTCGGCGCGGCCCTGGTCCAGGCCGGCCTCGTAGCCTTCGCGCTGGCCCTGGCGGTAGCCGTCGCTGAGCGCCGCCTGCCATTCCTCGGCCGAGCCGGCGCCATTGCCTGCGGTCGAACCTTTCGGCAATGCGCTGGTGAGCTGGTACAGCGGCGGAAAGTGATAGGGCCGGAACTGCTTCATTCGGCGGTCGCCTCGGCAAACAGTGCGATGTCGATTTCGCCGGCGTCGGCCAGACCCTTGACGGTGGCCATGATCTCGCGGCGGGTCTGCTCGATGCGCGACATCGGCACCGGACCGGAACGGCGCATCAGGTCCTCGAAGCTCTGCGCCTGGCGCTTCGGCATCGCGCCCAGGATGGCGTCGCGCAGTTGCGGCTCGGCGCCCTTGAGCGCGATCGTCCACTGCTCGAGCGGCACTTCGTCGAGCAGGCGGGTGATGACCTGTTCGGTCTGGCGCGACAGGATGAAGAAGTCGTACATCGACATCTCGATCTGCGACACGACTTCCGGATCGTGGGCGCGCAGCAGCTCCACCATGCCGGCGCGGTTGTCCTGCAGGCGGTTGAGGATCTCGGCGACCTGGCGCACGCCTTCCACGCTCGCGCTCTGGGTGTCGAGCGCGGACAGGCAGCGGTTCACCAGCTCCTCGAGTTCGTGCAGCACGTCGCGCTCGATCTCGTCGAGGTGCGCCATGTTCAGCAGGACCAGCTCGCGGCCCTCGAGCGGCAGCGCTTCCAGGATCTGGGAGCCGAGCGCCGGCGGCAGGAAGGCCAGGAACACGGCCTGCATCTGCACGTGCTCGCTGGAGATGAACTCGGCCAGCCACTTGGGCGAGGCGTACTGCAGGCGCGCCATCATCGGGCGGATCTCGTCGCCATAGATCGTGTTCAGGACGCTGTTGGCGATGTCGCTGCCGAGCGCCAGGTCGAGCGAGCGCTTCAGGTAGCTGCGCGAGGCGGCGTGCAGGCCGCTTTGCTGGCGGTAGTCGTCGAAGAAGTTCTGGACCGCGGTCTTGACCGAGTCGACCTTGATGCCGCTCATGCGCGACATCACCTGGGTCAGCTCCAGCAGTTCTTCGCGCTCGAGGCAGCGCAGCACGGCGGCGGCGCCTTCCTCGCCGATCGAGAGCAGGACGATGGCGGCCTGCTCGACCGGGGTGAGGACGGCGTCCATGCCTTCGTTATTCAGTTCGGCCATGTTTTTTCTGTACCCATTGTTTGACGACTTCGGCAACGCGCTCGGGCTCTTTGCCGGCGAGGACTTTCAGATGGTCGACCATCACATCGACGGCCGAACCGGCCGGCGGGAGGTCGTAGTTTTCGAGCAGCGGAACCATTGGCATCGTGCCTGGAGCGGCGGCGACAGCCGGCGCCCCCAGCGCGGCAGGGACGGCGGCGGCCGGCGCCGCGGCCGGCAGGGCCGCGGCCGTTCCGGCAACGGGGTTGGCCGCCGCACCGGGCGCGCCGGGCAGGGCCGGCGCCGCCGGCATCAGCGGCGGCTGCGGCGCCAGGCGCGAGGTCACTGCGCGCAGCAGCGGGCGGGCCAGCAGCAGGTAGGCGAGCAGGGCGCCGAGAGCATACATACCGTAGCTCGTCATGTCGACCACGTTGTCGCGTTCCTGCCACCATTCCTGGGCCGGCGCCACGGCCGGGAAGCTCAGGCTGGACACGGTCAGCACGTCGCCGCGCGCGGCGTCGATGCCGAGGCCGCCGCGCAGGATCTTCTCGATGTTCGCCAGTTCGGCCGGGGTATAGCCGACTTTCGAGTTGGCGGCGCTGGCATTGTTCAGCACCACCGCCACCGACAGCTTCTTCAGGCGGCCGCGCGAACGCTTGATCTGGGTGATCGCGCGGTCATAGGCGTACTGGCGGGTGGTGGCGTTCTTGCGCGCGCTGCCGTCATCCGGCTTGGCTGCGGGGTCCGGATTCTGCGCGTTTGCCTGGGCCGCGGCCGGATCGGCCTGCTGCGGCGGGCGGTTCGACAGGGTGCCCGGCACGCCCAGCGCCATGCGGTTGCGCTCCATCTCTTCGCGCATCGCCTCGCTGGTGACCTTCGGGGCTTCGCCGTACTTTTCCTGGGTTTCTTCGATCTTGTCGTTGTCGACGTCGGCGGTGACGGAGAGCTTGAAGTTGTTCGCGCCCAGCACCGGCGCCAGCAATTCGTTGACGTTGCTGCGCACCTCGTCGGTGTAGCGTTTGGCGGCGCTGTTGTCGCCCTGGCCCTGGGCCAGGCCGTCGTAGCCGTCGCTCAGGTCGACGCGCGAGGACAGGTAGTTGCCGGCCTGGTCGACCAGCGACACGCGGCTCGGATTCAGGTTGGCGACGCTGCTCGACACCATGTTGACGATGGCGGCGATCTGCTCGTTCGACAGCGAGCGGCCCGGCTTGACCGCCACCACCACCGATGCCGACGACTGGTCGCCGGCGCCGGCAACGAAGGAACTCGACTTGGCGATGGCCAGGTGCACGCGCGCCGAGGCGATCGCGTCCATCGTCAGGATGCTCTGCGCCAGTTCGCCCTCGAGGCCGCGACGGAAGCGCACGTCCTGCACGAACTGCGACACGCCGAGCGGATCGTTGCGGTCCATCAGCTCGAGGCCGGCCGGCAGCTGCGCGGTCACGCCCTTGGCGGCCAGCAGCATGCGTACCTTGCCCAGTTCGCCGGCCGGCACCATCACCTGGCCGCTTTCCGGGTGGACGCGGTAGGGGATGGCTTCGGCTTCGAGCACGCTCATCATGTCGCTGGCGGCGACCTTTTCGCGGGCGCCGAACACCGGCTTGTAGCTCGACTGGTCCTGCCACAGGAATAGCATGATGGCGGCCGTGACGGCCACGGCCAGGCCGAGCAGCAGGGTAAGGTTGTTGCGCAGTGCCGGCGGCAGGTCGGGCATTGCCAGCTTCTTGCCGCCAAAGGCGGCCTTGAGGGTCGAAATCACGGGAGGTTCTCTTCGTCTTTCTTGAACGGGGAGGTCAGACCGGCAGCTTGATCAGTTCGTCGACCGCGCCCATGACTTTGTTACGTACTTGCATGAGCATGGAGAAGGACAGGCTGGCCTGCTGGCTGGCCAGCATGGCGCCGACCAGGTCGTCGCTCTTGCCGGCATCCACCGCCGCCATGCGGTCGGCAGCGGCCCGGTCTTCCTGGTCCACGCTGGCGATCGCATCCTTCATGGTCTGGGTAAACGAGAACGAAGTTTGAGAATTGTTAAACGCGGCACCGGCCGGGAAATCGACGGCCGGGGCGATCGCAAGGCGGTTGGCGTCGTTTGTCAGTGCGGCGAGGTCAGCTTTGATCAGACCGGCAAGTTCAGTTCCCATTACGTCATCCAGTGCGAAAAGATGTAGTGCGCTTGTTGTGTGGAGACGACAAAGTGTGTCTTGTTTTGTCGACTAAAGGCTCAATAACGAGCGAAGTTTGTTAAATCGATGTCTACGAACGGCCGTTTTGTTCTTGCCCCCTTGCTGGGGTTCTCCCTCGTACGTACTGGGAAGAGGCCGGTTGATGCGCTGCGATAGAAGAGATATTACCGTAGGGCAAGTGGGAAATCAAAGGCGAATGTCAAAGTCTTTGGCGTAAATCTCCATGTATAATAGTTTCCCTGAGGAATGAAAAAAAGTCATTCGCTGTTTCCCAGTGACCAATAAACAATGCCGATGAATCCAATCGACCGATCGCGCAAGGACCAGGCCGGTCATTCCGGTAAAAACCTGGCTGATTACCAGGTGCTCGACCCCAGCCTGCTCGGGCGTCCGGTACACCTGCTGCCGAAGTTCGCGCGCCGTTTCGCCGATGCCCTTGGCACGACGATGGCCGGGCCGGGCGGACGCCGTTACTGGGGCGCGTGGCGCCTCGCCGGCCTAGCCTTCGAGCGCGCCCCCGACGAGGAGGGCCTGCGCTGGCTGGCGGTCGCGGGCCCGCTGGGCACCGCCGCAGTGGCGTTCGAGCGCAGCCTGCTGCTGGGGCTGCTGGAAGGCCGCTATGGTCGCAAGAACGCCGCCCCCAGTGCGCCGCGCGATCCGAGCCTCGAACGCGTGACCGCGACCGAGGAGCGGCTGGCGGCGACCCTGACCACGCAGCTGGCCGAACAGCTGCATGCACGCGTGGCCGAGGGCCTGGCGGCGGTCGGCGTGGAAGTGCCGGGCGCGGATGCCGCCGTGGTCGAAGCTCCCGGCCCGGCCAGCGCGCCGGGCAAGGCCGGCTGGGTGATCCGCGTGACCCTGTCCACGCAGGGACCGAAGGACTCCCCGGGCGAACAGCAGAGCCATTGCTGGATCGGCCTGGACCAGGAACTGATGTCGCACGTGCTGCAGGGCCTGAAGGAAGAGCGCAGCAACGTGCGCACGACGCGCGCCGGCAACGACGGCATGTCCACCGGCCTGTTCGTCAAGCTCAACGGCCGCCTGGTCAGCAAGAAAACCACGCTGGGCGCGCTGTTCGAGCTGAAGGTGGGCGACATCATTCCGGTGTCGGTCGGGCGCGCCGACGTGCTGCTGGACGAATCGCGGCTGTTCACGGCCGCCGTGGCCGAGCACAAAGGAAAGCTCTGTTTAACCTCTTTTGAAGATGCCGAGTAAATGGATATGAACCTCAACGATCAACTCAGCGGCCAAATCGCGGGCGACGTGATCATCGACGACCTCGACGGCGTCGAAGCGGCCACCGCGATCGCGGGCAAGAACGCCGCGCGCCAGTTGCCGCAGATGATGCGCCGCATTCCGGTGACCCTGACGCTGGAAGTGGGCTCGGCCCGCATCTCGCTGCAGGAACTGATGGCGATCGGCCCCTCCTCGGTGGTGCCGCTCGATGCGCTGGCCGGCGAGCCGCTGGTCATCAAGGTGAACGGCGCGCCGATCGGCCGCGCTGAAGTCGTGGTCGCCGGCGAGCAGTACGGCCTGAAGGTCATCGACCTCGACGGCCTGAACCTGGATGCCCTGACGTCATGATGTTGGCTGTTCGCGGCGCCGCTGTGCGTCGCGCCGCGCCGCTGCTCGGCGGTGCGCTGTTGATCGGACTGCTGGCCTGCGCGCTCCCTGCGGCGGCCCAGCAGCAGGGAGCGAGCATCCTGCCCGGCGTGATTCCCGGCTCGACCCAGGGCTTGACGGTCAAGTCGCAGATCCTGGTCCTGATGACCCTGCTCGGGCTGCTGCCCGTGATGGTCATGATGATGACCAGCTTCACCCGCTTCGTGATCGTGCTGTCGCTGCTGCGCCAGGCCCTCGGCCTGCAGCAGGGCCTGCCGAACCGGATCATTACCGGCATGGCGCTGATCCTCACCCTGCTGGTCATGCGCCCGGTGGGCGAGGCCGTGTGGCGCGATGCCTTCCTGCCGTACGACCGCGACAAGATCGGCCTGGAGCAGGCGCTGAAGATCGCCGAGGTGCCGGTGTCGCGTTTCATGCTGGCCCAGACCAGCAAGACTTCGCTGGCCCAGGTCGCGCACCTGGCGGGCGAGCCGGCCAACCTGGCGCCCGAACAGCGCGGCTTCACCGTCAAGCTGGCGGCCTTCGTGCTGTCGGAGCTGAAGACCGCCTTCCAGATCGGGGCGATGCTGTTCATTCCATTCCTGATCATCGACCTGGTGGTGTCCTCGGTGCTGATGGCAATGGGCATGATGATGTTGTCGCCGCTGGTGATTTCGCTGCCGTTCAAGCTGCTGCTGTTCGTGCTGGTGGATGGCTGGACCCTGACCGTGAACACGCTGGTCGGCAGCATCCATGGTTATTAGCCACAAGCGACCGAACGAAAGAATTTATTCAATGAGTCCCGATATCGCTGTCGACCTGGTGGCCGAGGCCCTGCGGGTCGTGATGCTGCTGGTACTGGTGCTGGTGGTGCCGGGCCTGGTCATGGGCCTGATCGTGGCCCTGTTCCAGGCCGCGACCCAGATCAACGAGCAGACCCTGAGCTTCCTGCCGCGCCTGCTGGTGACGCTGGCCGCGGTTATCCTGGCGGGGCACTGGATGACGTCCACCCTGATGGATTACTGCATCTCGGTGTTCCAGCGCGCGGCCACGCTCGCGTCCTGACGGGAACGGCGAAAGAATGGAGCTGGTCGGCTTCCTGCTGCCGCTGATGAATGCCCTGTGGTGGCCGTTCTGCCGCATCATGGCCATGCTCTCGACCGCGCCGGTGCTGGGCGAGGGCACGGTGCCGATACCGGTGCGCGCGCTGCTGTCGGTGGCGCTGAGCTTCATGATGCTGCCGGTGACGAAGGGCGTTATCATGCCCGACCCGTTCTCGCTGGCCGGCGTGGTGGCGATGTTCGAACAGGCGGTGATCGGCGGCGTGATCGGACTGGCGCTGCAGTTCGCGATGGCCGTCATCGGCATGCTCGGCTTCCTGGCCTCGAGCCAGGTCGGTTTTTCGATGGCGCAGATGAACGACCCGGTCAACGGCCAGGCCTCGGACGTTGTGTCCGGCCTGCTGTCGCTGCTGGCGATCCTGGTGTTCTTCGGGATCGATGGCCACCTGGTGCTGATGGGCGTGGTGGGCCAGAGCTTCAAGGCCTGGCCGGTAGGCGCGGGCTACGGGCCGCTGCTGCTGGAAGCGGTGGCGCTGAACCTGGCCTGGGTGTTTTCGGCGGCGGTGCTGCTGGCGCTGCCGATCGTGTTTTCGACAATGGTGGTGCAGATCGGGTTCGGTTTCCTGAACCGGGTCGCGCCGAGTTTGAACCTGTTTTCGCTGGGCTTCTCGCTGGTGACGATCTTCGGACTGCTGATGCTGGTGCAGGTGGTGCGTTTCATCCCCGAACACTACGTCGCGATGACCAACCAGATCCTGGAGATGCTGCAGGAGCAGATGAGGATAGCGCATGGCCGATAACGGTACCGGCGGCGACAAGACAGAAAAGCCCTCGGCGCAGAAGCTCAAGAAGGCGCGCCAGGAGGGCCAGGTCGTCCGCTCGAAGGATCTGGCGACCGCGATCGGCATCCTGGCCAGCCTGAAGCTGTTCGCCGTGCTGCTGCCGGGCTACCTGGAGTCCTTCCGCGGGCTGTTCCGGCTGGTGTTCGTGCCGCTCGGCGAAGCCGGCGCGATCGAAAATGCGATGTCGGTGGTGTTCACGGGCGCCCTGACGCTGCTGGTGAAGATGGTGCTGCCGCTGCTGGCGGTGCCGGCCGCGATCGTCGCCGCCGGCGTGATTCCGGGGGGCTGGGTCGCGTCCGGCAAGAACATGGCGCCCAAGTTCAGCCGCCTGAGCCCCATCACCAACCTGGGCAACCTGTTCTCGCAAAAGCACTGGATCGGGTTCGCCACGTCCGCCGCCAAGGCCGTGGTGCTGGGCCTGGTGCTGTGGCACGTGATGAGCTCCGGCATGAAGTCCTATGTCGAGCTGCAGCGCATGCCCCTGAGCGACGCGCTGGTCGGCGGCACCTCGCTGATGCTGGACGGCTTGGGCGCGATGGTGGCGGTGTTCGTGGTGTTCGCGCTGGTCGACGTGCCGGTGCAGGCCTTCCTGTTCACCAAAAACCAGCGCATGAGCAAGCAGGAAATCAAGGAAGAACACAAGAGCAACGAGGGCAGGCCCGAGGTGAAGCAGCGCATCCGCCAGCTGCAGAACCAGCTGGCCCAGCGCAGCGTGCGCAAGAGCGTGCCGACGGCAGACGTCGTGATCGTCAATCCGGAGCATTACGCGGTGGCGCTGAAATACGACGTCGACCGCGCCGAAGCCCCGTTCGTGGTCGCCAAGGGCGTGGACGAGATGGCGCTGTACATCCGGCGCATCGCGCGCGAGCACCATGTCGAGACCCTGTCGCTGCCGCCGCTGGCGCGCGCGATCTACAACACCAGCCAGGTCCAGCAGCAGATCCCAGCCCAGTTGTACGGGGCGGTGTCGCAGGTCCTGAACTACGTCCTACAACTGAACGCGTTCCGTGCAGGCCGGCGCCAGGCGCCCCCGCGGTTCCCCAACGAGGTGGTCGTTCCATCTCACCTGAGTGAGGTTCCCGCATGAGTATTTCCACCAACTTCAACGCCTTCGTCTCGGAGCTGAGGCGCCAGAAGTTCGCCGGTCCGATCTTCCTGATCGCGCTGCTGGCCATGATCATGCTGCCGTTGCCGCCGGTGCTGCTGGACGTGCTGTTCACGTTCAACATCGTGCTGGCGCTGATCGTGATCCTGGTGGCGGTAACGGCCAAGCGGCCGCTCGACTTCTCGGTGTTCCCGACCGTGATCCTCGGGACCACCCTGATGCGCCTGGCGCTGAACGTGGCCTCGACCCGCGTGGTGCTGCTCAACGGCCATACCGGCCCGGACGCGGCCGGCCATGTCATCGAATCCTTCGCCAACGTCGTCATCGGCGGCAATTTCGTGGTCGGCCTGGTGGTGTTCGTGATCCTGATGATCATCAACTTCATCGTGGTCACCAAGGGTGCGGAGCGGATCTCCGAAGTGTCGGCGCGCTTCACCCTGGACGCGCTGCCGGGCAAGCAGATGGCCATCGACGCCGACCTGAACGCAGGCCTGATCAACCAGGAAAAGGCGACCCAGCGCCGCAAGGACGTAGCGGCCGAAGCGGACTTCTACGGCGCCATGGACGGCGCCTCCAAGTTCGTGCGCGGCGACGCCATCGCGTCGATCCTGATCCTGATCATCAACCTGGTGGGCGGTATCGCCATCGGCGCCCTGATGCACGGCCTGCCGCTGGGCGAGGCGGCCAAGGTCTATGCGCTGCTCACCATCGGTGACGGCCTGGTCGGCCAGATCCCGGCCCTGCTGCTGTCGGCCGCCGCCGCGATCCTGGTGACCCGCATCGGCGAATCGGGCGACCTCGAGAAACAGGTGGGCGGCCAGCTGTTGGCCCAGCCTGCGGTGCTGTTCTCGGCGGCCGGCGTGATGATCATCCTCGGCCTGGTGCCGGGCATGCCAACCATTACCTTTTTCGTCTTTGCGGGCGTGCTGGGCTATGTCGGCTGGAGACTGACCAAGAACGTCAAGGCCCCCGACAACGCCGGCGTGGCCGCGATCGAGGCGGCGCTGCGCGACGAGCGCGCGCCCGAACTCGACTGGCAGGCGCTGCCCGTGGTGCAGCCGGTGACGGTGGCGGTCGGCTACAAGCTGGTGGGCATGATCGACAAGACCCAGGGCGAGCCGCTGACCAAGCGCATCAAGGGCGTGCGCCAGAGCCTGTCGGAGCAGATGGGCATGCTGGTCCCGAGCATCGGCGTGCGCGACGACCTGGCGCTGCGTCCCTCGCAGTATGCGATCAGCCTGTCGGGCGTGGTGGTGGCCGAGGCCGAGGTGATGCCGGAGCACCTGATGGCGATCCCGTCGCCCAACGTGTACGGCGAACTCGATGGCATCCCGGGCATCGAGCCGGCCTACGGCATGGCGATCACCTGGATCGCGCCGGAGCAGAAGGCGGACGCGCTCGGCCTGGGCTACCAGGTGGTCGAGGTGCCGAGCGCGATCGCCACCCACGCCTCGAAGGTGGTGCGCGAGTACCTGCACGAGCTGTTCCGCCACGAGGACGTGCCGGCGATCATCGAGCGCCTGCAGGCGCTGTCGCCCAAGCTGGCGGCGGCGCTCGAGAAGGCGCTGACCCACACCCAGCTGCTGCGCGTGTTCCGCGTGCTGCTGCAGGAGGGCGTGTCGCTGAAGGACATCGTGGTGATCGCCACCACGCTGCTGGACAGCTCCGAGACTACCAAGGACCCGATCCTGCTGGCGGCCGAAGTGCGCTGCGCGCTGCGGCGCCAGATCGTGGCCGGGCTGTTCGGCAAGAAAAAGGACATGCCGGCGTTTAACCTGTCGGCCGAGCTGGAAAACATGCTGCTCGGCTCCCTGAACCAGGCGCGCCAGAACGGCGGCGGCAAGGTAGCGCTCGACAACTACCCGATCGATCCGCAGCTGTTGTCGCAACTGCAGATCAATATGCCGGTGGCGCGCGAGCAGATGAAGCAGCAGCATACCCCGCCGCTGCTGCTGGTGCTGCCGCAGGTGCGCCCGCTGCTGGCGCGCTATGCCCGCCTGTTCGCCCCGGGCCTGCACGTCCTGTCGTACAACGAAATCCCGGAAAACCGCGACGTGTCGATCGTCGGCACGGTGGGTTGATCAACAGCGAGGCCAATCATGAGCAAGCGTCAACCGATCTACGTGACCCAACCGGAGCTGCCGCCGCTGGAGGAGTTCACGCCCTACCTCGAGCAGATCTGGAGCAACCGCTTGCTGACCAACGGCGGGCCCTTCCACCAGCAGCTCGAGCAGGAACTGTGCCGCCACCTCGGCGTCGAGTACATCAGCCTGTTCGCCAACGGCACCCTGGCGCTCCTGACCGCGCTGCAGGCACTGCGCATCACGGGAGAGGTGATCACCACGCCGTATTCGTTCGTCGCGACCTCGCACTCGCTGCTGTGGAACGGCATCACGCCGGTGTTCGTCGACATCGATCCGGTGAACCTGAACCTCGACCCGGCCAAGATCGAGTCGGCCATCACCCCGCGCACCACCGCGATCATGCCGGTTCACTGCTACGGCGAGCCGTGCGACACGCGGGCGATCCAGGCGATCGCCGACAACTACAACCTGAAGGTGATCTACGACGCCGCCCACGCCTTCGGCGTCGAGCAGGACGGCGCGAGCATCCTGAACTGCGGCGACCTGTCGGTGCTCAGCTTCCACGCGACCAAGGTGTTCAACACCTTCGAAGGCGGGGCCATCGTCAGCCCGGACGCGCGCACCAAGCAGCGCATCGACCGCCTGAAGAACTTCGGCTTCGTCGACGAGACCACGGTGGTCGCCGCCGGCATCAACGGCAAGATGAGCGAGATTAACGCCGCCTTCGGCCTGCTCCAGCTCAAGGGCGTCGAGGCCGCGATGGTGGCGCGGCGCAAGGTGGCGTGCCGCTACACCGAGGCCTTCGAAGGCCTGGCCGGCATCACCTGCGTGCGCCCGGCCGGACGCGGCCCGGCCAACCATTCCTACTTCCCGATCCTGGTTGGTCCCGGCTATCCGCTCGGCCGCGACGCGCTGCATGCGCTGCTGAAGGAGCACGACATCGTCGCGCGCCGCTACTTCTATCCGCTGATCTCGAGCTTCCCGATGTACCGCGGGATGCTGTCGGCCGCGGCGGAGAACCTGCCGGTGGCGAGCCGCGCCGCCGACCAGGTGCTGTGCCTGCCGATCTATCCGGGGCTGGCCGAAGACGACCAGCAGCGCATCATCGACCTGATCCTCGACCCCCAAGTATCACCAGCCGGAGCACGCTGACATGCCGACCGCACGGATCGCCGACATCGCGGGCCACCTGCCCGCCACCATCCTCGACAACGAGGAACTGGGCCGCCTGTACCCGGGCTGGAGCGCCGACAAGATCTTCGAGAAGACCGGCATCCGCAGCCGCCGCATCGCCGCTCCCGGAGAGACCGCGGGCGACCTGGCCGCGCGCGCGGCCGAAGCGCTGTTCGCGCGCGGCACGGTGGCGCCGCAGGATGTCGACTTCGTGATCCTGTGCACCCAGGCTCCGGACTACGTGCTGCCGACCACCGCCTGCGTGCTGCAGCACCGACTCGGCATCCGTACCAGCGCGGGCGCGCTCGACGTCAACCTGGGCTGCTCGGGCTTCGTCTACTGCCTGTCGCTGGCGCGCGGCCTGGTCGAGACCGGGGCGGCGCGCTGCGTGCTGGTGCTGACCGCCGACACCTATTCGAAATACATCCACCCGCTCGACAAGAGCGTGCGTACGCTGTTCGGCGACGGCGCCGCCGCCACCGCGGTGGTGGCGGGCGAGGGGAGCGGACCGGCCATCGGCCCCTTCGTGTTCGGCACCGACGGCCGCGGCAGCGACAAGCTGATGGTCGAGACCGGGGGCTTCCGCAACCCGCGCTCGGAGGAATCGGCGCGCGAGTACAGCGACGACTCCGGCAACGTGCGTTCGCGCGACCACTTGTACATGGCCGGCACCGACGTGCTGGCCTTCTCGCTGCGCGAGGTACCGCGCGCGGCCCACGCGCTGCTCGACAAGGCGCACACGGAAAAGAGCGCGATCGATTATTTCGTGCTGCACCAGGCCAACCGCTTCATGCTCGAATCGCTGCGCAAGAAGCTGGACGTGGAACCGGCGCGCTTCCCGATCCACGTCGAGGAATGCGGCAACACGGTGTCGTCGACGATTCCGCTGGCGCTGGTCGCGATGCGCGAACAGGGCTGCTTCACCACACAGAAAACTTTGATGTTGCTCGGCTTTGGCGTAGGCTATTCATGGGCCGGGTGTCTCTTAACTCTAGAACAGGACAAAGCATGAGCAAATTTTACGAAGGGATGGCAGAGATCTTCGAGATCGATCCGTCCCAGATCACCCCGGAATTCGACCTGACCGGCGCCGAGGCCCAGTGGGATTCGCTGGCGCTGGTCTCGACCATCGCCCTGGTGGACGACTGCTTCAACGTGATGCTCGACGGGACTGCGCTGGCCGCCTGCAAGACCATCGGCGACATCGAAGCCCTGATCGAGAAGGCGAAAGGCTGAGCATGAGCGGCCCGATCGGACGGGAAGCGCGCACGCGCGGGGCGCACATCGCCGGCGTGGTCTCCTGCGTGCCGCGCCAGACGCTGGACAACAGCGGCTTTGCCGCCGCCTTCGGCGAGAAGGCGGTGGACGACGTGGTCAAGCTGATCGGCGTGCAGTCGCGCCGCCAGGTCCTGCCCGGCGTCACCACACGCGACCTGTGCCGCGAGGCCGGAGTGCAGTTGCTGGAGAAGCTCGGCTGGGAGCCCGGTTCGGTCGACGCCATCCTGTTCGTATCGCAGACGCCGGACTACCGCCTGCCCGCCACCGCCTGCGCCCTGCAGGCCGAACTCGGCGCTTCGCCGGCCTGCATCGCCTTCGACGTCAACCTGGGCTGCTCGGGCTATCCCTACGGCCTGTGGCTGGCGATGTCGATGGTGCAGACCGGCGCCGCCCGCCGCGTGCTGCTGGCGGTCGGCGACACCATCAGCCGCATCGTCGACCCGCGGGACCGCGCCACCGCGCTGCTGTTCGGCGACGCCGGCACCGTGACCGCGATCGAGGCCGGCAAGGATGCCGACGATGCGGCCGACGTGGCCCACTTCATCCTCGGCACCGACGGCCGCGGCGCGCACAACCTGATCGTGCCCCAGGGCGCCTTCCGCGACCCGCTTGCGGGCAGCGACCCGCGCCTGGACGGGCGCAAGCTCGACGCGCTCTACATGGATGGCGGCGAGATCTTCAACTTCACCCTGCGCGCGGTGCCGCCGCTGGTGGCGCGCACCTTCGAATGTGCCGATGTCGCGATGGAAGCGCACGGCGCCTTCCTGTTCCACCAGGCGAACCTGTTCATGCTCAAGCACCTGGCCAAGAAGGCCAAGCTGCCGCTCGAGAAGACGCCGATGAACATCGAGCGCTTCGGTAACACGAGTTCGGCCTCGATCCCGCTCCTGATGACGAGCGAGCTGGCCCCGGCACTACGCGCCGGCAGCATGCGGCTGGCCATGTTCGGCTTCGGCGTCGGCTATTCCTGGGCCTCCGCCTCGCTGGCGCTGGGGCCGCTGCGCGTTTGCGAGACCATCGAACGATGACGATTTATTCCGACAACTACCTTGCCGGCGGCACCTACCTGGTCACCGGCGCCTCGTCCGGCATCGGACGCGCGAGCGCCGCGCTGATCGCGGCCTGCGGCGGCCGGGTGATCGCCGCCGGACGCGATGCCGCGCGCGTCGAAGAAGCGCTGGCATCGCTAAAAGGTAACGGCCACCTCGCTGCCACGTTCGACATGCAGGACCTGGACGCCACCGCCGACTGGATCAAGGCGCTGGCCGGGCAGCACGGCCCATTCGCAGGGGTCTTTCATGCGGCCGGTGTCGAGGCCATCCGACCGGTGCGCCTGTTGCGCCAGCAGCAGGTCCAGGACGTGATGGGCGCCTCGCTGTTCGCGGCCCTCGGCATCGCGCGCGCCATGGCGTCCAAGGGCGCAATGACGGATGGCGGCGCGCTGGTGTTCATGTCTTCGGTGGCGGGCGCCTCCGGCCAGGCCGGCATGGCGGCCTACTCGGCGGCCAAGGCCGGCATCGACGGCATGGTGCGCTCGCTCGCCTGCGAATTCGCACCGCGCGGGATCCGCGTCAACGCGATCGCGGCCGGTGCAGTGCGCACGCCGATGCACGAGCGCCTGGCGCGCGGCAGCACCGCCCCGGCCATGGAAGCCTATGAACAGCACCACCTGCTCGGCTTCGGCGAGCCGGACGATGTGGCCCACGCGGCCGCCTTCCTGCTCGGCCCCGCCGGGCGCTGGGTAACGGGAACGAGCATGGTGATCGACGGAGGCTACCTGTGCAAATGAATACGCTGCGTTACATCCTGGTCGGGGCCGGCGCCTTCGGCCGCGAACTGATCAACTGGGCCGAAGACTGCGGCACCCCGTTCACGGGCTTCCTCGACAGCAGCGCGGCGGCGCTGGACGGCTACGACTACCGGCTCGACTATCTCGGCGCAATCGAGGCCTTCCAGCCGCAGCAAAGCGATTGCCTGGTGATGGCGGTCGGCGATCCGGCCGCCAAGCGCGCGCTGGCCACGCTCCTGCTGTCGAAAGGCGCGCGTTTCGCCCAGCTGGTGCATCCGAGCGCCGTGGTGGCGCGCACGGCGAAGCTGGGCGAGGGCGTGGTGGTGTGCCCGCAGGCCATGGTCTCGGCCGACGCCAGGGTGGGCGACTTCGTCGCGGTGAACGCACTGGCCAGCGTCGGCCACGACGTCGACCTGGGCGCGTATTCGACCCTCAGCGCGCACGTCGACCTGACCGGCTGGGTGCGGGTAGGCGAGGCCTGCTTCTTCGGCAGCGGCGCGCGCGTGCTGCCCAAGGTGAAGGTCGGCGCGGGCGCGCGCATCGGCGCCGGCGCCACGGTCATGCGCAGCGTGCCGGAGGGCGCCACCATGTACACCGCCCCGGCGAAAAAACTGTGAAGCCGGCATGAAGGATTTCGACGCACGACTGTTCCGCGAGCACTGGCACCTGGCCTGCCACCGCAATGAACTGCCCGTTCCGGGCGACTACCTGCGCATGCAGACGCCGCTGGGCGACCTGGTCGTCTTCAACGACAGCGGCGAACTGCTCGCCTTCGACAACCTGTGCCCGCACCGCGGCGCGCGCATGTTCGACGGCGAGGCCGGCAACGGGCCGGCGACCTGCCGCTACCACGGCTGGACCTACGACAAGGGCAGGGTGATCGTGCCGATGGCCGAGGAATTCGCCGGCTGCGACACCTCGCGCGCGCGCCTGAACACCTACCGCCTGGACTGGTGCGGCGACTTCCTGTTCGTCGGCATCGCGCCGCGCATGGCGCTGTACGAGCAGCTGGGCGAAGCGGCCGCACTGCTGGAGAACATCGGCTTCAACATCGCCAACCGGCTCGACCTGAACGCCGGCAGCTTCCGCTGCTACTGGCCGGTGGCCGTCGAGAACGCGCTCGAGCCTTACCACATCTCGATGGTGCACCCGGAGACCCTGGGCATGCTCGAACTGGAGGCCGGCAGCAACGAGTACCTGGGGCGCAATTCGGTATGGTACGCGCCGCTCGGGAACGCGCGGGTCGACAAGCAGCTGCGCAGCCTGAAGCGCCACTTCGCGATCGACTACGGCTACGAAGGCTACATGAGCGTGTACCTGTTCCCGTTCACGATGATCTCGTCGACCTTCGGGTATTCGTACTCGCTGCAGCATTTCCTGCCGGCGCAGGACGGACAGAACACCCACTTCAGCAGCCGCCTGCTCGGCACCCACCTGGCGAACGAGCGGGCGGCGCAGCTGCTGGCGCCCCTGTTCACGTCGACCGCCGCCATCAACCGCAAGGTGTTCGAGGAAGACCACCAGGTCTGCCAGCTGGTGCCGAAGTCGAGCTGGAGCACGGCGCCGCTGGTGTTCCCGGCGGCTTCCGAAGCCAAGATCGAGCACTTTCGGCAGTCGTGCCGCGACTGGCTGGCCGCGCGCCCCGGGCCGTAATACTGCGCCGCCTCAGGCGGGCGCATCCGCCTGCGGCGCGAGCGGCAGCAACAGGGCCAGTTCCGCCAGCGCGCGGAACACCGGCAGGCTGAGGGCGTTGGCGGCTTCGCCGGCCGGCATGAGCGCATGCGGTTTACCCGGCGGGAGCGTGTCGCGAAAGCGCCAGCGCACCACCCGCAGGCCGGAACGCGCCACCGCCTTTTCCAGGTCGGCTTGCAGCTCGCGCAGGCGCGCCAGCGCTGCGGCATCGGGTGCGCACAGTTCCAGCGCGATCCCGTCCGGCATCGGCTCGACCTGTACGATCATCGTCGTGCCGTCGGCCAGGCTCAGTTCCAGGCGCAGGGCAAAGCGCGGGCGCTTGCGGCGGCCCGGCGGCGTGTCGGCCGGTTCGGCCATGACGGCGAGGTGGTGTTCGCGCGGGCTGCCCGCATGCACGGTAAAGCGCCAGGCATCGTGCGGCGGCTGCACTTGGGCCTGCGGATTGCTCACGGACTGGCCCTGCTGTCCCGTGGCCAGCTGGAGCGGCGCGAGGATGCCGGCGCGCGCCAGCAGGTCGTGGCGCGCCTGCTGGTCGCCGTAGTTGCGCACCATCGCGCGCCAATTCGACGCCAGGCTGCGGCCGTCCGGCGTGGCATAGGCCATCTGGCGCGCCAAAAACACCTGGTCGGGGCGCAGCGCGGCCGGGTCGGCGGCGCCGGTCGTGGGCGGCGCCGCTTGCGGCTGCGATGCCGGCAGCGCCAGTTCGGCGGCTTCGGCGGCGAAGGCGACGGCCGGCGGCAGCGCGCCCAGGTCGCCGCTGCGAAGGGGAGGCGTGACCGGAGTCAGCGCGGGAAGGGCGGGAACGAGCGGAGCGATGCTGGCCATGGTAGATGCCGGGCAGGGATGAATCAAACAAAAAAGGCCAACCGGGACTGCGGTTGGCCTTTGGCTATTCCGGAGCGATCACACCGGAAGGAAGACCGTTACTGCAGCAGCGACATGACCATCGACGACATGCTGTTCGACTGCTTCAGCATGGCGGTGCCGGCTTGCAGCAGCATCTGGTTCGAGGTCATGTTCGCGCTCTCGGTCGCGAAGTCCACGTCCATGATCAGGCCGGCTGCGGCCTTGCTGTTGGTGCTGATGTTCGACAGGTTGTTGTACACGTGCTCGAGGCGGTTGGCCGCGGCGCCCAGGCCCGAACGGACCTTGTTGACCGATGCCAGCGCGGTTTCCAGCTTGGTGATCGCGCCGTTGGCAGCGCTGGTCAGTTCGGTGCCGCCGGCGGTGCCGGCGTAGTTGACGGTGGACGAGGTCACGTCCGACACGACTTGCGACATGTCGGCGGCCAGGTTGACGCTCATGGTCTCGCTCGACGAGGCGCCGATCTGGAAGGTCATCGACGAAGCAACGGTGCCGCCGACCAGCAGCTTGGTGCCGCCGAAGGTGGTGTTCTTCAGGACGTTCGACAGTTCCAGGCCCAGGGCGTCGTATTCCGACTGCATGGCTTTCTTGTCGTCGGCGGTCGACGAGGCGTCGGCAGCCTGGGTGGCCAGGTCCTTCATGCGCACCAGCATGTTGCTGACTTCGTCCAGCGCGCCTTCGGCGGTCTGCAGCATCGAGGTCGAGTTCTGGGTGTTGCGCATGGCGACGGCCATGCCCGAGGTCTGGGCTTTCAGGCGCGAGGCGATCTGCAGGCCGGCGGCGTCGTCCATGGCCGAGTTGATGCGGTAGCCGGTCGACAGGCGGGTCATCGAGGTCGACAGCGAGCTCTGGGTGCGGCTGATCGAGTTTTGTGCGGACAGTGCAGCGTTGTTGGTGTGAAGGCTCAGCATGATGGCTCCTAAGGATTCGATTCGTTTTCGAGTGCGTCACTCGCTCTCACAAGTACAGGGCGACCAGTTTCAATCCGGCATTAAGTGCCGCACGGAAATTCTTTAAAATATTTTTCGCACTGGCGAAACGATGTCCAAATGGCCATGCCGAGACTGTTGTAAACGACAACGCCGCCCGGAGGCGGCGTGTCGGCGTCGATAGCGAACGCTTACGCTTGCGGCGGCGCCAGGTCGGACAGGCGCACCCGCAGCGGAGCCGGCGCGTCGCCCGCGCACCAGCGCTGCCACATCAGGCGCAGTCCATGCTCCAGGCCTGCCGCCGTAACGCCCGGGTAGCCCAGCACCGAGTTGACGAAGCGTTCGCGCATGGTGGCGCGCATGGCGGCCAGGGCCGGGATGTTTTGCGACAGGAAGACGCCCAGCTTGACGTAGGTGTCTTCGTTGTCGGTGATGAAGTCGCGCAGGCCGAGGTGGGCGATGAAGGAGACTGCCGCATGGCTCGGGTTGGTGGCGCCCACCGTCGCCAGCGTCGGCACGCCCATCCATAGCGCATGGCCGACCGTGGTCGAGCCGCTGTAGGGGAAGGGGCTGAGGCAGATATCCACGTCGTAGTGCTGCTTCAGGTACTCGTAGACGCTGGCGCGGTTGCGCAGCAGCAGGCGCTCGCGCGGGATGCCTTCCTGCGCGAACCAGTCGATCAGGACGTCGTCGATGCCGGCCTGCAGGCCGCCGAGCAGCATCCTTGCGTCCGGCACGGCGTGCAGCAGCTTCGACCACTGGGCGATCACGTCCCGGCTGAGCTTGGAGGCGCGGTGGAAGCTGCCGAAGGTCAGGTGGCCGTTGCGCAGGGCCGGCAGCTCGTTCACCGGCGGGGCGTAGGGGTCGGGCAGGAAGGGCGCGGCCAGCGGCAGGCGCACGATCTGTTCGGTGAACTGGTCGTCGTAGCGGCCTTCGGGCGTGACGAACGGATCCGAGAAAATATAGTCCATCGCTTCCATGCCGGTGGTGCCGGCATAGCCGATCCAGGTGGCCTGCACCGGGGCCGGCTTGCGCATGAACAGCGACAGGCGGTTCAGGGCCGAGTGGCCGGACAGGTCGACCAGGATGTCGATGCCGTCCTCGCGGATCAGGCGCTCGGCGGCCTCGTCGTCCAGGTCGGCGATCGAATGCCAGCCGGCCGTGCAGGCCCGCAACTGGGCGGTCATGCCGTCCTGGATATTGTTGTTGTAATAGACATACAGGTCGACGCGCTCGTGCCCGCGCAGCGCGTCGAATACCGGCGCCACGAAGCGGGTGACGGCATGCTCGTACAGGTCGGCCGAGACGAAGCCGACGCGCAGCTTGCGCTGCGGATCGGGCTCGTTGGCATGCGGCTGGCGCAGCGCGCGCAGCGCCGGCTCCCAGCGCTGGCCGAAGGCAAAGTGCTCGCGGTTCAGCTCTTCGGGGTCGAGGCAGGTATGGCTCAGGATGAACAGCATCACGCTGTGGGCCGCCGCGGAGGGCTGCAGTTCAAAGGCGCGGCGTGCCAGGCGCAGGGCCTCTTCCCACTCGCCCAGGGCGAAGCGGATGCCGGTCTGCGCATGCAGCAGCTCGACGCTGTCGGGCGCCAGCGCGGAGGCGCGCTCCAGCAGGGCGGCGGCCTCCAGCAGCTTGCCTTCGGCGCGCAGGGTATTGGCCAGGTCGACCATCAGGTCGGGCCGTTCCGGCGCCAGTTCGCGCGCGCGCTCGAAGCCTTCGCGCGCCTCCCCGAAGCGCTTCAGGACGCGCTCGGCCTGCGCCAGGCGGATCAGCGAGGTCAGATGGTCGGGGCGCCGCTCCAGCACGGCGCGGAAGTGGGCGGCCGCCTCTTCGTGGCGCTGCAGCTGGTACAGCAGGTTGCCGAGATCGACCTGGACGTCGAGGTTGTCGGGGTCGAGCGCGCGCACGCGCTCCAGGCAGGCCACGGCTTCCTCGGTCTGCTTGTCCTTGTGCAGGGTCGAGGCGAGGCGCAGCAGGGAATCGACCAGGCCCTGGCGCAGGTCGGCGCCGTCATCGAAGCGCAAGGCCTTCTCGTAAGTCTCGGCGGCGTCCGCATAGCGCCCCATGTCGAACAGGGCGGCGGCCAGCACGCCCTGCACGCCGCGCAGTTTCCGGTTGAGCTGCAGCGCGCGCTGCAGGCTGGCGACGCCCTCGTCGAGCTGGCGCGCCTTGAGCAGGGCCAGGCCGAGCAGGGCATGGGCATTGGCGTCGCGCGGATTCAGGCGCACGGCGCGACGGTGCTGCGCGAGCGGATCCTGGGCGGAGGAGCGGGGGAGTACGTTCATTGGCGGGTGGTTTCTGTACGGAAATTAGTCGCGATTGTAGATCGACTCGCCGCTTCGCGTATTGGGTTTGTTGCTTTTAAGGCGAGAAAGTTTGCCTGGGTTGGCAAAGCTGCCTCATCCGGCGCGCAGCCGCGTCGGCGGGATTGGCGGCTTTGGCTTATGATGTCGGGTTTTCCGGCGCGCGCCGGCCATCCTCCGACTTCACGCATGAGTTCCCTGAATCGCATCGACCCCACCCCATCCTCCCTGCCGAGCCGCCGCCTGTCGGTAGCCCCGATGATGGACTGGACCGACCGCCACTGCCGCGTGTTCCATCGCCAGATCACCCGCCATACCTGGCTGTACACCGAGATGGTGACCACCGGCGCCCTGGTCTACGGCGACGTCGAGCGCCACCTGCGCTACGACGCCGTCGAGCACCCGGTGGCGCTGCAGCTGGGCGGCAGCGACCCGGCGGACCTTGCCAAGGGCGCGAAGCTGGGCGAGCAGTGGGGCTACGACGAGATCAACCTGAACTGCGGCTGCCCGTCCGAGCGGGTGCAGAAGGGCGCTTTCGGGGCCTGCCTGATGGGAGAGCCGCAGCTGGTGGCCGACTGCGTCAAGGCGATGCGCGACGCGGTCTCGGTCGACGTCACGGTCAAGCACCGCATCGGCATCGACTACAACGAGGAATACGGTTTCGTGCGCGACTTCATCGGCACCATCGCCGACGCCGGCTGCCGTACCTTCATCGTCCATGCCCGCAACGCGGTGCTGAAGGGCCTGTCGCCCAAGGAAAACCGCGAAATCCCGCCGCTGCGCTACGAAGTCGCCTACCAGCTCAAGCGCGAGTTCCCGGACCTGGAAATCATCATCAACGGCGGCATCAAGACCGACGAGGAGATCGCCCTGCACCTGCAGCACGTGGACGGCGTGATGCTGGGCCGCGAGGCTTACCATAACCCCTGGGTGATGGCGAGCTGGGACCGCCTGTTCTACGGCGACCTGGATGCGCCCGTGAAAACCCGGGTGCAGGTGCTGGAAGCCATGACTCCCTACATCGCCGAGCAGCTGCGCCTGCATCGCGAGCACGGGCTCAAGCTCAACAGCATCACCCGTCACATGCTGGGCATCATGACCGGCCTGCCGGGGGCGCGCGCCTTCCGCCAGACGCTGTCCGATCCGAAGAAGCTGGCGGGCGCCGACCCGGCCCTGCTGCTGGAAGCCGCGGCGCGCATGCCGGTCGCCGCCTGAGCGGGCAAGCGCCCGCTTCCTCTATCGAAAGGCGTACTCCGGTACGCCTTTTTGTTTCTTGTCGGCAAATTGATACATTTTGTTGCAGGAATTGTATAGTCAAGATCTGAAATGCTTGCCGTCCGGCAATTGTGAACGCATAATTTCCTTCGCTCCCCGCAAGTTGAACGAAATCAACACCGTTGTTGAGCTGAAACAAGTTCGGATGCGACAATCGATTTCGAGTTTCCAGGCAGAACTTTTGATTTATCCTGTCGGAAATGTACGTAAGCCAATGATGGCTACGCGACGCGTCGCACGGCGCCAGGTACCGGGCGAATTCGATCAATAGATACAGGGATGAACAGGAATGTCTTTTTTGAATAACTTGAAGGTCGGTACCCGCCTTGCGCTCGGCTTCGCACTGGTACTGGTATTGCTCATCGTGGTGACTGTGGTCGGCATCATGCGCATGGCACAGATCCAGGACCGCCTCGACAAGGTGGTGAGCGTGAGCAATGTGTCGACCAGCCTCGTGATCGAGATGCGCAACAACGTCAGCGACCGCGTGGCCTCGCTGCGCGTCCTGACCCTGATGACCGACCCGGCCGACATGGAGCCGGAACTGGCCAAGTTCAAGGAGCAGACCCGCAAGTACGACGACGCCCAGAAGAAGCTGTCGGCCCTGTTTGCCACCCACGCCAGCGACAAGGAAAAAGGCCTGCTGGCCCAGATCAAGGAATTCGAAGGCACGGCCATGCCAGCTATCGCCAAGGCATCGGAACTCTACCTGTCGAATAACGCCATGGACGCCACCCGCGTGATGATCCGTGAAGTGCGCCCGGTGCAGAAGAAGTGGACCGAGGCCCTGGACCAACTGGCGGCGCTGGAAGAAAAGCAGAACGCCCAGAGCAAGACCGATGCCGAGTCGGAATTCGTCAATGCCCGTAACTTCATGATCGGCATGCTGCTGACCGCCGTCGCCATGGGCGTGGCCGCAGCCTGGGTGATCTCGCGCAGTCTGCGCAAGCAACTGGGCGGCGAGCCGGCCTACACCGCCAAGATCGCCGGCAGCATCGCCCACGGCGACCTGTCGATCGCGATCGAGACCGAAGAATCGGACCGCGGCAGCCTGCTGGTGGAAATGAAACAAATGCGCAACAGCCTGGTCGGCATCGTCGAACAGGTGCGCCGCGGCACCGAGACCATCGGCACCGCCTCGCGTGAAATCGCGGCCGGCAACATCGACCTGTCCTCGCGTACCGAACTGCAGGCCAGCTCGCTGGAGAAGACCGCGTCGGCGATGGAAGAACTGACCTCGACCGTCAAGCAGAACGCCGACAACGCCCGTCAAGCCAACGCCCTGGCCGCAACCGCCTCGGACGTGGCACGCAAGGGTGGCGAAGTGGTGTCGCAGGTGGTTGGCACCATGGGCGAGATCAACAGCTCGGCCAGCAAGATCTCGGACATCATCGGCGTGATCGATGGCATCGCCTTCCAGACCAACATCCTGGCGCTGAACGCCGCGGTGGAAGCGGCCCGTGCCGGCGAACAGGGCCGCGGCTTCGCGGTGGTGGCATCGGAAGTGCGCAACCTGGCGCAACGTTCGGCTGCGGCAGCGAAAGAGATCAAGACCCTGATCGGCGACTCGGTCGAGAAGGTCGAACGCGGCAGCAAGCTGGTCGGCCAGGCCGGTGTGACGATGGATGAAGTGGTGACGAGCGTCAAGCGCGTGACCGACATCATGAGCGAAATCGCCAACGCCAGCGCCGAGCAGAGCGCCGGTATCGAACAGGTGAACCTGTCGATCATCGAGATGGACGGCATGACCCAGCAGAACGCCGCCCTGGTCGAAGAGGCCGCTGCCGCCGCGCAGAGCCTGCAGGACCAGGCGAGCGAACTGGCCCGCGTCGTCAGCATCTTCAAGCTGAGCGAGGGCGAGCAGTACCAGGTGGAAGCGCCGGCTCCGGTCGCCACCGGCACCGCCGTGGCAGTGCGCCCGGCCGCCGTCAAGCGTCCGGCACCGGCCCTGAAGAAGCCGGCCGCGAAGAAGCCTGCAGCATCGGCATCGAACCCGGCGCCGGCCGCCGCCAAGGGCGAAGCACCGGCCGCGCCGGATGCCAAGCCGAAGAAGGCCGCCACCGTCGCCAGCGACGAGTGGGAAGAATTCTAAGAGAGAAGAAGGCCGGCCCGCGGGCCGGCACGCAGTGAGACTGCAACCTTAAACAAAACCTAGAAACCTATTGGGGAAACCATGAAAAACCTGACCGTGAAACTGATCGCTGCAATGACCCTCGCCACCGCCGCAGGCGCTACCTTCGCTGCTGAAGTGCCGGCTTCGTTCGATCCGAAGAAGTGCTCGGTCGAGTACCCGAAAGCGTCGCTGATGAACGAAGAGCAGGGCACCACCTCGGCATCCTTCCTGGTCAATGCCGACGGCACCGTGGCCGAATCGAAGCTCGAGAAGTCGAGCGGCTTCAAGAACCTGGACAAGGCAGCCCTGAAAGGCCTGTCCTCGTGCAAGTTCAAGCCGGGCACCAAGGATGGCGCACCGGCCCAGACCTGGGCCAAGGTCGACTACGCCTGGAAGCTGGACTGATCCGGTTTTTCCTCCCGACCGAAGCAGCCGGCATCCGCCGGCTGTTTTGTTTTCGGGCGTTGTTGTCTACCTCAGTTACATTTTCGTGGCGGCATGTTTCGATTGTAAGAACTTCTTTCATTCCTCCCGTACGCGGTCGAGGCTGGCTATAGTGGTTCCAACACAACCGAAAGGAGAAGTACCATGAAAAGCGTTCTTGCCGCTACCGCAGCTGTCCTGATCAGTGCCGCCGCCTTCGCGCCGGCCCAGGCCCAGGCCCAGGGCCGCACTGAAGTGATCGTGGTGCACAAGGCGCCGCCGCCGCTGCGCCATGAGTCGATTCCCGCCGCCCGCCGCGGCCATGAGTGGGTGCCGGGCTACTGGAGCTGGAACGGCCGCCGCTACGTGTGGGAACGCGGCCACTACGAGCGGGTCCGCGCCGGTTACGTCTACCAGCAGCCGGTCTGGCGCCAGGATCGTAACGGCTGGTACCTCGACCGCGGCGGCTGGATCCGCGCCGACCACCGCATGGCCCGCCGCGACCGCGACGGCGACGGCATCCGCAATGGTCGCGACCGCGACCGCGACGGCGACGGCATCCCGAACCGCCACGACGCCCGTCCGAACAATCCGAACCGCTACTGAGTACGGGATCGCACCCCAGTAAAAGCCGCCTGCATCGCAGGCGGTTTTTTTATATGCGCAGCCGGCGCGTCGGCGCCCGGCCGAAGCGACCGGAAGGCCGGGCACGTTTCGGCGAACCGCTGCGGCTGCCGGGCACAAGGCAAGCCAGGACCCTTGTGCTCGCCCGGGCTGCTGTCACGCCCCCGGCGCAGCATCCGCGGCGCCCTGGAACCCCTTGGGAAGACGGGGCAGGCGCATGGTGAACGTGGTGCCGTCGGCCGCGTTCGACGCAACGCCAAGCTGTCCCCCGTGCGCATGGGCGATTTCACGCGAAATGAACAGGCCAATGCCGAGGCTGGTGCGCTCGGTATAGTCGGCGCCGACGCCGGCGGCGATGCGCACCAGCGGGTCGAAGATATTCGCCAGCTTGTCGGGCGCAATCGGGGCGCCCTGGTTGTGGACCGTGATCGCGATATCGTCACCGTGCGTCGTCAACTGGACCCGGACCGGAACCTCGGCACTGCCGTACTGGACCGCATTGCCGATCAGGTTCGACAGCGCCTGGGCGATTCGGCTGTCGTCGAAGATGGCGTCCAGCTGCGGGGGAGCCGCGAGCTCGATCATTTTCTCCGGATGGAAGGTGCGCAGCTCGTTGACGACTTCTTCGCATATTTCCACCATGCTGCCCAGCTTGACGCGGATCGGAATACCCGGGCCGAGGTGGGTGCGGGTGAAGTCGATCAGGTCGTTGATCAGCTTGCTCATGCGCTTGGCGCTGTTGAACATGCGCGTGGCAACCAGGATGTACTTCGGTGGGATGTCGACTGCCTGCATGAGGAAGCTCGAGCCGCTCACCACGGTACCGAGCGGATTGCGCAAGTCGTGGCCGAGGATGGCGAGGAACATGTTCTGCGATTGCTTCACCAGCGATTCGTAGCGCGCGACCGACTCGGCGAGGGCCTGGTCGACTGCTTCGTTGAAGCGCGTGACGTCGGCCATGTCGGTGATGGGGTGTGCATGGGCGTCGGCGGCCCAGAGCGTCAGCACGCTCGAGCGTAGGGCGCGGTACTCGGATACCAGCTGGACGACGGTGTATCCGGACAGCAGGCGCGCTTCCGCATGCGTTTCGGAAGCCGTGTCGCCGTGTTCCCGTTTGCCCAGGCCCTTCGATTTTTCCGCGCGCTCGTGCTCCGATTGCGGGGTTGCCAAATCGGCGGCGAAGGCGAGCAGCATCTGGCGGGCATGGTCGCGCAACTCGGTGTCATCCATCGTCAATGCCGGCGGCTCAATTGTGCGGGCAAAATCTTCCCATGCCTGCAGTATCGGTTCCAGATTATCTCGGATGAAAACGTCCAGTCGCTGTTTCTTCATTATTGCCTTGTGTGATTCCCAATTTCGCGAGATTCGCGTCGAGTGGGTTTCTGCATCATAACAGCCGTTTTTCTTTATTTACTGAAACTCTATATAAATACACACTGCTGAAATTAAATCCGAAATAATTAGGCGAATTGGCGAAAGCCCTGTATCTTCTGTCTGGCACTACATCAAGTCGTTGTTATTGTTGGTCTTTCTCTCCTGTCTTGCCTTTTGGCAGTCCCGTTTGATTTCCTCCCGTTACTCCTTCTCTTGGTCGATTGTGCGCCCCGGACAATTTTGTCCATGCAAACAAAAGGAAATCAACATGACTACTCAAACCGGCACCGTGAAATGGTTCAACGATTCGAAAGGCTTCGGCTTTATTACGCCTGATGCAGGCGGTGGCGACCTGTTCGCCCATTTCCAGGATATTCAATCGCAGGGCTTTAAAAGCCTGGCGGAAAACCAGCGTGTTTCGTTCGTTCGCTCGACCGGACCCAAAGGCGAAAAGGCCGGAAATATTTGCGCCATTTAATCGGCGGTCCTGATCGACGGCGCGCACCACGCAGATAGCGTGGGCGAGGCTGCGGCTGGAAACGCGCAACGAAGAAAGCCGTTCGGTTCACTCCGGGCGGCGACCGGGAGCGCGACGACAACACCCTACAAGTCAGCAACTTGTGGGGTGTTGTCGTTTTGGACGCAGGCTTTCACGCAGGACGGGCAGCTCACATTGCGAGCGGCGGCGCCGGCGCCTGGTCAGTATTGTCGAGATCGCTGCAGACCCGGTTGCGGCCCTGCGCCTTGGCGCGGTAGAGCAGGGCGTCGGCCTGCCTGACGAAGGCGTCCGGATCGTCGTCCTCGCCCGGCGCGCCGTGGAAGGTGCTGACGCCTGCGCTGATGGTGGCGATCCCGTGGGGATTGTCGGCATGCGCGATGTTCAGGTCCAGGATGGCCAGGCGCAGGCGCTCGGCCACGTAGCGGGCGCCCACCTGGCCGGTGGCCGGCAGGATCATGGCGAACTCCTCGCCGCCGTAGCGCGCGGCCAGGTCGGTCGGGCGCACCAGGGTGGCGCGCAGCGCGGCCGCCACCTGGCGCAGGCAGTCGTCGCCGGCCACATGGCCGTAGCGGTCGTTGTACTTCTTGAAGAAGTCGATATCGAGCAGCACCAGCGACAGCGGCGCCCCGGTGCGCCTGGCGCGTTTCAGTTCCAGCCGCAGGGCCTCCTCGAAATGGCGGCGGTTGGCGATGCCGGTCAGCCCGTCGTTGATGGCCAGTACCGTCAGCTCCTGGTTGCGTTCTTGCAGGTTCTTTTTCGCGAGACGCAGTTCGGTCTCGAGCTCGTCGCGGATGATGATCTGGCGCACCAGGCGCGCGCCCACGCCCGCCAGCAGCAGCACCACCAGCAGGGTGGCCGCCGACAGGAGCAGTGTCGATTGCCGCCATTCGGCCAGGATTTCCTTCTTGGACTGGGCGGTGGCGACGACCAGCGGCAGATTGTCGAGCCGGCGGTAGCCGTACAGGCGCACCACGCCGTCGATGTTCGAGCGCAGGATGGCGGTGCCGACCGGGCCGGACGAACGGATCGACTGGAAGATCGGCCCGTTCGAGACGTCGATGCCGATCTGCTGTTCGCTGAAGGGGCGGCGGTAGATCAGGGTGCCGTCGTCGCGCGCCAGCAGCACCACGCCTTCGCGGCCGACGTCGAAACTCTCGTAGAGGTTGGCGAAGAAGGCGATCTGGATGGTGCCCAGCGCCACCCCGCCGAAGCTGCCGTCGGGACGGTCGATGCGGCGCGATACCGGCAGCACCCAGATACCGGTGGACCGGCTGCGGATCGGTTTGCCGATGTAGACATCGCGGCTCGGGTTCCTGAGGTGGTGCTGGAAATAGTCGCGGTCGATGTTGTTGCCGACCACCGGGCGCTCGAGCGAGGAGGCCAGCCAGCTGCCGTCGGCGCCATACACGAACAACCCGTGCAGCTCCTTCACCTCTTTCACCATGTTGCGCATGTGGCTGTTCAGGCGGTCGGACGCGGCGGAGGCGATGCCGTCGTGCTCGACCCGCTCGACCACGCCGGCCAGCACGGTATCGACGATCCGCACCGTGCTCTCGGCCTGGGCCGCCAGCGCCCCGGCCATGTTCGAGGTGGCCGACGCGTTCTCGGCCAGCCGGCTGTCGCGCGCGCTCCATGCACTCCAGCCCTGGGCCGCGACCAGCAGCACGCAGAACAGGATCAGGATCCGGATCGCGTACCTGACCGCGGGACGCTTCTTTTCCGTCAGGCGGGTGATCGGGCTGGGAGGCGGCTGTAGGGTCATCGGGGGTGCCACGTGGGTGGCGAGGTTGCCGGAACTTCGAGGATAGCGACGGTGAATGTAAAAGTCGATCACTAGTGCATGCTGCGGTGCTGCGCGACCCGGCGCCCAGGGCGCCGCCCCGTCGCTCGCCGCGGCGTACATACTCCCCCGTAGTGACAGTGCTAGCATGCGACAGCTGGCTGCGACGGTGCCGACCAGGCGCCCGGCTTGCTTTACGACACGGAGAGACGACAATGGATGCGCAAGCTGAAAACCCTCCTGAAACAGTGTTGGCCAGTATCGACCCCGTCGTCATGGCAGCCGCGACGGTGATGCGCCTGCAAACCATCGTCTCGCGTGAAGTTGCCGCTGACGAGTCCGCTGTCGTGACGATCGGTGCGCTGCAGGCGGGCACCAAGGAAAACGTGATTCCCGACACTGCCGTCATCAAGCTCAACGTACGCACCTTCGACAGCGGCGTGCGCAAGCGCGTACTGGCGGCCATCGAGCGCATTGCCAACGCGGAGGCAGCCGCATCGGGCGCGCCACGGCCGCCCGAGTTCACCAGCCTCGACCATTACCCGCTGGGTTTCAACGATGCCGAGGCCAGCAAGCGGGTCGGCGACGCGTTTCGCCGGTATTTCGATCCGGAGCGCGTGCGCCAGGTCGGCGCCGCGCCCGCAAGCGAGGATTTAGGCTCCTTCGGCACCGCATGGGAAACGCCTTCCATGTTCTGGTTCGTCGGCGGTACCGATCCGGATGTGTATGCGAAAGCCAAGGCCGCCGGCGAAATCAACAAGATTCCGGTGAATCACAGCCCATTTTTTTTGGGCTGGCCTGGCTGGCGCCGCCGGCCGCAGCGCATTGATCCGATACCGACGCAGCGCCGGCACGCGATGCAGAAAGCAAAAAGCCCAGTCCGGAGACTGGGCTTTTTGCTTGAATTCTTGGGGTGGCTGATGGGACTCGAACCCACGACAACAGGAATCACAATCCTGGACTCTACCAACTGAGCTACAGCCACCATTGTCTTGCTTTGTGTCTCGCTGTTTCCGAGACAGAACAAGATTATACAAAGCGCTTCGCGAACTGGCAAGTCTAAATGTGCGTGCCCGTCGGGTTCGTCGGTGTTGCCGCGAGCGCGAGCTCGTGCACGGGCGGTTTTTGCCCCAGCAGGCTGGCAAAGGCGGCGCCCAGGGCGATGCCGCTGGCGCTGGTGAAACCGGTCAGCTCGGCCGGGGCGCCGCCGGCGGGGCGCAGCAGGCCGGCCGCCGCGAGCAGGCGCGCCAGCTGGCGCGCCACGGCCTCGCCGGTGTCAATCAGCGTGATCTGCTCATCGGTATGGCGGCGGATGACGCGCTCGATCGAGGCCTGTACCAGCGGGTAGTGGGTGCAGCCCAGCACCAGGGTGTCGGCGCCCTGGGCCAGCAGCGGGGCGATGTAGCGTTCCAGCATCGCCTCCAGGGCCGGGGAACCCGGCTCGCCGAACTCGATCTGGTCGGCCAGGCCGACGCAGGGCTGCAGCAGGAAGCGGGCGCCGGTTGCGTCGACGATCTGGTCGCGCAGCAGCAGGAATTTTTCGCCGGCCAGGGTGCGCTCGGTGGCCAGGACGCCGACCGTGCCCTTGCGGGTGCCGGCCGCGCCCGGTTTCAGGCCCGGCTCGACGCCGACGATCGGCATGGCGGGATAGCGCTCGCGCAGGATGCGTACGGCGGCCACGGTGGCGGTGTTGCAGGCCACCACCAGCGCCTTGACGCCGCGCGCCACCAGGAAGGCGGCGATGCCGAGCACGCGCTCGATGACGACCTGTTCCGGCTTGTCGCCGTAGGGGGCGAAACCGGAGTCGGCGACATACAGGAGGTGTTCGTGCGGCAGCTGCGCCTGGATGTGGCGCAGTACCGACAGGCCGCCGACGCCCGAGTCGAAGATGCCGACCGGGGCGTCAGGGGAGAGGGATGGAGTGCTCATGGCCGAAGAGGTGGGCGTCTCGGACGATCCGCCCACGCAGCATCACGCGGCGGTGACCGGAATGCCCTTCAGCGATTCGATCTTGGCCGACCATTCCTTCGGACCGGTGGTGTGCACCGAGGTACCGGTGGAGTCCACGGCCACGGTGACCGGCATGTCGGTCACGTCGAATTCGTAGATCGCTTCCATGCCCAGGTCTTCGAAGCCGACGACTTTTGCGGACTTGATCGCCTTCGAGACCAGGTAGGCCGAGCCGCCGACCGCCATCAGGTAGGCCGACTTGTGCTTCTGGATCGATTCGATCGCCGCCGGGCCGCGCTCGGCCTTGCCGATCATCGAGATCAGGCCGGTCTTCTCCAGCATCATGTCGGTGAACTTGTCCATGCGGGTCGCGGTGGTCGGGCCTGCCGGGCCGACGACCTCGTCGCCCACCGGGTCGACCGGGCCGACGTAGTAGATCACGCGGTTGGTGAAGTCCACCGGCAGCTGCTCGCCCTTGGCCAGCATGTCCTGGATGCGCTTGTGCGCGGCGTCGCGGCCGGTCAGCATCTTGCCGTTCAGGAGCAGGGTCTGGCCCGGCTTCCACGAAGCGACTTCTTCCTTGGTGAGGGTGTTCAGGTCGACGCGCTTGGATTTTTCGGTGTCCGGGGTCCAGTGCACTTCCGGCCAGGTGGACAGCGCCGGCGGTTCGATGTAGGCCGGGCCGGAGCCGTCCAGCACGAAGTGGGCGTGGCGGGTGGCGGCGCAGTTCGGGATCATCGCCACCGGCTTGGAGGCCGCGTGGGTCGGGTACATGTTGATCTTCACGTCCAGCACGGTGGTCAGGCCGCCCAGGCCCTGGGCGCCGATGCCCAGCGCATTGATCTTGTCGCACAGTTCGATCCGCAGCTCTTCCAGCTTGTTCTGCGGACCGCGCTGCTTCAGCTCGTACATGTCGATGTCTTCCATCAGCGACTCCTTGGCCATCAGCATCGCCTTTTCGGCGGTGCCGCCGATGCCGATGCCCAGCATGCCCGGCGGGCACCAGCCGGCGCCCATCAGCGGCACGGTCTTGATGACCCAGTCGACCAGCGAGTCGGACGGGTTGAGCATCACGAACTTGGTCTTGTTCTCCGAGCCGCCGCCCTTGGCAGCGAGCTTGACGTCGACGGTGTCGCCCTCGACCAGTTCCATGTGGACCACGGCCGGGGTGTTGTCCTTGGTGTTCTTGCGCTCGAAGTGCGGGTCGGCCACGATCGAGGCGCGCAGCTTGTTGTCGGCGAAGCCGTAGGCGCGGCGCACGCCTTCGTTGACGGCGTCGGTCACCGAGCCGGTGAAGCCCTCGAAGCGCACGTTCATGCCGATCTTCAGGAACACGTTGACGATGCCGGTGTCCTGGCAGATCGGGCGCTTGCCTTCGGCGCACATGCGCGAGTTGGTCAGGATCTGGGCGATGGCGTCCTTCGCGGCCGGGCTTTGCTCGGTCTCATACGCGCGCGCCAGGTGCTGGATATAGTCGGCCGGATGGTAGTAGCTGATGTACTGGAGGGCTGCCGCGACCGATTCGATGAGGTCGCTCTGGGTGATAACGGTTGCCATGGGTTTCTCGATCAGGAGGGGAAGAATGGTTCGCTCAGTGCTTGGAGTGCGTGGTCATGACGATGCGGTCGGTGTAGGCGATGGCCATGGCCGACAGCAGGAAAGCAATATGGATGATGGTCTGCCACATCATGGTTTCCGGCTTGTAGTTCGCCGCATTGATGAAGGTCTTCAGCAGGTGGATCGACGAGATGCCGATGATCGCCATCGCCAGCTTGGTCTTGAGTACCGAGGCGTTCACGTGCGACAGCCATTCGGGCTGGTCCGGGTGGCCTTCGAGGTGCATGCGCGAGACGAAGGTTTCGTAGCCGCCGACGATCACCATGATCAAAAGGTTCGAGATCATGACCACGTCGATCAGGCCCAGCACCACCAGCATGATGGTGGTCTCGGTCAGCTTGTCCGGACGGGTGGCGCCGGGCACCGTGACCACGTCGAGGATGTGCTGGAGCGAGGCGGCGTTGCCCATGGCCGCGCCGATCAGGTCCTTGAGCTCGACCCAGAAATGGAACACGTACACGCACTGCGCCAGGATCAGGCCCAGGTACAGCGGCAGCTGCAGCCAGCGGCTGGCGAAGATCAGGTTATTGAGGGGACTGAGTTTCTTTGCTTCGGTCGGGGGAATCAACTGCGCCATCGGGATGCGGCTCCTGGATGCTGGACAAATACAGCCGAGCATTCTACACCCGACAGCGCGCGCATGCCGGGCTTCCTTCACGGCTTCGGCATGCCGTTGGTAGAATGGCATTCGACGAAAACCCTTGTAAGGGCTCAGTAAGCGAGCGCCCCTAAGGTGTTCATTAAAAACCTTACTATCCAATGGAGACGAAGATGGCCGAGAACGAGAGCAACCAAGATCAAATCCAAGGCTTGCAGGAAAGCCGCGTGTTCCCGCCGCCGGCCGAGTTCGCAGCCAAGGCCGCGATCTCCGGCATGGAAGCCTACGAAAAGCTGTGCGCCGAGGCCGCCAGCGACTACGAAGGTTTCTGGGCGCGCCTGGCGCGCGAGAACATCGACTGGCACAAGCCTTTCACAAGCACCCTCGACGAATCGAACGCGCCGTTCTACAAGTGGTTCGCCGACGGCCAGCTGAACGCGTCGTACAACTGCCTCGACCGCAACTTGAGCAACGGCAACGCCGACAAGACCGCGATCATCTTCGAGGCCGACGACGGCGCCGCAACGCACGTCAGCTACCGCGAGCTGCACGAGCGCGTCTGCAAGTTCGCCAACGGCCTCAAGTCGCGCGGCATCAAGAAGGGCGACCGCGTCATCATCTACATGTCGATGTCGATCGAAGGCATTACCGCCATGCAGGCCTGCGCCCGCATCGGCGCGACCCACTCGGTGGTGTTCGGTGGCTTCTCGGCAAAATCGCTGCAGGAACGCATCATCGACGCCGGCGCCGTGGCCGTCATCACCGCCGACGAGCAGAAGCGCGGCGGCAAGGCGCTGCCGCTGAAATCCATCGTCGACGAAGCCCTGGCCATGGGCGGCTGCGACAGCATCCGCGACGTCATCGTCTACAAGCGCACCGGCGGCAACATCAATTTCCAGCAAGGCCGCGACACCTGGCTGCACGAACTGGTCGACAACCAGAGCGCGGCGTGCGAACCGGAATGGGTGGATGCGGAACACCCGCTGTTCATCCTCTACACCTCGGGCTCGACCGGCACCCCGAAGGGCGTCCAGCACTCGACCGGCGGCTTCCTGCTGTGGGCCGCGCTGACGATGAAATGGACCTTCGACCTCAAGCCGGACGACGTGTTCTGGTGCACCGCCGACATCGGCTGGGTCACCGGCCACACCTACATCACCTACGGCCCGACCGCGGCGGGCGCCACCCAGATCGTGTTCGAAGGCGTGCCGACCTACCCGAACGCCGGCCGCTTCTGGGACACCATCGCCAAGCACAAGGTGTCGATCTTCTACACCGCGCCGACCGCGATCCGCTCGCTCATCAAGGCCTCGGACGTGGACCCGAAGGTCCACCCGAAGAACTACGACCTGTCGAGCCTGCGCCTGCTGGGTTCGGTCGGCGAGCCGATCAATCCGGAAGCCTGGATGTGGTACTACAAGAACGTCGGCCAGGAACGCTGCCCGATCGTCGACACCTTCTGGCAGACCGAGACCGGTGGCCACATGATTACCCCGCTGCCGGGCGCCACCCCGCTGGTGCCGGGCTCATGCACGCTGCCGCTGCCGGGCATCATGACCGCCATCGTGGACGAAGCCGGCGCCGACGTGCCGAACGGGCAGGGCGGCATCCTGGTGGTCAAGCGTCCATGGCCGTCGATGATCCGCACCATCTGGAACAATCCGGACCGCTTCCGCACCAGCTACTTCCCTGACGAACTGGGCGGCAAGTACTACCTGGCCGGCGACGGCGCCGTGCGCAACAAGGACACCGGCTACTTCACCATCACCGGCCGCATCGACGACGTGCTGAACGTCTCGGGCCACCGCATGGGCACGATGGAGATCGAATCGGCCCTGGTGGCGCACCCGATGGTCGCGGAAGCGGCCGTGGTGGGCAAGCCGGACGAGACCACCGGCGAGGCGATCTGCGCCTTCGTGGTGTTGAAGCAGGCCCGTCCGAGCGGCGAAGACGCCAAGAAGCTGGCGACCGAACTGCGCAACTGGGTGGGCAAGGAAATCGGTCCGATCGCCAAGCCGAAGGAAATCCGCTTCGGCGACAACCTGCCGAAGACCCGCTCCGGCAAGATCATGCGCCGCCTGCTGCGCGTGCTGGCCAAGGGCGAGAACATCACGCAGGACGTCTCGACCCTGGAAAACCCGGCCATCCTGGATCAGCTGAAAGAAACCGCGTAACGGCGTCGGCCTGTTAAGTAGTAAAGCCCGCATCCTCGCAAGAGGAGCGGGCTTTTTTTTCGTGGAGCTCGTCGTGTTTCCGTAGGGTGGGCGGCTTTGCCGCCCACGCGGTGATCGTCATCGGCTCGGTTGTCGCGCCGGATGATCTCGCTGCGAACGATCACCGCGTGGGCGGGGTACCCGCCCACCCTACGATCTACATCTTCTCTAACTGCTGCTTCGCGTAAGCCGCCCCCGACCCCGTCGGCGCCAGCTCCAGGTAGGTCTTGTACGCTCCCTTCGCCTTCTCCTTCTCCCCGCCGCGCGCATACGCATCGCCCAGGTTCATGTGCGCGATCGCCCGGGACGGATCCATCTTGACCGCGTTCTCGAACCAGCGCGCCGCCTCTGCAAACCGTTCCTGCTTGTAGAACACGAAGCCCAGGTTGTTGGCCGCCAGCGCAAAGTTCGGCCGCAGCTTGAGCGCCTCGGTGAACTGCGCCTCGGCCTGCGCATACTGCTTCTCTTTATAGAGCAGCAGCCCCTGGTCGTTGGCCCGCTGCGCCTTTTGCCGGTTGGAGACCGGGACCGCCGCCGGCGCCACCAGCTTGGTCTCGCCACCCTGCAGGTCCTTGATCACCACCGTGGCCGCGGGCGTCGAGGCCTGCGCATCCAGCCTGGTATTCAGCGCAATCGCATCGTTCGACAGCTGCGCCGTGCTGGTATTCAGGAACTCGCTTTCTTCCGGCAGCTCGAACACGAACTCGCCGCCCTCCGAACCCGGCAGGCTGCCGAAGGCCGGCGTCTGCTGCGACACGCTCGACACCGCCGGCGCCACGTAGGCCGCCAGTTCGGTGCCGGTGATCAGGCCGTCGCCGTTCAGGTCGGCCTTGCCGCCCAGGCCCTGCAGCAGGGTCCAGGTGAACACCGAGTGCCCGTTCGGCCCGCCGTCCGACACCAGCTGGTCGGTGCCGCCGGCGGTCAGCATCTGGCGTCCCAGGCGCTTGGCGTTGTCACGCAAGAAGGAGGCATTCGCGGCGCCGCGCGTCAGCCCCAGGCCGCTGTAGCAGGCGTCCATCACGAACAGCGCATGCTTGGCCGGCAGGCTCTCGGCGATGTTCTGGATTTCGGTCATCGGAATCGCATCCGTGGCCAGGTTGTTGGGGTCGGCGTCGACCGGCACGATGTAGCCCAGGTCGCGCCCCGAGCTGAGCTTGCGCGTGGCGCCGTGGCCGGCGAAGAACACGAAGATGCGGTCGTTCGGCTGCAGGTTGCCGTGCGCCAGCCGGTCGTGGAAAGCGGCCAGGATGCCGCTGCGGGTGGCCTGCTCGTTCCGGAGGGTGATCACGCGCTCCGGCGCAAAGCCGAATTTCTGCACCAGCAGCTGCCCGACGCCGTCGGCATCGCGCACCGCATACTGGAGCTGCGGCCACTTCTGGTACTTGTCGATGCCGACCACGATCGCCCACGAATTCGCATAGCCGGTGGCCGCCGTGCGCTGCACCGGCGCGGGCGCCGCCGCGTCGGAGACCTTGAAGGTCTCGCCATCCCAGCCGGCAAACTGGTAGCCCTCGGCGGTGAGCCGGTCGAGGATGGCGGGCAGCGCCTTGACGGTGCGCTCGTGGATGTCGTGGAACAGGATGATGCCGCGGCCTTCCTTGTCGACGGTGCGCAGCACGCGGTCGGCGATGGAAGAGGGCACCGGATCCGCCCAGTCGAGCGAATCGATGTTCCACATCACCGACTTCAGCTGCGCATTCGCCAGCGCCTGCAGGCCTTCGCGGTTGCGCGCGCCGTAGGGAAAGCGGAACAGGCTCGAGCGCTGCGGATCGACCGCCCTGAGCAGCGCGTCGGTATTCAGGATCTCGGCCTTCAGGCCGTCGCCGGTCTGCTTCGACAGCTGTGCGTGCGAGAAGCTGTGGTTGGCCAGCACGTAGCCCGACTGCTTCAGCCGGCGCATCACGTCCGCGCCGCCGTTCAGCCTGGCCTTGCCCTGCGCGTCCAGCGTGCCGATGTTGCGGCCGACGCTGAAGAAGATCGCCGGCGCGTTGTACTGCTTGAGGATGGCGGCAATCTCCTCGCTGTAGCGGCGGTGCGGGCCGTCGTCGAAGGTCAGCACCACGGTCTTCTTCGGCAGCGTCTTGCCGAAGATCTCGCCGTCTTCAACCGGCGCCGGCGCCGGCGTAGACGGGGCGGGCGCTTCCGGCCTGGCCGGGTAGGGCATCACCACGCCGTATTCCTTGAGGATGTTGTCGCGCCGGTAGAGGGTCTTCAGGTAGGCGACGTAGCTGTCCCATTTCTCGCGCTTGAGGACGATCGAGCGCGATTCGAAGCGCCCGAACACGGCGCGGATTTCCTTCTCGTAGTTGCGCTCGATCTCGGCCAGCGCATCGAGGTCTTCCGAGATGCGCTTGTGCAGCTTGATCGCCGGCAGCGACGAATCCTTGGCCACCTGCGCCAGCAGCGACTGCATCAGCTCGCGGAAAGCCAGGCGGTCGGCGTCGTACAGGCCTTCGCCGGATTCCACGTAATCCAGCAGGGTGCCGAGCGCATCGAAGCGGCCCGGCTTGTTCGAGGCGAGCAGCTGGGCCAGGGCGGCGTCGACCTTGCCGATGCGCTCCTGGTTCTCGTGGAACAGCTGCTGGCCGATGCGGTTGGCGTGGGCGCGCTCGTCCGCCGGCAGGGTCGCTTCGTCCTGCGTCAGCACGATGATCTTGCGGTAGGACGCCAGCATGGTCTGCAGGTCGGCCGCGATGGCGCTGACGTCCACGGCCGGGCCGGCGGCGGGTGCGGTGGCGGCAGGAGCAGACGGGGACTTGAGGCTGGCGATCCAGCTGCCGGCGGCGGCGCCGGCCGCAGCGACGGTAAAGACGACGTAATACAGGACTTTGCGTTTCACGGCGGGATTGAAGAGTTAAATTCTGGCAACAATATCACCAGGCCGCCCGCGCCGCTTGAGGAAAACCACGCGCCGCCCGCCGGAAACGGCAATGCCGCCCTGGAGGCGGCATTTTCATGCGCTGCGCGTAAAGGGTGTGTCAGGAAGACGACAGCACGTGCTCGGGGCGGCTGACAAGGCGACATCACGATTGATGCCGGAACAGTCTTGTATAGAAGAGAATCCTTGCTATAATAGGCGGCTTCGTGGACACACGAGACCCCATCAGGAGAGATGGATGAGTGGTTTAAGTCGCACGCCTGGAAAGCGTGTGTAGGTTCATAGCCTACCGGGGGTTCGAATCCCCCTCTCTCCGCCAGGAACACAAATGGAAAATGGCCACCCTCGGGTGGCCATTTTTTATTTGTTTCATGGCGGAGAGAAGCAGAGCCCCTGCGGGCTCTGCGTGGTCGCCAAGGCGGCAGTTTCGAAGCCTTGCGCGTACTCGCGCAAGGGCGGCCTGCGGGACGTGGGCGAATCCTTTGGTTGCTCCGCCAAGAAGGGTTTAGAAATCGAGAGCCACCCATCGGGTGGCCTTTATTTGTCGCTTCGCGAAGAGAAGCGAGCCTCTGCGTTCATATAGTCGCTGTTGTCGAGTGAGGTGATGAGTTACGCTGGCGGTGGGGTGTGACCGTAGCGAATGGCGATTTCACGCTGGGAAGAACTCAGTGCTGGCCACAATACACGCACACGACTCAATTCCATTTCCCGTAGTTGAGCCTTAGACCTGTCGTGCTTTAGGTCAATTTTGAAAAATGAAGGACTATGGTCGATCCGATGTTTGTTTAGTCGCCAAAGAACGACAAAGGCTTGCTTAGGCGATAGGTACTTGTTTTTCTTAAAGTAATTCAATGCAATAGTAAGAATTTCACTATCGTCTTCCGCCTCGGCCACTCTCTCAAGTGCACGGAGACAGGCATCCTGACGTAGCTGGTCCATGATGCGACTGATCTTTTTCTTGGCATCTTCCGAGGAAAGAACACGGCCATTCTCGAACACAGAGAGTCCGAACCTAAGGATGCACTGCGATCCGACCCAAATCGTGTTCCTGTTGAGACTGTTACGGATCTCGAAGTGATATCGCAACGATTCTTGGCCGCACAATTCGCAGGTTTCCTGAGGTGTCTCGTGATCAACGACGTTTTCAGTAACAGACCACTCCTCAAATGCTTTTGGAAGCGTGTCCCCGATGGATAAGGGAAGGATGCTGTTTCTCACCCGCTGACTGTAATGTTCCATGTTCCTTCCTCAGTTATCGTGTCGGTTGAACATAGGTGCAAAATTCTTGAGCACTCACAACAGATAGTGAACTTGCTTTGAAGTATTTTCAAGATGAAGGAGAATTGCAGATTCGCGAGCAGCTGATCGCGTAGATCAATCATTGATCAATTACACTACCTTTACGCGAACTATCTGTAGGTGGTCCGGTGACGTAAGCATCTGCCGACAGTTTGCGCCGCACTATGCACCCAGTGTAAATACCCCGTGACTCATCCACCACTTAGTGCTAAATTGCCACCTTCTTAGAGAAATTCTAATTTCCGCAGCGTTACTTTCTAAGGGGAGAGAGCAACGATGGACGAGCTCAGCTTCGAACAGATGAAGCAGGCGAAGGAGTACTTCCACGCCACTGCCATGAACATTCCGGGTGTGCACGGCACCAGCATCGGCGTCAAACGCGTGGGCGGCCAGCCCAGCGGCCAACTGGCGATCTGCGTCCACCTCAGCCGCAAGCGGCCCTTGTCCTGCGTGCCTCCCGAAGAACAGATCCCGCTCGAAGTCGACGGCTTCCTCACCGACGTGATCGAGCACGCGCCCATCATCCGCTGCGAGGCGCAGTCCGAGCGGCGCGCCGTGTACGAGGATGGCAGCAAGTACCGCCCGCTGGTGGGCGGCATCAAGCTCAGCGCCGGCTATGCCTTCGGCACCCTCGGCTGCATCGTCCGCAAGCCCGACGGCAGCTGCTACGCGCTGTCGGCGGCCCACGTGCTGGGCGAGGTCGGCGCCACCGTCTACCAGCCGGCCAAGGCCAAGTGCGACGAGATCGGCACGACCGTCCAGGCGCAGGAGTGCTCGCTGGTGGATGCGGCCATCGCCAGCCTCGATTATTACTACGACGCCGGACAGGCCTGGATCCACGAGATCGGCGCCGTCAGCGGCACCCACGACGTCGGCAACGACGAGCTGCCGCTGGCCATCGCCAAGCGCGGCGCCTCCACCGGCCTGACCCGCGGCAGCGTGGTCGCCATGCACTACAGCGGCGTGGCCGCCAACCTCGAGCGCTTCCACGACATGCTGTTCATCGACGGGCGCAGCGGCGAGTTCGTCGACCACGGCGACTCCGGCTCGGCCATCGTCCACCCGATCGACGCGGAACACAACCTGGTCGTCGGCCTCCTGTGGGGCAAGGCGCCGGATGCGAACCGCATCGGTGTCGCCACGCCGATCGACCGCATCCTCGACGCATTCGGCGTCAGCGTCCTCACCGCGCGCGATCCCGTGCGCGCGGCCGGCGACACGCTGCTGGGCCGCTTCCAGGCCTTCCTGGGCCAGACCGAACGCGGCAAGGCCTACTGGGATGCGTATGCGCACAACCGCATTTACCTGCGCCACATCTTCCACCACATGCCGCGGCTGGCCGCGACCTGGCGCCGGATGCCGGTGCCCGAGATGATCGAGGCCCTGCGCGCGGCCATGCTCGACCCGGACACGCCGATCCCGGCGAAGCTCGGCAACCACGACACCGACGAGCTGATGTGGGACTTGTACGAAGCGCTCGGGAAGTTCCTGCAGGCGAACCACCAGCGCATGCTGCAGCAGCAGGCGGCCTCGTTCTGCCGCCTCGTATGCGGGAACATCGGCAACAGCTGGCGCAACGCGCTGCACGGCATCCCGATGCGGGACGGCGGCGTGGACGCGACCTGAGAGTCCGGCCACCGGATGTTTTTGATATCATTCGACCACTTCATTTTCTCAGCGAGGGTTCGTCCGATGCGCCATTGATGCCGCCGTCTGCTTGACGGCCAGTTCTTCCCATCTTCCCGCAACAGCAGGGGAGTTCCGGCATCCTTGGAGGTCTCATGACGCACGCGTCTCTCGCGCTCGACAGCGCATCTTTCGTTCTTCCCGACGGCAGGACCCTGCTGTCCGGCCTTACCGAACAATTCGACACCCGCCACACCGGCCTGGTCGGCCGCAACGGCGTCGGCAAGAGCGTGCTGGCGCGGCTTCTGGCGGGCCAGCTGGCGCCGTCGGGCGGCCGCTGCATCCGCACCGGCAGGGTGCACTACCTGTCGCAGCAGGTGGACCGGGAAACGCGCGGCTCGGTGGCCTTGCTGGCCGGCGTGCAGGAGGTGTTCGATGCCCTGGCGCGCATCGACGCCGGCAGCATCGCGCTTGACGACTTCGAGCTGGTGGGCGAGCGCTGGGACCTGCCGGCGCGCTTGCGGCATGCCCTCGACGAAGCCGGCCTTGGCCACCTCGACGCCGCCACGCCCGCCGGCCGCCTGAGCGGCGGCGAAGCGATGCGGGTGGCCTTGCTGGGGGCGATGCTCTCGGATGCGGACTTCCTGATCCTGGACGAGCCGACCAACCACCTCGACGGCGCCAGCCGTGCGGCCCTGGCGGCCCAGCTGCGCGGCTGGAAGCGCGGCCTGATCGTGGTCAGCCACGACCGCGTCCTGCTGGGGCAGATGGAGCGCATCGTCGAGCTGTCGCCGCAGGGCCTGCGCAGCTATGGCGGCAACTACCACTTGTACGTTGAAGCGCGCGCCGCCGAGCAGGCCAGCGCCATGCACGCCTTCGAGCATGCGCGCCAGCACATGCGGCGCGAGGAGCGCGCCATGTGCGCGCAGCGCGAACGGCAGCAGCGGCGCCAGGCGCAGGGCGCGCGCGAGGGCAAGGCCGCCAACCAGGCCAGGATCCTGCTGGGGCGGCAGAAGGAACGCAGCGAAGCCAGCGGCGGGCGCCTGCACCGGCAGCACGAGGAAGCGCGCCGCCAGCACGGCGAGCGCGTGCGCGAGGCGGCGCAGGCGCTCGGCGACGACGGCGCGCTGCGCCTGCACGCCAGCCCGGTGGATGCCGCCGCCCAGCGCCGCGTGCTGGCGCTGGATGCCGTCGAGCTGCCGTTCGTGCCCCCGCACTTGCGCCGCATCGACCTGGCCGTGGGCGGCCGGCAGCGCATCGGCATCACGGGTCCGAACGGCAGCGGCAAGTCGACCCTGCTGAAGGTGATCGCGGGCCTGCTCGCGCCCCTCGGCGGCCATGTGAGGCGCGACCTCGCTTGCGCCTGGCTCGACCAGCGCCTGGCGACGCTGGACCCGGCGCGCAGCACACTCGCGCAGCTGCTGGAACGGAACCGGAGCACAGGGCAGGACCGCCTGCGCACCTATCTGGCCCAGGTCGGCCTCGACGCCGGCAAGGTGGCGCAGCCCAGCGGGCAGCTGAGCGGCGGCGAACGGCTGAAGGCCGCGCTGGCCTGCGCCCTGTACGCCGATCCGCCGCCGCGCTTGCTCCTGCTGGACGAGCCGGGCAACCACCTCGACCTGGCTTCGCTTGACGCGCTGGAAGCCATGCTGCGGCAATACGCCGGGGCGCTGGTGGTGGTGTCGCACGACGAGGTCTTCTTGGAGCGCGTCCAGCTGACCCACCGGCTGGACGCCACCCCCGCCGGCTGGCGGCAGCGGTTGTTATAATCGCGGATCACTAATGCAGGAACGAAAAGAAGGCACCATGTTGCGCACGCTTGTCATTTCCCCCAACTGGATCGGCGACGCCGTCATGGCGCAGCCGCTGCTGCGCCGCCTGAAGGAGCAGCATCCCGAGCGCCCGATCGACGTGCTGGCGCCGACCTGGGTCGCGCCGGTCTGGCGCGCGATGCGCGAAGTGGATACCGTGCTCGAATCGCCCTTCAAGCACGGTTCGCTGCAGTGGAAGGAGCGCAAGGCCTTCGCGCGCATGCTCAAGGAACGCGGCTATCTTGATGCCTACGTGCTGCCGAACACGCTCAAGTTCGCGCTGATTCCCTGGCTGGCCGGCATCGGGAAGCGCGTCGGCTACAAGGGCGAAATGCGCTACGGCCTGCTCAACGTGATGCACCACGACGACAAGGCGGCGCCGCGCCCGATGGCGCAGTTCTACGCCGCCCTGGCCGATGCGCCGGTGCGCCAGCTGCCGCGTCCCGACAGGCTGCCCGAGCCGGAAATGTCGGTCAAGCCCGGCGAGGCCGATGCCGCCATCGCGCGTTTGAAGCTGCCGCCGGGGACCTACGTGGCCTTCGCGCCCGGCGCCGAGTTCGGCCCGGCCAAGCGCTGGCCGGCCTCGTATTTCGCCGAGCTGGCGCAAACCATCCGCGCCCATCGCCCGGACGCCCAGATCCTGCTGCTCGGCTCCCCGAAGGACCGCGCGGTCTGCGACGAGATCACGGCCGTGGTGCCGCAGGCCCACAACCTGGCCGGCTCCACCGCGCTGAGCGAGGCGATCGCCCTGATCTCGGTGGCTGCCGCGGTGGTCACCAACGACTCCGGCCTGATGCACATCGGCGCCGCGCTGGGCCGCCCGGTCGTGGCGATCTACGGCCCGACCGATCCGCGCCATACGCCGCCATTGTCCGCGCTGGCCAAGGTGCTGTGGCTCCACATCGAGTGCTCGCCCTGCCAGCAGCGCGAGTGCCCGCTGGGCCACCAGAACTGCATGAAACAGATCCTGCCGAACGACGTATGGCAACCGCTGCAGCCGATGCTGGCCGCAGCCTGAACGAATAGAGAAGAGGTAGAAAATGATACTGGTTACTGGCGCAGCAGGCTTCATCGGGGCCAACCTGGTCCACGCGCTGTCGGCGCGCAAGCCCTTCAGCGTGTTCGCGGTCGATAACATGTCGCGGCCCGAGAAATTCCTCAACATCGTCGATGCCGAACTGGCCGACTACGCCGACAAGGAAGACTTCCTGGTGCGCCTGAAGGCCGGCGAATTCGACGGCAAGTTCTCGGCGGTGCTGCACCAGGGCGCCTGCTCCAACACCATGGAGACCGACGGCCGCTACATGATGAAGAATAACTACGAGTACACCATCGCGCTGTTCGAGTACTGCCAGCGCGAGCGTATTCCCTTCATCTATGCCTCCTCGGCCGCGGTGTACGGCGGCGGCAGCGTGTTCAAGGAAGAGCGCCAGCACGAGCGTCCGCTCAACGTCTACGGCTACTCGAAATTCCTGTTCGACCAGTACATGCGCCGCTACTGGCAGCAGCACGGCGCCAGCAAGGGCAGCCAGGTGGTCGGCCTGCGCTACTTCAACGTCTACGGTCCGCTGGAAGGGCACAAGGGCAGCATGGCCTCGGTGCCGTTCCACCAGTATCACCAGTTCCAGAAAGAGGGCAAGGTCAAGCTGTTCGGCGCCAACGAGGGCTACGAGGCAGGCACCCAGATGCGCGACTTCATCTACGTCGAAGACGTGGTCAAGGTGAACCTGTTCTTCCTGGATAACCCGGACAAGCGCGGCATCTACAACCTCGGCACCGGCCGCGCCCAGCCCTTCAACGACCTGGCGGTGGCCACGGTCAACGCGCTGGCCAACGAGGGCAAGGCGCCGCTCACGCTGGAACAGATCGTCGAACAGGGCCTGCTCGAATACCTGCCGTTCCCCGACAAGCTGAAGGGCAAGTACCAGAGCTTCACCCAGGCCGACATCGGCGCCCTGCGCGCCGCCGGCTACAGCGAGCCCTTCACCGACGTCGCCACCGGCGTCGCCAAGTACATGCAGTACCTGAAAACCGCACGCTGAGGCATTCAGAAGGTTTGCTCATGTTTCATGCTCATCTATAAGATGAGCGAATGGTGATCGACCTGCCGCTGGACGCGCGGCCCTATGCGGGCGCGCCCACGGCCGCCTAGGCCGATTTCTTCGACATCGTGCCGTGCCCGCCCACCGGCTCGGTCTCGTGGCTTTCGAAGCCGGCGATCAGCGGCCGGCCCTTGGCGATGGCCGCCTGCACCTGCGGCAGCGTCAGCGACGCCTTGTGGCTGGCCTGGCTGTCCCAGGTCTCGGTGATCCACAGCGCGTCCTCATCCTTCTTGTCCTTGGCGATGTGGTAGCCGAGGCAGCCCGGCATGGCCGCGGTGCCCTCGAGCAGGATGGCGACGAGGGCGTCGCGCTGGCCCGGCTGGGCGCGCATTTTTCCGATCAATCCGTACATGGGCGTGGCTTCCTTGCTGTTGGGGGCGGCCCGGAGGGCCAGGGGCAGGGCGGCCAGGGCAGCCAGTGCGGTAGCAGCGGTGCGGCGTGACATCGGGCGAGTGCGGATCATGGCGGTTCCCTGTTGAATGGAAGGCAAGTATAGGCCGCCCCGCTACGCGGCCGCAACCGGGAATGATCATCCTATGACTGCTGGGTTAAGATGAGCCTTTGCCAAGCCCGCTTCACCTGAATGGATTATTCGATGCGACCTTCCCGTCTTGCCTTCGCCCTTGCATGCACCCTGTCCGCCGGCGCCCATGCCCAGCACCAGCAGGCGCCCACCGTTTCCGAATCGGTCCTGCGCGGCCACCTGGCCTTCCTGGCCGACGACCTGTTCGAGGGCCGCGGCACCGGCCAGCGCGGCGGCGACCTGGCGGTGCGCTACCTCGAGACCCAGGCCGCGATCATCGGCCTGAAGGAGATCCCGGGCGGCGGCTACCGCCAGAAGGTCGAGATCGAAGGCACCAAGCTGCTGCCCGGCAGCGCGGTCAGCTTCCAGGCCGGCGGCAAGCGCTTCGCTCCCGAGATCGGCAAGGGCATCGTGTTCGGCACCGGCAGCGGGCGCACCCAGCTGTCCTTCGAGGCGCCGCTGCTGTTCGTCGGCTACGGCGTCTCGGCGCCCGAGGAGAAGTGGGACGACTACAAGGGCGTCGACGTCAAGGGCAAAATCCTGGTCATGATGGTCAACGACCCGCAGCCCACGGCGGACGAACCGAATCGCTTCGCCGGCAAGGCCTACACCTGGTACGGCCGCTGGCTGTACAAGTTCGAGGAAGCGGTGCGCAAGGGCGCGGCCGGCGTGCTGCTGATCCACACGCTGCCGTCGTCCTCCTACCCCTGGAGCGTGCCGGCCAACGGCTTCTCGCACGAGCGCTTCCACCTGGCCGGTCCCGGCAACCCGATCGAAGGCTGGCTGCACGAGGACACCGCGCGCGAACTGTTCGCCGCCGGCGGCTTCGACCTCGACACCCTACGCGCCCAGGCCGAGCGGCGCGACTTCCGTCCGGTGGACCTGAAGATCGGCGCCCGGGTCGACCTGAAGTCGGCCATCCGGATGGTCGAGCAGTACAACGTGGTCGGCATCGTGCCGGGCACCGATCCCAAGCTGAAAGCGCAGGCGGTGGTGTACTCCTCGCACTGGGATCACATGGGCATCGACGAGGCCGCGCAGCCCGGCGCCGGAGCGCAGGGCCGGCAGGACCGGATCTACAACGGCGCCATCGACAACGCCTCCGGCACCGCCGCGCTGCTGGCGATGGCCGCCGAAGCGGTCAAGAAGCCGGCGCGCCGCACCCAGGTGTTCCTGTGGCCGGCCGCCGAGGAGCAGGGCCTGCTGGGCAGCGCCGCCTACGTGAAGAATCCGGTGGTGCCGCTGGCGCAGACCGCCGCCGACCTGAACCTCGACAGCCTGAACTTCGTCGGCAAGACCAAGGACATCGGCGTGCCGGGCGCCGAGCGCAGCACCCTGTACGACACCGCGGCGACCGTGGCCAAGGGCATGGGCCTGAAGCTGGCGCCGACCATCCCGGACCTGTCGGGCGCCTACTTCCGCGCCGACCACTTCAACTTCGCCAAGGCCGGCGTGCCGGCCTTTAACGTCGGCTCGGCGGTGTTCTCGGGCGACGGCCACTTCGAGTTCGCGCACGAGCACGCGGCCTCGAGCCGCAAGATGGTGGGCTTCAAGAAGGACTACCACCAGGTGAGCGACGAGTATTCGCCTGGCTGGGACTTGTCCGGCATGGTGCAGCAGGCGCAGTTCACCCTGAACCTGGGCTATGCGGTGGCCAACGCGCCCGCCATGCCGAGCTGGAAGAAGGGCGACCCCTTCGGTTCCGTGAAGCGCTGAATCAGGCGCCGGAAGACTCGGTCGCCACGCCGGCCACGATCCGGTCCAGCGCCGCCATGTCCACCGGCTTCACCAGGTGGTGGTCGAAGCCCGCCGCGGCGCTGTCGCGGCGGTCCTGGTCCTGGCCGTAGCCGGTCACCGCCACCAGGGTGGCGTGGGCCGTGGCCGGATGGCGGCGCAGGCGGCGCGCCAGTTCGTAGCCGTCCATCTCGGGCAGCCCGATGTCGAGCAGGCACAGGTCGGGTGCGAACGCCGCCGCCTGCGCCAGCGCAGCGAGCGAGCCGTGTTCCACCCGCACCTCGTGGCCCTGCGCGCCCACCACCATGGCCAGCACCTGGGCCGCGTCGACGTTGTCGTCCACCACCAGCACTTTCAGGCGCGCTCCCTGCGCGCCGGCCGCCTCCGCAGTACCAGCGGCGGGTTCGTCGCGTGCGCTGCAGCGCGGCAGGCATACCGTGAACGTGGTCCCCATGCCGGGGCCGCCGCTGTCCACCCGCACGCTGCCGCCGTGCAGCGCGACCAGGCTGCGCACCAGCGCCAGGCCGATGCCCAGCCCGCCCAGCGAGCGGTCGGGCGTGCGCTCGCCCTGCACGAACATGTCGAACACCCGCTCCAGCTCCTCCGGCAGCATGCCGATGCCGTTGTCGCGCACTTCCACCAGCACGCTCTCGCCGGCGCCGGCGACCGTCACCCCGATCTCGCCGCCGCGTTCGGTGAACTTGGCCGCGTTGTGCAGCAGGTTGCCGACCACCTGCACCAGGCGCTTGCGGTCGCCCGGCACGAAACAGGGCTGCGCCAGGGTGCGCACCTCCAGCCGGTGCCCCTTGTCGCGCACCAGCGCCTGTACCTGCTCGGCGGCGTCCAGCACCACGCCGTTGATGTCGATGCGCTCCTTGGCCAACACCACCAGGCCGCGCGTCACCCGCGAGACGTCGAGCAGGTCGTCCACCAGTCCCGCCATGTGGCGCGCCTGGCGCGCGATAATGGCGCTGATCTGCCGGGTGCGGGCCGGATCCAGCCCGGCCTGGCCGAGCAGCTGGGCGCCGGACGAGATCGGGGCCAGAGGGTTGCGCAGCTCGTGCGCCAGCATCGCCAGGAATTCGTTCTTGCGCTGGTCGGCCTGGCGCAGGGCTTCCTCGGCGCGCACGCGCTCGCTGATGTCCTGCATTGTGCCGCGCAGCGCCACCACCCGGCCGCCGGGCGCATGCACGCTCTCGCAGCGGTAGTCGAGCCAGATGCGGTGGCCGTGCGCATGCACGGCCTGCAGCTGCAGCTTGCCGCTGCCGCCCGCGCGTACCAGTTCGCCGCTCAGGCGCTGCACCTGCAGCCAGGATTCCTCGAGCAACACCGTGCCGCGCTGCTGCGCGAACGGCGGCAGCAGGCGTCCGAAGATGTGCGGCACCGAATCCGAGACTTCGATCTCGGGGCGGTCCAGGTTCCAGTGCCAGGTGCCGAAGCGCGCCAGCATGTGAGCTTCGCGCAGCGCCGCCTCCTTGGCGGCCAGCTGGCGCGAGCGCTCCGCCAGCAGCGCGGCGGCGTCGCCGATGGCCGCCGCCACCTCGGCGGCTTCGCGCACGTGGACCTCGGTAAAGGGAGGCGGCGTCTCGCCCTTGCCGAGCGCCTGCGCCTGCCCGCTCAGTGCCTGCACCGAGCGCGCCAGGCGGCCGCCGATCAGCCAGGCCAGGCACAGGCCGATCGCGAACAGCGCCGCGGCCACCCCCGCCATCAGGGCGAGCTGCCCGAGCAGTTCGGCGCGCAGGATGGCGCGCGGGATGCCGATCGCCACGCTGAAGCCGGTGGCGGGCGAGCGCGAGAACGTGCTGAGCAGGGGCACGCCTTCGCGCGACAGCGAATCGATGGTGCCTTCCGGCTGGCGCAGCGAGGCCTTGCGCAGCAGCGGGTTGACCGGCTGGCCGACCGAGCTTTCGCGGTTGACGTTGCGGTAGAAGATGGTGCCCTGGCGGTCGAACAGCGAGGCCACCGCGCCTTCCGGCACCGACTTCGGCGTCAGGATGCCGGTGAAATCTTCCGGACTCATGCCGATGCTGATGACGTAGCGCAGCTCGCCCTGCAGGCGCACCGGCACGTTCACGCTCACGGTCGGCCGTTTGCGCACCGGACCGGTGAACACGTCCGACACCACCGGCTCCCCGGTGGCGAACACGCGCTCCAGGGCGGGCGAGCGATCGAGCGGCAGCGGCTTGCCGTAGTCGACCGCGGTATTGAACAGCTGCTGGCCGCTGCGGTCGCGCAGCACCACGTTCATGTGCCCGCCGGCCAGCGCCAGGGCTTCGCGCGACTGCAGGTGGGCGCGTGCGAAGTCCCCGGCCTCGAGCGCGTCGAGGGTGGACAGGGTCTGGGCGATCGCGCGGCCCTCGCGCAGCTTGTTGTCGGCGCTGTGCACCAGCGCGCGCACCGTCTGCAGCATGTTCTTCTCGAACTGGGCGCGCCCCTTCTGGTACTGGTGGACGAACAGGATGGAGGCGCCGATCACCCCGGGCATCAGGGTAGCCAGCACCAGCCAGAACAGGTAGGCGCGCAGGGGCCTGCGGACGATGGAGGTGGAGCGGTCGGTCACGTGGGAGTCGCGGATGCAATGAACGGCACGATTCTACGTGACATTGCGTGAGTGCACCGAATTAACATTCGGTCCCCACCGCGGCGCCCGCGCTCGCGGCAGCGCCGGCGCCGTGCTTCAGCGGCGGGTGCGCGGGAACAGCGTCTTGTACCAGATGGCCGTCGGACGCCAGTGGCCGTTCGGGCTGCAGGCGTAATCGGGCAATTCGCCGACGCGGGTATAGCCGGCCTTGCCGTACAGCTGCTCGGCGTCGGAACCGGCCTCGGTGTCGAGGAACAGCAGGCCGCGGCGCAGGCCGAGCGCTTCGACTTCGGCCGCCTCCAGCAGGGCGGTGCCGACGCCGCGCCTTCGCATGGTGCAGTGGACCAGCATCTTCTGCAGCTCGGAACGGTTGCTGCCGTTGGGCTTCTGGCACAGGTCGAGCTGCACGGTGCCCACCAGCAGGCCATGGCGCTCGGCCACGAGCAGCACGCGGCTGCCGCGCGCGACATCCTGTTCGACGCCGCTCCAGTAGGCATCGAGCTGTTCGTCGTCGAGCCCGGCCAGGAAGCCGAGCGAAAAGCCATCGGCCACCGCGTCGAGCAGCAGGCTTGCCAGTTGGGTACGCACCTCGCGCATGGCGCGCGCATCGAGTCGTCTGATGATCATGCTTGGTTTCCTTGGCGCTGGGTAGGAACAGCGCATCCTGTTCGATAAAATGCAGAAACCGTGCCAGCACGGCAAACCGCCGATCGCAGGCATTATGTTTTCAGTAGAACAATCTATCGTGCAAACACGGGGCAAAGGCGTTGCATGTACGTCATACGCTGCACCGTTTTGGAAAAAAAATCCCCACTATTGCCATTTGGCCATCGTATCTGCACCAGCTTGGACGTATCGTAACTTGCAATGAGGCAATAATTATTTTTGCCCGCAAAACAGAAAGCGACCAACGATGGACACCAATACCACACAAGACCAGGAAGTCCTCTCCTTTCGCCTGGCGAAGGAAGAGTACGCCATCAGCATCCTGAAGGTTCAGGAAATCCGCGGCTACGAAGAGCCCACCATGCTGCCGGGTGCGCCCGCCTGCATCAAGGGCATCATGAACCTGCGCGGCTCGATCGTGCCGATCGTCGACATGCGCATCCTGTTCAAGCTGGGCGAGCCGGTCTACGACCACTTCACCGTCGTCATCGTCCTGAACATCAAGAACCACGTGATCGGCATGGTGGTCGACAGCGTCTCGGACGTGGTCACCCTGACGCAGGACCAGCTGCGCCCGGCCCCCGAGATGGGCGTCGGCGCGGACGGCGACTACATCACCGGCCTGGGCACCATCGGCGAGCGCATGCTGATCGTGCTCGACATCGACCAGTTGATGAGCTCCGAGCAGCTCGGCCTGATCACCAACCTGCAGAAAGCCGCCTGACGGAGCGTCCCCGCCGGGCCAGCCGGCCGGCGGCGGCATCAAGCCGAATACAGGCGAAAAAAAACGGCAAGCCCGCAAGACTTGCCGTTTCCATTTGGGGACGCCGCGTTTTAGAACGAGTGGCGCACGCCCACGTTGAACACCGACGGATCGGCGCCGAGCGCGGTGACCGGCGGTGCGAAGCTGCCGCCTGCCGATGCCACGCCGAATGCGGCGCGGCCGTTATTGCGCACGTGGGCGTAGCTGCTGTACAGGTTGGTGCGCTTGGACAGGGCGTAGCTGTAGGCCAGCGAGAAACCATTGCCCTTGGCGCCGGTTTCCAGCTTCTGCTGGTGCAGCGATGCGTAGAACTTGTTCGGGCCGGCAGTGAACACGCCGCCCACGGTGGTGAACTTGTATTCGTTGTTGGCGCCTTCCGGATCGGCTTCCATGTAGGCGGCGCGCAGGTCGAAGGCGCCGAAGGTGTAGCCGGCGCCGACGGTGAGTTCCTTGTCGTCGCCGGTGGCCAGGCGCTCGGTCTGCTGGTAGCCTGCGCCCAGGTACAGCGGGCCGTTCTTGTACTCGACCGCTGCACCCACCAGGCTGCCCGACGGGTCGCTGGTCTGGCGCTCGCCCGCGCTGTACGCGGCCAGCACCGTGAAGCCGCTCAGCGCTTCGCTCTTGTAGTTCACCGAGTTCGACAGGCGGCGGGTCTGGCGGCCGGCGCCGAAGCCGGTCAGGGTCGAACCGTAGAAGCCGTGGCCCAGCGGGTCGGCCGATTGTGCGACGGCGGCGATCGGGCTGTATTCGCGGCCGATGGTGATGGTGCCGAACGAACCCTGCAGGCCGACCACGGCGCGGCGCTGGAAGGTGCCGGCGGCGTCGCCCGCGCCGGTGTCGAGGGCCACGCCGGCTTCGATGTTGAAGAGCGCTTTCAGGCCGTTGCCCAGGTCTTCGGTGCCACGGAAGCCGATGCGGCTGGTGGACTGGGTGCCCGAGCTGATCACGGTGCGGCGGTCTTCGCCCGGCGCGTCATTGTCTTCGATGCCGATCGAGGCGTCGGCAATGCCGTAGATCTGGACGCTGGTCTGCGCGTGGGCGGCGCCCAGCGGCAGGAGGGATAACAGGGCGATGGCCAGGCTCTTCTTTTTCATTGATGCTCTCCAGGTGGTTGAATGGGGTGTCCGAACGCCGTTCTCGTTGTCAATTGACAGAAACGTACTGTTGCAAAAAGCTCACCTTACTAATTCAATCGAAATGATGCCACGATTCATTAGCTCTTTGCTTATTCGGTTTCTGTGAAGCATGTGCGCGTGGCCAAAAAACCGCACGACCCAGCGCAAAGTAAGTAGTTCTACCTATTCGACTGTTGTAATTAGGTAACGGAGTCGCCCTTGCCGGCTTGGCCGCCCGCGTGCGCGGGCCTGCCGGACCCCATGTTAGGATCGGCCCATTCACCAGACCAAGGACGACTCAACGTGCGCACCGGTATCAGCCAAGCGCCCTTCGGCAGCCTGCCGGACGGCGACACCATCACCCAGTTCACGCTCACCAATGCCAAGGGCATGGTGGCCAGGATCATCGATTTCGGCGGCATCATCACCGAACTGCATGCCCCCGACCGCGAGGGCAGGCTGGCCGACGTCGTGCTGGGCTTCGACACGCTTGCACCCTACCAGGGCGAGAGTCCGTATTTCGGCGCCCTGATCGGGCGCTACGGCAACCGCATCGCGAAGGGGCGCTTCACGCTCGATGGCCGCGACTACCAGCTGCCGGTCAACAACGGCAACAACCACCTGCACGGCGGCGCGCCCGGCTTCGACAAGGTCAAGTGGGACGCCGCCATCGAAGGCGACAGCCTGCGCCTGGCCTACGTCAGCCCCGACGGCGAGCAGGGCTATCCGGGCAGGCTGGACGTCCGCGTCGTCTACGAGCTCAACGACGACAACGAACTGGTGGTGCGCTTCCATGCCGTGACCGACCAGCCGACCCCGGTCAACCTGACCCAGCACAGCTACTTCAACCTGGCCGGAGCCGGGCACATCCTCGGCCACCTGCTCGGCATCGATGCCGATGCCTTCGTGGCCATCGATGCCGAGTCGATCCCGACCGGGGCGCTGGCGCCGGTGGAAGGCACGCCCTTCGACTTCCGCACGCCGCAGCCGATCGGGGCGCGCATCGGCGAGGACGACGTCCAGCTGCGCAACGGCCAGGGCTACGACCACTGCTTCGCGCTGAACAAGCCGCAAGGCAAGGCCATGACGCGGGCCGCCCGCGTGCACGAACCGGTATCGGGCCGGGTGCTGGAACTGTTCACCGAAGAGCCGGGCGTGCAGTTCTACAGCGGGAACTTCCTCGACGGCTCGCTTGCAGGCAAGGGCCAGGTCTATGCCCACCGCAGCGGTTTCTGCCTGGAGCCGCAGCATTTCCCGGATTCGCCCAACCAGCCGCAGTTCCCGAATACGATCCTGCGTCCTGGCGAGGTGTACCGGACCGAGTCGCGCTTCCGCTTTTCGGTGGACTGAGCGCGCCGCCGCGCGTTGGCCGGCACAGCCTATCGCGCGCGGCTCATCCGGATAGCTCGTTATAATCGATCGATTACGAGAAGTTGGCGACGTGATAACACATCACGAATCAGCGCGACCGAACGCCACGGAATCGAACCGGAACTACCCTGATGAGCAACGAAAGCAGTCTCTCCCTCCTGACGGAATGCGGCGCGACGCTGTCCGGCCATGCGCCCCAACGGCCCTGGCCCGTCTTTCCATCCGTAAAAACCGCGAGTGAATCCGATTCGTGGCCCGAAGGCATGCAGGCCATCGCCGACCTGATCGTCGCGTCGCATTTCCCAATGGCGATCGTCTGGGGCCCGGAACTGCGGCTGTTCTACAACGATGCCTATGCTGACTTGTTGGGCGACAAGCACCCAGCCGCGCTGGGCCAGCCCTTTCCGCTGGTGCGCCCTGAGCTGTGGCCGCGGCTGCAGCCCTATATCCTCGACGCGCTGGCGGGCCAGCCGGTGCGCTTCGAGAATGCGCTGACCGACTTTTACCGCAACGGCCTGCTGGAACGCCGCTATTTCTCGGCTTCGATCACGCCGGTGCGCCATGACGGGCAGATCATCGGCGCGTATTTCGTGCTGTCCGACTGCACCTCGCGCGTGCTGGCCGAGCAGCGCCATGCCTTCCACCTGAAACTCAGCGAGACCCTGCGCGGCCTGGTCGACGCCGTGCACGTCATGGAGGCGGCGAGCAGCCTCACCGGCGAATACCTCGGCGTGGGCCGGGTCGGCTATGGCGAGGTCGATGCGGCCGGCCGCATGGTGAGCGTGGACCGCGACTGGACCGACGGCAGCATCGCCAGCCTGGCCGGCGAATCGCGCGAACTCGACGGCTTCGGCCCGGCCATCATCGACGGGCTGCGCGCCGGGCGCACGCTGCGCCTCGACGACATCGCCCTCGACCAGCGCGCCGCGCCCTATGCGGCCGGCTATGCCAGCATCTGCGCGCGCGCCCTGATCAGCGTGCCCCTGATCGAGGAAGGGCGGCTGGCCGCCATCTTCTACCTGCACGAACAGCGTGCGCGCCACTGGACCGACCAGGAAGTCGCATTGGCCGAGGACGTGGCGCGCCATACCCGCGAAGTCGTGCGGCGCGCACGGGTGGAGGAATCGCTGCGCGACGAGAAGCGCGTGCTCGAGATGGTCAACCGCACCGGCCAGGCGCTGGCCTCGACGCTCGACCTGGACACGCTGCTGCAGGCGATCACCGACGCCGGCACCGAGCTGGCCGGCGCGCGCTTCGGCGGCTTCTTCTACAACGCCCGCGACGAGCAGGGCGACCGCTTGCGCCTGTACACGCTGTCGGGGGCCTTGCGCGAAGAGTTCGAGCGGCTCGGCGAGCCGCGCACCACCGCCATGTTCCGCCCGACCTTCGAGGGCAAAGCGACGGTGCGCAGCGACGACGTCACGCGCGACCCACGCTACGCCGACCTGGGACCGGTCCAGCTGGCCAAGGCCGGCATGCCTGCCGGCCACCTGGCGGTGCGCAGTTTCCTGGCGGTGCCGGTCATTTCACGCTCCGGCGAAATGCTGGGCGGCCTGCTGTTCGGCCACCCGGAGCCCGGCATGTTCACCGAGCGCACCGAGCGCATCGTCGCCGCCGTGGCGATCCAGGCCGCCATCGCGATGGACAACGCGCGCCTGTACGAAGTGGCGCAGAAGTCGGCGCAGGAGCGCGACGCGCTGCTGCAGAGCGAGCGCGCGGCGCGCGTGCAGGCCGAACGCCTGAGCCACACCAAGGACGAATTCCTGGCGATGCTGGCGCACGAGCTGCGCAACCCGCTGGCTCCGATCAGCAGCTCGGCCAGCCTGCTGTCGATGCAGTTCAAGGACGAGCCGCGCATTCGCCAGACCAGCACCATCATCAGCCGCCAGGTGCGCCACATGAGCCGCCTGATCGACGACCTGCTCGACGTCTCGCGCGTCACCCGCGGCCTGGTCAAGCTCAAACTGGGCGTGGTCGACTTCCGCGACATCGTCTCGGGCGCGCTCGACCAGGCCCGTCCCCTGATCGACGAGAAGGCGCACGAGGTGGCGCTGGCGCTGCCGCCGCTTCCGGTGTACGTGCGCGGCGACCAGACCCGCCTGGTGCAGAGCGTGACCAACGTCCTCAACAACGCCGCCAAGTACACCCAGAAGGGCGGGCGCATCGCGCTGGCGCTCGAATCGCAGGACGGCCGCATGCGCCTGACGATCAGCGACAACGGCTCCGGCATGCCGGCCGAACTGCTGCCCAACGTGTTCGACCTGTTCACCCAGGGCGCCCGTACGCTGGCCCGTTCGCAGGGCGGCCTGGGGCTCGGCCTGACCCTGGTCAAGCGCCTGGTCGAACTGCACCAGGGCGAGGTCGGCGCGCACAGCGACGGCGTCGGCCTGGGCAGCAGCTTCACGCTGGCGCTGCCCTGTGTCGATGCGGCGCCCGACACCGGTGGCGCCGGCGCGGCGCCCGCCACCGAGGGGGGGCAACTGGACCGTCCGCTGCGCCTGGTGCTGGTCGACGACAACGCCGATGCGGTCGACAGCCTGTCGCAGCTCCTGAACGTGCAGGGCTACCGCACCGCGGTCGAATACGACGCCCGCTCGGCCCTGCGGCGCGCGCGCGCCGACCGGCCCGATGCCATGCTGGTCGACATCGGCCTGCCCGACATCGACGGCTACCACCTGGCCGAACAGCTGCGCGCGATGCCGGAAACCCGCGACACGGTGCTGGTGGCCATTACCGGCTACGGCCAGGCGCGCGACCGCGAGCGCGCCATCGAGGCCGGCTTTGCACACCACCTGGTCAAGCCGGTCGACATGACGGCGCTGGTACGCGTGCTGGAGTCGGTGGAGGCGACCGCGGCGCGCGCGCAAGCGCCCAGCGCCGCCGCCTGAGCCAGTCCGGCAAGCGAACTGCGGCGCGGGTATGATCGTGGACGTCCCGTCCATGAAAGGATCCGCATGTCCAGTTACGTCATCACTGCGCCCGCCCAGCCTTCGCTGGCCGTCGCGGGCAGCCCCGAGCGCTTCCCGATCCGCCGCGTGTTCTGCGTCGGCCGCAACTACGGCGCCCATGCGCGCGAAATGGGGAGCGACCCGAACCGCGAACCGCCGTTCTTCTTCACCAAGCCGGCCGACGCCGTGGTGCCGGCCAGCGGCGCCGTGCCGTATCCGCCCGCCACCCGCGACCTGCACCACGAAGTCGAGCTGGTGGTCGCGCTCGGCGTCGGCGGGACCGACATCGAACCGCGCGCTGCGATGGCCCTGGTATGGGGCTACGGCGTGGGCCTGGACCTGACCCGGCGCGACCTGCAGGCCGTGGCCAAGGACGCCGGCCGGCCCTGGGACATGGCCAAGGGCTTCGACGCCTCGGCGCCGTGCAGCCCCTTGATCCCGGCCGCCACGCTCGGCCATCCGCACGAGGCGCGCATCTGGCTCGAGGTGAACGGCACGCTGCGCCAGGAAGGAAACCTGAACGAGATGATCTGGCCGATCGCGGACGTCATCAGCCACCTGTCGCGCCTGGTGACGCTGGCGCCGGGAGACCTGATCTATACCGGCACGCCGGCCGGCGTCGCGGCGCTCGCGCCGGGCGACCGGGTGCGCGGCGGGGTGGAGGGGGTGACCACGTTCGAGTTGACTATCGCGTAGGGCGCGAAGCCAGCAGCGCCTCCATCTGCGCCAGCAGCTGCGCGCGCGCCGCATCGATCTGCGCCCCGTTGGTCTTGCTCGACAGCGCGGCGCGCTCCTTGCGGCCGAGGAAGTAGGCCACCCGCTCCGCATTCGCGCCCGAGGGATGCGGCAGCCCGTGCAGCACGCGGCCGGCCGGGATCACGCCTTCCGCCACCAGCCAGTCCAGCGTATCGCTGACGCTGGCGCCCATCGGGATATACAGCGCGTCGGGCAGCTGGCGCGCTTCCTCGGCAAACCAGCGCAGCACCATCTCGCGCAAGAAAGGATGGCGCAGCGGCGCCGGCGAGCCGCTGTAGTTCTTGCCGTCGACGAACACCGGGTGGCGCAGGATGGCGCTCACCTGCACCAGTCCCGCATCCTCTCCGAACACGGTGGCGCAGCTGGCGATGCCGAGCCAGCGCTGCACGCCGATCGCATCCAGCAGGGCCACGAAGTTGGGCCGGATTGCGCCGCTGAAGGCGCCCGCCAGGCGCGTGGCGCGCAGCACCCGCTCGTCGTCCTTGTCGTCACCATCGGCCGCCAGTTGGCGCTGCGCCTCGCGCATCGCGTTCTTCCACTGGGCGAAACCCGGCGTGATCCCGGCCACGACCAGGCGCGCCTGCATGTGCACCGATTCGAAGGGGATGTAATGGCTGCTGTAGCGGCCTGCGCGGCCGAGCAGGAAGGCGGCGGGAATCTGCGCGGGCGTCGCCACCTGCGCCAGGTCGAGGCCGCGGATGGCGTCGCGGTAGCGGGGAAAGAGCAGCGCTGGCATCGGCGTCGGGCTGGAAAAAAACGCCATGGTAGCGCAGGCCGGCATGCTGGAGCGAACGCGTGCGTGGGAGCGAAAACTGGTACGCTATCCCCAACAATGGAAGCGCGGCGGGCGACACCGCAACGCGACGCGCAAAGGGGAGGATGCCATGGCCGACGTGGCGCTGATCACGGTGCACGGAATGGGGGCAACCCCGCCCACCTATGCCGACGGCTTGATGGAGCGCCTGCGCGGACAGCTCGGGGCGCTGGCGGGGCAGGTGGCGATGCGCTCCGTGTACTACCAGAAGATTCTGCAGGACAACCAGAACGCCATCTGGGAGCGCACCCGCGAGCGCAGCTCGGTGCGCTACGCCGACCTGCGCAAGTTCGTCCTGTACGGTTTCGGCGATGCCGCCGGCCTGGAAAACCGCAAGGAGATTCCCGGCTCGGTCTACGAACTGGCGCAGGGCGAGATCGCTCGCACCCTGCTGTCGGCGCATGCGGTGCGGCCCAGCATGCCGGTGCTGTTCGTGGCGCAGTCGCTCGGCTGCCAGGTATTGTCGAGCTATATCTACGACGCGCAGAAGGCGGCCAAGGGCCTGCCGGTCGGCGCCGGCATCTGGCGCAATATCGACGCCTGGGCGTCCAGCACCCTGGGGCGGGCGCTGACCGCCAGCGAGAAGATGTTTCTCGGCGCCGGCACCTGCGCCGCCCTGGTCACCACCGGCTGCAACATCCCGGTGTTCATCGCCGCGCACAAGGTCATGCACATCATCCCGATCGAGCGCCCGACCAGGCACTTCAAGTGGATCAACTTCTACGATCCGGACGACGTGCTGGGCTGGCCCCTGCAGCCGCTGCCGGGCGGCTACCACGAGCTGGTCGAAGACCGCATCGTCAACGCCAACGGCGGCGTCGCCAGCCTGCTGCTACGCAGCTGGAATCCGCTGTCGCACAACAGTTACTGGGATGACCCCACCGTGGTCGAGGCCATCGCATCCATGCTGCGCCGCCTGGCTGCCTGAGGGCCTGCGCCGGCCGCTGCTGGCCGATCTGGCCGGCGTGAGCGTGAACAGGGTACGGATGTCGCCGGCCACCGTGCCGCGCGCATTGCGGATCGGCGGCTGGCGGTATTGCTCGAGCTGGGCGCGGCGGTCCTCGTCCAGCAGGCCGAGCTGGTCGAGCACGCCGTACACCGCCGGATGCAGTGCGCGGCTGTTGCCGTCCGCGATCTTGATGGCGATGCCCAGGCCCGCCGAGCGGATGCCGATGGCCTGCACCGCGTCGGCCCCGATCTTCGCCACCCAGTCGCCGCCGCCCGCCCTCATCCAGGCCAGGTCGGTGCGCGCCGTGCCCGAGACCAGGTCCGGGCGCGCCGTCATGGCATCGAACAGCATGCCCATGGCGCCGCCCAGCCGCGGGTCGGCCGCCCCTTGCGCCAGGCGTGCATACAGGTGGGCCAGCTTCGACAGGGGCAGCGCATAGTTCGGCGCCGAGCAGCCGTCGATCCCGGTCGGCATCCGGTCGGCCGGCATGCCCACCGCATCGGCCAGCGTGCTGCGGATCGCCGCCTGCAGCGGATGGCTGCGCTCGACGTAGCCGCGGGTGGGCGCGCCGTGCAGGCGGCACCAGCCCAGGAAGCCGCTGTGCTTGCCCGAGCAGTTGTGGTGCAGCGGCGTCCACTGGCGGTCCGCCGGCGCCGGCTGGCCGGTGAATTCGTAGAACAGCGGCGTGGCGCAGCCGCATTCCAGGTGGCCGGGGTCGAGGCCGATCTTGTTCAGGATCGCGCTGACGCCCTCCAGGTGCATGTCTTCGCCCGAATGGCTGGCGCACAGCAGGGCCAGTTCGTCGCGCGTCAGGCCAAAGCGCGCCGGGCCGTCCGACAGCATGAAGGGCAGGGCCTGGAAGGGCTTCAGCGCCGAGCGGGTAAAGGTGGGGTAGTGCGGATCGCCGCTTGCGTACAGCAGGCGTCCCCGGGTGTCGACGACGGCGATCGCCCCGGCGTGCACGTTCTCGATCACGTTCCCGGTATCGGGGTAGCCGCGCGTGGTGGCGACGAGGGGAATGGCTTGCATGAGGGTTCCGGTTGATGGAAAACAGCCTACTGTAAGGCATCTGCATGGCGCGCGACGCACGTTCCATGCATGCGCTTTTCGCCCGTAAATCCAGGCTGTGCGGGACATCTGCACTGGATGCAGACATCGGGAAGGCGCACCGATATGTACCTCCCGTTTGGTATCGGTTTTACGCAGTTCGTCGCGTGTTTTCGGCGTTTCGGCGCTTGCCGCTTGAGGCTGCGCGCCAGCTCGCTACACTTCTCTCATCGCCAGACAAACACTTGATAGACGCTGGCGAAACCGACCATGTGGACCGCGCGGCGCGAGTACCCCAGCCGCACAGGTCCGACCCTCGTTTTCGACCTGAAAGGAAGTACCCATCATGCGCACCAAACTCCTGCTGGCCGCCGCCGCCACCTTCTTCGCCCTGAACGCCAGCGCCGCACCGCAAGCCGCCGACACCGGCCGCGTCGACATCGTCGGCGCCCAGCCGAAGCAGACCAGGATGGCCCCCTTCATGTTCGACGCCGTGCAGGGCGAATACGGCCTCGAAGACGGCCGCGTGCTGACCGTGACCGGTAAGGTCGACGGCAAGACCCGCACCCTGTACGCCGACCTCGGCGATGGCCCGACCGAGATCGTCCACGTCGGCAAGAACCGCTTCGTCGCGATGGGCAAGGACCTGCGCTTCGCCTTCGAGCGCCCGAACAGCCGCCGCCTGCCGGACAGCGTGCGCGTCAGCAGCGCAAGCGGACGCCAGCTCGCACTGGCCCAGCGCTGAGCCGCCTGCCCACATCGACCCGAAAGGATACTGCCATGACACGCACCAAACTCCTGCTGGCGGCGGCCGCCTGCTTCGCCCTGAATGCCAACGCCGCGCCGCAAGGCGTCGATACCGGCCGCGTCGAGGTCGTCGGCGCCCAGCCGGCCGCGGCCAGGATCGGCGCCTTCACTTTCCACAGCGTGCAGGGGCAATACCAGCTCGACGATGGCCGCATCCTGAGCGTCACCGGCACCCGCAACGGCGAGCAGCGCACGCTGTATGCCGACTTCGGCGACGGGCCGACCGAGATCGTGCGCGTCGGCAAATACCGCTTCGCTGCGCTCGGCAAGGATGTGCGGCTCAGCTTCGAGCAGGCGGGGCTGCGGCGCATCCCGGACACCGTGCGCATCACCAGCCAGGACGGGCGCCAGCTCGCGCTAGCCCAGCGCTGAGCCGAAGCGTCCCGCCTGGTAGTCGCTGACGGCCTGCGCGATCTCCTCGCGCGTGGTCATCACGAAGGGACCGTACGAGACCACCGCTTCGTTGATCGGGTCGGCATGGCCGAACACCAGCAGCGCGTCCTGGCTGGCGGTGATCTCGACCGTGTCGCCTTCCTCGTCCAGCTCCACCAGGTGCATCGGGCTGACCAGGTCGGCATGGCTGCCCACCTGGATCACGCCGCGCGCGACGTAGAGGAACACGTTGCGCCCCTCGAGCGCGCCGAAGCGGATGCGGCCGCCGGCGCGCAGCTCCACGGTGCTCATGAACACGCCGGTGAGCGACTGCACCGGCCCGGTCCGGCCTTCCCATTCCCCCGCGATCAGATGGAGCGTCACCTTGCCGTCGTCCACCGGCAAGGCCGGGATGTCGGCGCGCTGCAGGCCGGTATAGGCCGGCTCGCTCATCTTCAGGCGCGCGGGCAGGTTGACCCACAGCTGCAGGATCTCGATCGGCCCGCCACGCTCGAGGAATTCGCGCGGCGAGATTTCCGCATGCACGATGCCGCGCCCGGCCGTCATCCATTGCACGCCGCCGGCGTGGATGACGCTTTCGTGGCCGGCATTGTCGCGGTGGGCCAGCATGCCCTCGAGGATGAAGGTGACGGTCTCGAAGCCGCGGTGCGGGTGCGGGCCGAAAGGCAGCCCGTGGTTGTGCGGCGGGTAGGTCTGCGGCCCGTGGTGGTTGAGGAACAGGAAGGGATCGATCTGGTCGATCAGGCGGCCCGGCAGGGGCCGCTGTGTGATCAGGTCGCCGATATCGTCGCGCATCGCGGGGTGCAGGCGGCGGACACTTCGGGCAGTCATGGCGGGTGGCTCCAGTGGATGCAATGGCCTCACGATACCCGAAAGCGGCGCCGGGGGGCCGTCCTGCGGCGCGAGACGGGCCTATGCTAGACTCTTTGCGATAAAGCAACTCAAGCTTTGCATTGGAGACAGCCAACCATGATTCGACAAACACTGCTTGCCAGCCTGCTGCTGGCTTCCTTCACGATGCCGGCAGTCTCGGCGGTCCCGGCGACCAAGGCCCCGAGCGAGGTCGCGGTCAGGACCGCCAAGTATGCGGCGAGCACCTACCGCAAGGACATCGTCGATACCCTGGCCAAGCTGGTGAGCTACAACACGGTGGCCGACAAGGCCGTCCCTTCCGACCGGAACCCGGTCCACATCGCCTTCAAGGAAGCCCTCAAGGCCGAAGCCGCGCGCCTGGGCCTGGACTACGCCGACCACGGCTGGACCGTGATCATCGGCCTGGGCCAGGGCAGCGAACGCGTGGGCGTGGTCACCCACGGCGACGTGCAGCCGGTGAACCCGGCCAAGTGGAAGAAGTCGCCCTTCGTGCTGGACCGCAGCAGCGAGCCGGGCAAGCTGCTGGCGCGCGGGGCCGAGGACGACAAGGGCCCGATCGCCACTGCGCTGTACGCGATGAAGGCGATCCGCGACAAGGGCCTGCCGCTGTCGAAGCGCATCGAACTGTATGTGTACATGGGCGAGGAATCCGACTGGCAGCCGCTGGTCGAATTCCTCAAGACCCACCAGCCGCCCCAGGTCAACATCACGCTCGACGCCGAATACCCGGCGGTGACTGCGGAAAAGGGATCCGGCCTGGTGGCCGTCACGGTGCCGAAGGCCGGCGCAGCCACACCGCCGGCCGGCGAGCCGTATGTCGAGGCATTCGGCGGCGGTTTCTTCCGCACCCAGATCCCCGAGGATGCCAACGCCACCATCGCCAACGCCACGCCGGAACTCGAGCAGCAGATCCGCGCGCGCGGCGCCAGGCAGGAAGGCATGCAGTACAGCTTCAGCTGGCAGGGCAGCAATCTGCTGGTCAAGGCCAAGGGCGTGTCGGCCCACTCGTCCAAGCCGGAAGACGGCGTCAACGCCGTGAGCATGCTGGCCGACGCGCTGGCGGTGCGCCCGTGGGCCAACACCACCGCCGGCGGCGTGGTCAACTACCTCAACGAGATGATCGGCACCGGCATCTACGGCGAGAAGTTCGGCAACATCGCCTACCGCGACAGCTTCATGGGCCCGATGAGCTTTGCCCCCACCGTGATCACGCAACGCGATGACGGCATCGAAGTGTCGATCAACCTGCGCCGCCCGCAGGGCAAGACCGCCGAGCAGCTGACCGGCGAGGTCAACGCCGCCCTGGCCGACTGGCAGGCGCGCCGGCTGCCGCTGGCCAACGTCACCGTGCGCATCGGCGACCCCTGGGTGCAGAAGAACGCGCCGCACCTGCCGACCCTGATGAACGTGTTCTCGTACTTCACCGGCATGAAGGACCCGCAACCGGTGGCAATCGGCGGCGGCACCAATTCGCGCCTGTTCCCGGGGGCGGTGAGCTTCGGGCCGGCGATGCCGGGCAAGGTCTACACCGGCCACTCGGAGCACGAGTTCATCACCGAGAAACAGCTGCTGCTGAACCTGCAGATGTACACGGCGGTGCTGGTCGAGCTGGCCAAGTAGGCGGTCCGCCGTCATGCGTTCCGGCCCCGGCACTGTCCGGGGCCTTTTTTTTGCGCGCTGCGGCGCGGCTCTCCCTCGTAGCCAGGCGGCTCTCGTAGGGTTTTGACGCGCCAAAATGTGTAAATACTTCTGATCGTTCTGTAGGACTGGACTTACGAAGGCCAGCTGCCGACGAGGGGCAAGGTCGTCTTTCCCTAGGTGCGACAGGGCAGGCTGCAAACCGGGATTTCGCCCTGCGTCCGCACGGCATTGATAGCCGGAAAATACCCTCGTTCTAGGGAGAAAATGTGGCGAAAACAGCATGATACGATTCCTGTCACAGACCGCGAGGACACCGGTGATCCCGGTGCCGGCTCGCGTTCATTGCTTTTCCATGCCCGACATTTTTTGGATGCCATGCACAGTCAAGATCTCAGGAAGCCGGACGGACGCAACTTAACCCTGTACAGCAACCAGCCGATCCCGGAAGGCATCACTGCGCCCAGCCCGTTTGCCGATCCCCAGCATGCCAATCCGCACCTGCGCTGGCACCCGCTGCGCGGCGAATGGGTGACCTACGCCGCCTTCCGCCAGAACCGCACCTACCAGCCGCCGCCGCAATACAACCCGCTGGCGCCGATGAACGACCCGCAGCACCCGACCGAGATGCCGGCCGGCGACTACGAGATCGCCGTGTTCGACAACCGTTTTCCCTCGCTGGCGCTGGAGTCGCACGACCCGCCGATCGTGACGGTGCCGAGCGCGCCGGCCAACGGCCATTGCGAAGTGGTGGTGTTCACGCAGGATCCGACTGCCTCGCTGGCCTCGCTGCCGCTGTCGCGCATCGAACTGCTGCTGTCGGTGTGGGGCGACCGCACGACGCGCATCGGCCGCCTGCCGCACATCCATTACGTGTTGCCTTTCGAGAACCGTGGAGCCGAGGTCGGCGTGACCCTGCACCATCCGCACGGCCAGATCTATTCCTATCCCTTCGTGCCGGCGGTGCCGGCGCGCCAGCTGGCGCAGGAGCGAGAATACTTCCTGCAGCACGGCGCCAGCCTGTTGTGCGACATGGCGCGCGACGAAGCCGCGGACGGCAAGCGCGTGCTGTACCACGACGACCATGCGATCGCCTTCGTGCCGGCCTGCGCCCGCTATCCCTACGAGGTGTGGGTGATGCCGACCGCACCCTGCAAGGACTTCGCCGCCCTGACGCCGCCGCAGCGGGCAGGGCTGGCGCGCGCGCTCAAGACCGTGCTGCTCAAGTTCGAGGCCCTGTGGAACCGTCCGTTCCCTTACCTGATGGCCTGGTACCAGGCGCCCACCGATGGCGCCGAGCACCCGGAGACCCAGCTGCACGCGCAGTTCTATCCGCCGTATCGCACCAAGGACCGCCTGAAGTACCTGGCCGGCACCGAACTGGCGGCCGGCATGTTCGCGATGGACGTGCTGCCCGAGACCACCGCCTATGAACTGCAGCAGGTGGAGGTCAGCCTGGACGAGGCCGGGATGCCTGCTTACGCCACGGAGGGCCACGCATGAGCGCGCTCCAGCAGCGCGCCGCCGAGGTCGCGGACAAGCTGGCGCTCCTGCGCGCGCAGCTGGCGGCGGCGGGCGCGGGCGCGGTGCGCCTGCGCGGCGTCGACTGGTTCGCCTGGGTCACGGCGGGCGGCTCGAGCGCGGTGCTGCAAACCACCGACGGCGGCGTGGCCGAGGTGCTGGTGACGCCTGAAGAAGCCTGCATCCTGACCGACGCCATCGAGGCCGAGCGCCTGCGCGCCGAGGAGCTGCCCGACGGTTTCACCTTCCATGTCGAGCCCTGGGCCGAGCCCGAACTGCGCGAGCGCTATGTGCAGAACGCTGCGGCCGGCCGCACCATCCTGTCCGACCGTCCCGCCAACGGCGCGGTGGCGGGCGAACAGCCGCTGCCGCACGCGTTGCGCCAGCGCCGCATGGTGCTGGGACCGGCCGAATGCGAGCGTTACCGCCTGCTCGGCCGCGAAGCCGCCGAAGCCATGGGCGAAACCCTGCGCCGCGCGCGGCCCGACTGGACCGAATTCCAGCTGGCCGGCGCCGGCGCCGAGGCGCTGTGGCGGCGCGGCATCCATCCGGCCCTGGTGCTGGCCGCCGGCGAGCGGCGCCTGCCGGCCTGGCGCCATCCGACCCCCACCGCGGAGCGGATCGGGGCGCGCGCCATGCTGGTGTTCTGCGCGCGCCGCCACGGCCTGTATGCCAACCTGACCCGCTTCGTGCGTTTCGCGGGCGGCAGCCCGGCGCCGCTGGACGAGCAGCGCGCGCTGATGGAGGTCGAGGCCACCGGCCTGGCGGCGGTCCAGCCGGGCAAGTCGCTGTCGGCGGTGTACCACGCCTTGGAGGCGGCCTACCGGCATGCCGACCGCGAAGAGGCGATCCGCGAGCACCACCAGGGCGGCATCACGGGCTATCGGGCGCGCGAGATCCTGGCCGGTCCCAGTACCGCCACCCTGCTGGAAGAGGGCATGGCGTTCGCATTCAACCCGAGCTTCGCGGGCGTAAAGATCGAAGACACTTTCCTGCTCGGCCCCCACGGGCTCGAGAATCTCACGTTCGACCCCGGCTGGCCGGCGGCGGACGTACATGGCCGCAAGCGGCCCCTTTGGCTGGAGGCGCAAGCATCATCATGATGAACCCCGACACCTTCTTCGGCGGCGCGCCGGAAGTGAACGCGTCGGCACCCGGGCGCGTGAACCTGCTCGGCGAGCATACCGACTACAACGACGGTTTCATGCTGCCGGTGGCGACCCCACAGCGCACGCTGGTGGCGATGAGCCGCAGCGGCGACGACCATTTCCACTTCTACTCGCCGACCTTCGACAACACCGTCACCTTCGCCCAGGACGGCAGCGCGCCGCAGGGCTACGGCAGCTACATCGAGGGCTGCATCCGGCTGCTGCAGGCCGAGGGCGTGGACGTGCCGCCGCTGCGCGTGTATATCACGACCAGCCTGCCGGTCGGCTCGGGCCTGTCCTCGTCGGCGGCGCTCGAGGTGGCGACCCTGCGCGCCCTGCGCACGCTGCTCGGCTTCGAGCTCGACGACGTCAAGCTGGCCCGCATCGCCCAGCGCGCCGAGATCGAGTACGCGCACGTGAACTGCGGGATCATGGACCAGATGGCGTCCAGCCTGGCCGACGAGACGAACATGCTGTTCATCGACGCGCGCACGCTGGAGCACCACCTGGTCGGGATGCCGCCCGATACCGAGCTGATCGTGATCGACTCGGGCGTGCCGCGCAAGCTGGCCGCAAGCAAGTACAACGAACGGCGCGCCGAGTGCGAGGAAGCCTCGCGCAAGCTGGGCGTGCAGGCGCTGCGCGACGTGCGCGACCCGGCCGCGGTGGAAGGCCTGCCTTCGCCGATGCGCGAGCGGGCGCGCCATGTGGTGCACGAAAACCTGCGGGTGCAGGAAGCGGCGCAGGGCGTCAGTGCCGAGCGTTTCGGCGAACTGATGAACGCCTCGCACTTCAGCCTGCGCGACGACTACGAAGTGTCGATCCCCGAACTGGACGAGCTGTGCGCGCACCTGCGTGCGGCGCCCGGCGTGTTCGGGGCACGCCTGACCGGCGCCGGCTTCGGCGGCGCCTGCGTGGCCTTGTGCCGGGTAGGTCAGGCACAGCAAGCGGCCGCCGCCGCGCTGGCGGCCTATAACAAGAACGGACGACTGGGCCGGATCCTCATTCCGGTTCCGACTGAACAGAAAGGACAACAATGAATCAGTTTGAATACCCCCGTCCCCAATTGGTGCGCGACAACTGGATCAACCTCAACGGCAAATGGCGCTTCACCTTCGACGACGAGATGCGCTATGCAAAACCGGAAGACGTTGCCGAGTGGACCCATGAAATCAACGTGCCCTTCGCGGTCGAGACCGAGCTGAGCGGCATTCAGGATACCGGCTTCCATACCGCGGTCTGGTACCAGCGCGAGTTCGAGCTGGCGCCCAACGACAAGCGCACCATCCTGCACTTCGGCGCGGTCGACTACGCCGCCCGGGTGTGGGTCAACGGCCGCCTGGTGGCCGAGCACGAGGGCGGCCACACTCCCTTCCAGGCCGACATCACCGACGTCATGAACGCGGACGGCAAGCAGGTCGTGACCGTGTTCGTCGAAGACGATCCGGCCGACCTGGCCAAGCCGCGCGGCAAGCAGGACTGGCTGCTGGAACCGCACTCGATCTGGTATCCGCGCACCACCGGCATCTGGCAGACGGTCTGGGTCGAGCAGGTGGACGATACCTACATCGCCTCGCTGCGCTGGACCCCGATCTTCGAAACCTACGAGATCGGCTGCGAAGTCTTTGCCGCCGGCCACACCCACCAGGAGCTGTTTGTCGAAGTCAAGATCTGGCACGGCGAACAGCTGCTGGCGGACGACTACTACAAGCTCTTGCAGGGCGAGGCGAACCGCAAGATCGCGCTGTCCGACCCCGGCATCGACGACTCGCGCAACGAGATCCTGTGGAGCCCGGAGCGCCCGACCCTGCTCGATGCCGAGGTGACCCTGCGCTGCGGCGACCGCGTGCTCGACCGCATCCGCTCCTACACGGCGCTGCGCTCGGTCTCGATCAACCGCGACCGCTTCATGCTCAACGGCCGTCCCTACCAGCTGCGCCTGGTGCTCGACCAGGGCTACTGGCCGGAATCCTTCATGACGGCGCCGTCGGACGAGCACCTGAAGCGCGACGTCGAACTGGTCAAGCTGATGGGCTTCAACGGCGTGCGCAAGCACCAGAAGATCGAGGATCCGCGCTTCCTGTACTGGGCCGACAGGCTCGGCCTGCTGGTCTGGGAAGAGATGCCCTCGGCCTACCGCTTCAGCTCGCGCGCCATCAGCCGCATGGTGAGTGAATGGACCGAAGCGATCCAGCGCGACTACAGCCACCCCTGCATCATCGTGTGGGTCGCGTTCAACGAATCCTGGGGCGTGCCCAACCTGACGCTGACCCAGGCGCACCGCAACGCGGTCGAGGCGCTGTACCACCTGACGCGCACGCTCGACTCGACGCGTCCGGTGATCGGCAACGACGGCTGGGAGGCATCCGCCACCGACATCCTGGGCATCCACGACTACGATTGCGATCCCGAGAAGCTGCAGGCGCGCTACGCCGTCAGCGACCCGGTGCGCACCCTGTTCGACCAGCGGCGTCCGGGCGGGCGCATCCTGACCTTGGACGGCTTCCCGCACCGCGGCCAGCCGATCGTGCTGACCGAGTTCGGCGGCATCGCCTACGATCCGAAGCAGGATCCGGAAGCCGACAAGACCACCTGGGGCTATTCGCGCGCGCATTCGGCGGAAAGCTACCTGTCGCTGTACCGCAGGCTGCTGACGGTGGTGAACGAGACCTTCATGTTCAGCGGCTTCTGCTACACGCAGTTCACCGATACCTTCCAGGAGGCGAACGGCCTGCTTAATGCGGACCGCACGCCGAAGCTGCCGCTGGAAGTGATCAGCGCCGCCACCCGCAACGTGGCCTTGCAGAAGAAGGAGATCGAGGCGGAAGGGGATGGTATTCCGGGCGGCACCGGTATGCCCTGAGGCTTCCTGAGCCTTCCCTGAACGCTGGGGACGGCGGCGAGAATGTGCCGCAGCGATGTCCCCAGCGATGCAGCGACAAAAACGCGCACCCGGTTCCGGTGCGCGTTTTCTACTTGTGCGCGCTCTATAGGGAACGCGTCCTCAGCGCTGGATGGCGCCGCTGGCGACGCTCACCCGGTCGCCGCTGCGGAAGTCGGGCGTGGTGTCCTGGGTGATGGCCTGGGTGCTGCCGTCGTCCATGCGCACCGTGATGCGGTAGCTGTTCGCGCCGGTGGCGCCGCTCGATCCGGTGCTGCCGGCGCTGCCCGAACTGCCCGCGCTGCCCGAGCTTTCACGCGGAATGACCTCGATGGCCAGTACCGTGCTGTTGGGGCTCGCGCTGGCCGTCGGGCTGCCGGCCTGGCCCGATGCGCCGGCAGCGCCGGTGCTGCCCATCGCTCCCGAGCTGCCGGACTGGTCATATCCCGACGAGCTGCTGCCAGAGCTTCCCGACGTGCCCGAGCTGCCCGACCCCGAGGTGCCGCTGCCCATGGTGCCCGTGCTGCTCGAGCTGCCGCTGCTGCCGGTGGGATTACCGGAGGCATCGGTGGCGCTGCCGGAGCCGTAGCTGCTGGAACCGCCGGTGCCGGTGGCGCCGGCGGTGCCGCTCGAACCGCCCGAGGTGCTGCTGCCGCTTGTGCCGCTCGATGACTCGCTGCCGCGCATGCCGGCGCACCCGGTCGTGCCCAGCGCTACAGCCAGCAAGCCCGCCAGGATCATGCTCTGGTGTTTTTGCTTCATGATCAACTCCTTATGGTGGTTGTTCGATCGTGGATGTTCAATCGGATGCGTGACGATGTCACGTGCCACTGGAGTGAGAGGGAAGAAGCGTGTCAGCGTTCCAGCTGACCCGGGTTGGAACTGAGCTGCATCAAGCTGCCCACGAGGCCGGAGGATTTTCCGCGGAAAAAATGCTTAGCGCTGGCGCACGCTGCCGTGCTGCGGCAGGAGCATGGCCAGCACGGTGCTGGTGAGCAGGGCCGCGCCGACGTCGACCATCCAGTCGCGCACGTCGCCGGAGCGGTAGGGCAGGAAGCTCTGCACCAGCTCGTCGCCGGCGCCCATCAGGGCGATCGCCAGCACGGCCTTGGCTGCGCGCTGGGCGCCGCTGCCCGTGCTGCCGAGGAACCACAGCAGGGTCAGGAAGGCATACGTCAGTCCATGCAGTACCAGGCCGGGTGCGAACTCGCCCACCTCGGCGCGGGCGCCGGGGATCGAGCCGGCCACGATCACGCCCGCATACAGCACCAGGGCTGTTTTGATGCGGGCGGAACGCAGGCGGGGATCGAGCAGCAGGAGCGACAGGAAAGCGGGCATGGCACTGGGTTGTTGGGCAAATGCCAACGATACCATGCCTGTCGTTTATTCTGCCGCACCGTCCGCGGCCCGGCGTCCGCGCTACGGCGGCTCAGATCGTCAGCGCGGGGGCGCCGTTCTCGTAGTGGGCGTCGAAACAGCTTTCGCAGTCGGCGCAGAACAGGTGTGCCATGCGGACACTGTCTTGCCGCAGCACGAGTTTCAGGTGGGTGTGCCGGCACTTGGGGCAGATTTCGCGCACGCTGCCGAAGGTCAGCAGGTCCAGCGGGACGCTGGCGTCTTCGGGCTGGTCGATGACGGCCGTGGGGTTCAGTTCGCTCAGCACCAGGTTGCCGTCGACATGCTGGCGGCGGCGGGTGTTCGACTCGGGTGGATGCGCGTAGGTCTCGGATACACGTTGATTCATAGGACAGGCTCCCATTATCGAATTGTCTCCGCAACCCTGCGGGTAAGGAAAAGTGCAGGGCGCGAGCTTCATCATAGCCAAATCGCAGGCGGCTTCAAGCTCTGCCGGAGGTTTTTTGTTGGTGCGTTGCCAATACGAAGAAAAAAATGCCCGTCAGGAACTGACGGGCACAACCCAAGATCGGGCCAAGAGACGCGAATTCGGTTGGTGTGTTGCACGTGGTGCAGCACACCTGCTGCGATCACGCATATCGGTTGCATGTATCGCAGTGATTCAAAGTATATGGGGCGATTGTGACCACGCTGTGACCGCGATCAAACGTGAATACCGATAGCTGAACCGGACGGGGCTTCGGTGATCTCAACAACGTCGCGCAGGACGCGCCGGCCAGGCAGGAATAAAAAAAAGCCCGCTAGAGGCGGGCTTAAAACTATTTTCTTGGAGGAGAATAGTGGAGACAGGTGCAAGTATGGTGCGCCGCCAAATATATGTCCAATTTAGTATACGGATACCAGACATTGCTATTTCGTATATCTGTCCGCTGACTTTCGTGTGCTGCCGATCGCCTTATTCGCGTACGGGTACCGTGTAGTTCAGCGCCATGCGGCCGCCATCCGCGTACAGGGTCTGGCCGGTCATGTACGAGGCATCCTCGCTGGCCAGGAAGGCGCAGATCGCGGCCACTTCTTCCGGCTCGCCGCAACGGCCGAGTGGCGTGCGCGACAGGATCGTGTGGCGGGCTTCCGGGCTGCCCAGCACGGCCTTCTTTGCCAGTTCGGTCAGGATCGTGCCCGGGCCGATCGCATTCACCCGGATGCCGTGCGCGGCCAGGCTGATCGCCGCCACGCGCGTCAGCTGGTTGACGCCGCCTTTCGACACGACATACGGCACCTGGTTCGGGATCGTCAGCTCCGCATTCACGCTGGACATGTTGATGATGCAGCCGGCCTGGCGCTGCACCATCGAGCGCGCGGCGGCCTGGCTGCACAGGAACATCGATTTCAGGTTGATCCGCAAGACGCGGTCGAAGTCTTCTTCTTCCAGGTCGAGGAAATCGGCCGCGTGCGTGACGCCCGCATTGTTGACCAGGATATCGATCTGCCCGAAGGCCTGCAGCGTGGCGGCGATCATGGCCTCGACATCGGCCTTCAGGCTGACGTCGGCCTGCTGGAAGCGCGCCGCATCGCCCAGCGCCGCGGCGGCCTGGGCGCCTTCCGGCCGGACATCGACCAGCATGACGCGCGCGCCTTCCTGCACCAGGCGGGTGGCGCAGGCAAGGCCGATGCCCTGGCTGGCGCCGGTAACGATCGCTGTTTTGTTGGCTAGTCTCATGGCAGGCTCCCGGTAGGTAAAAGCGGCCATTGTAAACAGCCGGGCAGGCGGCGTCAGGCATGAGCGGCACGGCAGACGGCCGGGACCGCTAGAGCGCGCCGGGAAGCAGGGGCGCGATGACGAACAGCAGCAGCAGGTTGTGCACGGCATGCGCGCTGCTTGCGGCCAGAAAGCCCGCGCTGACGCCGACCCGCCGCGGGGCCAGGTAGGCGCTGCCGAAGACCAGGCCCGAGAAAAAGGTCGTGATGCCATGGGCCAGTCCGCCATTCGAATAATGGCCGTAGCCGAACACCAGGCCGCTGAGCAGCACGCAGACGGCCGGGTGGGCGCCGAGGCGGCGTGCGAGCTCGATCGGTACGAGCTGGGCTATGAAGCTTTCAATGACCGGGGCATACAGCACGGTGAGGAAGAAGACCATGCCCTGGCTGAGCCTGGCCAGGCCGGAGGCCGCCGACTCTCCCCACTGCTCGGGAGGCAGCCATTGCAGCAGGACGCCCAGCACCAGCAGCGCGCAACAGACCGACAGGATGCCCAGGCAGGCGCCCAGCGCAGCCGCGCTGCAATACGGCCTTCTTTCCAGGCTGCCGCGCCAGGTGACGAGTCTGGGCGGAACAGGCGTGATCCGGTTTTCCAAGGCGCGCTCGCTTGTCTGCAGAAGCGCCCATGGTAGGCGGCGGCCATGCAAGATCACAGAGCTGCATCAAACGGGCGCGCAAGCCCGCAGGGGGCTGCGGCGGGTTGTTACAGCATCAGCGGCTTGTCGGGCAATTCGTTGGCGCGGCTGCCGTTGGCCGGGAAATGCTGGCGCAGCAAGTCGTTCACCTGCCCGATGGCGGCCAGGGTGGCGTCATGGAAGCGGCCTTCCCCGAAGCCCTTGGTCATGGTGCGGCATACCGCCTGCCAGGTGGCGGCATCGATCTTGCGGTCGATGCCGCGGTCGGCCACGATGTCCACCTTGTGCTCGGCCAGGTTGATGTAGATGAGCACGCCACAATTGTCTTCGGTATCCCACACGCCGTAGTCGGCGAACAGCGCCAGTGCGCGCTGGCGGTTGCTGACGCCGTCCCAGGCGTCGTCGAAGGGCAGGGCCTTTTCGACGATCAGGCGCACCTCGCCGCGGTGGGTCTGCTCGCCCGCCGTGATGGCTTCGCTGATCGCCGTGAGCGTCGCCTCGGGGAAGGCGCGCTTGGCCTCGCCGCTGCTGCTGCCCAGGTGGCGCCAGGCGCGTTTGATGCGCTGAGTGAATCCCATCTCGCCTTCCATTACCAGTCTCCCGAAGCGCCGCCGCCGTCGAAGCTGCCTCCGCCGCCGGAAAATCCGCCGCCGCCGAATCCGCCGCCGCCGCCGCCGCGTCCCATCCCGCTCATGATGTTACCGAGGATGATGCCGGTGGCAACGTTGCCCAGGCCGCTGCTGCGGCCGCGGCCCCAGTGGTGCGGCGACAAGCCCCTGCGGCGCGGGCGGAAGATCGAGCGCAGCATCATGAAGCCGATGATCAGGGGCAGGATGGCGAACAGCGAGAAGCCGCCGCCGTCGTCCTGGGCCTGGCGCTGTGGCGCCTGCTGCGCCGGAGCAGGGAAGCTTTCCTGGTTCAGCAGGGTGGCGATGGCGCCGACGCCGGCGACCAGGCCTTCGTAATAATGGTTCTGCCGGAAGTGCGGAGCGATCACGTCCTGCAGGATACGTTTCGACTGGGCGTCGGTCAGCACGCCCTGCACGCCGCGCCCGGCCTCGATGCGCAGCCGGCGCAGCGAGCTCGGGTTGTCGCGCGCGACCATCAGGAGCACGCCGTCGTCGACCCCCTTGCGTCCCAGCTTCCAGGCGTCGGTGACGCGGATGCTGAACTGCTCGATCGCTTCCGGCTCGGTCGATTTGACCAGCAGGACCGCGATCTGGCTGCCGGTGCGCGCCTCGTAGTCGGCCAGCACGGCGGTAAGACGCTCGCGCTGGGCGGCGTCCAGCATGCCGGCTTCGTCGACCACGCGGCCGGTCAGCGCCGGCACCGGCTTGAGCTGGGCGAAGGCCGAACCGGCCGTCGCCAGCGCCAGCACGCAGGCCAGCAGCAGGGTCCCCAGCGAGCGAAGCAGGCCGCCTGTGGTCAGGACGCGCATCGTGTGCCTTCCTTACTTCTTGCCGAAGTCGACCGTCGGCGCCGTCGAGATCGCCTTCTCGTTCTCGACCGTGAACGAAGGCTTGGTCTCGTAACCGAACATCATGGCGGTCAGGTTGGTCGGGAACTTGCGCACGGTGACGTTATAGTCCTGCACCGAGGCGATGTAGCGCTGGCGCGCGACCGTGATGCGGTTCTCGGTGCCTTCCAGCTGCGACTGCAGGTCGCGGAACTGGGTGTCGGCCTTCAGGTCCGGGTATTTCTCGGACACGGCCATCAGGCGCGACAGCGCGCCGGACAGTTCGCCCTGCACCTGCTGGAACTTGTTGAAGGCGGCCGGGTCGTTCAGCACTTCCGGCGTGATCTGGAAGCTGGTGGCGGCGGCGCGCGCGCGCGTCACCGCCTCGAGGGTCTCGCGCTCATGCGAGGCATAGCCCTTGACGGTGTTCACCAGGTTCGGGATCAGGTCGGCGCGGCGCTGGTACTGGTTCACCACTTCGCCCCAGGCGGCCTTGGTTGCCTCGTCCTTGGTCTGGAACTCGTTATAACCGCAGCCGGACAGCAGCGAGCCGGCAAGCAGGGCCGTGGTAAGGATGCGGGTCCAGCGCGAGAAGAAGGAAGATGTCATGATCGTTTTGTCCATGGCAAGTTGTCGAATGGTCAAAATATACATGATGTAAAGCTATTTTGGCGCGTTTGTCGGAATACGGCCTGCCCCCGGCCCGCCGGCGCCGTGCCTGGCAGGTACAATATTGGGTTCGCAATAACTGACTGACAAGGGGCCCGACGTGACTTTCATCGATAAACTTTCCGCTGCATGGACCCGTAACAATTCCCTGCTGTGCGTCGGGCTCGATCCGGACCTGGCGCGCTTCCCCGCGCAGCTGCAGGGCCAGCCGGACGCCATCGTCCAGTTCTGCAAGGCGATCATCGATGCGACGGCCGACCTGGCCTGCGCCTTCAAGCCGCAGATCGCCTATTTCGCCGCCCTGGGCGCCGAGGCGCAGCTGGAGGAAATCTGCCGCTACCTGCGCGAACGGTATCCACACATCCCGCTGGTGCTGGACGCCAAGCGCGGCGACATCGGCGCCACCGCCCACCAGTACGCGCGCGAAGCCTTCGAGCGCTACGGCGCCGATGCGGTGACGGTCAGCCCCTACATGGGGTTCGACTCGGTCGAGCCTTACCTGGAGTGGGCCGACCGCGGCGTGATCGTGCTGTGCCGCACCTCGAATGCAGGCGGCTCGGACCTGCAGTTCCTGGACGTGGGCGGCCGCCCGCTGTACCAGCACGTGGCCCAGCTCGTGGCCGAGAAATGGAACCGCAACGGCCAGCTGGCGCTGGTGGTGGGGGCGACCTTCCCGGACGAGATCGCGCAGGTGCGCAAGCTGGTGGGCGACATGCCGCTCCTGATCCCGGGCGTGGGCGCCCAGGGCGGCGACGTGGAGGCAACCGTGAAGGCGGGACGGACCGCGAACGGCGCCGGCATGATGATCAATTCCTCGCGCGCGATCCTGTATGCGGCGCCGCGCGATGGCGAAGATTTCGCGGCGGCGGCACGGCGCGTGGCGCTGGAGACGCGCGATGCGATCAATGCGGCGCGGGGCTAAAGCCGGGCCTGTGCTTGTTAGCAGAAATGAGGCCCCGGCCTGCGCCGGGACCCAAGTTGGCCGACTAGTCGCCAGCGCATCCGAGCGCGCAGCGCGAACAAAGAACGAGCATCAATACCTGCTCGGCGCAATCGTCTCCGCATAGTCGTACAAGGCGCCCAGGATCTCCTCGGCCCGTTCGTCCGCGTGCTCGGACAGCGCATCGATCTCCCCGAACAGCTGGTCCACCGTGCGCGCCCCGGCTTCGCCTTCGAACAGGCGCGCCGCGCGGTGCGCTTCCCACAGCTCGCGCTCGTCTTGCGACAGGGTGTGCGGGAAGTTGCGCGCGCGGTAGCGGAAGAACAGCTCGCCCAGGCGCTCGTCCTCGAAGGCGGGCCGCATGCCGGCCAGCGCCTCGGGCTTCTCGTGGCGCAGCGTTTCCAGCTTGCGGCGGTCGCCGTTGCCGACGAAGCCGCCGTACAGGTCTTCGTCCACGTCCATCCGCGCGCCGGCGGCCGGCTTCTTGAATACCTCGGCCCAGATGGCGCTCATGTTGCGTGCGGCTGCCGCTTCCACGGCCAGAGCCGCATGCGCACGGGCCTGGTCGACGTCGATGCTCCAGCGCGCCGCCATGCTGGGGTGCAGGGTTTTCAGATTCCCGACCAGCATCGGCGACTTGTTCAGGTGCACGCTCTTGATCGGCAGGCGCGTCATCCCTTCGGGCATGTCGGCGCTGCGGGTGAACAGGCGGGTGCGGATCGCCTCGACGTCGAGCTCGAACAGTTCCGAGGGATCATGGCGGCAGTCCCATACCAGCACCTCGTTCTTGTTGGTCGGATGCTGGGCCAGCGGCCACACCAGGCCCAGGCAGCCGTGCTCGACCGGGAACATGCCGGACACGTGCAGGAAAGGCTGGCGCTGGCTGGGGTCGAGGTGCAGGCCCATCTCGGCGGCCACGCGCTCCTTGCGGCGCAGTTCGAGGCAGAAATCGAACAGCTTCGGCTGCTTTTGCCTGATCAGGCGCGCCAGGGCGATGGTGGCGCGCACGTCGGACAGCGCGTCGTGCGCCGCCTCGTGCGCCAGGCCGTTGGCGGCGCTCAGGTGTTCCAGCCGGAAGCTCGGCTTGCCGTCTTCCTTGGACGGCCATTCGATGCCGCTTGGCCTCAACGCATAGGTCATGCGCACCACGTCCAGCAGGTCCCAGCGGCCGCAGCCGTTCTGCCATTCGCGGGCATAAGGATCGATCAGGTTGCGCCAGAACAGATGGCGCGTCACCTCGTCGTCGAAGCGGATGGTGTTGTAGCCGACGCCGATGGTGCCGGGCTCGCTGAACGCCGCTTCGATTCTTCGCGCGAATTCATGTTCCGGCACACCCTGTTCCAGGCAGTGCTGGGGCGTGATGCCGGTGATCAGGCAGGATTGCGGGTCGGGCAGGAAGTCGGGCGCCGGCTGGCAGTACAGCATGATCGGCTCGCCGATCTCGTTGAGTTCGGCGTCGGTGCGGATGGCGGCGAACTGGGCCGGGCGGTCGCGGCGCGGCGTCGCGCCGAAGGTTTCGTAGTCGTGCCAGAGGAAGGTATGGTTGCTCATGAATTGTTCTGGTATCGCCGCTGGGCGGCGGGCAGGCGCCATGGTGGCACAGATTGCGGCTGCCGTCAGCCGTCGTGCTCAGGCTTTCAGATGCTGACGCGGTCGCGTCCGGCCTGCTTGGCGCGGTACAGCGCGGCGTCGGCCGCCGCCATCAGTGCGTGTTCGTCGCCGCCGGGCGCCAGGCTGGCCACGCCGAAGGAGCCGGTGATGTGGGGCAAGGGCAGGCGCATGTCGGGGAACACCGTCGCCGTGCGCAGGCGTTCGGCCAGGCGCCCGGCCACCATTTCGGCCAGCCCGGGCGGCGTGTCCGGCAGCACCGCCATCAATTCCTCGCCGCCATAGCGCACCGCGAAGTCCGAAGGGCGCAGCGATTCGCGGATCACGCCGGCGGCGCAGGACAGGGCGGCGTCGCCCGCCAGGTGGCCATGGGTGTCGTTGAAGCGCTTGAAGTGGTCCAGGTCAATCATGATGATCGACAGCGGGCTGCCGTCCTGGCGCGCGCGCGCGGCCAGCTTGGGCAGCATCTCATTGAGCCAGGCGCGGTTGTACAGGCCGGTGAGGCCGTCGTTGAGCGAGAGCTGGCGGTAGAACTCGCCCAGCTTCTGGCGCCGCCTGAGCTGGGCGTTGGCGTGGCGCACGCGGAAGGACAGCAGGCGCAGCAGATTGCGGGCCAGCACGTTCGAATGGTCGATCAGCTGCCACACCAGTTCCGGTTCGATCACCAGGAGTTCGCAGTCTTCCAGCGCGGTCATCGCCGCCAGGTTGACGGCGTCGTCCAGCACGGCCTGCTCGCCCACGCTTTCGCCAGGCCGTACCTGGGTGACCCCGCCGTCCTCATTGCCGCTGTGGGCGTCCGGCGCGACTTCCAGCGCGCCCGAGAGCACGATATAGAGCCGCGCCCGCAGCCCATCCTCGACGCGCTGCCCGGCCGCCACCCGGATCAGCGCGCAAGGGGCGAGCGCCTGCGCGACGGCCGGGTCGTCGGCATCGCGGAACAGCGCCAGGTCGCGCGTGGTGTAAGGGGATGCACCGAAGGTGCCGATCGGGTCCAAGGAGTTCTCTACAGGAAAGCGTCAGTACGTTGTGGAATGATAACTCATTGCAACTCGTCCGCACCGGCTGGCGTTTCAGAAACAACAGTGGTCAAATGGCGGCCATGACGCATCCTGCCCACCTGGTCGACGCACTCGGCCACCAACATCTTCCCGCACCCGGCGCCCGTATCGTGTCGCTGGTGCCCTCGATTACCGAACTCCTGTGCGAGCTCGGCCTGGCCGACCGGCTGGTCGGGCGCACCGGTTTCTGCATCCATCCGCGCGCGCTGGTGGAAGCCATTCCGAAGGTCGGCGGCACCAAGGACGTGAACATCGACAAGATCCGCACGCTGGCGCCGACCCACCTGGTGGTCAACATCGACGAGAACGAAAAGCCGACGGTGGAGCGTCTGGCGGAGTTCGTGCCGCACATCGTCGTCACGCACCCGCTGGCGCCGCGCGACAACCTGGCGCTGGCGCGGCTGATCGGCGGCATCTTCGGGGCGCAGGAGGCGGCCGAACGCTGGTGCGCCGCCTTCGAGCAGGAATACGCGGCGCTGCGCGCCTTGCCGCCGGCCCCGGGGCGCACCGTGCTGTACTGCATCTGGCAGGATCCGTGGATGAGCGTGTCGAAGGACACCTATATCGCCGCCATGCTGGCCGAGCTGGGCTGGGAGGTGCCGGCGCTGGAAGTCGGGGGCGCTGCGGCGCGCTACCCGCGTTTCGCGTGGTCGGAGGAACTGGTGAGCGGGCTCGACGCGGTGCTGCTGTCCACCGAGCCCTACCGCTTCACGGAAGCGCATGCGGACGCGCTCGAGAAGCAGCTCGGCATCCCGGTGTTGCTGGTCGATGGGGAAATGATGTCGTGGTACGGCAGCCGCGCACTGGCGGGCCTGCGCTATTTGCGCGAGCTGCGGGCGATGCTTGGCGGCGCCGCGGCGTAAAAAAACGCACGCCCAGGAGCAGGGCGTGCGGGGGCGATCAGGAAGCGCCGATCAGGAATCGGTCAGGTGCTTGTCGGCCAGCGGATCGATAGCCGGGGTCGAATCGTGCTTGTTCTTGTCCTGCAGGCGTCCCAGGGCGCTGTCGAGAGCGCGCGCCAGCTTGCTGCCCGCGTTCTTGATCGACTGGCGCAGGTCGTCGGAGTGCTCGTGCACGACGATCGGCTGGTAGCCGCGCACGCGCGCTTCCATCATGCACGAGTTGCCGCCATCGGCGCCTTTCTCCCTGTTCTCATTGCTCAGGTGCACTTCGACGTTGGTGATATGGTCGCCGAAGCGATCGATCGCGCTGCGGACAACCGATTCCACGTGTTCGTCCAGACCCTGGCGGTTGGTGATGGTGCGGTCGGTGTTGACATTGATTTGCATATGCTTGCTCCTGTTGTTATAACGGCATGGTCTTACCCGCGGCTTCGGTTTGGCCGCGTCCTGTTGTGATAGGTAAGGGCGGATTCGTCAGTTGCAAGCCCATCATCATGCAAGTTCGTCACGCCGTCTTCGCCGCCTCCTGCGTTTCCTTCTCGTGGTGGGGGAAACGGTCCATCCGCGACAGCACCGGGAACAGCACCGCCCACAGGCCGGTGACGGCCAGCGTCGCCGCGCCGCCCAGCAGGATCGCGCGCACCAGGCCGAGCCAGCCGGCGGTGACGCCCGATTCGAATTCGCCCAGCTCGTTCGAGGCGCCGATGAACACCGAGTTCACCGCGCTGACGCGGCCGCGGATGTCGTCCGGGGTCTCGTACTGCACCAGCAGGTGGCGGATGTAGACGCTCACCATGTCGCCCGCGCCCAGGAGGAACAGGGCCGCCAGGGCCACCGGGAAGCTGCTGGTCAGGCCCATGGCCAGGGTGCACAGGCCGAACACGGCCACGCCGCCGAACATCCACAGGCCGACCCGGTGCGTGATCGGGAAGAAGGCCAGCAGGATCGAGCACAGCGCCGCGCCGGCGCCGGGCGCGGTACGCAACAGGCCGAGCGCCGTCGGGCCGGCCTGCAGGACGTCATGCGCGTAGGCGGGCAGCAGGGCGGTGGCGCCGCCGAACAGCACCGCGAACAGGTCGAGCGAGATCGCGCCCAGCACGATCGGGCGCGACCACACGAAGCGCAGGCCTTCCAGCAGCGAGGCCAGGCTCACCGGCCCCTGGCTGCGCGCCTGCGGCGCCGCGCGGGTGCGCGACATGCACAGCACCGCCACCGTGAGCAGGCTGGCCGCGACCAGGTGCACGCTCATCGGGCCGAACACGTACAGCAGGCCGCCGACGATCGGGCCGGCGATCACGGCCACATGGAAGGTCGAGGAGCTCAGGGCCACGGCCTGGCTGAAGTCGCGGTCGGGCACCAGGTTCTTCAGCACCGCCTGCGAGGCCGGCATCATGAAGGCGCGTGCGGAGCCGAACAGCACCAGGATCGCGAACACCGGCCAGACGACCTTGCTGCCAGGCGACGACGATGCAGCCGTGAAGCCGACCAGCAGCAGGCTGCAGGCAAGCTGGGTAGCCATGCACAGCAGGACGATATTGCGGCGGTTGTGGCGGTCGGCCACGTGGCCGGCCCACAGGATCAGCACCAGGAAGGGCGCGAACTGCGCCAGGCCGATCAGGCCGAGGTCGAACAGGCTGCCCGTGATCTGGTAGACCTGCCAGCCGATGGCGACGCTCTGCATCTGCACGGCGAGGGTGCCGAGGAAACGGGCGGAGAGGTAGAAGGAGAGGTTACGGTTGCGCAGGACGGCCAGGTTGCCGGTCGGGGACAGCAGGGGCATGAAGAGCTTTCGGGGACGATGCTGGGAAGGCTAGCCCTGCATTGTGCCCGATTTGCGGCGTGGCCGTCGCAGGGTGGACGGCATCGCCGTCCACCCTACGTAAGCGCTTCAGGGCTGCGCCAGGTCCGCCTCGGTGGTGAAGGCATCGGCAAAGAACTCGTCTTCCGGCAGTCCGCACTGCGCCGCGTAATCGCGCCGCGCCGAGTCCACCATGATGGGCGCGCCGCAGGCATACACCTGGTAGCCCGACAGGTCGGGAATGTCCTGCATCACGGCCGCGTGCACGTAGCCGGTGCGGCCCTGCCAGGCGTCTTCCGGCAACGCGTCCGAGATCACGGGAATGTAGCGGAAGTCCGGCAGCGTGGTCTCCCAGGCGCGGCACAGTTCGTCCATGTACAGGTCCTGCGGGCGGCGGCCGCCCCAGTACAGGCGGACCGGACGCGTCGACTTCAGGTGCATCAGGTGCTCGACCAGGGCCTTCACCGGGGCGAAGCCGGTGCCCGAAGCCAGCAGCACGATCGGCTTGCTCGACTCTTCGCGCAGGAAGAAGGTGCCGAGCGGGCCTTCGAAGCGCAGGATGTCGCGCTCCTTCATGGCGCCGAAGACGTGGTCGGTGAACAGGCCGCCCGGCAGGTGGCGGATGTGCAGTTCCAGCGGGCCGCTGAACGAAGGCGCGCAGGCGATGCTGTAGGCGCGGCGCTTGCCGTCCTTGAGCAGGAATTCGATGTACTGGCCGGCGCGGTAGGCCAGTGCTTCGTTGGCCGGCAGCTGCAGCGTGACGATGGCGACGTCCGGCGCGGCCATTTTGATGCCGGCGATCCGGGTCGGCATCTTGCGCACCGGGTACTCCGAACTGCCGCCCACTTCGCGCGCCTCGATCACCAGATCCTGCTGCGGCAGGGCGCAGCAGAACAGCGACATGCCCTGGCTCTTCTCGATGTCGCTCAGGGCGCGCTGCTGGTGCGGCTTGTGGGTCAGTTCGCCCTCCAGGACCTTGCCCTTGCAGGAGCCGCAGGCGCCGTTCTTGCAACCGTAGGGCAGGCCGATGCCGGCACGGATGGCGGCGGAGAGGACGGTTTCGTCGGCCTCGCAGGTGAACTGGTGGCCACTGGGCTGGACGGTGATCTGGAAGCTCATGCAGGTTCGGGGTTGGTGGCTGCGTACGGCAAGCCGTTGATAAGAAAGACAAATGTTCGGTACGACAGGCCGGTATTCTACACCGCCGCCCGGCGCGCCGTGAAACGCCGGCCGCCGTGGCGCCGATTCGCGTGTGCTAGAGTGGCAAGCTTTCATCCCGCCTTCCTGCCATGATCCAGCCTTCCGCCTTCCACCGTCCGCGCCTGCTCATCGTCGGCTGCGGCGACGTCGGCATGCGCCTGCTGCCGCTGCTGGCCGGGCGCTTTCGCGTCTTTGCGCTGACCAGCCGGCGCGAACGCTGCGCCGAGCTGCGCGCCGCCGGCGCCGTGCCGCTGGTGGCCGATCTCGACCTGCCCGCGAGCCTGCAGCGCCTGCGCGGGCTGGCCGACTGGGTCGTGCACCTGGCGCCGCCCCAGCCCGAAGGAGCGCTGGATCGCCGCACGCGCCACCTGGCCGCGGCGCTCGGCAGCGTGAAGCGCCTGGTCTACGTCAGCACCAGCGGCGTGTATGGCGACTGCGGCGGCGTACTGGTGCGCGAATCGCGGCCGGTGGCGCCGCGCAACGCCCGGGCCTGGCGGCGCGTCGACGCCGAACGGGTATTGCGGGCCTGGGCGCTCGCGACGGGCACCCATCTGTCGATCCTGCGCGTGCCCGGCATCTATGCGGCCGACCGGCTGCCGCGCAAGCGGCTGGAGCAGGGCACGCCGGCCCTGCGCGCGCAGGACGACGTCTACACCAACCACATCCACGCCGACGACCTGGCGCGCATCGTCCTGCTGGCGCTGTTCCGCGCACGCGGCGCCGGCCGGACCGTGCATGCGGTGGACGACACGCGCATGAAGATGGGCGAATATTTCGATGCGGTGGCCGATGCCTTCGGGTTGGCACGGCCGCCGCGCCTGCCGCGCGCCGAGCTGGAAGCGGTGGTCACGCCGGCCCTGCTGTCCTTCATGTCCGAATCGCGCCGCCTCGACAATACGCGCCTCAAGCGCGAACTGCGGGTGCGGCTGCGCTATCCCGATGTCGCGACGGCGCTGGCGCAGCTGGCCGCGGCTCCCGTACAATCCGGCACCGAAACAGAGAGGCCAGCATGACTTATGAAGAATACCTCGACGAAGTGACCACGCTGATCGTCGAAAAATACGGCGTCGCCGACGCCGCCGCGATCAAGATCGTCGTCGCCGCGCAGGACAAGGAATACTTCGTCGCCCACGACGACCAGCCCGGGATGCGCACGATCGAGCGCGCCCACCAGGACGCGCGCACCCTGTACCAGGCCAGCGGCCTGGCCAAGGCCGCCCCCGGCAAGAAGAAGTAATGCCCGCGCCGCCCGCGCAGGGCGGCATTCCCTTTTCCGTTCCCGTGCTTCCGCTGCGCCGGCGGCACGCGCACGCCCCTGCATCCCCGGCATGCCTTCACATCCGTCAGGTCTTGTGCAAACTGCAAGCCGAATGTGTATCATTTCGCCTATGACGAAAAAAGCCATACGAATGATGCCTTATTGGCTATGTATGCAAATAATTCGCGACAGATCACGCAAAGTGACAAATTATTAACAATCCTGAAAGAACTCCATGCCCATCAGACGCCTTCCGCCCGGCGCGGAATACGACCCCAACCGCCTCCTCGACGCCATCATCGCCAGGCTGCGCCTGAAAAACGACGCGGCCCTGTCGCGCGTGCTCGAAGTGGCCCCGCCGGTGATCAGCAAGATTCGCCACAGCACGCTCCCGATCGGCGCCACGCTGCTGCTGCGCATGCACGAGGAGAGCGAATTCAGCATCGGCGAACTGCGCGCGCTGATGGTCAAGCCGCGCGAAGCTGCGCAGGTGTTGGCTGCCTGAATAAAAAAAGGCGCTGTCATCGTCTACTATGGATGACGCCGATCGCAATACGCAGCAATTGTTCGGCAGACGTGATCCGGTTGCCGTCGAGCGCCCAGCGCCAGCCCAGGTAATTGGGCAGATAGCGCGAGGCCACGCCGCGAAAGCGGCTCAACCACTGGCGAAAGCGGCTGTGGTAGGCGTTCACATTCTGGACGTGGATCGCGCCGGCGGCGCTTCGGCGTACCCGTACCCCGGCGTGCAGGTCGACCGCTTGGTGCGCAATGCCGTGCTGGCGGGCGAAGGCCCGGTAAGCGGCATGCCCGTCGCTGACCAGGAGCACTTGCCGGTCGAGCCTGGGCAGCAGGTGGCGCGCCAGGTGCGCGGCCGTCAGCGCGCCGCGGCCGACCACGGCATCGATGGTCTGCCCGCCACGGTCGCGCGCCACCAGGATGCAGTCGAGCTCGCGGGAGATCCCGCGCTTGCCGGCACGGCCGCCGCGCTTGCGCGCCGGGCGGTCGAGCTTTTTTGCCCCCTTTTGCGACTCCAGCAGGAACATCTCGTCGGCCTCGGCAATGCCATTGAGCAGTTGCGGACGGTCATGCTTGGCGCGCTCGAGAAAGCGGTGGCGCCAGCGAAAGGCCGTGTTGCGGTGCACGCCGACTTGGGCGGCCGCCGACCGCACCGAGGTCGAAGTCAGGACCGTGCCCAGGTAATCCAGCCACTTGTCTCTCCGCCGCAGGCGTGCCAGCGGTGTGCCGCTCAGGTCGTTGTAGGTGCGCCTGCATGCGCGGCAGCGGTAGCGTGGCAGGCCATTGGCCTGACCGTGCCGATAGTACCGTTCGCAGGCGCAAGCGGGACAGCGCCGCTGCGCTGCGCCAAGCTGGCCGATCAGCGCCACTAACTGCGCCAAGCCTGCTGCCGGTTGCAGGGCGGCCAGCGTGTGCAGGCGCTGCGGCAGGTTCAGGGCCGGCAGTCTGGCAAACCACTTCTTGAACTGAGGCGCACGCATGCTCGTTTCCCGGTGGTGGAGACCGGTGTTCGACCATGAAACAGCTCAGC